>JBQNCA010000001.1:0-183669 GCA_052169645.1 Anaerovoracaceae bacterium
CTGCTTTTATTTGTATATTATAGCCGTTTACTGTAATATTATATTTTTATTGGATTAAAAAATTTATCAATATAAAATCCTACAGGCGTATCACATCTGATTGTTATCCGCCATTCGATATTAAGGTATGGATTTTGCCAAATTATAATCGAAATTTATTTATAATTTATATGCTTCTAATAAATAAAACATTCCGTCCGGTTAAAATTTTCGTTATTTTTTTAACGTTTTGGGCAATATTCAGAATTACTGATCAAAAAAGGATTGGAACAGCACCTTGAAATACCCCTCAAAAAGTTCGTTTAGTGTCTAACTTTTGGGGTTCAGTTCACTTATCCAATCCTCATTATTTATAATATTTACTTAATTTGAAATATCGCTCAGCTCCTGAAAATTTCGATTCCTCCGCTTCCAAAGCTGAATTGTTATAATATATGATATTCCCATACAAGCAACATTTATTAAACAGTCATCGCCGGCATCAAAAACACTCAAAATGCAATATCCTATTACATATTTAACAGGATGAAGCCAC
Organism: Anaerovoracaceae bacterium; assembly: GCA_052169645.1. Classification (GTDB taxonomy): domain Bacteria; phylum Bacillota; class Clostridia; order Peptostreptococcales; family Anaerovoracaceae; genus JAIKWW01. The sequence goes on from JBQNCA010000001.1 coordinate 536, forward strand.
GGTCTGTAGAGCGGGCTGAAGGGGTCAATCCAATTTGCACTGTTTAATAGGTACAATATTACTAACAGAATAATTATATTTATTATTTGATTTTTAAATTGCATATTTTCTATATTCAATTTTTGCTTTTTAATTAAAATTCGCGCATATAGAATCCCAACTATAACCATAAAAAACCATGCACCCATTTCGCTTATACGATACGTCAAGGTACGAAGCGGCTGCGTATAGTAATCATGGAACACATATACCGACAGCAAGGTGTCTATGCCTATAACTAAAGCTTGATATGTTATCAATGCTGTGCAATATACCAATATGGTTCTTATATAAGCTCCCGGTTCAATACTAATTTCTGTATTTAATTTCAGTTTCATAATCAATTATGTACTTCTAATTTAGCGTTGTAAGAATCTTCTTTAAAATATAAATTATATCTTGCATATAAGTTACCTATTCCTGATTTTGGTGTATAATTTGGAAAAAATATTAAAATTTAATACTATAAAATATTATCAAAAGTAACTATTTATATGTTATTATAAACCTTCTTTGTCAATTGTACATCAAAAAAGCAAAGATTACGTACAATTAATTTTACAACTTTCCATTTAAAAATATCTTATTTGTCGGTTCATCCGACTTTTGTACATAAAAAAGGATTGGAACAGCACCTTGAAATATCCCTCAAAAAGTTCGTTTAGTGTCTAACTTTTGGGGTTCAGTTCACTTATCCAATCCTCATTATTTATAATATTTACTTAATTTGAAATATCGCTCAGCTCCTGAAAATTTCGATTCCTCCGCTTCCAAAGCTGAATTGTTATAATATATGATATTCCCATACAAGCAACATTTATTAAACAGTCATCGCCGGCATCAAAAACACTCAAAATGCAATATCCTATTACATATTTAACAGGATGAAGCCACGGTCTGTAGAGCGGGCTGAAGGGGAAAATCCAATTTGCACTGTTTAATAGGTATAATATTACTAACAGAATAATTATATTTATTGCTTTTATTTTTCGAGAAGTCTTTCTTTTGCAGATCTCTCTTTAATAAAGAACGCCATGACAACCGCAACAGCCATAGCAGCTGAAAGGAATATCATCGTTCCTCCGTGTAACCCTTGGAATACAGCATTTATAAACAGGAGTAAAATCATTCCGAATCCGTTAGCTCCAAGCTGCATAAGACTCTCCGTGATGCCCTCCGATACAGGATAAGCGGTTTCATACCCCAGTACCAACAATACAGGAGTTACGCCCATGAGGAATACACCCATAAATGCTGAAGCCACTATCAGCATTCCAATGCCGTGTCCTGCAAAGAATAATATCAAACCTGCGAGTGCTCCGATCTCGCATACACGCACCATAGGCAATCTTTTCTTACTCTTAGACTTGTCCGCCATGATAGGCAAAATAAGTGTTGCAGCCGTTGCAAAGACTGTCATTATGGTTCCTAATGTTCCTATGAACATACTGTCAAGCGAATTGTCGTTCAGATACTGAAGTATCGGCTCGATAAGCGTGCTGAATACAAAATAAATTCCCTGCATAAACCAGAATATCAATAATGCCAGCATAAACTGCTTGTTTTTCATAAGCGACTTCATGCCTTCCTTCCAGTCTGCACGTTCGACCAATTCTTCAGCGCATGGCGGTGTATCAGGCTTTTCTTTTCCTATAAATACAATAAACAGTGAGAGTGGAATGGCTGCAAAGCCGAGCACCTTGAGTACCTGCGGTATATCAAGCCCGAATGTAGACATCATCCACGGAACTCCGAACTGCACCAGAGCAACGCCGATATAGGTCGACACCATTCCTAACCCGTTGGCAATACCTCTTTCACTCGGTGGGAACCAATTAGCCGCAATTATGCCGAATGCATTAATCATAAACGGCTGCATAGCAGATACTCCGCACGCACAAATCATCATTCCCGCATAGGTATCTCCGATAAATCCTCTCATTAAGGTAAACAGCATGACGACAATCGCTGCAATTGACACGGTTTTATACCATCCGATTTTGGCAAATACCAAGCTGGCAGGCACGGATAAAGTAATCATTCCAATCATAAATACAAGTGTGACGACACTCATTGCGAATTCTCCGCTTGCAGCGTCGGTAAATCCGTAGAATTTCCACGCATCCGTTACTATAGAACTGAAAGTTGTCCATACATAAATCTGTACAATATTGCAACAGATAAAAGCGAGAAGTACAAGCCATCTACGCTTATACAGTGTATAGCCGTTCTGTACCTTGTTCATACTGAAAACCTCCTTAATTTAGCTTTTATATATGATATATAGTAAGACTTTACGTGAAAAAGCTCAGCGATTCTTCGAAAAGCATGCAAGAATCACTCTGTAAAACAAAACGTCGTTTCACAGCTCCTCTCATACGCCTGCTCTTGAATAAGCAACTCTAAAATCTGTCAAACTTTTCACTTTACAATTTATTTTTTAAGTATATATCACACTAAATTTTATCGTTAATAATTTACCAATTCTCCACGTGTAAAATGCGGTTGCCCTTTATGATTCATCTTTGAAAAATCCATGCTTTTATATGTAATATTCTTGAACACCTTTATCAATTTGTAATCTCCATTATTGACGAGTGTGTAAAAAAAATCATTTTTCCGAATACAAAATATAAATTTTTAATATGCAAAAAATAATTCTGTACAAAACCGACTGGCAGTATGTACAGAATTATTTTTCGTTGTTATCTACAATTTTCAAAGGTATGTTAACGGCAAGGACGGAGAAAATCCCTGCTCTTTGTTTTTATCTGTAAAGTCTATGATCTGAAATACTTTGTTATAGGCTGTATAATATTCCAGACGCATGCAGAACCGTTAGGAAAATACGCCAAAACTCCCGGCTCAAGGATTACTGTACGACCGTCGCAGGTTATTTCAGCCAAGCCGCTGCAAACTACGCAGGTTTCATCATGATCATACGTATAATCAAATTTAGAAACTCCACATTCCCAGAATATGGCATTATTTTCATACCATTTTTTTTCGCCTTCATTTGCTTTTCTTGTAAAAATAGCCATCTTTAATACCTCACATTTCTTATAATAAAATTACTGAAAATTTAACACCATATCTTATATAAAGCTCTTATCCGACAAATGGTGACACCATAATTTCTTCATACCCCGTATTCCTTGGCATAGACGTTTTATTCAATTTATCTGCATAGCCCCACCTCCATACAGTTCCAATTATTCACAGCATTGAACAAATTTGATTTTATAATTCCACATTATCCACTATTCCCAAAATAGCGGCATCTATCGGTATCTCCTGATTCATCACAGCTTTTCTGGCGGAGCTGCCTGTTGTGTAAATTATAATTTCGCCGATGCCGGCACCGACAGAGTCAACCGCTACCAAGGGCAGCCGCTCTTTACAATTATTTAAAGGATCAATAGGCTCAATAATCATAAGCTTCATTCCTGTCAATGAATCCTGTTTTTTAGTCGACCACAGGTGACCGACTACCTTCCCGATATGCATAAGTGTTCTCCTAATCGCAAGCTAAAACGAGTTATCCTGTTTATGCTAATTTGCTCTATCCTTCACTAATTTTCTGAAATGAATAGGTGCAATGCCTTCATATTTTTTAAATACCTTACTGAAATAACTGCTTTCATTGTAGCCGAGTTCATATGCAATATCGCCAAGCATTGATGTTCGAAAGCTCAGCAGCTTCTTGGCTTCCAACAATTTTCTACGCTGGACGTAATCCATGGTACTTACACCCATAAATTCCCGCATTTTTTTATTTAGATATCCCTCGCTTATATTGCATTCCTTGCAAATTTGCTCCAGCTTAACCGATTCATAAAGACAACACTCCACGAAATCAAATACCTTTTGCAAGCTGTTGCAATGATACACAGCCTCACTCTGTAACGCAAAATCCAATATCTCGGTCAACCATAGTTTCCAGTATATCTTCTCACGAGATAACGCTTTCTCAACAGGAAATCGACTTTTGAAATCCATATTTACGGCACATCTTATTTCTACCTGATGCTTAATTCCATTAACTATATCCATTATTCTTTTGCCGTAATTTTTCGAGTCCGATTTTTCAAGCTCGTCAATAATATTGCAAGCACAATTGTAAATATCCGCATAATCCCGATTTTCAATAACGGCAAGGACTTCATTTATCAAAGGATCTTCAAAATATTTCTGATTTTTTTCCTTATATAATGTAAGAGCCGTTCCGACCTTTGAAAAAGTTAACGGAAGATTCAAATAATCCTCAATCCCGAGCTTTATAAACGATTTAATATTCAAATCATTTCTTATAAATGAAATTATATAAATACTTATTGTACTTATAGCATCGTTTTCAGCGATTTCTCTGACTATGTCGATACTGCTCTGCCCGTTCAATATAGTATTCATGAATAAGATATCTATCTTTTCTGATTTGCATTTTTCCAGCAGTGACTCTCTGTTATTTACCACTCCGACGACAGAAAACCCTTCATTGTGAGAAACAATGCTGGTAAGCGCTGAACTCAGCAACCTGCTTTCTTCAGCAATCAGAACATAATACACCGCTATTCATCTCCTTTCGCGAATGATATAGGTAGGGACAGCATGAAATATGTTCCCTTGCCTCTGTGCATACTTATACTTAATTTGCACTCATCCCCAAATAGTAGTTTTATACGTTCTTTAAGCATCTGAATACCGTTGTTCTTATCTCCAAGTATGCTATATTCTTCCATTATCTGCGGATACATAGCTTTGACTTCATTAAATTTCATTCCGAGTCCGTTATCTGAAACGGATATATTTAAAAATTCCTCATCTTCGGTAACCTCTATAAGCAATTTCTTAACACTTTCTTTATAAAGCAATCCGCAATTTACAGAATATTCAATGATTTGGTAAATCAGCATTGTAGGAACTCTATAAAGCTTAACTTCCTCCGGAATGCGAATTTCAAATTCCAAATCATCAATTTTTTGTTGCTGTAAAATCAGATAGCGTTCAATAATTCGCATTTCATCACATAAAAAACTGTCTGTATCCGTCTGTACAATCAAATCCTCAATCAATTCAGAAAGTATTCCGACCATCTCATTAGTTTCAATTGCGCCTTCAATAGCAGCCTTGTTCGCTATCGAAGAAAGCGCCCCGAGAAGAAATTTAGTCTTTACCAAGCATTTCAGCCTTGCAGTCTCTAATTTTTGAATAGAATTTTTAAGCTTTTCATTTTCATTAATTACATCTGCTATTTCACCGCTATCCACCTCAATATTGACCTTTGCATTAAATAATTCGGTAAGCATGGCATAAACCATTTGCGCAGTTGCACTGAATTCTTCGAATGTCATGCTTGTGCATTTTTTCATTTCTTCAGAATACTTGTCCGTACATATTACTTCCGCAGGAAATATTGAAGCTACACGTGTAACATATTCCGGAATGTCGTGGCACAATATTTGCCCCGCAACAATGCCTCCCATAAATTTGCCGTCAACGTTAATAGGTATGGATACCTCCATTAATCCGTGCGGACAAACGTAAATATACGGTTTGTGGGTTGTAGCCGACTGTATTTCTCCAATTGCAGTCGAAGCCTCACATACTCTTTTACCTTCTTTATTTGTCTGAACGCATCTGCAAAATTCACAATACCCTACAGCTCCCGCAACAGGCACCCCTGTATAATCACACGCAGCAATTCCCATCCCCGTAGCCTCGGTTATCTTTGTCATAAGATAATTGAGACGTTCAATGTCTATATATTGAAGATATTCAGGCTTTTTATTATATGCTGCTTCCGTTATTGCTGATAATCCGTCTTTAGTCATAATATATCCTCTTAATTCTATAGTTTGCAACGTGCATTATTTCTATAATTATAAGGCTAAATCCGTAATTTACATATTGTAATTTCTTATTCAACAATATCAAAGATCAATTTATCGTATGTGAAAACCGCTTGTCAGTGTGCATTTCCTTCTTCTTGAGAAGTCTCTTGCCGATGTTGCTCCTTCTCCGGTTCTGTTGGCTATTGTAAAACTGGTATTGCCGTCGCCTTGCAAACCTAACGCCACCAAAGACGACCCGTTTTTAACAAAAATGGAAGTTCTCATTTTGTTGGCAGCCTCATCCAAATGCGATATATCCTGCGAATGAATATATGCGCTGTGCTTGCAGCCTCCTTCAAGAAAAACCGCCGCATCAAGTGCCGAGGCAAAGTCATCCGCTCTAATCAAAGGTATGAGCGGCATAAGCATCTGACAAGTAGAAAATGGATGAGTTTTAAATGTATCGACCACAATCAAACTCACATATCTGTTGACATTGATACCCGCAGCTTTAAGAATTTCATTGGCTGTTTTCCCTATCATAGTTCTCTTAATAGACATATCTGATGTGACTGTCGCTTTTGTAAGCTGCATAATCTCATCCAAATCTCGTAAATAATAAGCATCTCTGCTTTTCAAAGCTTCTATAAGTCTATCCGCCGCTGCATTTACAACTATAATATTGCTTTCTGCAAGACAGAGCAGGCCGTTATCAAATGTAGCGCCTTCAATGATATCCTTTGCCGCTTTGTCCATATCCGCTGTTTCATCAACTATCACTACAGGATTTCCGTTGCTTGCGGCAATCACACGCTTCGCACTGTACAGAGCCTTATCAATCTTTTCCTCACCGCCTGTAGCTACAATCAAAGCTACATCGGGATGATTCATTATCGTCTGTGAAACATCATTGCTTACCTGTGTAACCGACATAACCAAATCTTCTATTCCGGATACTTTATATATTGTTTCATTGATTAATTTTACAGTATCCGATGATGATCCTTCACATCTCGGATGAGGTATAAAAATAACGGAATTACCCGCCGCTATCATCCCTATAGCATTACAAATAATCGTAGCACAAGGATTGTTGCTCGGTGTGAGCGCACATACGCATCCATGAGACGAATATTCATAAAGAGTCATACCGTTATCGCCGGTAGTAACAGCAGTTGTAAGATCTTCCACTCCCGGAGTTTTCTGTATTGCAAGTAATATCTTTATGATTTTATCACGGACATTTCCCATGCCGGTTTCTTGCATTTCCATATTTGCGAGCTTATTTGCCATAGGCATCAATGCTTGTCTGATTTTGATGATAATCTCTTTTCGCTGATTCAAAGTCAAACCCCTGAACCGTTCATATGCCGACTTCGATCTTCTGAGTACATCCTCAACATCTATGTAATTTGAACGTACAGATATATCTATTTTCATAAGGCTGTTAAGTTTCATAACGATTCCCCTTATTTCGACTTATTCTTGTTCGATTTATTTTTAGACTTAATGTCATTTATTACCTGTTCATTTTCGATTACTTTTCCCCGATCAGCTTTTATTTCATTCTCAGCTATATTTTCTTCTATATTTATATTCTCTGCTTTGTCAGCTTCCCTGTTTTCGTCTGTGACTTCATCTGTCGTCACCTTTTCCTCGATGCCCGAATCCTGCTCGACATCAATATCCTTTTCTTTGTCATCCTTTTTTTTATCACCGGACTTTGCCAATGTGGCATTCTCAAAATCGTCCGCCCAATCACCGCTTTGGTCGGGCTGCATAAAAATTTGTCTGATTGATGCTTCAGGTCTTGGAATAACCTTGGACGACACATAATCTCCACAGGTTTCTCCAACTGCAATACCCGCCTTCACTGCAGCTGTAACTGCGGCTACATCACCCGTTATCTTTACTGTTATCCATCCCTGTCCCTTAGCTCTTTCTACGCCAAGGAGCTTCACATTTGCGGTTTTTACCATAATATCCGCTACCGTAACCGCCGTAGCAAGCCCGCAAGTTTCTACCATTCCAAATGCTTCATCCATAATGTATATTCTCCTTTCCTGCTGTAGCGGTACATGATTTGAATACTGAATTTATATGTTTTCATACATAATAAATTTCATTTCATTCAGGAGAAGAGCAAATAATTGCTCTCCTCCCTTGCGTGCGGTCAATACAATTATTAGACCGTAACTTTTACTTTACTATAATCTCCGTTAATCTCTTTTAGGAATTATCAGCTCGGTATCCGAATGCGGGCGTGGGATAACGTGTACGGACACGACCTCTCCAACCGCTCTTGCAGCAGTCGCACCTGCATCTACAGCCGCCTTTACAGCACCTACATCACCACGTACCATTACAGTTACCAGTCCGGAGCCGATTTTTTCTCTTCCGACAAGTGTAACATTAGCAGCTTTTACCATGGCATCAGCTGCTTCAATCGCACCTACCAATCCCCGAGTTTCTACCATTCCTAAAGCGTCATACATCATTTTTTGCCTCCATTTAAGTGTAAAAAATTATTATTGAAATTGTTAACAGGCATTATGCCACTTTTTTATCTTTAATAATATGGAACACCCATACACTCAGCCTCACCGCCGTAGCCGGACAAAATTTTTCTGCCCGGTTCTATAGTAGATTTCACAGCTTGGCGTACCGCTCCCGAATCTCCGGTAATTGTCATCGTAAATTCATTAGCAAATGAAAATCCGCTTCCGCTTGTACACGATGTGTAATCGACTATATCTACATTTGCCGCTTTAACCGCCATATCGGAAAGAACCGCTCCGATAGGCGTAGGTCCCGCATTGATGACGCCGAAGGCTTTGCCGACCTCCGCTCCGAATGCCTTTGCCAGACAATCACTGGCTCTTGCTGTCCACTGCATATCCAGATGCCCGTATTCATTGGCCCATATTCCGCCATAATATTTTTCCACCTGACTCAGTGCAAGCTCAACACACCTTCTAACATCAGATACATCATCGGCTCCGATAACAAAATATGACGAGGCTCCATCTCCGCCCATATCATCTCTTGGTGCTTCAACCTTAATTACCTCAACATTTGTCGCTTTGACAGCCTCATCTACGGCAAATGCTTGAGGATTAAAGCCTTGTCTGCTGCCGATAAAACCTATTGAACGAAATCTTCCAAGCTCCATTTTTTCTGCAAGACCTGCATCCATACTTGCTAAAACCAAGCCGATAGTAGGTCCCATAGCCGTTCCTACAAATTCTGTCACCCCTACATCCTTGAAAATTTCTGATGCAGGTCGTGATTCTTCCTTCATTTCATTTTTTACTTGATTTACAACCTTTTGAATTAAATCGTCCATGTTTTCACCTCCTTCCGGTCACTATCCCCCTATTTGACATTTAAAGCCGTTTTTCTCGACAATTTCTTTGTAAGGGAGTACATCGTCATCTTCCAGTGGTTGTATTTCTTCAGACATTCTATAATCGGCTCCCATCATCTTGTATTTATTCATGCCCATAGTATGATACGGGAGAATGTGTATCATATCTACGCCGTTGAGCGTTTTCACATATCTGCAGATATCTTCAAAGTCTCCCTCCGTCGCATTGACCTCCGGAATAGTAGGGACTCTGATTATAGTGTATGCCAGCTCCGTTATACGTTTTGCATTCTTTCTGATAAGTTCACCGGTTACACCGGTATTTGCCTTATGTACTTCATCATTAGTCGATTTACAATCGAGCAAAACCTGATCTACAAACGGAAAAACCGATTCTACAGCTTCCTCGCTTCCATACCCTGTAGTTTCTATAGCTGTATGCCACCCTTGTGATTTGCAAGCCTTAAGCAATTCCGTGCAAAACCTCCACTGAACCAGAGGCTCTCCTCCGGAAAATGTAACACCGCCGTTTGAAGTATTATAGGTAATCTCGTCTTTTTTCAATTCACGAATTACCGCCTCAACTGTCATTTCTTTTCCCTTCAAAATCAGCGCTCCTGCCGGACAAACAGTAACACACTCGCCACAGCCTACACATTTATCATGATCTACAAAACCGAGATAATCCGCCGATAATGCCCCATGCTTACAAGCCTCTATGCATCTTCCGCAATGTATACAGCTTCTGATATCATACATAATAGTAGGTTTTGTTTCCTGTGATTCCGGATTGCTGCACCAACGGCAGGATAACGGACAACCTTTTAAAAATACTATCGTCCGTATGCCCGGTCCATCATTTAATGAAAATCTCTGAATATCAAAAACCACACCTTTGGCTTTGTAATCAATTGGTATAGCCATTGCAAAATCTCCTGATTTTTTAGAACAGTACCGTTTTACGCTCTTTAGAAGTTCATTTCCGTACGAGCGATGATATTGTCCTGTGTCTCTTTAGCAAGAGTTGTGTAGAACGCACTGTATCCGGCAACACGAACAACCAAATCCTTATACTGCTCAGGATGATTCTGAGCGTCTATCAGGGTTTGCTTATCTACTACGTTAAACTGCATATGCATACCTTTTCTACGGAAATATCCACGAATCAATGCCGCAAATTTCTTCAGCCCCTCATCGCCGGACAATGCTGAAGGTGAGAATTTCATATTGTAAAGTGTTCCGTTCGATGCACTTGCATGATCCAGCTTGGATACGGAATTGGCAGCTGCCGTAGGACCGTTAGTATCTTTACCGGCTCTTGGAGATACACCGTCTGCAAGAGGTGTTCTTGCCAGCCTTCCGTCAGGAAGAGCACCGACATCTTTACCGTACAGCACATTTGCCGATACAGGATAAATTCCTGCTTGGAATTTACCTCCTCTATAGTCCGTATATTTTTCAACCTCCGAGGTGTATGCTTTTGCTGTGAATACTGAAAATTCATCAATCTCGTCAATATCATTTCCATAACCTTCAGTATTCTCCAAAATCTTATGAATTATCGCATACTTCTCAGGGCACTCCTGTCCTGACGCCGCAGTACCGCAGCCGTTGCCGCAAGCTGCAACCTCTCTTTTCAGCTGTTCCATATTCACAGTGCCTGTGCCTGTAAGCATTTCCTTTACCTTTTCGTAAATCATCGCTTCAAGCTGACTGTCACTTATAGCCCCGGCTGAATCCCGGCAGCTGTTATTCGCACCCGGACCGTACTGCCATCCTATCGAAAGCTCCTGTGAGCCCCCTTCAGGACCGCCTGTGTAGCCGAAGTTATTATCAACAGCCTCTTTCAGCTGAGCCAATGTGAACTTCTTATCTTGGAATACATTTTTCTGAATACAATAGAGAGAGTCCCCCGAATCTACAAAGCCATATGTCTGAGGTCCTGTAAAGTTCCAGAAGGCACCGCCTTCTTCAGCTGACTTTCCGTGCTGAATGCATCCGTCGATCAAAGGCGCTTCAAACGGAAGAGGTGCCTGATCCGCATGAGCTTTCATTACGCAATTGTCAGCTTCAACCATCTTAGATACAAAGTACGCCATCTGCTTCTGATAAGCTTCCTTGATTTCGTCTATGTTACGGAAGCTTGTAAATTCGCCTGTTTTAGGTCCGAGCTGATCGTTGTACAAAACACCGTTATTCATGGTAGCTTCCATGATTCTCGCACTGTTGAAGGAAGCTGCATCGTGCCATCCGAACTCTCTATGGTAAATATCAGGCTCTACACAGCCGCTTGGCGAATAAGTACGAGCAATCTTGAGTGGAATACCTCTGTTTTCCAGTGCCGGAATAATGATTTCATCATTAAATACATTAGGCATACCGGTTCCCAAACGAATCGTCTCGCATACACGATATAAGAATTCGTCAGGAGTCTGATTTCCGATTCTAACGCCGATTGACGGTGACGGCATCCTTGTATGAGCGTGTGCTTCCAAAACCATGTAGCTCAATTCATTTGTAAGATCGTTACCGTCCTCATCCGTTCCGCCTACAGTCATCAACTCAAACAAGGTATATCCGGCAAACGCCGCAGCCGAGATACTGTCTCTTACCTTGTTGCAATCACTGTATTTAATCATCAGACAATCTATGAGTTCCTGAGCAAATTCCTTAGTGATAGTCGGATCGTTTCTGTAGTATTTAATCATTTGGCGATCAAACGGTCCCGGAGATACGCTGTGGCCATTGGACTCTATGTGTATGATTACATTTGTGAGCCAATATGCCTGTATAGCTTCCCAGAACGTAGTTGCTCCATGTTCGGGAGCACGCTGCAAATTCTTTGCGATCTGTTCCAATTCAGCTTTTCTTTGAATGTTGATTTCCGTTTGAGCCAGTTCTTTCGCTTTTGCCGCATATCTATGAGCAAAGTTTATCGCTGCGCTGTAGGTTATGATTACTGCATCATAAAACTGCTTTTTAGCAATTGCATCAGGCTGCGTGTAATCAAGCCTTGCGATTTCATCATTTGCTTCATCGATAATTCCGCTATAGCCCTTTTCTATGACCTTTTCCCAGAAAGGCACATAGTGACCGACTCCTGCAAGCTTGTAGTTGTCTACATTGAATACGGCATGATCTTGGCAAGCCTGGCATTCAGGAGTCATGAGCGACATTGCATATTCACTCAGAGTCTTGCCCTTCCAATATTTTGCCAGCTCAAGCATTTCCGCTTTAGCTTCTTCCGTGATAATAAAAGCATCATTGTCTCTCGTTGCGAGAGTGTCGTACTCAGGTTCAAGCCAGTCAACTGAAAACTCTATTCCGATTTCCGATGAACGCGGATGCTCCGCAGCCGTTCCTACAATAAGTTCATCGTCACGAATAGTAATCTGCATCTTGTTCAAAAGCTTTTCCATGACCTTCGCACGTCTCATGATCGGTGAGAGTCCTTCATTTTCCCTGAACGCTTCTGTAACTAATCGAGCTCTTTCCGTTTCAATTACCGGCATGGCCTCAACGATTTCCTTCTTCAGCCTTTTGACTCTGTCTGTAGGTTCACTAAAGCCTTTTCCAATGGATTCCATCATTGCCATTAGATATTACCTCCTTATCTCACGTAATATTAGTTTGGTGAAATTTATTAAACTCAAAGCTTCGTTCGCACCTGTGAAATTTCCTATAAGCAGCTTGTCTTATTTTTCACGAGGTCTCATACTCGAAACATCATCTTTGAGATACTAATGAAATAGCGAACTGAGATGTTTCAGGATAAGCAAAGACTCGGGGTAATCTTTCTTAATCCATATATATCTCTATACTGAAAATTATACATGACTTAAATTTTTCTCATTAACACTATCCACTTATGTTTATTATCCATAACAACCATTGTGTTATTTCACAGATGTAATATTTGATTAATATTTTGCGATTTTTTATACTGTTAATAATTTCACTATTATATTTTTGAAAGCATACATAGAATTATTTATTCCTAACCTTATATAAATATGAACTCGGACACGGTTGCAGCGGGCAATCCCTATATTCCTGAAGCTTCATCAGCTGTAATCGTTTATCATTCCAATCTGAATTTTAAATGGTAAATTTCGATTCGTTTTATGTAGAATCTTGATTTTTTCAAATGATCTGTTTGTATAATTTTAACGGCACAATAAAAAAGGACTGCACCCTGTTAAATATAGGATCCAGTCCAAAAGCTTTGTTTAACACATTTACTTAATTCACATTATATATTCTGATTCGTCACATATTTACAGACTTATCAAGCTGCTCATTTCCCGCCAACGGATCCACATTGCTGTACCGCAGTATAGCTTCTTTGTCGTCAGCCATCATAGCAATATACTTTTCAACCATATTGCAAGGACGATAAGAGGTCTTGGCATGGCGTAATCCCTCCAGTCCCATATCCTCTTCCCGATTCACATACTTATACTTATCCTTCATAAGCTTGCAAAACTCATTGTTTATCTTCTGATAGATACCCTTGAACTCTATATTTCCTTTTTCAATATGCTCTACTACGGTCTCATCGTCAAGCCGGGCGCCGAATGCATACGCCTGCAGCTTTCCGTCTATATAAACAGCGACTCCCTCAAATCCGAGACTGTCAAAGCTTGGCAGAATTTCTCCGAGAACACCGGCTTCCATGTCAAGCATATCACGTTCAAAACCGTCCACGTCTTTTTTATTCCCTATATATTCGAGCAGCTCAATCGCTTCTTCAGCTATTTCTGAAGACATGGGTCTGATCTCATAGCGTCCGAGATATTCACGGTCGAACAGATGCACTAAATTCTTCTTTTTATGAAAACGCCTACCGCTGAGCGTTGCCAATGATTCTGTCGTATAGACGTAATCATGATTGGGTCTATCTTGAACAAATATCATCTTACCGGGAAATGCAGCTTTATAGCTTTCAACCATATGATCCGGCACAAGTCGCATTACAAAAGGATAGCCCTCTTCCCTGAATTTCAAAATAACTCGAGCAAGCGCCGCACGCAATTTGCCGGGATGACAGTTTCCCTCAAGCGGCAGCAACGGAAATATAAACGGTTCTTCCTCAAAACCCTCAAAGTTGCTGCTTCCCGCTACACAAAGAAAATCATCTATAATTTCCCATGAAAACTGATTTACCTCCCTCCACATATAAAGAGAAGTAAAGGTCAATCCCGAAGTCTTATGAGGAAACCTGTTCAAAAAACGTTCCAGTTCTTCTCTGTGTTCCAATGAAATTTTATTTTCAAATAAATACATATCTATCGATTTTCTGCCCTATGGCAAATCCTTTCCATTATTTTATATAACAAGCGTTATAATCTATATTTTAAGCTTCCAGTCGGAAACCCTGTCTCTAAGCTCAAAATCTGTAAGCTCCAGCCTCAACGGAGTCACGGTTACATATCCCTGCTGATGAGCCATTACATCCAATTCATCGGGCAAACCTTCATATACAACGACATCTCCGCAGTACCAATAATATTTTCTTTTCTTGGGATCTTCCAGAAGCTCAAATTTTTCATCATATTCACGAGGTCCCAATCTCGTAACTTTAAGACCGTTAATCTCAGCCGGCGGTATTGGAGGAAAATTTATATTCAAAATGCTCCTTGCTTCCATTTCTGAAATAATGCGTCCCGCAACATCCTTGATTACCGTTTTGCAGTTATTTAGCATCTCGGAGGTTGGATGATGTGTACCTACGGATACCGCTACGGCAGGTACATTGCAAAGGGCTCCTTCAGCTGCAGCTGCAAGTGTCCCCGAATAATATACATCACTGCCTATGTTACCTCCGTGATTTATACCCGCAAACACCGCATCTATAATCACATTGTGATAATTTTTCAAATGACGCATAGCGAATTTTACACAATCCGCAGGTGTTCCCGAAAGCGCATACGCCCATTCTACACCGTCTATATTTTCCTCTTTAAGCATTATAGGCACCGTCATACTTATCCCATGTCCTGATGCACTGCGCTCTCCGTCAGGAGCACACACATAAATCTTCACACCGGACACTTCCGACAGAGCCTTTACCAAAACCCTTATACCCTCGGCATTTATACCGTCGTCATTTGATACAAGTATATTCATTACAACAAATATTCCTCCATAAATTATTTTTAAACACCTGACAGGGGCTTATTGTCCTTTCAGCTTGACCTCTACAGGCGCATATTCGATGCCGTCAACAACTGAGGAAAAAACCTTTCCCAACGAATCGTGTATAACCAAATCCGCCTTGGCATCGAGCACCGTTTCCTGTTTATTTATCAACACTAAATGTTTTCCTCTGAAAAATTGTATAAAACCTGCCGCCGGAAATACGACCAGCGAGGTTCCGCCTATAATAAGCGTATCAGCCTGTTCGATAGCCTGTACCGACTTGCGGGTAAGCTCATCGTCCAAAGCTTCTTCATAAAGTACAACATCCGGCTTCACAACACCTCCGCAGCTGCAAAGAGGTGTATAGCCGCCTTTTTTCCAATGAGATTTATCCAAGGTATATTCGAGTGAATATTTCTTGCCGCAATCCATGCAGTGCGCCCTTGAAATGGTTCCGTGAATCTCATATACCTCTTTGCTTCCGGCTGCCTGATGCAGTCCGTCGATATTTTGAGTGATTACAGCCTTAAGCTTACCCTGCTCCTCAAGCTTTGCCAGTGCGTAATGGGTGGCATTCGGCTTTATGTCGGGAAAGATCAAATTTTCCATATAATACTCGTAAAAATCATCCGTCCGCTTCATAAAAAATGAATGGCTTACGATTTCCTCAGGCATTTTGTTGAATCGGGTCTTGGCATTCCACAGTCCGTTTTCCGAGCGAAAATCGGGAACTCCGCTTTCTGTGGAAACTCCCGCACCTCCGAAAAATACGATGTTTTGACTCTCATCTATTATCTTTCTAAGTTCTTCATACATGATACTTCCTCCTAAATTATTACAGAGAGAATTTTTCGTCTATCTTATCCGAAGCTTTTTTAAGAATTCCCATTTCTATAAATGCTTCCTTGGCAATGGCTGCCATAATTTTATGACCTGCCGGATTAGGATGAAGTCCGTCAAAGAAATATCTGCCGTATCCCGCCCTGAGCTTCGTCTTCATTCCGGTGTCAAAATCTATATAAGGCATACAGTTGGCTTTAGCAAATACCAGCAGCCATTCTTTGTAAATAAGAAGATTCTCACGGCAAGCATTATAATCTATCAATACCTTCCACTCATCCGGCACCTTCTTGTGATCAGGCTCCGGCACTATTCCGATTATAGGAATAATTCCCTTATCAAGCGCCATCTGTGTCATCATTACGATATTGTTGGTAACATATTCCACCGGATTCTGCCCCATTATATCATTGCCGCCTCCCATTATAAGCACAGCCTTTGCGTTCAAATCTATAACATGCTCATGAAACCTCGCCAACATATTACCGGTGGTATCACCGTCCATTCCCAAATTGAGAAGATTTATTTCTTCTTCACGGCGCAGCCTGCCAATCCATGTCTGAGAGCCTTCAACCTGTGCTCCGTAGGTTATACTGTCACCTATGCATACTATGCGGTCATCCTTACTTATCTTGTCGAGATGCTCTGCAATATATTCGGTGTCTATGGCAATACTGTTCGCAGCCCCTTCTATAGGAATCGCCGAGGCATTAAAATTTTCCTCGGCAAGCTCATCCATAAGCTTCTGCTCCATCTCCCGATTTTTTTCCTGAAATTTACGGTTAGCCTCCTCCTGAAGCTTCCTGTCGTAATCCCGCTCAGCCTGCTCGATCTCAGCCTCCGACATGACCTTGAAAAGTGTATCCTGACCTTCATTCAAAGTGTAGGTCCTCACATGCATCCCGTCCACTATCTGTTTTTCCACATTTACACCGGATTTTGATTTATTTTTTTCAGCCATATCGCACCTCCGTATATCTCTGCCGTTTCAAGCATATACCGCTGATGATTTCGTATTTTCACTTTATTTATTCTACTATGAATAGGTACTTGACGCAAATTATACCATAATAGTAGAGATATCCGTATGTAGATTTCATGTAGTTTTTTTGATATCCTTGATATGAATGATATTTTAATACATGAAATTCAAAAATGATTTTAACAAATGTAAATAAAATTAATAAAAGCTGTACGGCAGAGCCGCTTTCAAAGGATATAAACCTGAGCATCCACGAATCGTAGAAGATCTGTTCTATAAGTGTACACGGCACGGGTAAATAACCTTTTGGCGGAATAAACAAAAAACAGAAAGGATATTTGACATGTCTGAAAAAATTAATGAATCAATTATCGATATCACCGAAGAAATGGTCTGGTCATACATGCCGCACCGCATAGAAGAAAGCCACAAAGGAACCTACGGCAAGCTTCTATGTGTTGCAGGCAGCGACCGTTTCCGAGGTGCGGCAGCTCTCGCTGTGGAGGGGGCACTTCGTACAGGCTGTGGTATTACAGAACTCGCTTCTGTTGAAAACGTATTCCATTCCGTTCAAAGCAGATTGCCGGAATGCATACTTTACCCATGTCAAATGTCCGATTACGGCGGCATTTCCGCTGAAATGGCAGAGGCTCTTTCAACCGAGCTGCAGAATGACTATACTGCACTCATGATGGGACCGGGCATGGGAAACAATCCTGATACTGTGAAGCTTGTACGTCATCTCGTCGATTCGGCCCCTTGCGGTGTTATTCTTGATGCCGATGCCTTAAACGCTCTGGCACCCTTATTTTCACATCCTATAGAGCGTTCTGAGGATCCTGCTTACAATGTATATACTCGCTCCGCTTCCGATAAAAAGCTATATGGAGAAGAAGCTGTTTTCAAAATTTCCGACTGGCCTCGCCCCGTCGGAAGCTTTCCTATGATAGTTACTCCTCATCCCGGTGAAATGGCTCGGCTCTGCAATCTTTCAGTTGCAGAGGTCAAGGCTAATATAGAACAGGTTGCCGTACGTTTTGCAATTGATAATAAATGCGTTACCGTATTGAAAGATCATCGCACAGTAATAGCCTCTCCCGGAGGGCGTATCTGGCGCAATGCTTCCGGCAATTCGGGACTTGCAAGAGGCGGAAGCGGTGACATTCTTGCAGGGATGATAGGCTCTTTTCTGGCTCTAGGAATGGACGCTGCAGAAGCTGCTATATGCGCAGTATGGCTTCACGGCGCTGCTGCGGACAGGTGTGCCTGCAAATTGAGCAAGACAGGCATGCTTCCTCACGATATTTTTGCGTATCTGCAGGAACTGCTTAGTGAAAACGGCAGATAGCTTATCTTATAGCGCAACAAACGGCATATCCCTACAGATGACATCTATGAGGATATGCCGTTTATTATTTTTTGAAAATATTATATTTCGAGAGTTAAAGAAAAAAGTATAGATAAAACTCGCTATACATATTTAAGAAATCAAGATGTACAGCGATTTGACAAACAGTATGTGCAAACCCCGCTATATATGTTGAAAAATCAATATGTATATCGGCATAATCTTTTTTCGAAGAAGACTAAGGACATAGAAAAATTGTAGATTACCACCCCGTAAATTAGGGCAACAACCGGAACGGTAAATCTCATAGCAGGTATTTATTTTACAGCTGCTGCAATAAGCCTTCCCGCTTCAACGGTTCCGGTCCTTGCATCTCCTACAGCCGCTATATCTCCGGTTCTAACCCCGTCAGCTAAAACCTTGCCTACTGCCGCTTCTATTGCATCAGCCTCACTCCCGAGTCCGAAAGTGTATCTGAGCATCATTGCGACAGAAAGTATAGTCGCCATAGGATTTGCAATATCCATGCCTGCTATATCCGGGGCACTTCCATGTATAGGTTCATACATTCCGAACCCCCCATCTCCGAGCGATGCGGAAGGCAACATTCCTATAGATCCGGTTACCTGACTTGCTTCATCCGACAATATATCCCCGAACAGATTGCTTGTAAGGATGACATCGAACTGCTGAGGATTTCTGATAATCTGCATAGCCGCATTATCAACATAAAAATGATTCAGCTCGACTTCAGGATATTCTGCCGCAACCTCCTCGACAACTCTGCGCCAGAGACGTGAACTGTCCAACACATTCGCCTTGTCGACACTCGTAACCTTTTTTCTGCGCTTCATCGCCATGTCAAATGCAACTCTTGCGATTCTCCTTACCTCTCCCTCGGAATACTGCTCAACATCATAAGCCGCCATTCCCATATCGGTCTGCTTTGAACCTCTTTCTCCGAAATAGATACCTCCGATAAGCTCTCTGACTATAACAAAATCCAGTCCGCCTTCAACCAGTTCCCTGCGCAGCGGACAAGCATCAGAGAGTTCGTCAAACATCATAGCCGGTCTTATATTGGCGAACAGCCCCAATTCCTTTCTCAGTCCGAGCAGCGCACGCTCAGGACGATTTTCACTTGGCTGTTCATCCCACTTAGGTCCGCCTACAGCTCCGAGCAGAACCGCATCGCTGTTCTTGCATACATCTATAGTTTTTTGAGTCAACGGTTTGCCGTATTCATCTATAGAGCAACCTCCCGCAAGCACCTCTTCAAATTCAAATTTATGTCCGTATATTTCGCCGATTCTGTTCAACACGAGAATTGCCTGATCCACTACCGAAGGACCTATTCCGTCACCCTTTATAACTGCAATTTTTATATCCATTTTTTGCTCCAATCGTTAATTTGCGTTTGACTATTAATCTTTAACTGCTATGTAAAAAATTATTTTGTAAAAGCTATCTAAAAAAATATATCTCGTGTATATCTTATATTTTCAATCTTATCGTATATTCACTTTTAACAATCTTACTCATATTTTACGAATCGGCAAGCTTGCTTTTTGTATAATCCACAAGTCCGTTAGCAGCAATCAGTGCCCGTATAAATTCAGGCATAGGCTCGGACTGATAGCTTTCTCCTTTTGAAATATTTGTTATTACACCGGTTTCAAAATCCACCTCAATATCATCTCCCGGCATTATTTTTTCGGAAGCCTCCGGACATTCCATTATAGGCAAGCCGATGTTTATGCAATTTCTAAAAAAAATTCTGGCGAAAGAAGCCGCTATTACACATTTTACTCCGGCTGCTTTTATGGCGATCGGGGCATGTTCTCTTGAAGATCCGCAGCCGAAATTCTTATCCGCCACTATGAAATCTCCCTGTTTTACATTCCCTGCAAATTCCGCATCTATATCTTCCATACAATGCTTTGCAAGCTCCGCCTCGTCAGAGGTATTAAGATATCTTGCCGGAATGATAACATCAGTATCAACATTATCTCCGTATTTATATACAAAACCCATATTCCTCTCCTTTCTACAACGCATGAGGGTCCGCAATTTTACCCATTACAGCTGAAGCCGCAGCCACAGCCGGACTTGCCAGATAGACCTCGGATTCCACATGTCCCATCCGTCCTACAAAATTCCTGTTCGTAGTGGAAACCGCACGCTCACCTGCAGCCAATATTCCCATATGTCCTCCGAGACATGGTCCGCAGGTAGGCATTGAGAATACAGCTCCGGCATCTATAAAGATTTCAGCCCAACCACGTTGTATGCATTCCTTATAAATGTTTTGAGTTCCCGGAATTATGATACAACGAACATCTCTGTCTACCTGTCTGTCCTTTAAAATTTCAGCTGCAGTGCCCATATCGGAAATATTGCCGTTGGTGCAGGAGCCTATCACAACCTGATCGATTTTAATATCGCCGACTTTATCTATAGTTCTGGTATTATCAGGAAGATGCGGGAACGAAACCGTAGGTTTCAGCTCTGAAAGATTTATCGTATAAATTTCATCGTATTCAGCGTCTTCATCAGCCGCATAAACCTTAGGCTCTCTCTTTGAACGACCCTTTAAATATTCGGCTGTAATCTCGTCTACTTCAAATATTCCGTTCTTTCCGCCCGCCTCTATCGCCATATTCGCCATGGTCAGCCTTGCATCCATATTCAGATATCTGAGTCCGTCTCCGGTAAATTCCATGGACTTATACCTTGCCCCCTCAACACCGATCATCCCGATTATGTGAAGAATTATATCCTTTCCGCCCACATATCCCTTAGGCTTTCCTGTGAGAACGAATTTCAATGCGGATGGAACCTTAAACCATGATATCCCTCTCGCCATACCTGCAGCTATATCCGTAGAACCCATGCCCGTAGAGAACGCTCCGAGTGCTCCGTATGTGCATGTATGGGAATCCGCCCCTATAATTACATCCCCTGCGGTCACAAGCCCCTGTTCCGGTAATAATGCATGCTCTATACCTACTCTGCCTACTTCAAAGTAATTGGTCAGATCCTGTTCTCTGGCAAATTCTCTCAGAACCTTGCACTGTTCAGCCGCCTTGATATCCTTATTAGGCGTAAAATGATCAGGCACGAGAAAAACTCTGTCCTTGTCAAAAACCTCGCTCGCCCCCATTTCCGCTAAATTCTTTATCGCCACCGGTCCGGTTATGTCATTTGCCAGCACCCCGTCCAAGCTTGCCTCTATAAATTGTCCCGCCTTTACAGCATCCAATCCGGCATGAGCTGCCAGGATTTTCTGTGTCATGGTCATTCCCATAGTTTTTTCTCCTAACTTATCCTTCTGTTTTTATATTTAATCCGGTTCTTAAGTTATGCGCATCTCTTTTATCAGATACCTGTATCCGTCAGATATTTGAATTTTTATTAATATTGAAAACACTTTAAATTAAAAAATATATGAATATACCGTCTTCTCATCCTGCGAATGAACTTCGCTCGCTTTCTTCATATAAAAGTTTATTTACCGCATTTATATATGCCGTGATGCTCGCCTCTATAACATCTGTAGAATATCCTCTGCCTCTTGTTATAATAGGCTTTTCATCTTTCCTTCCCTTGACAGGCTCACTGATAGTTACCGTAGCATCGCCGAGCGCATCCTTTCCCTCCGTAATGGAATTGAGTTGATAATCTTCAAGGTGCAGCTTTCGCCCGACTATATCTTCTATCGCATTAAACGCAGCATCTATAGGTCCGTCGCCTATTGCTACCTTTTCTATCCGTTTGTCATCCTTTATAAGACTGACTATTGCTGTTGCAGTTATTGTATTTCCGCTGTTTGTAACGAATTTATCCAGCTGATAAGTGCGTGGAATGTTAATAGTTTCCTTAGTCAGCATAGCCTCTATATCGCTGTCATACACATGTTTCTTCTTATCCGCAATATCCTTGAACTTCACGAATGCGTTCTCCAGCTCGTCATCTGTTATATCATAACCGAGCTCCTTTATCCTCGCACGCAGGGCTGCTTTTCCTGAATGTTTACCGAGAACCAGACTCTTTTCATTGATACCTATTGATTCAGGAGTCATTATTTCGTAAGTGGCTTTATTTTTCAGAACTCCGTCCTGGTGTATCCCTGCTTCATGTGCAAATGCATTTTCACCCACTATAGCCTTATTAGGCTGAACCTTTACTCCTGTTATACGGCTGAGGAGATTCGAGGTACGCATAATTTCCGTAGTCACAATCCCCGTTTCCGCCTTAAGCACATCCTTTCTTGTATTCAGCGCCATCACGATTTCTTCCAATGATGCATTCCCGGCACGTTCTCCGATTCCGTTTATCGTACATTCAACCTGCGTAGCTCCGGCTTTTATCGCCGCCAACGAATTTGCGACACCGAGACCGAGGTCGTTATGGCAATGAACCGAAATAACAGCATCATCCAATGCAGGGCATGCCTTACGAATAGCCATGATAAAATCGTAATATTCATCCGGAGTGATATAGCCTACGGTGTCGGGAATATTTATGGTTTCAGCGCCTGCCTTTATAACTGCATCGAAGATTCTTGCAAGAAATTCCACATCACTTCTGGTTGCATCCTCAGCGGAAAATTCTATATCGGATACGAAACTCTTTGCATACTTAACCATCGCAACCGCGCTCTCCACAACCTGATCCGGAGTCATGAGAAGCTTATATTCCATATGAATCGGAGATGTTGCTATAAATGTATGTATCCGTGGAGATACTGCATTCCTGACAGCCTCAGCTGCTCGTTCAACATCATTGGGTACGGCACGGGCAAGACTTGCAACCGTACAATTTTTAACAGTTTCAGCAATGGTTTTTACGGATTTGAAATCCCCCGGCGATGATGCGGCAAAACCGGCTTCCATAATGTCGACTCCCAATCTTTCCAATTGCTTTGCCATTTCTATCTTTTCTTTTAAATTCATGCTGCATCCCGGAGATTGCTCACCGTCACGAAGTGTCGTGTCAAATATTTTTATCTTTTTCATATAAATCCTCCCGTTGATTGTAAACTTATCAAATCGCTGTATCCTTTTTAATAAGTGCATATATCCGAACTTGCTTGAAAAACTGAAAAATCCCTGAAGCCGCTCTTGCGACTTCAGGGACGATAATTCAATTACCGCGGTACCACCCTGCTTATCATGTATGCCATGATCTCTCGGCAACCTGTCAGGCTGTCAGCTGTGATAACGGTGCCTTCCGTCATCTCTTAGTTACGCTGCTTTCTATTATGTACATTTATATACATTGCTGCGATGTTCAGAGATGCTGCTCGGGAGTGAGATGACGATATTCTGCATACCGACTCTCAGCATATATCGGCTCTCTGTGATGCGTCAAATATTTCAATTCTCCGTCATTGCATTTGTTTTTTATATTGACGCTATTATATCCACCTTGATTTTTTTTGTCAACAACATTTATCATATATAAACTTTATATTTTCGAATCGTGATATAAATCACTTTATTTATACTATAACAATTTAATTGCTACCACACATTGAATCAAAAGACATTTAAATTTATTTACGCCATGATTTTTTCTTAGTATTAATAAAATAAAAATTCAAAATTGATGTGTTTTAATATCTGCACCCTACAAATGTAGGATGTATTTTATTTAAATAATTGATATGCTTATATTAAACTAAAAACATAAATCTCTGTCAGTAAGGAGGATCGATTTAATGAAACGACATAAAAAGAAAATTATAAACATTATTGCGATTTCCTGTATCTTGGCTGTTTGTATCGTTCAGACACCGGTATTTGCTGCAAACAGTTCTATCGAAGTAGCTGTTTTTCAAGACGGAACATCGAAGAAGGTTACTTTCAATAACAGTCTGGGATATCCCTTTATAGATGCCAACAATCGCACCCTTTGTCCTCTGAAAACCATTGCAGATACTATGGAATTAAGTGTTATATGGAATGCTGAAAATCGCACGGCATCATTTACCGGAGGAGGAAATGTATCTATACAGACGGAAGAAGGCGAAAAATCTCTGAATATTCAGCAAACTATAAGATTCACCATAGGAAAGAAAACCTATACTGTAGAAGCTGATACCTTTAATTCCGAAGGAAAAGCCATAGATCATGTCAATGCCGTGGTTTCAATGGACACCGCTCCGATTATAAAGAACGGAAGGACATATGCGCCTGTGAGATATCTTGCAGAGGCATTTGCCTGTCAGGTAAGGTGGGATAAAAAACATAATGCCGTCATAATAGGTCAGCCGAGCCCTGCCAATGCCCCACAGGATATCTACGATCTTGTAAATCAAAAATTTAACGGCGCATTCAGCGATATACATGACCAACATATATATACATTACTTGATGCATATAAACGCATACAGCGTTATGAGAAGGATATGGTGAATTCCGATACAGCTGAAATTCCTCGTCTCGCTTTCAGAACCGATGAGCCGTTCCTTGACAGTGAGTCCTACACATATGCCTGGGGTTGGGTATTTGACATAGATTCAGTAGGTGACGACCTCAAATGCATACCTTCGGTTTATAAGTTATACGTAGACTCCGAAGGGAGTGTTTGGAAATATGAAAACGATCGGTGGAATGGGGTCTACGGTGCAGGCTGATCTTTTAAAACATATATCCGTGTACGTCATCAATCTTTTAAAATCAAAGAGCCGGCGGCTAAGCCGATGGTTCTTTGATTCTTCTTCGCTTTCGCTCATCGAATCCGCTACTTAAGTTTCAACAAAAGAAAAAGACCGCCATACACGCTGATTTATCAGCGTATATGGCGGTCTTTACACGCACATCCGACCTATACCGCTTCCCCGAATATATATAATTCGGCAATATTTAGCTTCGGTAAAATTCCTTTACACTGTCGATATCTCAATCAGCATTTATTTTTACGAGATTTTTTTCGAGCTTATTTCTTATAATCGTGACTTGAGAACCGCAGCCGCAGCATTTCAGTTTGACATCCATACCTGCCCGTATAACTTCAAATTTATTACCGCCGCAGGGATGAGCTTTTTTTAATGTAAGTCTGTCACCGATTTCCAATCTTACGGACATATCGCCACCCCCATGTAATAACAGTTTTTCAGCTATTTTGAGATACAGTCGGTACCCATAAATCCTCGAAGAGCCTCCGGTACGGTAATCGAACCGTCTTCATTCTGATAATTTTCAATTATTGCAGCAACCGTTCTGCCTACCGCCAGACCTGAACCGTTGAGCGTATGTACAAATTCCGGCTTTGCCTTCGGATCTCTGCGGAACCTTATATTTGCACGACGAGCCTGGAAATCTTCAAAATTACTGCATGAAGAAATCTCTACATATCTTCCGTAGCTCGGCATCCATACCTCTATATCATATGTCTTTGCCGAACTGAAGCCTACATCTCCCGTACAAAGCACAATTACCCTATACGGGATGTTCAGCTTCTGAAGTACCGCCTCTGCATCATTTGTCAGCTTTTCCAGTTCGTTATAGGAGTCCTCCGGCTTTACAAACTTCACCATTTCAACCTTGTTAAACTGGTGCTGTCGTACCAGTCCTCTCGTATCACGACCTGCAGAGCCTGCTTCTTTACGGAAACACGGAGTATATGCCGTATAATTCAGAGGAAGCTCATCCCCGTTCATTATCTCACCGGCTCTCAGATTTGTAACAGGAACCTCTGCTGTAGGAATCAAAAATAATTCCGTATCTTCAATATGGTACATATCTTCTTCAAATTTAGGTAGCTGACCTGTTCCTGTCATCGCTTCACGTCCTACCATGAACGGCGGCAGAATCTCCATATACCCCTGCTCCTCCGTATGCAAATTGAGCATGAAGTTTGTAACGGCTCTCTCAAGCCTCGCACCCGCACCTTTATAAACTGTGAATCTTGCACCTGAAAGCTTTGCCGCTCTGTCAAAATCCAATATTCCGAGATCAGTTCCTATATCCCAATGAGCCTTATGCTCAAAATCAAAGCATCTCGGCTCCCCCCACTTTCTGATTTCGACATTACAGGTATCATCAGCACCTTCCGGAATTTCCGAATTCGGTGTATTGGGTATGCTGAGAAGCAAATCTCTAAGTTCAAACTGCACGGCTTTAACCTGTTCATCCAACTCACCGATACGAACGGATAACTGTTTCATTTCAGCCATCAGTTCGGCAGTATCCTCACCGGCCTTCTTCATCTGAGGAATCAGCTTGGAATCCTTATTCTGTTTCGCCTTGAGTGCTTCCACCTCAGCTAACAAATCCCGCCTTTTATCATCCAGTTCAACAGCTCTGCCGATTTCGTAATCGCCGTGACCACGCTTTTCAACAGCACTTTTTACATTATCAAAATCTTCTCGAATTCTCTTAATATCGAGCATTTCCCTTATACCTCCCGTATTTAACCGCACCATAAGCAGCACAGTATTTCAATTCATCTATTCGGCAGAGGAAGCCGCCGCATTATCTGTCGCTTCGTCATTCATCCGCTGCAGATAGCCCTGCAGTTCATTGAGATATCTGCCGTAAGCCGCCCAATCGCCGCTCTGCTGCGCTTTTACCGCATTATTATATGCCTCATTGGCACGACTTGCAAGCTCCGTCAACGACAGAGTTTCTCCCGATGTCGTTTCTCCGCTCTGAGCATCGCCATTAGTTTCTCCTGCGGAAGCCGTATTTTCATCCACATATTCATCTCCCATGTTGAACAGTTCATCCAGTGCCTCTGCAAGTGTAGGTGCATATGCTATCCTGTCGTTGAATGCGACAATCACTCTTTTAACTTCAGGAAGACTTGTATCGTTGGAAGATTCCAGATATACCGGTTCCACATATAAAAGAGCATCATCGATAGGAATTACAAACATATCCCCTCTCGAATATTTTGACCCCGATGAATTCCAAAGTGAAAACTCCTTTGAGATCTCAGTGTTCTGGTCAATTTGCGATTCAATCTGCATCGGTCCGTAAATCACTTTATCCTTCGGCATACGATACAGTATCAGATCACCGTATGCATCCCCGTCGCTTCGAGCTACGAGCAGCCCTGTCATATTTCGCTTGCTGTTCGGAGTATAAGGAATTGAGCTTATAAATTCTTCGTGCTGTTCTCCCGGCAGCTTCATTATATAATAGTTAGGAGTCATATTCTTTTCATCCTGACCGTACACCTCGGTTGCTATGCTCCATTTATCCTCATTCTTATAAAAATCATCAACTACGGACATATGGTAACGCTGATACATTTTTGCCTGAATATTGAAGTAGGTATTGGAGTATCTTATGTGCGATCCCAATCCGTCAGGAATTTCGGAAATATCCTTTATAAGGTGAGGATATATCTTTGATATTGTACTGACAATCGGTTCATCCGTTACTTTATAGAAATTTGTTTCTCCTGTATAAGCATCTATCACGACTTTTATAGGGTTTCGAATATAGTTGAAGCTTGTATATTCGCTAAGCTTCGTGCTTTCGGAATACGGATAACTGTTTGTTGTTGTATATGCATCTATTATCCAATAAAGCTTTCCGCTGTCCGATATCGTTATATAAGGGTCTGTGTCATATGTCAGGAAAGGTGCTATCTTATTCACTCTTTGCATGATATTTCTTTCATACAGAATCTTTGAATCGCTGTTTATATTTGAAGATACCAATATTCGTATATTGCTTTCTTTTATAGCATAAAGCAGCCTCTTGAACATATTGAGCTTTACTCCGTTTTTACCTTCATATTTTGTATATACGTTTCCGTCACTGTTTGGATAGTCAAATTCCTTTTCGTGAGTGTTCGTAATTATATATTCATTTGTAGATTCTCCGAAGTAAATTTCCGGTGTAGTGATTTTTAGATCTTCAGTGGAGGATGCCGGCGGAATGTTGTAAATCAACATTTCCGGTTGCCCGGTTGAAGTAATGGCATCGACCTGTGAAAGTGTTACACCGTAACCGTGAGTATATATCAAGTGCTTGGTCAGCCACGACACATCACCGAGATTTGAGCTCTCCATTTCTCTGGCAGAGAGGAAGGTTTGAGTGTATTTCCCGTCCAAAATGTAACGATCAACATCAACATCATTGAATTTATAATATGTTCTCAAGCTCTGAGTCTGATTGTAAAACTGCTTTGACGGGTCAAAATCGTTTATACGGATATTGGAAATAGTACCGTCGTTTGCTTTAATATTTTCCGCTGTAAGCGGCGCATCCGCCTTAAAAGTCATATCCTTTACTTTATCAATGTCATAAGCCTTCTGAGTAAATTCTATATTGCTTTTCAGGTACGGCGTTTCTTTATCCTGTTCATCACCTGAAACTATAAGCGACTGCACTGCCATCCCTATTCCTGAAAATGCTAAGGATATTACTATCATAAGCGCCGGCAGCATCAGTATCCTGCGATACTGCTTTTTGCGTGCAAATACTACCAATGCTATAGCTGAAGCTATAGCGAGGACAAATTCCACTCTGTAGAGCAACAGAGTGATATGTATATCGGTATAACCTGCACCTACTACCACACCGTTGTCCGAATACAGCAAATCATATTGCTTGATAAAAAAAATTGCCGCAAGCATGATACAGAAAAATACCCCCGTTATAACGAGCTGTCTCACTGCAACCATTGCCAACTGAGAGATATTCTTTGTATCAAGGTGTGATTCGGTTCTATGAGCTTTTATCGGTCCGAACGGAGTATTTATAACCTTTTCATCATCCTCCAAATTCACTTCATCTATGATATCCGGTCTGCGTACGCTTATAAGGTATAAAAAGTAGAGTGCTGTAATGACAAAAAAGCCCATTACCAGAGTCATTCCCAAGCTGCTGCCTGTTTTTATCAAAGCCATTTTAAATACATAAAAAGATATATCTTTTCCAAACAGCGGATCGACCTTTCCAAATGAAGTGCTGTTTATCGAGTAAAGAACCTCTTGCCAAATTCTTGTTGTCATGAATACTGTCATAATTCCGGAAAAGACTGCGCTAATCAGTGCGGTAAAGCGATTCATCGACTTTATTGAAGCATTTCCTTCAGAAAATTCAAGCTTTTTCAAGTAATTTCTTTTTATAGTGAGTAGGTATATTTCCGTAATAATTCCAAGAAATATAAATAAAGGTATACCTATCTTGAGCTCTGTAAACAGCTTTTTAAAAAATACTTCCGTATATCCTAAATCCTTAAACCACCAATAATCGGTAATAAAATTTACCATTGTATTGAAAAATGCTATCACCAGAAGTATTAAAGCAATGGATATAGCTGCGGCTAATCTTCGCTTCCTGTGATTTATATACTTTATTCGTTCCATATATTTCCTCCAAAATACGTCCATATATTTGAAAAACGGCATGCACTGCCACCAAGGCGTGTTGGTAGAAGTCATGCCGATTTTTACTTTAAGTTCACGAGAGGTCAATTATCATTCTTATCGAAAATTCCTATTATATGATCCTCTACACGATCTATAAATACATCCGCCTGAGATCCCGATGCAAACAGCTTGATGCCTATCACGGCAAATTCCATAACCAACAGTATTGTCAACACTGCGATTATAACTTTAACCGACTTTGTAAAGCCTGTCCTTAACGGTTTTTCCTGCGTATCTCGGATCTGATTTTTGCCGGGATTCTTATCAAATTCGGTCTGCCCTTCAGAGTCGGAGATGATTTCATCAGTCGGTAAGACAGACTCTGATTCTCGGATTTCTCCGTCTTCAACAAATTCGGGATTTGATTCTTCTGCTGTGGGATTTTCTTCAGAAAGTTGCTCTTCCCGTTGTTCGTTTTTCGAATCCGATTCTCCTGTCTCCTCTGATATTTCAGCCTTCGATTCAGCTTCTTCTGAGCCTTCTTCAGCTTTTTCGTCTGCTTCTTTACTTTCTTCAGACGACGTTTCAGCTTCGAGTTCATCTCCAATGCCGCCGTCTGCAGTGCCGATTCCGGCAGATTCAGAGCTTCCTGTATCGCTTGCGGTGAGTTTTTCAGCTTCGATTTCTTCTTCCGAAGCAGCTTCCCCGGTAACGATATCAGGTTCTGTCTCCGTTTTTTCGAATGTTTCTTCAACAATATTTTCATCTACAGCCTCTATATCTTTCTCTATATCAGTTTCATCAATATCAGGCTCGAAATCAGGAATTTCATCTATCAATCCTTCCGCATTCGCCAGCATAAGTTCTCTGGTCTGCTCTGCGGAAAGAGCTATGTCTTCAGGTTTAATATCAAGCATCAATGAATCATCAAGATTTTTCTGCACCATTCCCTTTATATCTCGATCTCCGTTCTTTGATTTATTGCGCTTACCCATGATTTTCCGCGCTTCCGGTCCGAATATATCAGTTATGGTCATACGAGATGTTGAGTTTGAATGAGGATTCCAGAATTTTTCATCCTTAAAAGCCTCGCTTCCTGTATTTTCAACTTTTTCACGAGAATTTGAATCTATATATACATGCTCCTCATCAGCAGCTTCATCCACGGTTTTTACGATAGTCGCCCCGTCATGGTTTCGGGTAACTTCCACTGAAGCATTGCCTGATGCGGAATTAACCTCTACGGAAACCTGCACGTTCTTCGGTCCCTGACGAAGCTTGTCAATCTCAACTTCTCTGGTCTTTACATCATCCTCGGATCTGATTTTCGCTAAATCAATCTCCTGAGTTTTAACTGTAACCTTTGTTCCCGAAGGCTCATTTATTTTGATTTCAACTTCCTTATTTCCTGACTTGTCCTTTGCAGGTTCTATTCCGTTATCTTCACAATATCTGTAATATTCATTTTCAAGACTGGAAAAGCTGAATTCCGGCGATGCCTTGAGCTTTTCGGCTCTTGTCAATACAGCGTTCGCTTCATTTATTTCATCATCCGACATATATGAGAAGCTTTCTTTTTCCGCTTCCTTGTTACGCTCAGCATTTATAAGTTTTTTGAATTCTTCCAATACGGATTGCTCATCATGCTCCACCGTTTCCGACTTTATTGAATTTGCCGCATTCGGAATCTCGGAAATCTTACCGGGATCAAATTTTTTAAAAAGAAAAGATTCATCCTCTGTGGCTTCAGGCTCATCTTCAAAATTCCAATCTGCGGTATACGGCTTAGGACGATTCGGAGCTGACTTTTCTTTGTCCGTCTCTTCTGAAGCTTGCGTCGAAACCTCGTCCATTGAAAATTTATTACTATCCGCATTTCCCCATGACAGAAAATCATCGCTGAGATTCAAATTTTTCTTTGTAGTGCCGTCCGTTGTTCCAACAGGCTTGAAATCATCGCTCCCGCTTACTGATGAAAAATCGAATGCCGGAATGTCTTCTTTGTGACTGTTCTTTAATTCAGACTCCGTATCAGCTTTGGTTTTTCCGCTTTCTCCAAATGCAAATATATCCTCCGCCTTGGGTGTCGACCATTCATTCAAATCTCTGTCAAAGATTTTCTGCGAGCTCTTGTCCATAATCTTTCCGGAGTTCCAATCGACACTGAAATCTCCTTGCTTTCGAGGTTTCGGGAAATCTTGAACATTCCATTTAAATTCACCCTTTGATAAACGACTTGTTGCTGTGGAGCTCCCGCAATAGGGGCAGACCCGTACTCCCACCTGCAAATCATTTCCACACGTTTTACATTTCATCTATACTACTCTCCCGTTTATTGAGATATTGCTGTCACTTTTATAAATCTTATTACTAATATATTATTATATATGAATGCTGTAGATTAGGCAATCTAAGCTATAAATTTGATACGGGTTCCGTTTATAAATTTGATGTAATCTCCGTACCGAAAAAAAACGAAAAAATACACGGAAATATGAATATTTTTTATATTAATGTATTGACAACGCCTTTACTGTACGATAAGATAAATAACGCTGATGACGAAAACAGCCCAACCCAAAAACATCATATGCACCTTTAGCTCAGCTGGTAGAGCACCTGACTCTTAATCAGGGTGTCCAGGGTTCGAGCCCCTGAAGGTGTACCAATAAAAATCCGAACTCTCTGTTTCGGATTTTTATTTTATCAAAGGGCGTGAGTGTCTTTAAAAGGCTCCTGTTGTCATTTTAATTACTGCTGCACAGCATATGCATATAAAAATATACTCATAAATTCAAAGAAAGGAAAATGTTGAGAGCTTCCATATAAGTTCAATATACAAGAATTTTATATGTCAAAAAAACTTTTATCTTGGAATGTCAACGGACTGCGTGCCTGCATGGGTAAAGGCTTTATGGATTTTATGGAAAGAGAACAACCTGATTTTATAGGACTTCAGGAAATAAAATTGCAGGAAGGTCAGATAGAAATGGATCTACCCGGATATCATCAATATTGGAATTATGCCGATAAAAAAGGCTATTCCGGCACAGCAATTTTCACGAAGGAAGAACCTCTTTCCGTAAGCTACGGTCTGGGAATAGATGAACATGATCACGAGGGCAGAGTCATTACACTTGAATACCCTGATTACTACATAACAACCGTCTATGTTCCCAATGTAAAAAACGATCTTTCACGCCTTGAATATCGGATGCGCTGGGAAGATGATTTCCTTGCATTTCACAAGAAATTAGAAAAGCATAAACCCGTCATTTTCTGCGGTGACCTGAATGTGGCTCACAATGAAATTGATTTAAAAAATCCCAAAAGCAATCGTGGAAGCGCAGGATTCACAGATGAGGAACGTGCTAAATTTACAACTGTTATCGAATCCGGATTGATAGATACTTTCCGCTTTTTCTATCCCGACAAGAAAGAAGCTTATTCATGGTGGTCATATCGTGCCAATGCTCGTGCTAGAAATACCGGTTGGAGAATTGATTACTTTGTAGTATCGAACGCCTTGAAGGATAAACTTGAGGATGCATTTATATATCCTGAGGTATTAGGCTCGGATCACTGCCCTGTAGGATTAATTCTGAAATAATCGAAATGAACAGCTTTATATAACAAATAATAAAACCTCCCGGCGACATTTTGCCCTACCGCCAAAAGTCAAATTTCAAATATAATCAAATCTGACTTTTGAGAGCAATTCATTTTCCCGCCGTCGGGAGGTTTTTAAATTCTCCGGAAACGATATTGCTTTGATTAAAAAATTTTTCTCAATATCTTTTCCAAATATTTTATTGAATTATTTGGAAAACTCCCTGCTAAAGATTCTGCTTAAATCTCATCATGATTGCAGCAAGCTCGGCTCTTGTAGTAGTCCCGTCAGGTACAAGAGTATTAGGACTCCTTCCCTCTATGAGTCCGTTATTGCAAGCCCAATTCATAGCCGTTTCGGCATAATTGGAAATCTGATTTGCATCCTTATATGATGAAACCTTATTCCCTGAGGTATTCCCGACATTACGTCCTGTTAATCTTGCATATCTGTACATAATGGTTGCAAGCTGCTCCCTGGTAACACTGCTTTCAGGTTCAAAGTTCGTATCCGTTATTCCTTTGACAATGCCCCTTGCTGCTGCCCAATTTACAGCATTTGCATATATTCCGCCGGAATTTACATCTCTGAATCCCGAATTATAATTTCCGGCAGGTGCACCTTCATTATTATACAGCAATGCAACAATCATAGCTCTGGATGCATTTGATTCAGGATAATAATTTGTGCTTCCTAAACCTGCAAGAAGCCCCATATTATGAATATATTGAATCGCAGGGTAGTACCAGCTCGACACAGACACGTCTCTGAAAATTCCCGATGAGGTACTGCTTATCGGCATTCCTCCGTTGGAATAAACTTTTTCATCCATTACCCCATATTGATTGGTTCCGTAAAGATTCATTATCTTAAACATCGCAATTATGGTATGATCCGCATCCACCTTTCTGAAAGTATAACTTGTGGAAACAGGCACATCTTTTCCGTCAACTATTAAACTGCTTATAATATAACCTCTGTGCGGCGTGATTGTAACAGTCAAGTCCTTACCGGCTTTTACCGTTTCTTTGGATATGCTTATATCCCCGCCATTGCCTGCTGAGCCTCTTATCGTATATTTTGAACGACTGTCGCTATCCTTATCCTTGTCATTTTTATTTTTTGAGGATGTATCCACAGTTTCAAAGCTTACATCTATAATCGTATCCTGATTGGCATTAAATTTATATGAATCTTTTGAAGTCCTCGATACACCGTTAATTGTAATCGATCGTACATCATAACCTTTTTTAGGGTTTACATCTACTTTTATCTCAGTCCCTTGCTTCACTCTGCCTACAGGAGTCACGCTCACGGAGCCGTAGTCGGAATCAACAGGATTAAGCTTTACATTCACATATTCCGCAAGTTTTGCGAAGCTTGCGGTAATGGTTGCATCTTTAGTAATACTCACCGTTATCCCTGTCGTCACTTCCCCGACAGGTGTTTTATCCTCATTGTCAACTTTAACCGATTCTATAAAATATCCCTCCGCCGGAATTACTGTATATACAGCGGTTTCCCCGTCATTATAGACAGTTTCGCCGGCAGGTGTCACAGTTCCGTTAGCTCCGGATACAGCTTTAACTTTAAAATAAGTGGCAATTTTGTCAGTTGCACCCTTAATATTTAAATCACAAGGCATATAAGGTTTACCTTTTTCACCGAGCAATTCCTCCACGGTTCCCGTGTAAATCTTTACAAAACCCTCATCAGTACTGCCTTTCTTTAACAAGGTATTGACATTATTTCCTGTATATGCCGCTATTACCTTTGCATTACCGTCACTTATTTCCAATTCGCCCAATGCATAGTGCTGAGGGTCATCCAGTTCTATCTTGACATACAAGGTGTCTCCATGAACATATTTCATGGTGTTTTTTTCAGTTCCTGAAACGGCAACATTATCTCCGCTGAAATCTTCATTTAAAGATACAGTGATTTTCCCGTTTATAAGTTTCTCAACATATACCTTATATTCTATTGTTTTAAAACATGCCACCACTGTAAATTTACGTCCGCTGAATGTATAATCCGCTAAATTGGTATTATTACTTATATAAGACTCCGATATTTCTCCATTATCGTTTTTAAGCTTCCATCCGAGAAATTCATGTCCCGTAGCTGCCACAGCCGCAAGCTTATACCCATTCAAATTTGTATTATCAGGAATTGCGATTTTCGTAACGGTTTTTTTATCATCACCGATTACTATACTGTCTCCCGAATCATTCTTTATCACATTATCCAGTGCTATTTCAAAACTGAGCAAACAAGTCGGACGCCATACGGCATATAAATTTACATCTCCGGAAGTGGCAAGATTAATAACTTTCGCCTCATCCTTAAATTCAACTTCTCCGTTCGGAGTTCTTGACCAACCTGTAAATTCAAAACCTTCCTGTGTAAAAGTGTTTTTTGTAAGCTTCCATTCTTCACCGTACGGGAGATTTTTATCTTCCATCGGCGAACTTGCAATTCCGCCGTTTCCATTAAATTTTATGGTATAAGCATCCGCATCCCAAACATCGTAAAGAATTATCTCACCGCCGTCAATCGCCGTTAATTTTGCTTCAGGAATTGTAACCCCTGCAGCCGCATAATCTGCA
This sequence comes from Anaerovoracaceae bacterium, assembly GCA_052169645.1. GTDB lineage: Bacteria > Bacillota > Clostridia > Peptostreptococcales > Anaerovoracaceae > JAIKWW01. The sequence continues at coordinate 36,638 of JBQNCA010000001.1, forward strand.
ACAGAAGCATCCTGACTGCGACTCCAGCCTTTAAATGTGTATCCCTTACGTATAAGAGTTGTCTTTGGAATAGTAATATCATCCGTATATTTTATGCCTGTAATTTTTGCAGGAACCAAGCTGCCTACTTCATCATAATTTCTTGCCAAAAAGGTCACGCTATATGTTATAGGCTCCCATGTTGTTATAAATGATGTGTCCGTTGAAAATACGCCTGAAGCACGTTTTGTCGCTGTACTCTTATAAACAGTATTTGTATTCGTATCTTTCCAGCCCGCAAAATTGTAGCCTGTTTTTTTATAAGTACAATCAGGTAGATAAGTTTTCACTCCTATTGCAGTTATTACATTGCTTACACCCTGACCGTATACCGAACTGTCACCGCCCGTACCGAATGAAAGCGTTATCTCCTTCGGCTTCCAAACAGCATAAAGTATTGTGTTTTTGCTCACCTTTACTATCTTATTTTGAAGGTGATCTTCTTGAAAAGCCAATCCCTGATCAGGCTCAGCAGCATTTTTATCAGTGCTCCATCCGAGGAAGCTGTAACTGCCGTCAGTGAGCTTTTCCTCCGGAACTTCCGCTTCAAAATATGCAGCATCCGTACTGAGTCCCATATCTACAGCCTTTGTAATCGGAACAAAGCTGCTCGGCAATGATACTCCGTCCAAATTTGTATCATATGAAAGAGTAAACGTATTGGTCTTCCATATTGCAAATAAAGTATTCAACACGCCTACAGAGGGATTGGGCGATTCGGAAATTTCCTGCTTATCGTTATAATCCGCTGTATCGGAATTTGCAGATTTTCCCCAACCGACAAACCTACTGTTCTTCTTCGTATATGTATTGATATTCAATACAGTAGGCTTTCCGAATAACAAGGTCTGCTGAGCCATCGGCAATCCGCTTCCCGTATTTGCATCAAATTTTATATTATATTTCCATACCGCATATAAATTTACGATAGTTCCGTTCTCTGTACTCAGATCTTCTTCCAGCTCGTAGCCGTCCGAATATTTCACTTGATGCGAATTTTCATCAAGTGCCCAGCCTGCAAAGCTATAACCCTGTTTGCTAAATTGATTGACAGCCAATTTATCGCCCACTGTTCCGTAAGAAACTGTCTGATCGACCATACTTCCGCTGCCGCTGCCTGAATTGTAGCGAATCGTGTATGTATGAGGTGTCCATTTTGCCACGAGATTGATAATTGCCGTATCAACGGCTTTTACCGGAGTTTCGGCTTTTACTACATGATTCTCCTCATCATACCAATTTTCAAAGCTATATCCTGTTCTTGTAACTGTAGGCAACGCCCCATAGGTTTGACCGAATTTGACCGACTTCTGAAAAGAAGTGGTTCCTGCACCCTGCGCATCTGTAAATTTTCCGCCTGCCGCATTAAACTGTGCAATATACGTTCCCTCCGTAAATTCAGCATAATAAGTGGCCGGTGCGGATACATTCACCTCATAAATGGTGGAGGGTTTATCATTACCGCTGTTGTATTGTCCTTCCGGATCAATTCTCGGATTTACACTGTTTGAATTTATTTCATGAAACTTTTCAGGAATCACCTTTCCGTCATACCAGCCGCTATAGGTATAACCTGCTGCGGGTATAGCTCTCAGTACCAAGCGCCCTGCCGATGCATATCGCCTGTATTCTGTGGTTCCGTTGGCGCTTACCACATTATTATATAACCCCGGCGACGATGCCGGCTTAACTATTGCAGGATATCCGGCAACGGACGTCATTGCCGCATCATCTTTTAATAAAGTCTTTGTGATTATTTCGTATTGAATTTTCGCTTCGCCTGCCCAAACCTCTTTTCCGTTCACCTTGGCATAGGATCTGTCGCCCGTATAATATGGTATTTTTATATTTGATGCTGACGTAAGTCCTTCAAATGCATACTGCCCGACAATTCTGACGCTCGACGGTATCGTAATTTCTTTTATGGATGCATCCTGTGCGAATGATCTGTCCCCTATGGTTGCAATTTTATTTCCCATTTCGACATTGGAAAGGCTTATACAATTCTCAAAGGCATGATTTCCGATTCGTACCGTTCCGTTGCCTATTATTACAGTTCCGAGATTGTTGAGATTTGCAAATGCATAATCTCCGATTTCAGATACCGATTCCTTTATTTCTATCTTTGAAATATTTGTACTGAATTTTGAATACCACGGCGGAATATTGCCGCTCGCTGCGACACCGTTGCCTCCGGGTGTAAATTCAAAATCGGGAATCCTCGCATTGGATCCGCTGTTTGCACTGACAATCAAGGTTGTAGTTGCCATATCATATGAAAATAAGCAGTTACCGTCAGATGCCGAATAAGAGTAGCTGTATATATTATTATTCTGACTCCATGAACCCTCTGCCGCATATGCTGTTTGCAATCCTGTCGTTGCCGGCATAACCGTAAATATCATCAGCAAAGACAATGCTATTGCTAATATTTTACCGAATTTTCTGTTTATTGCCATAATCGCCCTCCGTAATCAATCTATAAAAGTCTATTTTCTAATCATTCTGTAATATTATTATTCCAAAATTGCTGACTTATTGCATTATTATTCATATAAGAATTTCGGCATTTCTATCTGAAAAATAACTTATCTGCCACTGTCGTAACACAATTATCATATATAAGTCCACAATTTGACTTTATGTTACTTAAACTTGCCTTTTTCACAAACTTACTGTAATATTTTCATGTATCTAACACCGACCGTTAAATTTTTTATATTAATATATACTACTATATTCTCCTCGCCAAATGCGTGGAGCGGGCTATATGCACTGCTGCCTAAAAACTTTTGAAAAAGGAGTTATCGATGAAAAATTATAAATTAAAGTTGTTCATTATATGTCTGTTGGGAATATTAACAATCCTTAGCTTCATAGCTTGTAAAGACCCTCAAACCAAGATAGATCGGGATAAACTTGTGAAAGCAAATGCTCTTGATGTTATTATGGAAAATCATACATCCATTAAGGAAACTGTTAAATATTATGAAAATTTAAAAAAGGATGAAACCTACGAGACTATATCCTACTACAGCTCGGATAATAACGGAGTATATGTTGCTGCCGGCTATGATACTGCAAGCGATAATGCCGTTCCTGATAAAAAAGCTGAAAATGACAGTCATTTCAATACATATATTTCCAACGATACAGAATACCATTACCTCACAGATACGGGAAAAATGACGGTTTACCCTCTTACCTCCGATTACATGAATGATTTTTTAAAAGATTCATTTGTGATAGACAGTACCGCAAATGAATCCGTCGAATCTGTCGAATATCGTGACGGTAAAGTCAAAATTACTACAGAAGCTGATATCACCGAGCTTTTTACAAAAGACACCTTATCTAAAATGGAAGATTTGGCAGGAAAAAAGCTCAATTCCGTACAGTACATTTATACTGCAAACGAATCGTCGCTTCTGCTATATTCCTTAGAAACCTCCTATATTGCTGAGGACGGAACAGCTTTCCTTTTTTCCAAGGCAAGCATAAGCTATGATGTCAAGGATGACGCAAAGCCTTCCACTGAATTTGTTAATCAATATCTTTCTACTGTAAATACGAGAAACATTTCCGTCATTGAAAAATCCGGAACCTCCACAGTAGTTAAAAATTATACCGTACCTGCGTCTATGTCACCGGATTTCAAATGCTTTGAAAGCTTTTACGGCTATACTATATATACCGATGAAAACTGTACATATAAATACAGCTCGGAAACTCCGGATGAAAACGGCAACTATCCGAATGCGACCTTTTATGCACAGAAAGATATAAAAAAAGATATTTCGAGGTCAAAAAAATCCGGGACCTCACAGTCAGAATCATAAAAATGTAGTATACTTAGCTATGTATAAGTCTGTAATAAAGTGCTTTTACATGTAGGTTCCGCCTAATTGACATCGCCTACATTTTTATAATTCATAATGATTGCAAATTAAAATTATATGCATAATTCAGGAGGTTAAAATGACATATGTTATAGGTCACAAAAATCCGGATACGGATTCAATATGTTCAGCTATAGGCTATGCCGCATTTAAAACGGCTCTCACGGGAGATACATATATCCCTCGCAGAGCCGGAAATATAAACCCTGAAACCCGTTTTATACTTGAGCGTTTCAACTTGCCCGAGCCGGAACTTCTTGAAAATGCTTCGGGGCTCGATATTATACTTGTCGATCACAATGAAGTCGCTCAGGCTGTAGACGGGCTTCTCGATTCAAATATCTGTGAAATTTTGGATCATCATAAAATAGGTGATGTCCAGACCCCTAATCCTATATACTTCCGCAATGTCCCGGTCGGATGTACTGCAACTATAGTATATATGCATTATAAAGAAAATAACCTCGTGCCGGAAAAGGCTGTAGCAGGCGCTCTTTGCTCCGCATTGCTTTCAGATACGCTTGCATTCCGCTCTCCGACTTGTACACAGACGGATAGGGACACTGCTGAAGAACTCGCCGAGCTTGCGGGAATTGACGATATTCAGGCCTATGCGAAAGAAATGTTTAAAGCGGGCAGTGAGCTTACAGGAAAAACTCCTGACGAAATATTCCATTTGGATTACAAGAAATTTTCTGCGGGAAATACAAGCTTCGGTGTCGGCCAGGTTACCTCCATGGATGCCGATGAACTCGCCGACCTTAAAACAAGAATGGTAGAATATATGAATTCGAGTCTTGCGGAACAGGATGTAGACATGATATTTTTCCTTCTCACCGACATTCTCGATGAATCCAGCGAATTGCTTTTTGCAGGTGAAGGCGCCGAGGCGGCAGTCAAAGCAGCTTTTACATCTTCGGAAACCGACAGAGTGTATTTAAAAGGTGTAGTTTCTCGTAAAAAACAGATTATTCCACAGCTTACAGAAGCTTTAAGTTAAAATTTACATCCATATTGTTTAAGATTTTTTTAATAAATAATGGATTCCCCTTGCAATTCCTATAAACCAATGCTACAATTTTACATAGGAATTAAGCGATATATACGAGGTTCTTATGAGATTAAGAAAAGATAATGACGAGCTCTTGGAAGAAGAGATTCTTCTTATCGCAGGTGTTTCAGACGCTCTGGCACATCCTGTACGCATAAAGATTTTCAGATTCATCATGAACTGCAACAAAACCCGGCAGATGATTTGCAATAAAGATGTGGTTTCCGCCTTTGATTATTCTCAGGCAACAATATCACAGCATTTGAAAAAATTGCAGCAGTCAAATTTAATTCAGGTAAAGAGAAAAGATAAATTTTCATATTATTTTGTCAATATAGGTGTTTTGCAGAAGTATGTATCAATAGTAAATAAATTTGATTAATTTCTCAAAGTCTATAGTATAGTAATCAACGATTTTCATCGTCCTCTATATATTTAAAGATTGTTTGGCATAGGAAAGACTAAAACGAGCCGTAACCCGGCTCGTTTTAGTGCTTGACTAAATTAAACAATACATCGTATAATTATGCGAGTATAATAATATGTAAATACAATATTAAAACGATCTGCTTTTTGGCAGATATTATTTTTATTACAGGGGGAAAATATGGGAACTAAGGTCGTTGAATTTCTTGAAAATAATATCAATCTTACAAACCTTACAGATAATGAAAAGGAGCTTCTGGTAAAAAAGTTCTCCCAATTTAAGCGACTCCCTAAGGAAACCAATAATGTGTGTCCAAATTACTTCAACCCTTATCATGATCCGAGAAATTGTCCCGGTGCATGCAGATACTGTCTCTGGGACGGTGTATTGTCGGAAGAAGGCATGTAGCCGTTAAAATCATATTTAGCAAATGTTCCTTTTACCTAATTTTTATCCGGTAAAAGGAACATTTTTAAATTTCCGAGAAAAATGAGCTTTATTAAATTGGTGCAGGTTTAAGATCATTTTGTCGAGCTTCAACTTGTAACTTTTCTATAGTCTCCACGATATCGGAATTGCAAGGGGCGCACATCCCTATCCCCTCCGCCATTCTCACAATCGCACCGTTAATACTGCGGATCTCCGTAGTGCGCCCCCTTTCGACGTCCTGAAGCATGGAGCATTTATTTTCAGCCGTTGCCTGCAACGTGGCGGCAACGGCGGCTTCGATTTCGGCGGCTTCATAACTGCGTCCCTCTGCAGCATTTATCGCCTCGACAGCCTCTCTCACAAGCTGCCTCGAAGCATCCATAAGCTCCATGCTCTCCAAAAGCGCGCCGTTTTTAATCCCGTTCACGGCGCATAAAGCATTAATCCCGACATTTATAAAAAGCTTTCTGAAAACGGCATCCTTTGCATCTTCCGTAACCCCGACTTCAAATCCGCAGTCTGTCAGCAGCTCGGCAACTTTGTCTGCGGCTTTCCGTCCTCTGCGGCTGTCCGGCATCGCCGCTCCTACAACCGTCGCTCCGCTGCCTGCATGAATCACTGTGCCTTCTTTATCAATATAAGCTGCCTGAGCCGTAGTTCCGATAACTATCGATTCAGGCGAAACAACCCTTTCCAGTGCTTCCGCATTGCCATATCCGTTTTGCAATGAAACTGCAATCGTCTCCGCTCCGAACAATGCCCTATGTTGAATTACCGCCGACTCGGTCATGGGCGCTTTTACTGCAACAAAGACAATATCAGCCGGCTTCTCTTTATTTGTGTCTGTCACGGCATCTATTCCGATTATCTTTTCTTCATCAACAGCCTTGATATTCTTTTCCAAATGTCTGATTTTTATCCCGTTTTCCCTTATATTTGTCGCATGGGCTTCCGAAGCGACTACGCACAGTATATCTTCTCCGACCCTATATGCAAGACTCTCGGCAAGTAAAGAACCTATTGCTCCCGTTCCTATAATAGCAATTCTCATCATGCACCCCCTTGGTCGTATAACTTGCTTTATATTAAAATTAATTATAAAATAATTAAGCAATATTTAAAAGTCACTTGTTTCTTTATCAGTACAAAGAATAGCATTTTCAGAGGGGGTGAAACGTATGCCGAAGCTTGATCAGGTAACTGAATATTTGTCTGAGGATTTTTCGGATACCGACGAAAATGATATGACTATATCCGAATCCGAACCCGATTCCGACAGCACACCTTCCGACAGGAGAAGCCGCAGAAGACGCAGGATTGCAGCCCAAATTGAACAGGAAAATATGGAATCGGAAGAAGAAAAGCAACAAGCCGAACTTCACGATGCAATAAGGGCTGCACGCATGGAGGCGGAAGAAGAGCAGGCAAAAGCACAGGAACTGACTGCTGCCGAAGCGGCTGCATTCGCAGCTTTGGAGACTGCCGAGGAAGAAGCTGCTGCTGCGGCACTCATAAAAGATGATGACGACATTCTCCCCCCTAACGTACTCAGCAAGGATTGCAAGGTTTCCCGCCTTATAGGTTCAAAACGTTATTTTGACAGCCTTATAATTTCTCCTTTCAAACCTACTTTAACGGAAGAATCCGAATTCCTTATGAAAATTACAGAAAATTTTGATTGGAAGATCAATACCGGAGGCTCTTTTTATGTGAATAGCGGCTCGACCGCTTTTAATAAAGAGTTTGAAAAGGTTATGCTCTCTTACGTCCGTATGGAAAGAGGAGAATTTCCTATCCTGATATACGACAGCACTGTACGTTGCAGCGGTCGATACGGTTTTGTTTTAACCGATCGCTACTTTCATTTTCATACCAGAGAATTGATTCCCTATAAATTCAAGCTTTCTCGCATAAGAAATTTTGTTGTGGATTTCGGTGATACAAGCGAAGATTGGTCAATTCTGAGAATGCGTCAACTTGGCTCACGAGTTCTCGTTCCGGTTTTCAAATCTATCAATGCGGAACGTGTGATAGAGGTTGCGGATGTGCTGATGCGAATGATCTACCATATGCTTTCAAAGCCTCGATTGACATTTACAGTAAACGGTATAATGCCGTATAAATTACCTGAGCCGGAAACTCGTGACGGTTTTTTCGGTCTTTTGGACTTAATACTGAATCGAATATTCCGAAAGAAGCCTGATTTTGATTTGCCGGGACGACCTTATACCTCTGATTTTCATATTGTAAAGCTCAATAATGCAAGAGTTGCGGCAGGACTCGATCCTGTGAGTAAACATGCTCCCGAAAAAGAAAACGGTGAAGTATCCGCTGAAAATGCGGATTCCGGAGATGATTCCGATAAAAAGGATAAGAAAGATAAGAAGAATAAGAAAAATAAAAAATCCGAAAATTCAGATAAAGGCAAGGATAAAAATAATAAAGATGATTCCGATAAAGAATCTAAAAAATCCAAAGATAAAAAAAAGAAAGGCAAAAAGAAGTAATAACTTATGGGGAAATCCGAATTAAACATGCATAAGGATGATAAAATTCTTTTGGCATCTATACATGATCGTATGCAGCGCTGCAGCCGAAATTATATGATTACATGGAGCAACTTCCTCGATTTACGACAGCGTTCCATGCTTTCCGATGCCATTTCACATAAGAGTATAGGAAAGGATTTTCATATAGATTCGGATCCTGAAGTCAAGTTTTCATTTTATGGTGCTTACCCTGAAGCTGAACGTTCTGTTGTAATATTTCTTCCTTCATATATACAATCAAATGCTTATGATTACTTTATATCGGAGCCTGATGAAAATCCTTTAACTCTGCTGAGAGCATCTCTTCCCAAAGGAGCTCCTCATCTCACTCACAGAGACTATCTGGGGGCTTTGACGGGAACGGGAATAAAGCGTGAAATTATCGGTGATATCATCGTTTATGAAAATGGTGCGGATATCATCGTTTTGCGTGAAATAGCTAATTATATAAAAATGAATATGACAAATGCAGGTCGTGCCGTTATTTCGTGGGAAGAACTTCCTGTAAGTGAATTGCGCCTTTCAGAATCAAACCGCAGCTCACAGCGAGTCAGCGTCTCATCTCTGCGCTTGGATAATATTGTCGCCGCCGCATTTAAACTTTCAAGAGCAAAATCCTCCGAAGCGATTGGAGCCGGCATTGTATATGTTGACGATATGCGGACGGAAAAGCCTGAAAAATTGCTGAATCCCGGCTGCAAGCTTGTTTTGCGGGGGCGGGGCAAAGCCGTTTTCAAATCTGTTGAAGGAAATAGTTCAAAAGGTCGTATCATCATAGTAATTGAAAATTTTTTATAATTTAAATTTCATAAATTTTCTTTGTTTACAAATTATTTGTTCGGTGAATTTATTATATAATGAAGATATAACTTTTCTGCATTACTATGAAAGGAGTCCGCAATGAGTAACAAAGAAAACAGCAATATAAGCAAAGATATATGGTTTGGAAGTGTAGGAGATACTCTTCCAAACGGTGAAACTACATATTTCATATGTGAGTACAAGGATAAATATCACTATGATGAAGCAATCAAGGATTTTATACTGTTCTGCAATCACAAACAACAGCCTATCCTCAATATCGAAGAAGAATGTAATCTGAACTGCGATATGTACGGTCGATGTCGAACCTGCAACGGCTTCAGTGCCGTACGTTGCAGCGAATGTTTCATTCCTCGTCCATAATTATTCCTAGGCGAAAGCATGATTTCCTTTAACTCCATTTTTTGTTCTGTAACTTTAACGTATAAAAGCTCTGCATCAAAATTGATGCAGAGCTTTTATAAAAAATATATCACCTTATAAAAGGCTGAATTTCAAATTCGATTTTGTAAGGTGTACATTTTTACATTTAACCGACTGTCCAACTATCCAATTTTTAATCCTCATAATACTCTATAGGTACATCCACTCTTTGCAATTCTTCATCATAATCAAAATTTCCGACTATGTAATTCGGATGACCTTCTACAAATTCGTAGCCCTTTTCGAGCACATACTTTACCGGAATTTGAATTTCGTAATCATCCAACTCATTATTTTCCAATGCGGTTTTCAAATAATTACGAGGTATAATCATCAAACAGTGCCCTTCTCTTACTATATAATAGTGAAAAGGTTTGAGCTCCTCAGGCAGATCTCCCGGATAAGCATTATCAAGAGTCATAAGCTGCATATCAAACACACTTCTTCTTTGATTCAGACTTTCAAAATCAAACGGCATATCTTCCATTTTCATATAATTATCCCCCATGATTATGCTATATATTGTTTATTTACATAATGAATTTTAACTTTTTACTATCAAATAATTCTTTATCATAATTAATTATGCTTTACTAAATTATACTACATTTTATAGTGAAAAGCTATCATTTATGATAGCTTTCATTTTTTATAATTTTAAATGCACGATATATCTGTTCAAGTAAGATAACTCTCATCATCTGATGCGGAAAAGTCATAGCTGAAAAAGACAATTTAAAGTCGGCCGCATCAAGCACCTCTTTTGATAGCCCCAGAGAACCTCCGATTATAAATGCAATTCGGCTGTTTCCCTGAATCCCGAGCTTTTCAATTTTTGATGCCAGTTCTTCCGAAGCGATTCCTTTTCCTTTTACATCCAAAGCTATCACATAGGTATCATCTTTCAAGGTTTTCAAAATATTCCGACCTTCAAGATATATGACTCTGTGTTCATCTGTAAGAGATGCTCCGTCAGGCAGTTTCACTTCTTTGAGCTCCGTGACGGAAAGAGTACAGTAGCGAACAAGTCGCTTACTGTACTCTTTGATTGCATCCTGCCAATATTTTTCTTTTAATTTTCCTATACAAATGATTTCTATATTCATATTAATTTCCAAATATTGATGAAAACGGGTCGGTATAACCGCCTATGCCTCCTTCATTGAATCCCTGACTATCTTCTCCGGAATCCGATTGCCCTGTATATGTTTGCTCCTGTAAAGCGGGCATATTTGCATCCTCTGCAGAAGCAAGCGTAACCTCAACCTTACTTACAGACTTCTTCCGTTCTATTGAAAGGGTAACCTTATCTCCCGGCCTGTATTTCACAAGTTCCGCCTTTAAAGAATTCATGTCTGAAATGCTTTCTCCGTTAAGCTCGGTTATTATATCTCCTTCTTTCAGACCTGCTGCGGCTGCAGGCGAGCCTGTATAAATCTGCTGTATATATACACCTTCCTTAGCTTTAAAATCCGTCTTGTATCTTGCAATTATACTTGCAAGGTCGACACCTGTGATTCCGATATAGGACTGCTCATAGGTTCCGTTTTCTTTTATTTCATTTATGATAGGCATAGCTATATTTATAGGAATGGAGAAGCCGAGCCCTTCTGCAGATTTCGCACTTGCAGTATTTATGCCTATAACCTGACCCTTGCTGTTTATAAGAGGTCCGCCGCTGTTACCGGAATTAATGGATGCATCAGTCTGAATTAAACCTTCCATACGACTTGAGGTATTACCGTCAGTTGCCGTTATAGTTCTGTTCAGACCGCTTATTATACCTTGACTCACACTGCGCTCCAACTCCAAGCCTAAAGGGTTTCCTATGGCAATCGCATAATCTCCGATATTTACCTTGTCCGAATCTCCAAGCTCAGCTGCAGTTAAACCATCGGCATTGATTTTAACTATAGCCAGATCCAAGTTCTGATCGCTTCCGCTCCATAAAACTGTTCCGTCATAGGTATCTCCGTTATATAAATCCACAGTGATTTTATTTGCAGTTGTGCCGTTAGTTTCTATAACATGCGCATTGGTAAGGATGTATCCTGCTTCATCTACAATTATCCCTGTACCTACACCCTGCAAAGTGCCCTGCTGCAAACCGAATATCGTCTGATAATATTCCTGCGAAACCGTACTTATACCTACCACTGAAGGCATAGCCTTTGCCGCTATTGCAGAAGCGGCATTCAGACTCTCGGTATCACCGCTGATTTTAATGTTCTGCGTGACAGCTCCGTTTCCTGATAATTTAATTGCCAGAAGACCTCCGCTAAATCCCGTACCGCCGCACATACATATTACAACTATAACGGCTATTATCTTTTTCCATGTTCCTGATTTTTTCTTACCGACCGTTTCATGTCGCTCTTTAAACATTTCTTCCGTCGGAATTGAATTGTTTTCCGTCTCCTGAATCTCTTCAAATTCTATATTATTTTTATCTGTATCTTCAGTTGTATTCTCTGTTTCCGGTTTACCTAACGGCTCGGCTTCATTATTTCCGATATTACCGTATAAATTTTTATTCTCATCCATTTTTTATGACCTCCCGTCATCATTCATAATTCAGTTATACCGCTTAACATTTCCCTTCGCATAACATCGAGCGAAAAATGCTTTCCGTTTACGAAACTGTATTCTTCAAGAATATTTTTTACTGTTTGCAATGCAAGTCCCGGAAAATTATTCTGCTGACTCAGATGTGCAAGATACAATCTCCTGTATCTGCCGTCATCCTTCATAACCTCTGCCAGAGTTTCTCCGGCGGTGACATTTGACAGGTGTCCCTTGTCTCCAAGAATTCTTTGCTTCAAGCTATATGGGTATGCTCCCATTTTAAGCATATTGACTTCATGGTTCGCTTCCATCACTATAACCTCAGCTTCCGACATTTCCTCCTTGACCTCCTCAGGGACATACCCTGTGTCCGTAAGTATTACAAGTTTGGATTTACCGCATGTAACGGAATAGCACACAGGATCTGCCGCATCATGAGAGACCTTCATAGAGCGCACCCGCATATCGGCAATTTCCATACTGCTTCCTGCAGTAAAGCCTATGAGCTTTTCCTCATCTTTTATATGTTCCGAAATCTGTGCTTTTGTTCCGTTGCTGGCATATATACTCCAATTCGGATTCTGTTTGGTCAGGACTCTCAAAGCCTTTATATGATCGGAATGTTCATGTGTGATAAATACTCCTTGAATTTCATCTCTCACTATACCGATTTCATCCATAGCGGCATGAATTCTTTTTGTACTTATACCCGCATCTATCAATATTGCCGATTCTCTGCTTTTTACGAGATAGCAGTTTCCGCTGCTACCGCTTGCAAATGAGCAAAAACTCAGTTCCATGAGTTCTCCTGTCTGAAGGGCGATCCCCCTTCCGTATTAATAGTTATACTTTATATTTGTGAAGAAATAATGATGTGGCTGTGACATATTATAGCTCGATTGTAGAAATATATTTGATTTGACCGCCATTATATTTTATAGCCCATGCAGGAAAAGCGGTATCATAAAGTATGCCTCTGTCAGAATCATAAGGCGTTACATAATATACGAGCTTTATCTCCTCTATCACAGTTTTTCGATTTGTATCTAAAGAGCTCATCAAACCCAGCAATGCGGACAAAGGCGATATAACATCTATCTTTCTTTCCCCCTCTTCAGCCGGCAATATCCAATGTCGTGTGATATCTGTCAATTTGCCTGCTTCATATGTGAGAAACATCTTTGATTCTTCAAGCGGTATATTCGAATAATAATTACCATATTCAACAATAAAATTATCTCCGGATTCAGTTACTCGTTCAACTGATGTGCCGTCATCCATCAGTCCGTTGTCTGAAAGCAGTTTGTTTGCAGCTTTGCTGTAGCCTTTCATATTTCTGTTTTCAGGTTTTACCGTATCTGCATTTTCTATAAGCTTTTGTTGCTCGGATTGACTTAAATCGCTGTAGCTTACGGTTAAAGGAGAAAGCTTGGGAATCTCCGAAGGAATCTTGCAGTCCACTTCAATATTATTTTTACTGAGAATATTTATTGTATAATCACTGATTGCATCGGATTCATGCATCAAATGTCGGTATTGAACAACATACTGCAGCAGCAAAAATATATTAGTAAAGACCAGTCCTATCAATATTATGTTTTTTGCTTTGCTCCAATCCATCAGTCATCCTCTGTTACGGTATATCCGTTTAAGTTGCCGTTTTTCGGGTCAAATCTGAAGGTTATATCGTTTACTTTTACTATCCATTCCGGAATTATATTATCGCCGTTAAGCTCAGGATCTCTGTACATGCAAAATTCTATAAGCTCTATTCGACTCATCACATAATCAAATTTTTCTTCAGGCAGCATCTCATTCTTAACCGGTGAATTTGATGTATCTCCTTTTTTAAGTTCCTGCTCTGTTATTGTATCATACATTTCAGGATAATTTACGGTAAGCATGTCCAAAGGAACGGCGGCATCCCATTCATCGGAGCTTTCAAAAGCTTCCGGGATTATTATATCTCTTTCATATGCAATTACCTGCGTGCCGCATACATCTACGGAAATTATATTTCCCTCATTGTATTCCAACGGTACACCTTTCATTTTCATACCGAAGATCAGTCTGTAACCGCTGTATTTACCGTCGCCCTCATTTATCCTGCTTATGCTCTTCAGATAGGGATCTCCTCCTGCCGAAGAAATAATTTTCCAACCGCCATGGTGGGATACATAATCTATAGCAAGCTCTATGCTTTCATAAAGATTCCGCTCTCTATAAGCCGTCCTGTCAAATTCTTCGGTATAAGTGATTCCTCCATTTTCATTGAGAGTCAAAACTTTTTCTTTATAGCCGAATATATATATCAACGATCCTTTATTTTCCGTTATACGACGCACAAAGTCCATTCCGTCGCTGAAAAAAGTATTTTCCATTTCTACTACATCATCTCTATTATTTATAGAAATTTCAGATGTATAATGCCGCAAGTGCATAGAAGATTTCATATATATAGGAATCATCACGTCGTTGTCGGTTCCTGCTACATCTTTTATGGCATAATATGAAGATGATGCTTCACTTCCGAGTGTGGTAATCATTTCATTCAATTTAGTCGCCATACTCTTAGCAAAATTTTCATTATTTACACTTATTCTATAATATTTCCCGCTTCGTTTGTCAGATATAAATACGTTTTTACTGCTGAACGGAGATAAGGTGAAACTTGTCATATCTTCAATCAGAGAAATATTCCCCTTAATACTTATTTTATTTTGCTTTATATATTCTCTAAACGGAACTTCAAATGCGAACTCCGCAGAAATGGAGGAATATGCCATAACCTCGTTGTATTGAGATTTTTCTATTTCTTCGGTACCAATATCACCCTGCTTAAGGTACAATGATATTATTTCTATCAATTTATCATAAACCGTTATATCGGCTTCGCTTCCCTCTTCTACCCTAAGCTTATGCTCCAAATCTATCAGAGTATATCCGTCAGAACCGATTCCTACCTTTATATATTCAGGAACTACGAGATCTGACACCTGAGGCTTATATCTGTTCTCATGATTTACCAGAGACATGGAGCGCAAGCTGTCCAGAGCAAATCCGCGCCAAAAAAAAGACAATAGCAGTATAGCCGTTATAAGCAATACCACTATCATCATATTTTTTAATTTCTCCGTTTTATTCTGTATGTTACCCATGTTTATAATCGGAACTCTCTTATTTATCAGGATGTCGGTCTGAATCGCTGATTATCCCAACAACCTCTTTAACAGGTATGTCCAAAATGAATCCGATGTTCCCTTTGAATTAAATACATCTATCTGAAATGAGCTCGCCGACTGTTTTTTTACATTTATATAAACTTCAGTTGCATAGACGGCATTCCCTGATGAATTCAAGGTGGAAATATTTATACAATAAACTCCTGTATTTAAACCTGAAAGCTGTCGAGTATAATAACTCAATACTTTACTCGATGAATATGTTTCTGATGTAATTAATGTCCTGTCACTGTTACTTACTGAATAAAATGACATCCTTATAGTTTCCGGCGCTGTCAGCTTTACGGACACAAGAACCTTTCCCGCCTTCATCACCGCATTATTGCTCGGGCTTATAATAGTCACATTCGGATCATCTGCCAGATTGGCGGCTGCAAAGGTAGGTATGGAGCTTGCGAAAAGGCATACTGCCACTGCAAAAATGATAAAAAAATGTGTTCTTTTTTTCAACTTTAAACTCCTCCCCCCATATATTATAAACATAAATACCTAAGTATATGCTATTCTTATATATGTACTAAGTATAGCTGTAGGATGTTACAACTTGATTACGGCATTATTACACCGACTTTAATATATATTTACAAGAATTGAAGGATGTAAATATATTCAAAATTAGAACATTCAGGAGAAAATATGACCATATTAAATATACATACAGACGGAGGATGCGCCAATAACCAGAAGTCCGAAAATATCGGAGGCTGGGGAGCAATTCTGGAATATGGAGAAAATATAAAAGAAATATGCGGCGGCGAAATAAATACCACAAATAATCGTATGGAAATGACGGCTCTTATAGAGGCACTGTCCGCTTTAAAACGTTCAGAACTCAAAATAGAAGTTTTTTCCGACAGTTCCTATCTTATAAATTGTTTCCGTGAAAAATGGTATATCGCATGGCAAAAAAACGGATGGCTCACCTCTGCAAAAAAGCCGGTAGAAAATAGAGATCTATGGGAGAAGCTCATCGCCCTTACATCCGAACATACTATAAAATTCAACCGGGTTAAAGGGCATGTCGCTATAGATAATCCGGCTACCGGAGCGGAAAAGCTCTACAAAAAATTTATTGATTGGAACGGTGATAATTTTACATATGAGGACTTTGTCCATATCACCCGTATGAATATACGTGCGGATGAACTTGTTCATATAGGAATGAAAAAAATTTCCGAATAAAGCTTTCTGAAAATATGCACCCCGTATTCCCTTATTCAAGTATCTAACCGAATAACGCATAAAATATATCTATAAAAGTACATAATATTTAAAAAATTTTTTCGATATATCGGTTATGGGTATATTTTTATGTGCTATAATCATGTGGTTATAATAACTGCCGTTTAAAACTTATTTTAGAGCTGTTTGAAATTATGAGGTTATTATAATGTATATCTATCATTTTACAGATAACAGTTTTAATTAATATAAAACTCCTTCGTTATATATTATGAAGTTGATTCTATCTGCTGATTGTATACAGGAAACAAACAATATGTTAACATAATATCTCAATACATATATAATTTTATGTACCTGATATTTATAAGGATAAAGGAAGTTTAGTATGAAACAAGTTTATTCAAATCATGCAGTATCTAAATATTCATTATTTATAATTATTGCGACAACGATATTACTGGGAATTATTTCCGCAACATTATTTATATCGTTTCAGAGTCTGCTGCATAGTTCCGGGCTTAAACTGTCCGACATCTCCAAAGGTGAAAAAATATCTATTATTCCGGATTCTACAACAGCTGTAACCTTCGGAATATGTGCGATATGTATTGCAATATCTCTCATCGTATATTTTTCTTTCGTACTTGGCTTGGTTCATAAAAGTTATAAAGCATCCAATGAATCAGCGATAGAAACCGAATATATGTATAATATCATACGATCACTTTCAAACGCCACTATTGAGACGGATTCCATATCTCAAACCCTCGGGATAATCGCTCAAATGTATGATTCCACAAAAGCTGCGTTTTTTATTATAAAATCCGATAAGTTTTTTAACGCCTTTACTACGTCACCGGAGATGACAACCAAGATAAATAAATTTATTACAGGCATAAGTGTCAACAATCAGTTTCATGAATTGTATCAATATGTTCTTAACGGGAATTGTATTGTACTCGAAATTGATAATTCAAGTCCGACTCGGATATCGGACGAATCTATCGATAATTTAACTGAAACCATATATGCCGGAAGATCTTTAGTCGATGTATCAAATAATCCTGTTGAGAATTTTGATACATTTGAAAGTTCTCTGAATAAGGCTTCTTCTGATGAATGTACGCTTACTCTTTCAGGCACGGTATCCAAAATTCTCATGCCTCAAATTTCATTTTTAAAATTGCTCGATACAAGATTTTGTTTGCTCGTCCCATGCATAAATTCTGAAAATCATCTCAGAGGTATGTTAGTTGTAGCGAATCCGAAGCTTGGTAGGAAAAAATATGATGATTACAGTTCATTTAAATATTTGGTGAATGTATCTTCCGATTTAGCGACTGTCGCTGATAATATTGAAGCATATTCACTTATTAAAAATATGGGCTTTGTAGATTTTACTACAGGACTTCTTAACAGAAACAGCTACAAGCAAACCATGGAAGAGCTTCATCTTGAAGATAATCAGCCTTTTGCATGCATATTTGTAGATGTAAACGGACTTCACGAAATGAATAATACCTACGGTCACGAATATGGCGATCAGATGCTTATATTTGTGGCTGACACTTTGAAAAAAGTGTTTCCTGAAGATGAAGTATTCCGCATAGGAGGAGATGAATTTATAATCTTCGCTTTCAATCATTCTCTTTCAGTTATAGATCTTCGTGTGGCACAAATAAATTCTTCAATTATAAAAGCCGGATATTCCATATCAATAGGCGTGGAATGGAGAGACCATGATCAGGATATTGAGCTTATGGTTAAAGAAGCTGATTTAAAGATGTATGCCGCAAAGAAAAGATATTATCAGACTATAGGAAACAGACGTAATCTAAGAGGCGAATAATCCTCAGGTTTCACGTGAAACTACTTCGCCAATCCTTATATAATCAACATTTTTAAGCTCCGACAGTTAGCTTTATCGGAGCTTTTTGCATAAACTTGCTGACGAAAATTAAATGGTGATCCGACTTTTAACAGCAGCTTTTATTTCATCACACCCCTTCGTTTTGAGCGAAATCCTACAATCCTTTAGCATAGGATTGCAGTCTGCCAACTAAAACATTAATATAAAAATAAATAGAATAATATATCTTAATACCATTCCTCATTTATCTTATTTTAAATGTAATTTCAAATATCATATAATATTTCTACCTAAATGCCACAGTCAAATTTTCTATAGACAGAAAAAAGCAATAATATTGAAACAGCAATGGAAAAACAAAACAGTCGAAGAATACACATCCGAGAGCTTGCGTTTATAAATATATTCTTGATTTCTTTTCCCACTCTTTATATTTTTTTCAATATATCTACATAAAATTGACACATTCAAAGTGCATACTATACTCGTAAGTTGAAGATGACTTACAGATATCTTCCTTGCAACGATTCTTATATACAGCTTTAAGAATCTTTAAATAAAGAGAGAATTCTAAAAACAGATATACTCTCACTAATCTCCTCAATTTGAATAACCAATCACAGACTGAAAAAGCACATCATACATATGATGTGCTTTTTCAGATATTCTTAATATCCCAATAATGAAAACAATTTTTGAGAGGATTTTTTCTCAGCTCCCAAATTGATGTTACTTTTCCTTTTATATCGAAATTTCCTTCCTCTAACCCAAGAGTCCATATTCTTAATTGTAAATTTCCCATTCAGAGTTGTTGACTTTCCGTCTAAATATCCGTTTTTTCAAACGAATACCACTTGCCGTCTATCAAGACATCTATACTGTTTTCTTTGCCCCCGTATTGATAGGAATATCCCGATCCGAAATTTGACTGATTGTTTTCGCTCGGAAGCTCTCCGCTCTCCACAGATGAAACTATTTCTCCGTCCATAACTCCGCATCTTCCGCTACTGAATATTTCTCCACTATCCTCGTATAAATCTCCGTCAATCATTATATATCGTTTGCCGTCTCCAATATGGCTGTCATAATTTAAAATCATATTATAAGAGTCATCTGATATTTTCCTGATTCCCACATAAGGCTGCTCCATATACTTCGAACTTCTTTTCTCATATATGTATACTTCAGTACGTCCCGATTTCTCATCACTATGCGAAAATATGATTTTCTCATAATCGGATATATTCGCCGGAATTTCCGAAATTGATTGCTGCTTGGTCGTCGTGCTGCCGCTAAACAATTCATATATAAAGTCTCCGTAATCACCTTGTACGATCTTTGAGCCTTGCAGCTGATTATCTTTATAATATTCAATTTCTATTTTTTCAATTGCATTCGTTTCAGGAAACTGCAATACAATATCATCAATATCCCCACATCCGACAAAACATAATATGACTGTTACTCCTAATAAAAATAATCCCAACCGGCTGTTTATCCCTTTCATAGTCTCTTTCATTGCTCCCCATATCAGCTGCAACACAAATAGTATGAAATTTATTTTTCAAACCGCTGTCCTGCAAATTGACCTCGTAGTAAATCCTTCACAGTTTTTTAAATTTTTCTCTGCTCGCTTATTTCCTTTCACCGTACTAAGATAATAATTTCTTTTCTTATCGTCACGAACAAAAAGATTTTTTGCATCATATTCCGGATAAGGTATTTCAATATTTACAAGTTCATTCATATTATAAACTGCTTCATGCTCCGTTATTTCATGCCAAATATTTTTAACTTTTAATAAATCGTATATTTTTTGCTTATTCATAGATTCACCACATCCGCAATTTTTGATTTATTTGAACCTATTTTATCATATATCCCCACTCTCATATAGAAGTATCGATGATTCGCAGGAGTTTGTGACGTCAGAAGTTAATATACCCATGCTAATATAGAGTCATTTACAGAAACGTTTCTCCGGTGCACTTTATCTGAAATATATCCAAGTTCATACAGAGACATCCGCTATATGTACATTATAAATTTGAAAGACGATTATATGCCCATTTCATATAAAAGCTTCAAAAATCATTATTATCTTGTGATATCTGTATTTATATTTAACTTTAAGATAAATTACTTATTTTATTAAGATTTTGTTTATACTTTCATCATAAAATCAACACATTTCTATAGCATAATAACAGTGTAAGTTGAAACACCCAAATCAACTTACCTGATGTGTACATGTGAACAATAATTTAAAATAATCACAGTCACATTAATTCTCCTCAATTCACAATAACAAAAATCACACTAAACAAAACGTGCCTTGCGGCACGTTTTGTTTAGTGTTTCACGTGGAACAATGTTTATAGATATTTAAATTGCAAGCTTTTTTTACCTGCCGCTAAATTTTCAAAGTGCAAATTTGGACGGTCAACAGCGTTCGGCTGCTCTTGTAACAGTCAGCATATTTACCCTTTGTGGTTAAGGCTTGGAAATCAATTCCCTCTATTAATCCTGTTTCTTAAACTTTAAAATTTTAACCTTATCTTTTCGTCACTATTTACAAAACAGCTGTTGCCTCAAATTTTCCGGCGTAAGCTTAATTCCTGAAATATTCTCCGATTTTATTTCAACTTCTGCCATTCCTGAATTTTTAAATAAATAAAAATTTTTCCGTAGCTTCCTCCCCCATATTTTTTTATTTCGGAATGTTCAATTGAAATGTACTTTGCTATACTCCTTTTCAATATTGAATTTATTTTTTCCGTATCGCAATTTGATTCTGACTGTATTGAGGAAGTGCAGATATTCTTTATCAGTTCGAGTTTTGAAAATTTTAAATAAGACTCATAACCTTATAATACATCTGCTCTTCACAAGCAGCTTTAGTCGATTCTCGTAATATATTATTTCATAGCATAAAGCGCTTCCCTGCAGGCAGTGCGGAATTGACTCCATTCAATAAAAAAGAGCATATCGGCTATTTTATATAAACCGTTATGCTCCTTATCTCTGCATTTAAAATATTTAGATATTATATTATGAATTGGATATTTGCTTAAAAGCATTCATTATCCTGTCAAAATCATCCGATGAAAAGAAAGAAATTTCTATCTTTCCTTTTTTGCCGTTTGAAGAAACATTTACCTTGGTTCCGAAGAGGTTCTTTAACTCACTCTCTATGCTCACAAGCTCCGGATCTTTAACTCTCTCGGCTCTTCTGGATTTATTCTTATCAGAGCTTGACGCTATTAACTTTTCAAGCTCTCTGACACTCATTTTGCCGTCACATGCAAGCTTTGCCAGCTCCAACTGATGATTTGAATCCTCTACTCCGGCTATCGTTCTTGCATGACCGCCGCTCAAATGTCCTTCCATAACCAACTTCCTGACTTCTTCGGGAAGCTTCAAAAGTCGCAAGGAATTTGAAATATACGGTCGGCTCTTGGCGACACTCTTTGAAACATCCTCTTGATTCAAACCGTAGCGTGTCATCATCTCACGAAAAGCCAAAGCTTCTTCTATAGGATTCAAATCCTCTCGCTGCATATTCTCTATCAGAGCCAGAAGCATATTTTCACGCTCGGTAAGCTCTCTCACCAGGCATGGAACGGTTTTAAGACCCGCCTCTCTGGAGGCTCTCCACCTGCGCTCACCCGCTACTATTTCAAAACCCTTATCACAGGGACGTACAATTATAGGCTGTATGACTCCATGCTGCTTTATGGATTCAGCCAAATCTGCAATCTTTTCTTCGTCAAACTGCTTTCTCGGCTGAGAAGCATTCGGCTTGAGATTGTTTATATCAAGATAGTTTATGCTGTCCATAGACCATTCATCGAGCTTTATCAAATCAGGCTCAGGTGCGACGGATACTTCTTTTGTAACATTGGTATCACTGAAAAGCGCATCCAAACCTCTTCCAAGACCGCCGGATTTTTTTACAGCCATTTATCTGCGCCCCTTTTTTTTAATTTAGCATCCTCAAGCTGCAAAAACTCATTTGCAAAGTTCATATATGCACGAGCTCCGTTGGACTTAGGGTCATATTCCATTATAGGCAAGCCGTAACTCGGAGCTTCAGCAAGTCTCACATTTCGAGGAATTACCGTAGTGTAAACTTTTTCCTTGAAATACTTCTTTACCTCTTCTACTACCTGAATAGAAAGATTTGTCCTGCCGTCGAACATGCTCAGTATAACACCCTGTATTTCAAGGTTTTTATTCATATTCTTCTTTATCAAATCTATAGTGCTCATAAGCTGACTGACACCTTCAAGTGCATAAAATTCACATTGTATCGGTATCAGGACACTGTCCACTGCCGTAAGTGAGTTTATAGTGAGCAATCCCAAAGATGGCGGACAATCTATAAATATGAAGTCATATACATCCTTTATTACCTCGAGAGCGTGTTTTAAACGCTTTTCACGCCCTTCAAGCTGAACCATTTCTACCTCTGCGCCTGCCAATTCAACACTTGCAGGAATAATATCGAGTCCCTCTACAGACGTCTGCCTTATAGCATTTCGGGGATCATAGCCGTCTATGATAAGAACCTCATACATTGTATTTCTGAGACCTCTTTTAGAAATTCCCAAACCGCTGGTAGTATTGCCCTGCGGATCAATGTCGAGCACCAGGACTCTCTTACCTTTAATTGCAAGACAAGCAGCAAGATTTATATTGGTAGTTGTCTTTCCGACTCCACCCTTTTGATTAAAAATCGCAATAGCCTTACCCAATATCTATACTCCTTTTAAGTAAATTTGACCATAAAACATTAATCCATTATATATCATTTTCGAACCCATTTCCACATTATACGGTAATAAATACGCTTATATGCCTTAATAATAGACTTCAATTTTTATAAACCGGTATGATATATACATTACCATTTTATCTATCAGGTACTTCATGATAATATGATAACAGGATTTTAATACTTATATGTTATTGAATATCATAAATGATATTAACAAATTTATATTGATTCAAGTATGTTATGCATATATTATAGACATCCAATATATTGATTATCTATATATTTTACCATGTATTACGGCGATTATATAATCATATTTAATTATATTTGAACATATATTATAAAAATTATGTATTTAGGGCGGTTTAATTGAAAAATAAAAAGGTTCTATTTCCCCTTTAAATAAGATTAGGTATGCTATCGGTCGACGAGTCGATAAACATCGCTTAAAATCAAAAATAGAGCCAAATAGCCCTTTTTAGAGGTAGAAATGAAGAAGAAACTTAAATATCAACATCTGAAACATCCCTGGAAGCCGATATGGGATAAAAATTCAAAAATTTTAATACTCGGCAGCTTTCCTTCACCGAAATCAAGAGAAAACGGTTTTTATTACGGGCATCCGCAAAACATATTTTGGAAATTAATTTCGGACATATTGAATGTAACTCCACCTGATGAAGCTATCAAATCAAAGAAAGACTTTCTTATTAAACATCGCATAGCAATATGGGATACAATTGCAGAATGCGATATCGCCGGAGCATCCGATGCAAGCATAAAAAATGCAGTACCTAATGATATCAAAGCCTTGATAGATTCAAGCAACATAAGCGCTATATTTACAACCGGCAAGACTTCTACCAATTTATATGAAAAGCTTTGCTATGATGATGTCGGAATCAATGCTATATATCTGCCTTCTACAAGTCCTGCAAACAGAGCGCTCCAAAAGAAACCTGAATTCATGTCGGATTGGAAAAAATTGAGAGAATTTCTTAAATAAAGTTATCCACAAATCTCCTGATATTAATTTTAAAATTATAGTTATCAACAGGTAATTTTTTAAATAATTTTGATAATATAAAATAGTGAATCCCTACATTATCAATGGATTTCGCTATTTTTTCATCTAATTTTATATGTAATATTATTCCTTTAATTCCATTTTCAGCTACAAACTTATACTGATAAAAGTATATCAGTTGCAATGATAATAACTTTAGGAATTTGAGCCGAAAATTATGTAAATTTATATTTTACAGATCCATATAAAGCAATTGATTCAGTCATTAATTATAATAAAATACAAATTCATTGTGATTTCAACAATTATGAGATATGCATCATTTTAATATTACGGTATACCTGACAATTTCACTTAAATGAATTACATCTCAGGTGTGAGTTCATTAAGCAGAGGGGAGTTATTAAACAACTTCAATATCATAAGTCTCTAAAAATAAGTATTACCGAAATAAATAAAAAAGGAAGCTCCTTTAAAGCTTCCTTTGCTCCGCATATAAAATATATAAGCTTTTCTATATTGTATTGTAAATTTATGGTACAAATTTGTTCGACTTGGAAAAATCATTGAGGTATATCATTAAAGCGGGTATTTTTCAGGTGTTCCCGGCTTTCTTGGGTATTGATCGGGAGTATTTTTCTCTTTCTTTATATATAAAATTCTGTGGAAAAGTCCGTATTTCGGCATATTTCTGTCAGATATATATTCAATTCTTCCACCAAGAGTCCGAACAGCTTTTTCAGCCAATTTTATTTCATTATCCGAATCACTGCTCTTATATGCTGCAAAATATCCGCCTTTCTTCACAAATGGTAAACAATACTCAGATAATGTGCAAAGCTGCGAAACAGCTCTCGATACGCAGATATCATATTTTTCTCTATACTCCTTTTGCCTTGCCAGTTCTTCGGCTCTGCCATGCACAAGCTGAACATTTGTAAGCCCCAACTCATTTATAACTTCTTTTAAAACCTTTATTCGTTTATTTAGCGAATCAGCCAATAAAAATTGCTTATCCTGAGCGATTATCGCCAACGGCATACCCGGAAATCCCGCCCCCGTTCCTACATCTATAACTGTGGCGGCAGCTTTAAAATATTCATCAGCGGCACAGGATACGGAATCTATAAAATGTTTTGTTACAAAAGCTTCAGGTTCGACTATGGATGTAAGGTTTATCTTCTCATTCCACGAGAGCACGAGCTGCATATACCGATCAAAACGCCACATGCTGATTTCATCATATGCTATTTTAAAATCATCAAATGCATTTTCAAGTATTGTAAGCTCTGAATTTATTACCATTTATATCTCCCTGTAAATTCTAAATCAATTTTCTTTTCTGTTAAGCTTCTCCAGATGAACCAGAAGTACATTTATATCCGCCGGAGAAATTCCCGAAATACGTGATGCCTGACCGACAGAATCCGGACGGAAACGGTTAAGCTTTTCCTGAGCCTCAAGTCTCAGACCTTCAAGCTTTGTATAATCCAAATCAGCAGGGAGCATTCGTACTTCCATACGTCTGAATTTTTCTATCTGCTGCAGCTGCTTTTTTATATAACCTTCATATTTGATATTGACATGAACCTGCACCTTGCTGTGATAAGATATTTCCGGTCTTTGCGGATCTATTTCTGCAAGATTCTCATAAGTTACCTGAGGACGCTTTAATAATTCATATAAGGTCGAACCGTTTGAGCTTAGAGTTGTTGATCCTGTACGATTCAGAAAATCATTCGCTTCCGAAGGCGATACATGGACATTTTTCAGACGTAAAATTTCAGCTTCTGTTTCTTTCTTCATCTCGAGGTAACGCTCATAACGCTCCCTGCTCACAAGTCCTATGCGATATGATTTTTCTGTAAGCCTATCAGCTGCATTGTCCTGTCTGAGCAAAAGCCTGTACTCGGCACGGGATGTCATTATTCTATAAGGCTCTTCCGTGCCTTTCGTAACCAAATCATCTATGAGCACTCCGATATAAGCTTCCGACCTGTCGAGTATAAAGGCTTTTTCACCCTTTATTTTTAGGGCGGCATTTATACCCGCCATCAACCCTTGTGCCGCCGCCTCCTCATATCCCGAGCTGCCGTTGGTTTGACCTGCAAAATAGAGATTTTTTATTATGCGACTTTCCATAGTTGCTCGTATATCGAGAGAATCTATACAATCGTACTCTATGGCATAAGCAGGACGAAGCATCACCGCATTTTCCAAGCCGGATATCGAACGATAAAATTCAAGCTGAACATCCTCGGGCAGACTGGAGGACATGCCTTGAATATACATTTCATTCGTCGACAAACCCTCAGGTTCTACAAAAAGCTGATGCCTTTCCTTATCCTTAAATCTGTCAATCTTTGTTTCTATCGACGGGCAATAGCGTGGACCTACACCCTCTATCTCCCCTGTAAACAGAGCTGATCTGTGAAAATTTTTCCTTATAATTTCATGAGTTTCCTCATTTGTATATGTAAGCCAGCAATCTATGAGATTTTTGCTGAAATTCACATCATGCATAAAGGAAAAAGGAATTACGGTTTCATCTCCGTGCTGAACCGTCATTTTAGAATAATCCAAAGATTTTCCGTCCATACGTGCGGGAGTTCCTGTTTTGAATCTGCGAAGCGTTATACCGAGTTTTTTCAAATTATCGGAGAGCTCGACGGATGCCGCCATTCCGTTAGGTCCGCTACTGTAAGCCGATTCTCCTATAAATATTTTGCCGCATAAAAAAGTTCCTGTAGCAATTATCACGGCAGAAGCTCTATAAACACCGCCCGTCCTCGTAACCACTCCGCAAGCCCGACCTTCTTCAACTATTAAATTTACAACCTCAGCCTGCTTAATATCCAAATTTTCCTGAGCTTCAAGAGTTTTTTTCATCTCAGTGTGGTAAATTTGCTTATCCATTTGAGCACGCAGCGAATGAACCGCAGGACCCTTTGCCGTATTGAGCATACGACTTTGTATAACGGCTTTATCGCTATTTACTCCCATTTCTCCGCCGAGAGCATCTATTTCACGCACCAGATGTCCTTTTCCTGTTCCACCTATAGACGGATTACAGGGCATCATTGCTATCGCTTCAAGAGTTATTGAAAGCATGAGCGTTTTCATACCCATACGTGCAGGAGCCAACGCCGCTTCACAGCCGGCATGACCTGCACCTACTACTATTACATCATATTTACCCATCAGGTAATTTTCCATACACAAAACTCCCTGCACATCATCTGTACCCTTGAACTTATTTTTCAATTCATAATTATTGTCGACATAAGCAAGTATTTTAGATTCCATGCATAAATTATGCAAATTAACGTTTTTTACTTACCGAGACAAAATCTTGAAAACACCTCACTGATGATATCATCACTTACCGAGTCTCCCGTTATCTCGCCGAGCATCAGCCATGCAGCTCTTATATCAGTCTCTGCAAAATCCAAAGCTTCTCCTGCTTCAAGCATTTCAATCGCTTCATTCATATAATCGAGAGTCTGCTTGATGAGATTTGCATGTCTCACATTGGTAATCGTTTCATCATGATTCGGCACAGCTTTTCCTCTATAAACAAATTGCTTTACGGCATTTACAAGTAAATCTCCGCCCTCGCCGGTATAAGCCGATATACTTATAACAGGAGGATGCTTGGCATCGAAATATTCAAGAATCTTCTTCCTTGCTGCATCAACATATTCATCATTTGATATATCGCTTTTATTTATCAAAACTATACTGTTCGCAGGATTCATACCCCGCATTATTTCCAAATCCTCATCCTTCATAGGCTCGGAACCGTCTACCATAAATATAACCAAATCCGATGAAGCTACAGCATTCCGGCTCTTTTCAATACCTATTTGCTCTATCACATCATCGGTTTCACGAATTCCGGCAGTATCCGTGAGAATTACGGCTATGCCTCCTATACTTGCATATTCCTGTATGGTATCTCGTGTAGTTCCCGGAATATCCGTAACTATTGCTCTGTCTTCATTCAGTATGAGATTTAAAAGAGACGACTTACCCACATTCGGTCTGCCTACTATGGATATGCGCAATCCGTCACGAATTATACGACCCGTATCGGCGGATTCATATATTTTACGAATATCTGCCGTAACATTATTAATATCTTCAATAATTTTTTCATATGAAAGCTCCTCAAAATCTTCTTCCGGATATTCTATACGAGCAATAATTTCAGACAGCAAATCAGCCATTTTCTTTCTTATGCCGCCAATCCTTTTTGAAAGTGCTCCTCCAAGCTGAGAAACCGCAGTCTCCAATGCAGTATCCGACTTGGCTCTTATTACATCTATTACCGCCTCAGCCTGAGATAAATCTATTCTGCCGTTTAAAAAGGCACGTTTCGTAAACTCTCCCCTTTCAGCTGCAAGCGCTCCGCATTGCATTACAACAGAAAGAATTTTCCTCATGGAAGTCATGCTCCCGTGACATTGTATTTCAACAACATCTTCACCCGTATATGTATGAGGTTTTTTCATATATACGACCATAGCCTCATCTATTGTACTTCCGTCGAAATCTATTATATTTCCATATATCATTCGCCTGACTTCAGGATTATTTACAGCTAAACCGTTTGTCTTACGAAATATTTTCATCAAAATAGGCAGCGCCTCATCACCGCTTATGCGAATAATGCCTATTCCTCCTTCACCGGGAGCTGTAGCTATAGCAGCTATAGTATCTTCCATAATTTTTTACCTTATCCTAAAAAGCATAAAACTTTATTCGTGAAAAATATATAAAATTTATAACCGATAATTATTTTCCAATTAAAAAATATGCTCGGAAAGTATCGCCTTCCGAACATATTATAATGCAATAATTATATTTGCTCTACCATAGATTTAAGTATGTGTACAGTTTTACTTTCTGCGAATACCTTTTGCATTTTCTATGATAACTCTTCTGTTCGGTTCTACACCCTCACTTCTCGTATTTACCTTAGGATTTGATTGAAGTGTGGAATGTATAACCTTTCTTTCATATGGATTCATAGGCTCAAGTCTTACATTGTGACCGCTCCATACACACTTTTCAGCAAGCCGCTTTGCAAGCTGCTGCAAAGTTTTTTCACGCTTTTCTCTATAGCTTTCAGCATTTACTATTACACGCAGATGCTTATCCCTGTTCTTATTTTCTACTATGCTTGCAAGATACTGTATAGCATCAAGAGTCTGACCTCTCTTACCTATCATGGTACCTACATCATTGCCGCTGAGATTAAGATACAGAACATCCTCAAGTATAGATGCATCAATCTTTACATTAAGACCCATATCCTCTGCAATCTGACTTATAAAAGCTACTGCAGGCTCGGAACTTCCGTCCGTCACTCCCGATTCATCTCCCGATACTGAAAATTTTGTACCCATAACCGCAAAGCTCTTGGCAGGCTTTTTGAAATTATCTTCAGACTTTAAATCAAACGGTTCTGCCATAGATTTTACAGATATATCTTTTTTATCAAGGTCATTGGCGACATCATTTTTTTCAATTTTTACAGAACTCTTATATGAATACTTTTCCTTTTCAGGAGCCGGTGATTTTTCAACAGATCTCTTAAATTCCTTATTTTCAACTTTCTTCTCTACTCTTACCTTTGCGAGCTTCTTGTTAAAAAGTCCGAGAAATCCCTTTGAAGGCTCTTCAAGAACAGTATATGTGATTTCATCTCTGGTCAGCTTTAAATCTTTCAGTGCGAGCTCAATGGCTGACTCAACATCGTCTCCCCATTTTTCTACATAATCTGCCATATTAATATAACTCCTTCAAAACTATCCTATTTAAAAACCGGTTCATCATCAGCCTTCTTTTTATTACGAAGACTTTTTGTTATATAAATCTGAAATATTTGGAATATATAGCTGACTACCCAGTAAACTGATATACCGGCAGGCATAGTATGAGCCATCCAAACAATCATCGCCGGCATAAAATACTGCATTGCCTTCATGGAAGCATTTGCAGGATTTGCTCCTGATGACAGAGTCATGGAATTTGTAATCTTCATAGATATAAATGTCGCAACACCGGCAAGTATAGGAAGTACCCACAAATCAGGCTGACTCAAGTCGTGTATCCAAAAGAAAGGTTCATGTACGGCAAGTACCATACTGTCATTTTCTATGAACTTCATAGGGTTGCGCAGTAATCCGAACAGCCCCCAGATTATCGGAAGCTGTATAAGCAAAGGCAGACAACCCATAGCAGGATTTATCTTTTCCTGCGAATAAAGCTCCTGCATTTTTTCATTGATTTTCTGAGTATCTCCGGCATATTTAGCCTGAATTTCTTTAATCTTAGGCTGCACTTCCATCATACGCTGACTGCTTTTCAGCTGCGCAGCATATAACGGAAGTATTATAAGACGGATAATCAAAGTAAAAACTATGATTGTCAATCCGTAATTTCCAAGTAGAGTGTATAGCCAGTTCAGTACATATCCTAAAGGAACAGCTAATAATCTCGTCATTAAATAAATCCTCCGTAGTTTAAACTATTTTAGTGGATCATAACCACCCTCATGAAAAGGATGACATTTCAGAATTCTCCTGATGCCCAGCAAGCTTCCCTTAAAAGGACCGTATTTTTCTACAGCTTGTATAAAATAGACCGAGCATGTCGGTGTAAATCTGCATTTTCCGGGCAACATAAGAGGAGAAATGAATGTCTGATATCCCCTCACCAGAGAGATTATCAGCGTTTTCAAGAAAGAATCTACAATTTTCATTTCTTTTCCTCATCATTAATAATTCTGAGTTTTTTCAGGGCGGATTCAATAGATTTTTTCACATCCGCACATTTTCCATCGTTTATAGAATTTTTTGCAACTAAAACAAAATCATGACCTGACTGCTCTCTGGGAATAAGTCTCATACTCTCCCTCATAAGCCGTCTCGCTCTGTTTCTGTGAACGCTGTTTCCTACTTTTTTACTTGCGATGTATGCTATTCTGTCAAATTCCATACCGTTTTTAAGACAAAATATAACCACATATTTACCGTGAATCTTTTTGCCTTTATTATAAACACGATTAAAATCTGCATCTTTTCTAAGAACATTATTTTTCAGCATATACACCACCGTAGTATTATATGATCTGTAAAAAATAAGACCACTTTCGCGGTCTTATGCTGTAAGAGATTTTCTGCCTCTCGCTCTTCTTCTCTTAAGAACGTTCCTGCCATTTTTTGTGCTCATTCTCTTTCTGAAACCATGTTCTTTCTTTCTCTGTCTGGTTTTAGGCTGATAAGTCTGCTTCATCTATATCACCTCCATATATGAATTTTTATAATTTTTAAAATGCTTATGTTCAAAAAGCATAAAGATAACAGCGCATAATTGCCTATAAATTATACTCACTATACTATGTTATGTCAATCACAAAAAACTCCTGTTCTCTGATTATAAGGAGTGAAGTAAAAATGTAATGACAAAATAGTCATTACATTTATTTTTAAAGTAAATAATTTAAATGTTATCTTATTTTAAATGTTATCTTATTTTATAAGATAACAAAAAATTTCAAAACTTATCATTCCAAAGATGATTCCGCTGATAAAAATAATTATATTTTTTTTACTCATACAATCACCCCTAAATAAAATCTCATTGTATATTATTATATATATCATTATTATTGTTGTCAATATATTTAACAATTTATTAATTAAAAATTAATCTTAAATATAATTTTTTCAACAGGGTGTTGACAGTTTTCCCTGTGGAAAAATATAAAAGCTGTGGATTAACAAATTAAAAACTCCCGACACTTTTAAAATTAATATCCAACAGATTGAAAAAATGCTATAATGCTTGTGGATAACTCACCATTTTTATGATAATATTTATTTTACAAATGTAATATAGGTGATGCGAATATATTTTACAACCTGATTTTATCAGGTTTACTCTATTTATATGTATATTTTACGTTATTGTGCAATTTTCAAATAACAAAAAAGGCGTTTGACAAAGGAAAGCATATGTACTCTATAGAAAAAAAATGGAATGAGATTATTAAGATTATAGAGCCGGAGATGATACCGACTGTATTCAATACATGGATTAAACCGTTGAAACCGATTTCCATAAATGAAAAAACAGGTATCATGCTTATAGAAACCTATACCGACATGAGTATAGGTATAATAAATAATCGATATAAAAATTTTATAGAAAACGCTGTAAATCAAATCTATGGTAAAAATTTCAATATAGAATTTATACTTTCTGAAGATGTTTCCAAAAAATCCGGCAAAATCGATGCTGAAATGCAGGATTCTTATATTATAGATGTAATGAAAAGACCTGGAAATGACGAACTCTATTTGAATCCACGCTACAATTTCAGCACATTCGTTGTAGGCTCCAACAACGAGCTTGCATATGCAGCCGCCCAGGCAGTAGCAAAAAATCCTGCTGCAGAGTACAATCCTTTATTTTTGTATGGAAATTCAGGTCTTGGAAAAACACATCTAATGCATGCTATAGGTCATTATATTCTGCAAAACAACTCATCCAAGCGAGTATTATATGTATCTTCTGAAATGTTTACCAATGAGCTTGTAAATGCAATTCAAATCAAGAAAATGGATGAATTCAGAAATAAATACAGAAGTATAGATGTTCTCATGATAGACGATATACAATTCATAGAAAAAAAGGACAGAACACAGGAGGAGCTGTTTCACACCTTTAATACTTTATATGAATCAAACAAGCAAATAGTTATTTCCAGCGATCGTCCGCCAAAGGAAATAGAAACCATTGATACACGTCTTCAATCAAGATTTGAATGGGGCTTGCCCGTTGACATTCAATCTCCCGATTTTGAAACAAGAGTTGCCATACTTAAAAATAAGGCGGAAATGGAAGATATAGAAGTCAGTGAAAATTTACTTGAAATATTCTATATAATAGCGGATAAAATAACATCAAATATCAGAGAGCTTGAAGGTGCTTTGAACAGAGTGATAGCGCATGCAAATCTGATGAACAAACCTCTTTCAAAAGAAACCGCCAAAGAGGTTTTAACCGATGTATTTGAAACAAAGGATCGTCAAGTAGATATACCTCTTATAAAAAATACAGTTTGTGCACATTTTAATATAAACGTTCAGGAAATAGACTCGTCAAAAAGAACTAAAACACTTACAGTACCGAGACAAATAGCAATGTACTTATGTAGGGAAATGACTCAAACATCTCTGCCTAAAATAGGTGAAAATTTTGGAAAAAGAGATCATACAACCGTAATGCACGCTTGTGAAAAGGTTTCCAAACAGCTTGAAACGGATACGACATTAAAAAAGACCATAAACGAATTAAAAAGCCGTATATTGGACGAATAAACTATCTTATCCACACAATATCAACAGCATATTTTGAAAAATAATATAGTTATCCACATATTTTGAGGATAATAAATCCTTGAAAATTCGTTATCCACATAAGTTATCAACATATCCACAGTTCTTATTATTACTATTACTATAATATATATAAATAATAAGACGACGTGCATAGCGAAAACTGAGAGAGGAATATGACCATGAAATTCAAAGTTGAACAAAAAGAATTAAATAAAGCTTTGGGATTCGTTTCAAAAGCAGTAACGACACGAAGCACCATGCAAATTTTAAAAGGCATACTGGTAAGCGTGGATGATAACGGATCTATGACGCTAATGGCATCCGACATGGAACTCAGCATAGAAAAGAAAATAAATGTAACAGACAGTGAAGCAGGATCAGTTGTAATACCTGCAAGGATATTTACAGAAATAATTCGTAAGCTTCCTGATACAGTTATAGATTTCACCATTGAAGAATACAACAATGTTCTGATAAAAACAGGAATGAGTGAATTTCGCATAGTGGGAATGAAGCCTGAGGAATTTCCCGAAATAGGTACGGTCAATGAAACGAGAAAATTGAGAATAAGAAAAGATCTGTTCAGAAACATGATTCAAAAAACATTTTTCTCGGCAAGCATAGATAAATCAAAAGGTGTAATAATAGGTGTTCTCATAGAAATCAGAGGTGAGAACATTACAATGGCTGCACTTGACGGATTCAGAATGGCTGTTGCGAGAGAATCAGCTTCCGATAATCAGGATACTGATGTAATAATCTCGGCAAAGATACTGAATGAAATAAACAGAATGATTTACGAGAGCTTCGAGGATGAAGATGAAATAGAGCTGATTCTTGATGAACATAAAGCTGTCATATTTACAGCTGACAGCAAGATAATAATACGCATAATAGAAGGAAAGTATCTTGATTATAAGAAGTTGCTTCCATCCGAATTTACAACAATAGTATATATAGACAGAATAAGCTTGATAGACAGTATAGAAAGAGCATCTTTATTTGCAAAGGAAGGTCGCAACAATCTTATAAAACTTTCTTTCAGCGAAGATAATCTCTCCATAACCTCTCAGTCTGAAGCAGGTAATGTAAATGAAAATATTTCTGTAAAAAAAGAGGGCGATGATATAGAAATAGGTTTCAATTCAAAATATTTATTGGAAGGATTAAAGGCCATGGAGGAGGATGACATAATATTTAAGCTGAATACAAATGTTACACCTTGTATAATAGAATCTCCGGATGGTAAATATACATATCTGATACTGCCTGTCAGAATTATTTCATGACAGGTGATATAAATGTATTTTGAAGAGCTTGAATTAAGAAATTTCAGAAATTATAAGCATCAAAAAGTAAAATTTCATAATAAAATAAATCTAATAATAGGAAATAATGCTCAAGGTAAAACCAATCTTATTGAGAGTCTTTATATGATGTCATTCGGAAAATCGTTCAGGACCTCAAGAGATAATGAGCTTATAGGTTTCGGTAAAGATATTAGCGGAATAAAATCCGTTTCTGTCAAGGACGGTCTGGATTTGACAGTTGAAATCAGTCTGATAAAAAATAAAAAAAGTATAAAGCTTGACGGAATACATCTAAAAAAGCTTTCCGATTTACTTGAAAATATTCTCACTGTAATATTTTCGCCCGATGATCTGAAAATAGTAAAGGAGGATCCCGGTAAACGCAGAGCTTTTATGGATAGAGAGCTTTGTCAGCTCAGACCTGTATATTATGATAATCTTGTAAAATATAAAAAAATATTGGATCAAAGAAATGCTTTTCTTAAAGGTAGGGAAATAGATGTCGAAATGTTGGATATCTGGGATTCGGAGCTTGCCCGCCACGGTGCTTTTATAATGGAGCATCGTGCAGAATTTATAAAAAAATTGGATAATATAAGCAGAAGTATCCACAAAAAGATATCTGACGGAAAAGAACAGCTGAAATTGTCTTACGAATCAAACATAAGATTAGCAGGAAAAAATGAAAATCAAAATAAAATATTTATTGATAAGCTGCTTGAGTACAGGAGCAGAGATATCGATCGGATGACCTCAAATTCCGGAATTCATCGGGATGACATAAAAATTATAATAGATGATGTAGATGTGAGAAAATACGGATCACAAGGTCAGCAGCGTTCGGCAGCTCTTTCTCTTAAATTAGCTGAGATAGATTTGATAATAGAAGAAACCGGCGAACGACCCGTTCTTTTACTTGACGATGTGCTTTCCGAGTTGGATGCTTCCCGCAGAGAGAAACTTATAACTTCATTCGGAGATATACAAATTTTTATAACAGCTACCGACATAGATGATGAAACTATTTCAAAATTGCCTGATCATGCAGTTTATCAAATAGATAACGGAGTGATTTCAAGAAAATATTAGTTAAAGTTTTTATTGAAAAGGAGTGAATGTTTTGCCTGATACTGAAATAAAAAGAGATTATAATGCAGAGCAGATACAGGTTCTTGAAGGCTTGGAACCTGTACGTAAAAGACCGGGTATGTATATTGGTACTACTTCTTCTGAAGGCTTGCACCATTTAGTATATGAAATTGTTGATAACAGCGTGGATGAAGCACTTGCAGGTTACTGTAAGAATATAAATGTTACCATTACACCTGAAAATGC
The DNA here is from genome assembly GCA_052169645.1 of Anaerovoracaceae bacterium. Classification (GTDB taxonomy): domain Bacteria; phylum Bacillota; class Clostridia; order Peptostreptococcales; family Anaerovoracaceae; genus JAIKWW01. The sequence goes on from JBQNCA010000001.1 coordinate 73,004, forward strand.
TATAAAGGTAAGCGATGACGGAAGAGGAATGCCTGTTGATAATCACCCGAAGCTCGGAATACCAGCAGTTGAAGTAATACATACTGTTCTTCATGCCGGAGGCAAATTCGGAGGTGGAGGTTATAAGGTTTCCGGAGGTCTGCACGGTGTAGGTGCATCGGTTGTAAATGCTCTTTCAGAATCTATGTATGTTGAAGTCAGACGAAACGGTAATATATACAGACAGGAATATTCAAAAGGGAAAACTCTTACAAAACTTGAAATTATCGGAAAATCAGATATAACCGGTACTACTACATGGTTCAAGCCCGATGCCGATATTTTCACTGAGACTACAAAGTTTGAATTTTCCGTACTGGAGCACAGGCTCAGAGAAATGGCTTTTCTTAACAAGGGTATAAGAATAAGCTTAACCGATGAGCGTGGAGAAGAACCTAAAAAATTGGAATTCCACTATGAAGGCGGTATCAAAGAGTTTGTTCAGTATCAGAATAGAAGCAAGGAACCTATACATCCTGATATAGTATATTTTGAAGCAAGCAGAGAAGGCTATGAATGTGAGATAGCATTTCAGTACACCAATAATTACAGTGAATTTATACTTTCATATGCAAACAATATAAATACGACAGAGGGCGGTACTCACCTTGTAGGCTTTAAGACGGCTTTTACCAGAGCGTTTAATGACTACGCCCGTAAAAATAAATATTTAAAAGAAAATGATCAGCCGCTTTCAGGAGAAGATGTGCGTGAAGGTATAACAGCTATAATTTCTGTAAAGCTCACGGAACCGCAATTTGAAGGTCAGACAAAAACTAAGCTCGGAAACAGTGAAATCAGAGGCTTTGTGGACGGAATAACAATGGAATATGTTTCAGCATTTTTCAATGAAAATCCGCAGCAGGCAAAATCTATAATAGATAAAGCTATGAGTGCAGCCAGAGCCAGGGAGGCTGCCCGAAAGGCTCGTGACCTTACACGAAGAAAAAGCGCTCTCGACGGCATGACTCTTCCGGGGAAATTGGCGGATTGCAGTGAAAAAGATCCTGAAATTTCAGAGATTTTTATTGTAGAGGGTGATTCTGCGGGCGGTTCGGCAAAATCCGGACGTGACAGAAAAAGACAGGCTATTCTCCCGTTGAGAGGTAAGATTCTCAATGTGGAAAAGGCAAGGCTTGATAAAATTTTAAATTCCGATGAGATAAAAAATATGATAACCGCATTCGGCTGCGGCATCGGAAATGATTTCAACGAAGCAAAGCTTAGGTATCATAAGATAATAATAATGACAGATGCCGATGTGGACGGAGCCCATATTTGCACTCTTATGCTGACATTCTTTTACAGGTATATGCGTCCTCTAATAGAAAAGGGATATGTATATATCGCTCAGCCGCCTCTCTATAAAGTAGAGAAGGGCAAGGAAAAATATTATACATATTCCGAAGATGAGCAGAGGGCTTTACTTTCAAGTTTCGGTGATGGTGTAAAGCTTGATATTCAGAGATACAAGGGTCTCGGTGAAATGGATGCAAATCAACTGTGGGAAACTACAATGGACTACAATACCAGAACTCTTACCAAGGTAACCATAGATGATTATACTTTAGCAGATGAAACCTTTTCCATGCTCATGGGGGAAAAGGTTCCTCCACGCAGAAAATTCATAGAAGAAAATGCTAAGTATGTACAAAACCTTGATATTTAAAAAGTAAAAGTCTTCGCAAAAAGGAGAAAATGTTAAATGGAAAATCTTATTGAAGATTCAAAAATTCTTCGTACTGATATAAATAAGGTCATGCGTACTTCCTATATTGACTATTCTATGAGTGTTATAATGGGTCGTGCACTTCCTGATGTAAGAGATGGTCTGAAGCCTGTTCATCGCAGAATACTTTATGATATGATGTCTTTAGGGGTTACTCCGGATAAGCCTTACAGAAAATCGGCCCGTATAGTCGGTGACGTTCTCGGTAAATTTCATCCTCACGGCGACAGCTCGGTATATGATGCTATGGTACGTCTGGCTCAGCCTTGGAATATAAGGTATACGCTCGTAGACGGGCACGGAAATTTCGGATCTGTTGACGGTGACAGCGCCGCCGCTATGCGTTATACCGAGGTAAAAATGACACCTTTCGCTATGCAGATGCTCCGTGATATAAACAAGGAAACTGTTGATTTTATGCCGAATTTTGACGGTGATGAAACCGAACCTGTAGTGCTTCCTTCACGATATCCCAATTTACTGGTGAACGGTTCAAACGGTATAGCGGTAGGCATGGCTACATCCATACCTCCACATAATCTCAGCGATGTCATAGATGCCACTGTAAAAATTATAGATGATGAAGAATGTACTGTAGATGATATTATTGATATCATCAAAGCTCCCGATTTCCCTACAGGAGCAAAAATCATAGGTAAGACTGCTGCAAGAGAAGCATATCGTACAGGTCAGGGCAAACTTACGGTTCGTTCAAAATATTCTTTTGAAGAAACTTCAAGAGGTAAAATGCAGATAGTATTTACTGAAATCCCGTATCAGGTAAATAAATCGAGAGTTATAGAAAAAATTGCCGAGCTTGTAAAGGATAAGCGAATAGAAAATATATCTGATGTTAGAGATGAATCCGACAGAGAGGGTATGCGTATAGTTGTAGAACTGAAAAAGGATGCAAATCCTCAAGTAACGCTTAACAGATTGTTTAAGCACACCCAGCTTCAGGATACTCAGAGTATAATCATGATAGCTTTGGTAAACGGCGAGCCTAAGATTTTAAATATTTATGAGGTTCTGAAGCATTACATAGATTTTCAGGAAGAGGTCATAACTCGCAGAACTCAATATGATTTGAGAAAAGCACAGGAAAGAGCTCATATTTTGGAAGGCTATCTGATAGCTCTTGATAATATAGATGAAGTGATAAAGGTAATACGTTCCGCATACAATGATGCGAAGCTGCGCCTTATAGAAAAGTTTGCACTTTCGGATATTCAGGCTCAGGCGATACTCGATATGAGACTTGCAAGATTGCAGGGTCTTGAAAGAGAAAAGATTGAAAATGAATATAAAGAGTTGGAAGAAAAAATTAAATGGTATAACGAAGTCCTTTCAAATAAGAGTATCCTTATGAACGTTATAAAAGAGGAGCTTCTTGAAATAAAAGAAAAATTCGGCGATAAAAGGCTCACGGAGATAATACCTGATGAAGGGGAAATCGATGAAGAGGATATGATAGCAGAGGAACAGGTAGCTGTAACTCTCACACATCTGGGATATATAAAGCGTGTATCCATGGATACCTACAAAACACAGAAGAGAGGAGGAAAAGGTATCACAGGCGTGACAACCAGAGAAAACGATTTCGTGAGAGATATGATAGTAACTTCAACTCATGATTATCTTCTGTTTTTCACCAATACAGGTAAAGTTCATATGATAAAAGCATATGAGATACCTGAAGCTACTCGTACGGCAAAGGGTACACCTGCGGTAAATTTCCTGAATCTCATGCAGCATGAACGTATAACTGCACTTCTTAGGATGAATAAGGAAATAGAAGGCAGATATCTGATGGCTGTAACAAAGAAGGGTGTCATCAAAAAGACCGATATAAATGAATTTAAGACTAACAGAAAAACAGGCCTTGTAGCGATAAAGCTGAAGGACGGAGATGAGCTTATAGATGTACGTCATACTACAGGCAACAGCCAAGTTATTATAGTTACCCGACAGGGAAAGAGTATCTGTTTCAGTGAACAGGATGTAAGACCTATGGGTCGTATGGCTTCCGGTGTAAAAGCTATTACACTTGAAGGTGACGATGAAGTTGTTTCCATGGTGCTTGCCAAGTATGATGAAGAATTGTTGGTTGTTACCGAAAACGGATTCGGAAAGCGTACTGCGGTTTCTGAATATAAAAGCCAGGCAAGAGGCGGAAAGGGACTGCTGACTTATGATAAATCCAAGTTTGCAAAGACAGGCAAACTGGTAGGAGCTATGGTCGTAAATGACAATGACGATATTATGCTGATAAATTCTGACGGCATAATAATAAGAATAAATGCAAGTGACGTATCTCGTCTGGGTAGAGCCACTCAGGGTGTTAAGATTATGAAAGTTGCAGAGGATTCAAATATTATTGCCATTGCGAAGATAATAAGCGATGATAAAGATGACAACTCATCCGAATCGGAATCTGCCGATGAGCAGACAACTCTTGACGTTTGATTTTCTACCGGCAGGGTATTATAAAAATTGATTTGTGCTATCATCACAGTATTGTGAAGTGAAATCTCAAATATATTGATATTGATTAAAATGCAAAGGATTTTTATAACCTGTTCATTTCAATAAAGGGGTGAAATAAAATGGCTGATCTTTTGAGATTTACAGTGCCGGGAAAACCTGAATATGTAGGAGCTGTAAGGCTGGCTGTTTCTTCTGCCGCCAATACGGCGGGATTTGATTTTGAGGACGTCGAAGATATAAAAATTGCGGTTTCCGAGGTTTGTACAAATGTATTCTGCTGCGGAGATACAGTAACTTACGATGTATCATGCGAACTGGCGGAGGACGGAATTATTATATGCATAGATGACGGTCTTGATGAAACACAGAATTGCTGCGAGGCTTTATTGAGAGCGTGTGAAAAAGAAGCTGATGAAGTGAAACATTGTGTAGAATCGCTGCCTGACAGTGTCAAAGATGCTGTTTATGAGGATGATTCGTTCGATCCTTACACAAGTATTGTTATGTTGCGTGCTTTAATGGATGAAGTGGATATATTTTCCGACCGAAATAACAGAGAAAGTATGCTTATAAGGATGATAAAACACTTTTAAAAGCTCTGAGAGGATTCAAAATGGAATATATTCCTGCTGATGACAAAGAGCTCTTCAAGAAATATAAGGAAACAGGAAATATTGATTTCAGAAATCGTATAGTTGAAAAATATTTATATATAGTAAATATTTTGGTAAAGCGATATTTGAACAAAGGTATAGAATATGATGACCTTTATCAGGTGGGATCTATGGCATTGGTACTTGCGGCGGACAGATTTGATCCGGACAAGGGAGTCGAGTTTTCTGCTTTTGCAACTCCTACTATACTGGGAGAATTGAAGAGATACTTTAGAGATAAAGGCTGGACCATGAAAGTTCCGAGGCGCATGAAGGATCTTTCAGTGCGCATACCGAAGGTTCGGCAAGAATTAGAAAGAGAACTTATGAGAACGCCGAAGGTTTCGGAGATTGCTCAAAAACTTGGAGTTTCAGAAGATTCAGTACTTGAAGCACTCGAATCCGGACATGCCTACAGCACATATTCTTTGCAGCAGAGCATGGAAAATGGCGATGATGAAAGTAAGGCATTTATCGAGAAATATACGGGAAAAGAAGAGAGCGGTTTCGATACCTTTGAAAACGCTGATTTTATAGAGCGTACAATGCAGTATTTTACACCTGAAGAAAAACGATTTTGTGAAATGAGATTTGTTCAGGGGCAGACTCAACAACAGATTGCCGATGCGCTTGGGGTATCTCAAATGACTGTTTCAAGAATAGAAAAGAAAATAAAAGCAAAATTTAAAGAGGAGTTTATTAAATGAGCAGAGTTTTTTCGGGAATACAGCCTACAGGTAATCTTCACATAGGAAATTATCTGGGAGCACTGAAGCAATTCGTAGATCTTCAGAAAAGCAGCGAATGTGTTTTTTGCATAGTCGATATGCATGCGATAACGGTGCCGAAAAAAGCGGCAGAGCTTCGGGAAAGCATTTTAAATGTAGCGGCGCTTTATCTTGCCATAGGAATAGATCCTGAAAAATCCACAGTATTTGTCCAGTCCGATGTACCGGGTCATACAGAGCTTTCTTGGATACTCACCTGCAATTCATATACCGGGGAGCTTTCCAGAATGACGCAATTTAAGCAAAAGAGCCGTGCTCAGGAATCTGCGCCTACAGGACTGTTTATGTATCCTATTTTAATGGCTGCGGATATTCTTCTCTACGATGCGGATATAGTTCCGGTGGGCGACGATCAGAAGCAGCACATAGAATTGACCAGAGATTTAGCTCAACGTATAAACGGTAAATACGGCGAAGACACTTTTATAATACCGGAAGGCAGATATATGAAAAGCGGTGCTCGTATAATGGGACTTGACGATCCTACAAATAAGATGAGTAAGAGTGCCGAGAACGAGTACAGCCGTATATCGCTTCTTGATACTCCGAACAAGATAAAAAAAGCGATTATGAGAGCGACTACGGATTCTGACGGAATAATAAAATATGATGTGGAAAATAAGCCGGGTATAAGCAATCTGCTTTCTATATATAGTGCTTTTACGAACAGAAGTATAGAATCCTTGGAAAAAGAGTATGAAGGCAGCGGATACGGTGACTTTAAAAAAGCACTTGTCGATGAATTACAGAAGGCGATAACGCCTATACAGGAACGTTATGAGGAAATCAGACATTCCGATGAGCTTATAAAAATTTTAAAGAACGGTGCGGAGAAGGCTGATGCCATATCACAGAACACGCTTAAAAGGGTTAAGAAAAATTTCGGCTTAGGTCTGAAATATTGATAATTTGACAGAAAGATAATGAATTCAAGGATAATAATGATTAGACATGGCGAAACGCCGTACAATGTTGAGCGCAAGTTTCAGGGAAGTGCAGATATACCGTTGAACGACAAAGGACGTCGCCAAGCAGAGTTTGCGATGGCGGCTCTTTCAAAAACACATATTGATGCCGTATATTCGAGTCCTCTCGTTCGGGCTGTAGAAACAGCGGAGATCATCATTTCAGGCAGACAGCTCGATGTAAAAAAGGTAAACGATCTGAGAGAAATGACGGTAGGAAGCTGGGAAGGCTTCACTATAGACGAGATAAACGAGAGTTATCCGGAAGAATATGCTACATGGCAGTATAACCCTCATCTTTTCAAACTTGAGGGGGCGGAAACTCTTGATGCGGTATGCAGTCGAACCGTTGAAGCTGTAAGAGCCATAGCGGAAGAAAATATAGGTAAAACTGTCCTTATAGTATCTCACATATGCTGTCTCAGTACAGCTATGCTCACCTTTGCCGGTTTGCCGATAAGCAAGCTTTGGGAGCATCCTGTAAAAAATGCATCCATAAATATAGTTGAATTTTCCGATGACGGAGCATTTTCCATAATAGAATGGAATAAGGTGGATCATATACCGGATGAGGTAAGTCCTATAGTTCCTATCAGAGAATCGGAGCAAAAATAATTATAGCGTGTAATAGTTTCTATAAATAAGTTTGAGCCTTTTATGAAACTATACACGCTATTTTTTAATATATCTATTTGTCTGATTTCATAAGTTTGTCATTTTCCATTATGAATGGAGGGGCTGTCGGTTGATTATAGTCGATATCATATTTGGCTGTAAGGTAAGAAGAAAGCTCTTTTCTGTTTTTTACATAGATTACATCATATGGCTCTTGAAAAGCCAGCTTCTCAATAAAACAGAGTCCGTCTTTTCCCATATCCAGAAGCACTCCCGTATGCCCGATAATCAATTCGTTTTCCGTTTCAGAAAATTGATTATGAAAAAATATGGATATTAGGCTTGCAGAGGAATTTTCTTTAAATGAAACACCTATCTGTTTCCATTTATTCTGAATAACTGATAAATGAATGTTGATGTCTTTGCTGTTTTCCGTATCGTAGGTGGAATACAGAGTTTTAAATCGTTCCAAATCATCGGTTTTCAGCAGGGCTGACGGATCGCTTCGGAGGGCTTCAATATCCATGAATAAATTTGAATCATTGTAATTTCCGATATTTTTGATTTCAATATTATCACCCATGAGAGAAAATGCCGTTATCCTACAGTTGTATCCTACAAAATCAGGATGAGCCTTATTCCAAGCATCTTGAAGGTCAAAAGGGTCATAGAGCGTTTCCGAAGCTTTTTGAAGCCTATCACCGGCTTTGATTGAATTGAAACCGTCCGTATCGTTTATTTGATTGACATGTTCCATGAACACGTCACGACGTTTTTCGGAGATGCCGGCATTTTTTAAAAGACCGTCAACCTTATCCTGAGATTTTTTATCTATAAGATTATTTACGATGCATGAAATTTCTTTTGAAGAATTTACAGAAGAACTTCGATTTTTGTCGGAATTGCTTATGTTGCATCCGGTCATCATGACAGTTGAGATTAATGCTATGATTAAAATAGTTAAAATTGTTAATTTTATTTTCATGGTTGGTTGAAAGATCCTTTTAACAGCGTAGAGTTAAATTTAAAATTCATTGCGAATATAGTCGGGAATATAATTACGCTTAGGGTGGTAATTAATGCCTTTTGATTTGAAATCTCTTATAGTTTCCAATTCCATATCTTCGATAAAATCTCTTTTATTCGGAACACCATAGACCTTTTTTGTGATAACTCCGCCTGTCATCATGACTATCATGGGCAAGCTCCTTATCTCAAACAATTCTGTCAATTCAGGCTGCAACTCCAGATTGAGCTCAAGCACATCGACAATATCTCCGTATTCCTCAGCTATGTCGAGCAGCAGCTTCTCGGTATCATCGCATTGTTTGCAAAGCGGAGAACGCATATTTATCAATACAGGTTTTACGGACAAAATTACATTGTCCTCGTAATTATTCGCATTTATTTTTCTGATACTCATTATATCCGCTCCTTACATTTTTTACTGATAAATTTTTAAATTATTTAAATATATACAGCGTATGATTAATATATAATTTGTGGATAATAAAAATAGTAGGGTTGATTTTTCCACACGACTTATCCACAAGTATCCACAGGTTTATATACACTTATATGATAACATGTATATATAATGGTGTAAAAGCTGAAATTTCCACAAAAGTTATCCACTTGTCCACAGTCAAAAAGGATATTATTCACAGAATAATCCACAAAAAGGAAATTATTTATTCACAGAATCAACACAATTTTTCCACAAAAAGTAAATCACTTATTTATAATTATCGTACAATTTATCCACAGAGCAACAGTCGGATATCCACTTTTTGCCGGAGTTTTCCACAATATTATCCACAGGTTGTTGATAACAAAAATGAAAAGTTATGTAATTTTTGAAAATAGCTACTAAAACTATTTGTTTAGAATATATTTTTATCGGTTTAATTAAGATATGTATTCGTGAAGTTTTATTTTACAGCTGAGATAAATTTTATTTTTTCAAACATCTTCTCTATGAAAGAATGGGCAGTTAATGTATAATAAAACGAATAGTCTGAAATAATTGCAGCTATATAAGGCTGTGATTTTGATTATAGATTTATATGGAATTCAGGAACGGAGGAAAGAATGGGAAAATCGAGATTTCTTCTGCTTGAGAACGGAACAGTGTTCAAGGGCAAGGCTTTTGGTGCGGATAACTGCTCTATCGGAGAAGTGGTATTTACAACCGGTATGACAGGATATATGGAAACTCTGACAGATCCGAGCTACTATGGTCAGATAGTGGTACAGACATTTCCGCTGATTGGAAATTACGGCATCATTCCCGAAGACTCTGAGAGTGACGGCGTTTTTATAAAAGGATATATAGTGCGTGATTGGTGTCAGGAACCTTCGAACTTCAGAAGTCAGGGGGATCTTGACACTTTTTTGAAAAGCAGAGGAATTCCGGGAATATTCGGCATAGATACCAGAGAACTTACCAAGACAGTTAGGGAAAGCGGTGTTATGAACGGGAAACTGCTGGATGAACTTCCGGATAATACCGATGAGCTTATAGCTGAAATTAAAGAATATACTGTTAAGGATTCCGTTGAAAATACTACATGTAAGGAAATCAGCAGGCAGGAGCATCTGGAAAATTCCGAATATGCGGACAGGACAGCAAAAAATGTAGTTATCATTGATATGGGAGCAAAGAAAAATATAGCCAGAGAGCTTTTGAAGCACGGCTGTGATATAACTTTGGTACCTGCTCATACTTCCGCGGATGATATACTTGCGATGAAACCTGACGGCATAATGATTTCAAACGGTCCGGGAGACCCTTCCGACAACACCGATATAATAACGGAGATCAAGAAGCTGAGAGAAAGCGGTGTACCTATATTCGGAATATGCCTCGGACATCAGTTGCTTGCGCTTGCAGCGGGAGCAAAAACCGCAAAATTGAAATACGGTCATCGTGGAGCAAATCAGCCGGCGAAATGTTTAAAGGACGGTCATGTGCTTATAACAAGTCAGAATCACGGTTATTATGTAATTGACAAGAGTCTTCCCGAATTTGCCGAGATGAGCTATGTCAACGTGAATGACTCCACCTGTGAAGGGATAAGATATATTGACAAGCCTGTATTTTCAGTGCAGTTTCACCCGGAAGCATCGGCAGGACCTCTCGAAGCGGAAACACTGTTTGATGAATTTGTAAAGCTTATGGAGGAGGTTGCGATAAATGCCGCTGAATAAAAATTTGAAGAAGGTAATGGTAATAGGCTCCGGTCCTATAGTTATAGGGCAGGCTGCCGAGTTTGACTATGCGGGTACTCAGGCGTGTCGTGCTCTCAAGGAAGAAGGAATAGAGGTAGTTCTCGTAAATTCCAACCCTGCCACAATAATGACGGACAATCAAATGGCGGACTCCATATATATAGAACCGCTTTCATTAGAAATAATAAAGAGAATAATTCGTAAGGAAAAGCCGGACGGACTGCTCTCCACGCTTGGCGGACAAACAGGATTGACCCTTTCAATGCAGCTTGCAAAGGACGGATTTTTGGAAGAAAACAATGTTAAGCTGCTCGGTGCAAATCCTGAAACCATAGATAAAGCGGAGGACAGGCAGCTGTTCAAGGATGCTATGGAATCTATAGGTCAGCCGTGCATACCTTCAAAGGTAGTGAACGATGTGGAATCTGCAATTGAATTTGCACATGAAATCGGATATCCGGTAATCATACGACCTGCATTTACTCTCGGAGGTACGGGCGGCGGCATAGTAAATGATGAGGCGGAGCTTAGAGAGATTGCCGAAAACGGGCTCAGACTGTCGCCAATTACTCAGATACTTGTTGAAAAATGCATTTCCGGCTGGAAGGAAATCGAATTTGAAGTAATACGTGACAGTGCAGGGAACGTGATTACGGTTTGTTCAATGGAAAATTTTGATCCGGTAGGCGTACATACGGGAGATTCTATTGTAATAGCACCTGCCGTTACCCTGTCGGATAAAGAATATCAGATGTTGAGAAAGGCGGCATTGGATATAGTTTCAGAGCTTAAAGTAGAAGGCGGCTGCAACTGCCAGTTTGCACTTCATCCGGAAAGCTTTGAATATGCCGTAATAGAAGTAAATCCGAGAGTATCGAGATCCTCGGCGCTTGCATCGAAGGCTACGGGCTATCCTATAGCAAAGGTTGCATCCAAGATTGCAATAGGCTATAAGCTTGATGAAATAAAGAATGCGGTAACGGGTAGCACCTATGCCTGCTTTGAGCCTGCAATAGATTATGTGGTGGTAAAATTCCCTAAATGGCCTTTCGACAAGTTCGTATATGCAAAGAGAAATCTCGGAACGCAGATGAAGGCTACCGGAGAGGTAATGGCTATAGGACAGTCTTTTGAGGAAGCTCTTATGAAAGCCGTACGAGGAGCCGAAATCGGGCATAAGTCACTTGACCATGAGGCGATGAGAGTGCTCAGCGACGAGCAGGTTCTCAGCCGTATCGACGACTGCGACGACGAGAGACTTTTCTTTTTATATCAGGCTCTTAAACGTGGAATTGCCGATATTGATTCACTCCATGAAAGAACAATGATAGATGAATGGTTTTTAAATAAACTCATTCATATTATCGACATGGAAAGACGTTTGCAGACGGAAACTTTGGATGATGATTTGTACCTTGAAGCCAAAAAAATGTCTTTCCCCGACAGCGTTATAGAAGATATATCGGGGCAAAAGATTGCAAACAGGCGCAGCGCCGTTTATAAAATGGTAGATACCTGTGCGGCTGAATTCGATGCGGAAACTCCGTACTTCTATTCCACCTATGATGATGTTAATGAAGCTGTTCCGTTTATAGCGACTCAGCGTAAAAAAGATAAAAATTATAAAGGCACCGTTATAGTTTTCGGATCCGGACCGATTCGTATCGGTCAGGGTATAGAATTTGACTATGCTTCTGTTCAGTGCGTATGGTCATTGAAAAAAGCCGGATATGAAGTTGTCATAGTAAATAACAATCCGGAAACGGTTTCTACCGATTTTGATACGGCGGACAGATTGTATTTTGAATCTCTTACCAATGAAGATGTGATGAATATAATCAAGACGGAAAAACCGGATGCCGTAGTCGTAGCCTTCGGCGGACAAACCGCCATAAAGCTGACCAAATATCTGAATGAGCAGGGAATAAAAATTCTCGGAACACCTGCGGACAGCATAGATATGGCGGAGGATAGAGAACGCTTCGATGCCCTGCTTGAAGAACTGAACATAAAAAGGGCATCGGGCGAAACCGTAATGACACTCGATGAAGCAATTCGTGCCGCAAATGAAATAGAATATCCTGTGCTGATGAGACCGTCCTATGTACTCGGAGGTCAGAATATGATTATCGCCTTTGACGATAATGATATAAAGGAATACATGGAAATCATCCTCAGACAGGAGATAGAGAATCCTATTCTTATAGATAAATATCTTATGGGAATTGAGCTTGAAATAGATGCTATCTGCGACGGTGAAGATATACTTATTCCGGGTATAATGGAGCATATAGAGAGAACCGGCATACATTCAGGCGATTCTATAGCCGTATATCCGGCATGGAATATTACCGATGATATAGTGGAAAAAATCATAGATCAGTCGAGGAAACTTGCGTTGTCGATGAAAACGTCGGGTTTGGTAAATATCCAATATCTCATATATGATAATGACCTTTATGTGATTGAAGTCAATCCTCGTTCATCCAGAACCATTCCTTATATAACTAAGGTTACGGGCGTGCCTATGGTCGATCTTGCAACCCGTGCCATGCTGGGTGAAAAGCTGTCTGATATGGGGTATGGAACCGGACTTTATAAGAGATCTGCATACTATGCCGTAAAGGTTCCGGTATTCTCATTTGAAAAGCTTATAAATGTGGACACTCATCTCGGTCCTGAAATGAAGTCAACAGGTGAAGTTCTCGGTTTGGCATCGACCCTTGAAGAAGCACTTTATAAAGGACTCGTAGCTGCGGGCTACAAGTTGAAAAAGAACGGCGGTGTATTATTTACGGTCAAAGACAGAGATAAATCGGAAATTGCTGATGTCGCAAGAGGCTTCAGTAATCTCGGCTTTGAGCTTTATGCCACGGAAGGAACGGCTCGCATCATAGAAGGTGAGGGAATGACGGTTCACCATGTAGATAAGATACATGAATCCGACAACAACTGTATAACTCTGCTCGAAAGCGGAAAAGTGGATTACATTATATCCACTTCATCAAGAGGGCGTATTCCTACCAGAGATTCCGTAAAAATACGTAGAAAAGCCATAGAAAGAGCAATTCCGTGCCTGACTTCAATGGACACGGCAAATGCACTTATAAACAGCTTGCGTTCACGCTTTACTAAGGAATGTACCGAGCTGGTGGATATAAATGAGATGAGAGAAAGCCGTCAGAAGCTGAGCTTCACAAAGATGAGCGGTACGCAGAACGACTATATCTACTTCAATTGCTTTGATCAGCATATAGATAACCCGGAGGGACTTTCCGTTATGCTCTCAGATCGACATCTCGGAATAGGCGGAGACGGAATAGTTATGATATTCCCGTCAGAGGTGGCGGATGCATCAATGCAGCTAATCAATCAGGACGGAACCGTGGGAGGAATCTCGGGAAACGCTCTGCGCTGCATCGGTAAATATCTGCATGATACAGGTATAGCCGATAAGGATGTTGTAACCGTTGAGGCGGACGGAAGCATAAGAGAAGTTCATCTTATCAAGCGTTACGGTGAGGTGGTTGCGGCTACTGTCGAGATGGGGGAGGTTACTTTGGAGCCCGCTGAAATACCTGTAAACATAGCGGCGGAAAGAGTTATAAATGAGCCTGTATCGGTAGGCGGAAGAGATTACAATATAACCTGTGTGAATGTAGGAAATCCGCATTGTGTAATATTTGTAAAAAATGTGGACAATATCAATATTGAAAATATAGGCTCAAAGTTTGAAAACAACGAGCTTTTCCCTGAACGCATAAACACTGAATTTGTAAAAATTATCAGCCCTACCAAGCTGAAGATGCGTGTATGGGAACGAGGCAACGGTGAAACGAGAGCCTGCGGAACAGGTGCATGTGCGGCTGCGGTTGCCGCTGTTGAAAACGGGTATTGTGAAAAGAATAGTGAGATAATCGTTCAGGTTATAGGGGGCGAGCTCAAAGTAGTGTATGACGGAAAGAAAGTATCCATAAGCGGCGATGCCAGAAATATCTTTGAGGGAGAAATAGAGGTATAGTGAGTCCGACATTTGAATGCGACAGGCTTTATTGCGGGTCGTTCTGATGATATAACAGGATAAGTACAGGTTTATTCGGAGGAGAGAAATGAAAACCGTTAAATATATATTCGTTACAGGTGGTGTTGTATCGGGTCTGGGAAAGGGCATTACAGCAGCTTCATTGGGCAGATTGCTGAAAGCGAAAGGCTACAAGGTTATAGCACAGAAGTTGGATCCGTATATAAATGTCGATCCGGGAACTATGAGTCCTTATCAGCACGGAGAAGTATTTGTCACTGAGGACGGTGCTGAGACGGATCTTGATTTGGGGCATTATGAAAGGTTTATAGATGAAAATTTGAATAAATTTTCAAACCTTACAACAGGAAAAGTTTATTGGAATGTTCTCAATAAGGAACGTCGTGGCGACTATCTGGGTGAAACCATACAGGTTATACCGCATATCACAAATGAGATAAAGAACTTTGTACATTCGGTAGGAAAAAAAGCGGAAGCCGATGTTGTGATAACGGAGATAGGCGGTACTACGGGGGATATAGAATCTCAGCCTTTTTTGGAAGCTATACGTCAGCTTTCCCTGGATATCGGCAGGGAAAACTGTCTCTTTATACATGTCACGCTCATACCGTATCTGGCAGGCTCAGGCGAGTATAAATCCAAGCCTACTCAACATTCCGTAAAGGAACTGCGTTCGCTCGGAATCCAACCCAACATCATAGTTGCCAGATGTGATAAGCCTATAACCGACAGTATCAGGCAGAAGATATCCCTGTTTTGTGATGTAAAGGAAGATTGTGTAATAAACAACACTACCATAGATGTTCTTTATCAGTGCCCTCAGATGTTGGAGGAAAGCAATTTTTCAAAAATAGTTTGCAGAGAGTTGAAGTTGGAAGACAGACCTGCCGATATGACTGAATGGGCGGAGATGACGGAGCGCATTATAAACAGCAGAAAAGAGGTTAAGATAGCTCTGGTAGGTAAGTATGTTCAGCTCCATGATGCTTATCTTTCGGTTGCGGAAGCGCTGAAACACGGCGGTTGGGAAAACGGGACGAATGTAGATATAATCTGGATAGATGCGGAAAAGGTAAACGAAGAAACTGTAGGAAGCTTACTGACGAATTGTGACGGTTTGATTGTCCCGGGAGGTTTCGGGGACAGAGGTATAGAAGGCAAAATCAGCGCCATAAAATATGCGAGAGAGCATGAAATTCCTTTCCTCGGAATATGTCTGGGAATGCAGCTTGCCGTAATCGAGTATGCGAGAAATGTTATAGGCATAGAGGATGCAAATTCCAGTGAGTTTGCGCCTGAAGGCGGTTCTCCCGTAATACACTGGATGCCTGATCAGCGTGGAGATATTCAGATGGGCGGAACCATGAGGCTCGGAGCATATCCTTGTGACATCGTTGCCGACACGAAGCTTTCAGAATGTTATGGTGTAAATGAGGTAAATGAGAGACACAGACACAGATATGAGTTCAATAATTCATACCGTGATAAATTTATGAATGCGGGAATGATATTTTCGGGACTTTCTCCTGACGGAAGATTGGTAGAGGCTGTAGAGCTTTCCGACAGAAAATTCTATGTCGGAGTGCAGTTCCATCCGGAATTCAAGAGCCGTCCAAACCATGCACACCCGCTTTTCCACGGACTTTTAAAGGCTGCGTTGGAAAAGAAAGAGGGCAGGTAACAGCTTTCCTCCTTTCGGTATTTGCCTATAGTTTTTATCCGGTTTCAACGCAACCATGCCGCACAAGCAAGCTTTGCCGCAGCTTGTCGACGAAGTAGATGAAGAGGCGGCTTCATACGGGGCAATCAACACTGTCAAATGCGACGAAGATTGCCGCCTTATAGGATACAACACAGATGTGCGCGGTCTTTTTATGGCGCTTGAGAGGAACGACGCCAAGCTTGACGGAGCGCACATCATGGTGATAGGAGCCGGTGGCAGCGATTTTGACGATTTCAGCTTTCTTGATGATACGAGAGCGCTGATTTGCGACCTGATATATAATCCTTTTTATGAGATCTTTTATTAATGCTTTCTTTCCGTATTTGGAAAAGTTATTTTCGAAAAGCTGAATTACTATTTTCCCGACGGGTTTCTTCCTGTATGGAGGAAGGTTATTCTGTTGTTTCCGTATCTCCGAACAGTATGCGTAAATAATCTCTCCTGCCATACAGGATACGATCCACATAGACCGTATTTTCATAAGTCCGGTAAAAGCTTAGGTAATTGCCGTTCACCAGAAAGCGGTAATCACTCTCCACATCCGCTACCGAGGACAGCGGAGCTCCTGCAAAAGCATGTGTTTGCAGGATGCGAAGGCTTTTTGTGATTCGTCCGACCGTGACGAGTGCCGCCCTCGGATTTTCTAATTCTTCAGCAATATATGTTTTAATTTCCTTTAAATCGTTTTCTGCTTTTGGGGAGAGATACACCTCATTCATTTGAAAGTCCGAGGTGTTCTTCTACGGCCTCCAGAGCTATCCATCCCTTTTCCTCGCCGGATTTACGACCTTTTGCCAGTTCGTTCATCAAGCGGAGGGTTGCACGGATTTTCTCATAGTCCTGCATATCCATAATCGCATACCTGCCTCGACCGTTCTTTGTCAGAAATACGGGAGCACCTACCGCCACATCATGCAGAACTTCGCTGTAATTACGCAAATCGGAAATCGGTTTAATGTTAGGCATATTATCAACCCCTTTCTTATTTTTAGCATATCCCAATCTGCTGTAAAATTCAACATCAAGTTTTACTGCAAATAACATTCTGGAATCACGCACCCGGGCACTTCCTAAGTGAAATGGTATATATGGCAGCTTATTAATTGTATGAGCTATCCGTTTTGTAAATATTATGAGAATATTAAGACATCTAAATAAAAGTTTTTATATAAAGTGATTTTATATGAAGTGAATGGAAAATAATATTATAATTCTAAGTGTATATATTATTTGAATTTATTATGACGAGAGCAGTATTTTAAGTTAGCATGTGAGTATATTAAATAATAAGAGAGGTGTGGACATGGTACTTTCTACAAATACGAAGCTTATGGCGGTAATCGGCGACCCGATCGACCACTCCCTATCGCCGTTCCTGCATTCACAGGTGGTCGATCACGGCGCATTTGATGCGGTATATGCGCCGTTTCGGGTGCGAGTCGACGAGCTTGAGGATTTCTGCCGGGCGGCTCGCACCCTGCGGGTCGCCGGTTTCAACGCAACCATGCCGCACAAGCAAGCTTTGCTGCAGCTTGTTGACGAAGTAGATGAAGAGGCGGCTTCATACGGGGCAATCAACACTGTCAAATGCGACGAAGATTGCCGCCTTATAGGATACAACACAGATGTGCGCGGTCTTTTTATGGCGCTTGAGAGGAACGACGCCAAGCTTGACGGAGCGCACATCATGGTGATAGGAGCCGGTGGCGTCGCAGGTTCACTGGTGCGGGGCTGTGATGCCGCCGGCGTGACGGACGTCGCTGTGCTGAACCGCACGCATGAGAAAGCGGTTCAGCTCTGCGACGGTGTCAAGTGCGCATCCGCCTTGGAAATGACAAAGTTGAATCTGTGCAAAGCCGCTCATGCTGCGGATATTATAATAAATTGCACTTCGCTGGGCATGAGCGGCACCGGCAGCGATTTTGACGATTTCAGCTTTCTTGATGATACGAGAGCACTGATTTGTGATTTGATATACAATCCTTGGGAAACGAGCCTGCTGCGATATGCCAAACAGCAGGGGTTGAAAACAATGAACGGTATAGATATGTTAATTTATCAAGGCTTGTTGGCATTTGAAATATTCATGGATGTAAAACTCGACTGCGATGCGGAGCATGACAGACTGTTGCCGCTGTGCAGGGAATACACATAAAAAACAATAAAAGTGTGATAAAAATCACATAATTATCAATAATTATGTGATTAATCTATTAAAAAATCAAAACTTTAATCCGCCAATCAAATTCTTTTAAATAATTAATACACTTTTCAAATATTATGTCAAATAATATATGTGCGTTATTGTATGCGAATTATAAATATCACCCGAATATCTTGCGCATCGTCACTGATTATTCAAAGGCAGCAAAATCTTTATGCATATTTGCTGAAACTTACTTCATTTTTCTACATATAAGATAAAAAAACTGTTATACTTGTACATATTATTTTGAACATCGAAAAGTGACAGGTAAACGAAAAGAATGTAATATTGAAAAAGAACGCAATATTGTATTTGAGATTAGCAGGATAAAGGAGTCTGATTATGGCAAAGACGAGTGAAATATTCGGAAGTATGGTTTTCAATGATGCGGTTATGCGTGAGCGTCTGCCGAAAGCTACATATAAGGCATTCAGGGAATGTGTTGAAACCGATACGGACATGACGGAGGATGTTGCAAATGTAGTTGCTGCGGAAATGAAAAACTGGGCATTGGAAAAGGGCGCAACTCATTTTGCTCATTGGTTTCAGCCTCTTACAGGTGTAACTGCGGAAAAACATGATTCCTTTATAAGTCCCGCCGGCGACGGTACGGTGAGAATGGATTTTACGGGAAAGGAGCTGATAAAGGGCGAGCCTGACGGCTCCAGCTTTCCGTCCGGCGGTATCAGAGCAACCTTTGAAGCCAGAGGATATACGAACTGGGATCCTACATCAAATGCATTTATAAAAGAAAACACACTCTGCATTCCTACAGCTTTTTGCGCTTACGGCGGTGAGGCACTCGATGAAAAAACACCGCTGCTGCGTTCCATGGATGCGCTCGATAAACAGGCTCTGCGAATAGTAAAGCTCTTCGGAATGGATGATGTCAAAAAAGTCAGAATCGACCTCGGACCTGAGCAGGAATATTTTCTTATAGACAAAGAAGTATATGAGCAGCGACCTGATTTGATGTATTGCGGACGCACCCTTTTCGGAACACATCCCCCTAAGCGTCAGGAGCTGAACGACCATTATTTCGGTGCTATAAAGCCTCGTGTAAAGAAATTTATGGAGGATTTGAACGACGAGCTTTGGAAGGTAGGCATTTTGTCAAAGACGGAGCATAATGAAGCGGCACCTTCACAGCATGAAATGGCTCCGATATTTACGGAAGCTAATGTCGCACTCGACCACAATCAGCTCACAATGGAAATTTTGCAGAAGGTGGCGCAGCGTCACGGCATGGTTTGTCTGCTTCACGAAAAACCTTTTGTAGGGGTTAACGGCTCGGGCAAGCATATGAACTGGTCATTGTCAACGGATACAGGTGTAAATCTCATAAATCCGGGCTTGAAGCCTGAGGATAACAAAATCTTCCTGCTTATGCTCGCAGCTATAGTTCAAGGGGTAGATGAATATCAGGGCTTGTTGCGTGCTGCCGTTGCAAGTGCAGGCAACGATCACAGGCTCGGCGGTCATGAAGCGCCTCCGGCAATTATCTCCATGTTTATAGGTGATGAGCTTGCAGGAATTGTGGATTCAATCATAGCAGGTAAAAAATATACTCGCCATGACGGTTCGAAGATGGCGTTGGGAACTACCGCGCTTCCTTCATTTGACCGTGATAACACTGATAGAAACAGGACATCTCCGCTTGCGTTTTCCGGAAATAAATTTGAATTTCGCATGCCGGGTTCAAATATGTCGGTAGGAGATGCATGCTGCGTAATGAATATAATAGTGGCGGAATCTTTGCGCAAGTATGCCGATATTCTCGAATCGGAGGATGATTTCGATACAGCGGTGGATAAGCTTACAAGAGAAGTATTTTCAAATCACAAACGCATCATATTCAACGGTGACAATTATACAGTGAAATGGGCAACGGAAGCAAAAGAAAGAGGTCTTCAGAATCTGCCGAGCACTGTCGATGCGGCGGAGTATATGATAATGTCCGATAATCTTGAGCTTTTTCAGGATCACTGCGTATTTTCGGAGGTGGAAGCTCGTTCACGATATGAGATTAAGCTTGATGAATATTCAAAAATTATAAATATAGAAGCTTTGACTATGATAGAAATGGCAAAGACGGAAATTGTCCCGGCTGTCAGTGCGTACAGCGGAGAGCTTGCAAATACCGCAATTGCCAAGAAGGAACTTGGCATAAGTGCAAAAGCGGATCTCGATATTCTCAATGTTATAGCAACCTTGGCGGAGGAGCTCAATCTCAGGATAATAAATCTTGAAAATTATATGGAGCAAACTGCAGGACTGAGTGATTGTGAAAAGGCGAGAGCCTTCCATGACGGAATTATTCCGAGAATGCATGATTTAAGAGCTGTGGCTGATGAGCTTGAGACATATGTGGCTAAAGATTATTGGCCGTTCCCTTCGTATGGAGATATGCTTTTCAGCATAAAATAAAATTGTGATATAATTATGGAGCAGTGGCTCTGCTTTTGAGGCGGACGGCTGCTCTATGTATTTAAAAGCTTGATGAAGGGAGAATTAAATATTGCATATTGTCAGGTACATATTCAGGCGGATTGCAGCATATATATGCTTTGTAATAATAATGCTGATAATGATGCAGCTTTTTAAAAATATATCAGGAATTCCTTTCAGTGCGTTGTACGATAATATATTTATGGCGGTGATATTTTTTGCATATCCGATATATAGAGTAGTGAGAAGTACGATAGCTACGGTCGTGATATTTTTCGATAAAACTTCACAGGAATCGGAAGGAGAAAGAAAATTTGCAGGAGTATTTCATGTTCTCATGGCAAATTTTTGGGAAAACAAAATACATCGTGCATTTGCAATAAACATATTATTAAAGTTCCTGCAACTTACAGCTTTGATTTCCATGGTATATGCTTTTATCAGCAATGATTTTCGTGTATTGAAGCCCGTAGCGATTTTATCAGCGATTGTAGGGTTGGCTTTTACCTTGGCATTTGTAAGAACGCAAAAATTTGAATACGAATTGCGAAACGGTGAACAGCTTCAAAAATTGGAAGCCTTGAGACAAGCTCCCGGAGGGATGAGCATAAGTCAGGACAGAAGAAAAGCTTTTATGAATTTTCCACGCATATCTTTTATTATAAATTTAATTGTTGCAGCTGCCGGACTGTTGATTGCCTTTATAACATCAAAAATACCTTTTTCCATTACATCGCCGTTTCTTTTCGATATTAAAATTATAGGAGTATTGGCAACCCTTATTTTGCCGTTTACGGGAATCTACCTGTTTTATCAGAATTGGGGCAGTCATATGTATACGCTTCGTTTGGGAAAGGGCGATTACGGGCAGGAAAAAATCGAATTTTTTACATACAGCGGCAGCGGTGACGAAATGCAGGATACTCGATATATAATAGACAGGGTGGAGACTTTTGAAATCGGAAGCAGGTATATCAAGCTGTTAAAGCCGGCTGCCATAAAATATATCAGGATACCTCGTACCATGTCGTTTGATGAGGAACGTGTATTATTGGAAATGATAAGACGTATGAGATATCCGGCAGATATACTGAAATTTTCGGATTTTACACATGACAAGGAGATAAAACGCTTATGAAAACATTTGAATTGCTTTGCAATCTTATAATACCTGCGACAATGATAATTGCAGGACTTATGGGCGTGCTGATACCGCCTGCAACAAATATGAAAGAGGTCGGGCGTTTTACCGGCTATCGTTCAAAGCGTTCGATGCGCACGGTGGAAACTTGGAATTTTGCAAATTATAATGCAGGAATCAGTTATCTTTTCGGAGGATTTTATCTGATATTCGCTACAGGTGTTTTATGTGTCATATTGAGCAGATTGTCGAGAGAGATAATTCATGCTGCAACCATAGTGATAGTACTGATTCAAATAGTAATTTTTATATTGCCGATGTTGTCGGTGGAAAAGAAGCTTGAAAAATATTTTGATTCTTTAGGCAGACCCGTAGAGCCGGAGAAAGTTTTTCGCAGGCGCATATTCGCAAAGAACAACGAAGCGCTAAAGGATAATGAGGATAAATGGGAAGATTGGAATCGTGACGAATGGAGAGACAGCTGGCGTGACGAATGGGATGACTGGGATCTTTGGGAAAAGCGACGCAAGCGGAGTACGTCCGTAAATATTATCGAGGATGCGGCGATAGATGATATTATGGATAATGCTTTTCAGGCACATACGATTTATAATTCTTCAGCAGAAGCAGAAGCAGAAGCAGAAGCAGAAGCAGAAACAGAAACAGAAACAGAAATAGAAACAGGAGTAGGAG
This sequence comes from Anaerovoracaceae bacterium, assembly GCA_052169645.1. Taxonomy (GTDB): domain Bacteria; phylum Bacillota; class Clostridia; order Peptostreptococcales; family Anaerovoracaceae; genus JAIKWW01. The sequence goes on from JBQNCA010000001.1 coordinate 95,764, forward strand.
TAAAAACAAAAGCAGAAATAAAAGAATAAGATACAAAAACGGGAGAGAAAGCAGAAGCAATAAAAAATAAAAAGATAATAGAAAAAGGTTTAATCATAAATTATATAGGGTGCAGCGGATTGCCTGTCGGAGGATCGGCGTGGAATGTTAAAAATCATTATCATAATAATTCAGATTATACTGGCGGCGCTTGTACCGACAGCAATGGCGGTATACGGCATTTACAGGAAAAATCATATCCCCGAAGTCGAAGAGTGCGGAGTATGGATTGCGTCAAAGAGAGCAAAGCGTTCACAGGAAGCTCTTTCGTATCAGTACACTTTTCTGTCGCATATGGTATTGGTGACAGGTCTGAACATACTGCCGGTATCGGAAATTTTCCTTGTAGCTTCTATTTTCATTTTAAAGGAATCTAATTGGATTACAGTTCTTGCAATTGCTGTGACGCAGGGATTTTCAGTGCTGCTGAATATTGTGCTGAGTCGCCGAATGGTAGACAGATATTATGATGAAAACGGCGAGCTTTTGAAAAAGGGTGAGGATGAAGACGATCATGATTGTGAAAATGAACGAAATCTTTGAAGGTCGTAACAGCAATTCTCGAATGAGGATGAATATGAAGAAGCTGCACTCAAAGCTTGAAATCCCGAAGAATTTATGATAACTTATCATCATTGAAATAATGTGAACAGCAATGAACGGGAAAAGTAAACGGATACGAGCAAAGCAGGGAGTGGCATCGTGACTGAAAGTGCCATTTGCAGACGACCGCCGAAAGAACACCCGGGAGCTCGTGCTTTGAACCTTGACGGCAACGGTTTTAAAGATTGCGGTCTTTTAGTAAAGGCATGCGTGAGCGCACGTTACAGCGTATTGAGGATGCGATAATTTTCGCATCGAATATGGGTGGCACCACGATAAAATCGTCCCTGCGGTCGTTACGGCTGCAGGCTTTTTTTATACTGAAACCGGAGGAAAATATGAAAATCACAGATGAGCTGATAAATTATATAGGCGATCTATCCAGATTATATCTAAGTGATGAGGACAAGGAACGTCGTAAGTCCGATCTCTCGGATATACTCGATTATGTAGAAAAATTAAATGAACTTGATACGAAAGGCATGCCGGAGATGTCACAACCTTTTGAAAATGTAAACTGCTTCCGTGAGGACACGGTAACGAATGAGGACAAAAGAGATGAACTGCTGGCAAATGCACCTGAGCGTAAAGGTTCATATTTTAAAGTTTTTAAAACTGTAGATCAGTGAGGAGAGGGCAAATGGAAGCAAATATGATAAGAGAACTGTCTGCCCTTCAGCTGGGCAGAGCGATAAAGAAGAAGGATCTGAGCTGCCGAGAAGCGGTGGAGGCTTATCTCGATGCGATAGATAAAAAGGATGTAAAGATAAATGCTTATGTTACTGTTATGAGAGAATCCGCTTTAGCGGAAGCGGACAGAATTCAGAAGCTTATCGATGCAGGTGAATTGGAGGATTCGCCGCTTGCAGGTGTACCTATAGCGATTAAAGATAATATGAATGTGAAGGGCGAACGTACAACGGCAGCTTCTGCGATACTTGAGAACTTCAATCCTCCGTTTGACTCAACTGCGGTAGCAAATCTGAAGGCTGCCGGAATGATAGTACTGGGCAAGGTCAACATGGATGAATTTGCAATGGGCGGTTCTACTGAAACATCTTACTATGGAGCGACAGGAAATCCTTGGGACAACACCTGTGTTCCGGGAGGCTCGTCAGGAGGCTCTGCGGCAGCGGTAGCCGCCGGCACCGCACCTTGCGCACTCGGTTCCGACACCGGCGGCTCAATCCGCCAGCCGGCCGCATTCACAGCGCTCACAGGCTTTAAACCTACATATGGAAGCGTTTCACGTTACGGATTGCTGGCGTATGCGTCGTCTCTTGATCAGATAGGACCTATGGCTCACGACGCCGCCGACGCTGCCGCAATATTGCAGATAATTGCGAAGCCGGACTTAAAAGACAGTACATCTGTAATAGGCGATGCTGAAAATATTTCCAAGCATAAGCCTGTAAATCTCAAGGATGGAAGCTTTGATTTTACAACGTGCATAGCCGATCCTGATGCTCCCGAAGATATGCTCAAGGGACTTTCCATAGGCATACCGTCCAACTATTTCGGTGACGGACTTGATGAGGAGATAAACGAAAGCGTGTTGACAGCGGCTCGACTTCTTAGAGACTACGGAGCATCGGTGAAAAGATTTGAAATGCCGAATGTGGAATATGCAGTACCGGCTTACTACATCATTGCATGTGCCGAAGCAAGCTCCAATCTTTCGAGATATGACGGCATAAAGTACGGACACAGAACTCGGAACGCTTCCGATATTACGGAAACCTACTACAAATCAAGAAGTGAAGGCTTCGGAGAAGAGGTAAAGAGACGTATAATGCTCGGTTCCTTTGTGCTAAGCTCAGGATATTTCGATGCTTACTATAAGAAAGCGTTACAGGTCAGAGGACTTATAAAGAAGAACTTTGACGATGCTTTCTCAAAATTTGATATGATACTCAGCCCTGTAAGCCCTACAACTGCGTATAAAATCGGAGATAGGATTTCCGATCCGTTGGCAATGTATATGGCGGACATTTATACTGTTTCCGTAAATCTGGCAGGACTGCCTGCAATATCTCTGCCTTGCGGCTTTGACAGCAACGGTTTGCCTATCGGTATGCAGCTCATAGGCGACAGCTTTATGGAGGGCAAGCTGGTAAAAGCGGCTACGGCTTATCAGGCATTGACAGATTATCATAAGCAACGTCCGGATATTTTTGCAGAGGGCGGAGAAAACAGATATAGGGATATGAATGAAATTATAAAAGAAAATTCGACAAAGGGAGGTGAAAGATAATGGAATATGAAATAGTTATGGGATTGGAGGTTCATGTCGAGCTTTCCACAAAGACAAAAATATTCTGCGGCTGTTCAACCGAGTTCGGAGGAGAGCCGAATTCACATACCTGCCCTGTCTGCATGGGTATGCCGGGAAGCTTGCCGGTTTTGAACAAGGGTGTTGTCGATCGTGCTATAAAAGCAGGAATCGCATTTCACAGCGATCTCCAATATACAAATGTATTTGATAGAAAAAATTATTTTTATCCGGATCTTCCAAAGGATTATCAGATATCACAGCTATATCATCCGGTGTGTCTGAGCGGATATGTTGAAATAGAAAATGTCGCACCCGGTCAGGATTTGGACGAATTCGGCATGATAAGAGATCATGGTGCATATGAAAATGACGGAGTGAACGGGGCGGTAAAAATTGCCGCAGGCTTGGATCCTATAGCTCCGGGCAGAAAGCGCATACGTCTGCATGAAATTCATATGGAAGAAGATGCAGGTAAACTGGTGCATGATGCCGCCGGAACGCTTATTGACTATAACCGATGTGGGGTGCCTCTGATAGAAATTGTTTCCGAACCTGATTTCAGGAGTTCCGATGAGGTAGTAGATTATCTTGAAAAAATAAGAGAGATGCTGGTTTACATGGATGTATCCGACTGTAAAATGCAGGAAGGTTCAATGAGAGCCGATGTCAATCTCTCGGTTCGTCCTAAAGGTTTTGAAACTTTCGGGACACGTACCGAAATGAAGAATATTAATTCACTCAAGGCTATAAAGCGTGCGATAGAATTTGAAGCAAACCGTCAGATAGAAATCATTGAAGCAGGCGGAACGATTATGCAGGAAACCCGTCGTTGGGATGATGAAAAGGGTGAAACCTATGCGATGCGCTCCAAAGAGAATGCTCAGGATTACAGATATTTCCCGGATCCCGACCTCGTACCCGTCAAGCTTTCGCATGAATGGGTTACTGAGATGCGACGCCAGATGCCGGAGCTGCCCGCTGCAAAGCGAATTCGCTATACAAAAAAGCTGGGGCTTGCCGCCGATACTGCAAGGATTATAGCCTCAGACAGAGCTTATGCATCGCTGTTTGACGATGCGTTTAAGAAATCCGGAAATGCCAGAGAAACCGCCAACATGATAGCTACGGATGTCGTGGCATTGTTGAATGAATCCGGCATCGAGCCTAAGAATATGAAGATCGATGCTTCGAGGTTTGCGGATATCATCATGCTTTTGTCGGAGGAAAAGGTGACACGTGCGGTTGCAAAGGAGCTTGTAGCCGAGCTTTATAAGAATAATATCGATCCGATAAGCTATGTTGAGGAAAAGGGTTTGCTCATAATAGAGGATACGGATTTTATTGCCGAGATTATAGATGCTGTAATATCGGAATTTCCGCAGTCTGTTGCCGATTACAAGGACGGAAAAGAAAAGGCGTTCGGTTTTATGGTCGGGCAGACTATGCGCCGTTTGAAAGGAAAGGGAAGTCCTCGTACGGTAAACGGACTTCTCAAGGAAAAGCTTGACGGTGTCAAGTTCGATCCCGAGGCTGCTAAGGCTGCTGCAGCTGCAAAAGCCGAGGAGAAGCTTTCAAAGGCGGCGCAGGGCTCGGAAGCTCAGGCTGTCGGAGAGGTTTCCCGTGAGAGTCGACCTGAGCAGCTGACTGCGGCTGAAAAGGCACTGCGACGCATGCGGGAAGCCGCAGCGGAAGGCGGACAGAGAGTTTCCTCCCCGGATGACGGAGATATCGGGATTGCTTTCCGTGAGAATCGCTACCGCACTCATACCTGCGGAGAGCTGCGCCCTGAGGATATAGGCAGGGATGTCAGAGTTTCCGGCTGGATACAGACTGTAAGAAATCACGGAGGTATAGTTTTTGTCGACCTTAGAGACTATTACGGTATAACTCAGGTGGTAGTGACCGAGGAACAGCTTGCAGGTAAGGGTAAGGAATCCGTAGTTCTTGTCACGGGTAAAGTTATACAACGAGATGAGGAAACCGTAAATCCGAATATTGCAACGGGGCTTGTAGAGGTAAAGGCAGAAAGTATCGAGCTTCTCGGTTCTTCACGATCGAATCTCCCGTTTGAAATAGAGCTTTCAAGAGAAACAAGAGAGGATGTACGTTTGAAGTACAGATATCTCGACCTGAGAAATTCAAAGGTCAGAAACAATATGGTGCTGCGTTCGCAGATTATAAAATATCTGAGACATTCAATGGAAGATTTGGGTTTTTTAGAAATTCAGACACCTGTACTCACAGCTTCATCCCCGGAGGGAGCAAGAGATTATCTCGTTCCGAGTCGAAAGCATAAGGGTTGTTTTTATGCTTTGCCGCAGGCTCCTCAGCAGTTTAAACAGCTTCTCATGACTGCAGGCTTTGACCGATATTTTCAGATAGCTCCGTGCTTCAGAGATGAAGATGCACGTTTAGACCGTTCTCCGGGAGAATTCTATCAGTTGGACTTTGAGATGGCATTTGCAACGCAGGAAGACGTATTTGCAGTGGCGGAAAAGATTATGTACGATACATTTACAGCTTTTACCGATTTGCCGGTTTCAAAGCCGCCTTTCCGTCAAATTCCTTATCGTGAAGCTATGCTGAAATACGGAACGGATAAGCCGGATTTGAGAAATCCTTTAGAAATAATAGATCTCAGTGATTTTTTTGAAACAGTTGACTTTGAACCGTTTAAAGGACGTATAGTTAGAGCACTGCGAGTTCCGGGAGCTGACGGGCAGTCAAAACGCTGGTTCAAGGAAATGGAAAAATTTGCTCTTTCAATCGGAATGAAAGGTCTGGGCTATATTACCGTAAATGAGGATATGAGCTACAAAGGTCCTATAGACAAGTTTATGACGGATGAGCAGAAACGGACTATTGCCGAACTGTCGTCGCTTGCACCTCATGATATTTTGTATTTTATCAGTGATGAAAAGGATTTGGTTGCAAAATATGCGGGTCAGATCAGAACAGAGGTGGCAAAGCGTTTGAAGCTTATAGATACAGATCGTTATGAATTTTGTTATATCACCGATTTCCCTATGTTTGAAATAAATGAAGAAACGGGTAAAGTGGACTTCACTCACAATCCGTTCTCAATGCCGCAGGGAGAAATGGAAGCTCTTGAAAAAGAGAATCCTCTTGATATATATGCATATCAGTATGATATAGTATGCAACGGCTATGAGCTTTCATCCGGTGCAGTGCGCAACCACCGTCCGGATGTCATGGTAAAAGCTTTTGAAATTGCAGGTTATGAGGAGAAGGATGTCAAGGAAAAATTCGGAGCGCTCTATGATGCTTTCCAATACGGAGCGCCTCCTCATGCAGGCATGGCGCCCGGAGTTGACCGAATTGTAATGCTTCTGACAGGGGAAGAAAATATCAGAGAAGTAATACCTTTTCCATTGAATTCAAACGCTCAGGATCTGATGTTCGAATCTCCGAGAGAAGTTACGGAGCAGCAGCTCAGAGAGGTTCATATAAAAATTCGTTAAGCTTTAAATATTAAATGAATGTCGGTATGAAATGCGAGGTGATGATTATGAAAAGAGAAAATCCTTTTGGAAACGTTGCGGATAAAAATCCTCTGCTGGACGGGCAGGAGGACAACAATATTTTCAATAGAGATAAGGGCTTCGCTAAAAGGAAAATGGCTGATACAAGTGAAGAAATTTTCAGAAATAACTGGCAGTCGGATGAAAATATGGACGGAATTGAGAGATCCGCTCACTTTAGTAAAAATAGTAATGAAAGCAAAAAAGCGTCTAATCTAAATCAAGAGGCTGAAATTCAGCAGAATATAAGCCCTCGGTTCAATGCAGTCTCCAAAATTCCTGGACAAAATGAGGCTAAAATCAGTCTTGTTCTGGGTATAATCGGAATGATATTTTCGTTTATAGGCATGGGTTCAGCTATTTCATTAATACTGGGAATAATGGGTGTAGTATATGCATCAAAATCTAAAAAATTGGGTTATACAGGTAACAATCGTATAATAGGATTGGTACTTTCCGTGGTGAGTATAATAGCATAGTTTTTTTACATTCCAATACAGCCCATCTTTTGTGATTGGTACTTTCCGTGGTGAGTATAATAGCCGGCATCGTATTAACAATTGTGGTAACAGCTGTAATAATCGGCAGCTATCAATTGTTTGCATAGATTTTGTAAGGGACAGGTTGATTAACCTGTCCCTGCCTGATTATTTTAATAAAATTGTTCGGCTGTAGATTTAAGCCGCTCCACTCCGTTCAGCACCGGATTTGGCGGGTGAATCGGATTCCTCTTTCTGCTTGAAAGATGATGAATCGGATTCATCCTTCTGCTTGGAAACGGATTCGGAAGATGAATCGGGTTTTACTTCCGATGCTTGTTTTTGCTCAAGTTTTATCTTAGGCTGAAATGGCGAAATCGGCGTGCTGCCTTTTTCGAGGATATATCCGGTTACGGCATCAATTTTATAATGATATTGAAGCTTGCTATTGTTGAACTCCAACAGATAGCAAGGCTTGCCCTGATTACGATTCAGTACTGCCAAGGTGAATACTATCTTCGTGTCGGAATTCTCAAGACCTGCATCCTTTAAGGCGATAGCCTTGGCTTTGTCTAAAGTTATGAATTCTATTACATCGGTATTCTTTACTTTCTTGTCCAAGATAATTCCGAGGACAGCGTCAATGCGGTAAGACCATTGAGTTTGATTATCATTAAATACCAGACGGTAATAAGGGGTTTTAATACCTCCACCGCCGTCAACCAAGGTTTCATCCGTGAATGTTACATTTTCTCTGCAACCGGCATCATTAATTGCAATCTTCTTTGCATCGGAAAGTAGGATATATCGTCTGCTATCGAGAATTTTGCCGTTTTTGGCGTCGATTTTATAGTAATACTGATATTCACCGGTATAGAACTCCAGCAGGTAGCAAGGCTTCCCTTGATTGCGGTTCAGTTCTTCCTTGGTGAATACTATCTTCATGTCGACATTCTCAAGCCCCGCATCTTTTAATGCTATAGCCTTAGCTTTCTCTAAAGTTATGAATTCTATTACATCGGTATTCTTTACTTTCTTGTCCAAGATAATTCCGAGGACAGCGTCAATGCGGTAAGACCATTGAGTTTGATTATCATTAAATACCAGACGGTAATAAGGGGTTTTAATACCTCCACCGCCGTCAACCAAGGTTTCATCCGTGAATGTTACATTTTCTCTGCAACCGGCATCATTAATTGCAATCTTCTTTGCATCGGAAAGTAGGATATATCGTCTGCTATCGAGAATTTTGCCGTTTTTGGCGTCGATTTTATAGTAATACTGATATTCACCGGTATAGAACTCCAGCAGGTAGCAAGGCTTCCCTTGATTGCGGTTCAGTTCTTCCTTGGTGAATACTATCTTCATGTCGACATTCTCAAGCCCCGCATCTTTTAATGCTATAGCCTTAGCTTTCTCTAAAGTTATGAATTCTATTACATCGGTATTCTTTACTTTCTTGTCCAAGATAATTCCGAGGACAGCGTCAATGCGGTAAGACCATTGAGTTTGATTATCATTAAATACCAGACGGTAATAAGGGGTTTTAATACCTCCACCGCCGTCAACCAAGGTTTCATCCGTGAATGTTACATTTTCTCTGCAACCGGCATCATTAATTGCAATCTTCTTTGCATCGGAAAGTAGGATATATCGTCTGCTATCGAGAATTTTGCCGTTTTTGGCGTCGATTTTATAGTAATACTGATATTCACCGGTATAGAACTCCAGCAGGTAGCAAGGCTTCCCTTGATTGCGGTTCAGTTCTTCCTTGGTGAATACTATCTTCATGTCGACATTCTCAAGACCGGCATCCTTTAAGGCGATAGCTTTGGCTTTATCTAAAGATATGAACTCTATTGTGCCGATGTTTCTTACTTTCTTTTTCAAAATATTTCCGAGAACAGCATCAATATGGTAAGTCCATTGCGTTTGATTATCATTAAATACCAGACGATAGTAAGGAGTTTTAATTCCTCCGGCAACTAAAGTTTCATCTGTGAAAGTCACCCTTTCAGTACAGCCGGCATCCTTTAAAGCAATTTGTTTTGCCGCTTTCATACCGATGTAATTTGTGTGAAACGTAGTGATTTCGATATCATTCGGTAATGTCACAAGCTCTGCAAGTGAGAGTTTGGAAAGCTCGTCCACAGCCAAACCTGTCTCATTTGATGCGGCAAGGATAAAATCCGCCTTTCCGTGCGAAATATCAAATTCATCTGCAATTTTTTCTATTTGTTTTTCACCGGATTTATTATCGGATTCATCATGGAAAATTATGCTTTCTACGGAATCGCTCTGCTCCAAAGCGTTTCGGATTTTAGAGGTAAGAGCCTGTTTCAGTTTGTTGTTGCCGTTGATGCGTGAATCAAAGGAAATCAAAACCGTACCGTTGCTTTTTTTCATATATCCGCAGGCTTCATAGGCATCAACTGTGCGTTCTACAGCGATCTCTACATCCTGCTTTTTCAGATCGACATCATGCAGTGCTTTTTCCGCATCCTTATTAAGGAACTGCACATTTTTTACTTTTCCGCTTTTCGCAACGGTATATTCTACACTTGGATTGACATCCATTGTAAAAGCACCTACTGTCATATTGCTGAACAAAGCATGTGCCGTTATACCGGCGAAGAACAGCAAAGTCAGGCAAGCTGCCGTCACTTTCAATTTATGCCAATTGATAATGCGGAAACTTCTTTCGTAGCATTCCGCATCGGCAATTAAATTTCCGTCTATGTTTCCGATAGCGTTGAGAAGTTTTTCTGTTTTCATAGCGTGATACCCTCCTTTTCAAGATGTTTTTTTAACTCGTTTCGCATCCGAAACAGCATGGATGCAACCTTGTTTTCGCTCATTCCGTACGTATTTGCTATACTCCGTATTGACCAGATGTGCCAATACCTGCGGATAAAAATATGCCGTTTGGTTTTTGGCTGTGTATATAGGAAATTTTCAATAACGGAGCTTAACATTTTTTCTTCAACTACCTGTTCTACTGTTGATTCTGCAGGGATACATGCCTCCAATTCAGACAGGACTATAGAGACTTGTCCCGATCCCCGTTTTTTTGCATTATACTGCTTATATCGGTTAAGAGCGAGGTTGCGCGCAATTCTCCCCAAATAACTCGATAGAGGATTGGGATTCTGCGGAGGAATGGAGTTCCATGCACCCAAGTAGGTGTCGTTTGCACATTCTTCGGCATCCTCGTTGTTATTGAGGATATTAAATGCAATGGTATGACAATAACCGCCGTATTTTTCCGCGGTAGCGGTTATTGCACGTTCTTCCCGAATCCAATACAAATCAATGATTTCACGGTCGTTCATTGCATCCTCCTTCCTCCATATTAATCCGTGTGTAAAGGCCTTTCATTATATATACACAATAAAAATCGGCTTTCATTGCACGAATATGAAAAGTTTTTTAATTTATTATTCAAATTTATTATATCGTGCGGAACAAGTAATTTCTATTGCAACAGATAGCAATATGAGTTTTCGGAGAAAAAATCATGTGCAAAAGTATCGTGCGGAACAAGTAATTTCTATTGCAATAGATAGCAATATGAATTTTCGGAGAAAAAATCATGTGCAAAAGTATCGTGCGGAACAAGTGATTTCTATTGCAATAGATAGCAATATGAGTTTTCGGAGTAAAAAATAAAGAGCAAAAGTATTCATAATTATAAAAAAATCTGTATATCCCTGAATAATTTACTGCAACGATTCTGATAATTATGGTCGCATCCATAGTATTTTTCGTAACAACACGCAATTTCTTTTACAAGTTGATTCTGATAAGTATGATTATGTCCATAGAGGTAAATTTCCTGTCGGAGTGAGGCATAGCATAAGCAAGGTGGCAATAGCAGGCGCAAAACAGGAACGTTCTGTCGGCAAGAGCATACTTAATTTTGCAATAATCCGGCATTATAGTTGTGGGGACAGCTTTAAATATTGAAATCTGTAGAATTTGGACGTTTAAGAAAATCGACGAATGAGCGATATTATATTGAGAATAGCAGTCAAGACCGTGTCATAACAGCCGGCTGCCAAAGTTTAAGATAACTTATCATAAGGGATATCGAAAAAATGATTATGCAGCGAAACAGTTAAAATAAAGAATTCCGCATTTTTCGACACTACAATATTATTATCGAATAGTAACATAATTATATTGTAGCGGCAAATTCTTAAACTTTTTTAAAATTAAATTATTTATATATATACGATTGATTTTATTTTGAAATATGATAATGTAAGTCGACGGGATAAATAAATTGATTCTGAATTACAGCAAATAAGCAGATGAATAATGTAGACAAGACTTTCTTTATGATACTTATTCGAAATGCTTTATTATAAAAATTATCATTTAAAAATATAAAAACCATTGAAAGAGGAGAATTTCACATGAGAAGAAAAAGTAGCCTGATACTGATGACAGTTTTGTTAGTCTCTACCTTTATATGTAGCGGAATTTTTACATATGCGGATTCGGGAAAAGATGTAACGTCAAAGGTAAGCATATCAGACGTGACTTTGAGCGTGATAAAAGGAAGTGAATCTGTTCCTATCATTAAAAATGGAACGAAAGTTTCGGATGATGCATGCTTAAAGGTTGGTGACAGTGTCAAGATGGAATATGAGTGGTCTATCTCGGAGGAAAATATGGAAGGTGTTTCCGCCGGAGATTATTTCACCATACAGCTGCCTGATAACGAGTATATAAATTCTTCTGAAAATACATATGATTTGAAAAATAGTGAAGGAGTTTTACTCGGCACATATAGCGTAAGCGGTCGAGTATTGACCGTAACCTTTAATGAAAAGGCAGCCGAGCAATCGGAATTGTCCGACGGTTGGTTCAATATATTCGGAAAAGTTGTAAAAGCAGGTGAAAATGTCGATATCGCAGGTAATGGCAGCGTGATTATTCCTATTAAGCCGGGAACAGGTTCCGGAGGCGGTGGAAATCATGGCGGTGGCGGCAATGATGCAGGAAAGAATGAGATTACAAGTGATAAAATAAAGTTTACCAAGGATGGAAAGCAGTATTCAGGAAAGAACAGACTCAACTGGCATATGAATGTAAATTATGACGGTTTACAGCAGATGATATGTGGAGAGGCTGTAACTGATAAATCAAATGTTATTTTGGAGGATGAGCTTCCGGATTATTTGACGGCGGACATAGGCAGTGTATATATAACGACACCTTTGTTTGTGCCTACACCTGAAAATAAAATGAGCGGATTTTCCATAGGATATATTAAGATAGCTCCGACAGTTTTATATGCTGAAGAAAATGAAAGCTATGAGGATTTCTATCAGAGAGTAAAAAAATCAGGCAAAATTTCTGTCGGCATATATGATAAAAACGGAAAGAACAATATTTTATTCGGCTTCGGAAATCTCCCGGGAAACGGCATTACATATGCGGATATGTATGGCGGAGCGGATAAATTTAATACATTCATAGATTCCTGTGCGAGTAAAGGTGATATTACATCTCAGCAGGCAGAGAGAATGAAGACTGTATATGGTGCAGACGGGACTGCCTCAGGTCAGATTGTGGGATACGATGTATCCTTTGATACGGATGTTGAAGGCGAAAGCGGTAAATATAGCAATATAGCTCGTCTCGAATGGGATAATGCCGTAAAAACCGAATCCGAGTTTACTATTGAATTCAGCGGAGTCAGCGCAGGAATTACCGGTAAAGAAAAAACCTCAGTGAGTGTAGAAAAGATATGGGTAGGTAAGCCGGCAGCAAGTGTTACGATATTGCTCTTTCAAAATGGACATGAATATGCCAAAAAGGAAATAACTGCAGCTGACGATTGGAAATATACATTCAAAAAGCTTCCTAAGTATGATGCAGATAAGAAGCTTATAGAATATACTGTTGACGAGGAAGCTATAGAGGGATATGAAAAAACTCTGTCGGGTAATAAAGTAGAAGGCTTTAAGATAGAAAACAAGCAGCTGCCGCCTGAGAAGCCGAAGGATCCTGAGCCTAACCCTAACCCGAATCCTAACCCCGGAACGGATACGGGAAGAACCCCCGGAACTCCGAGCAATAAGGTTGAAAAACCGTCCGGAAAAGTATCAATTATACCTGATAAAGACGTTCCTCTTGCATCACTTAAAGCAGAAAATTTTGATATAAAAGTGGTAAAGGAATGGACTGATCAGGATGGAAATGTTGTACCCGCTTTTGTCGACAACATTGAGGTTGCACTCTACAGAGACGGTTTGGCTACGGGAATGACAGCCGTTTTATCAAAGGATAACGGATGGACGGCTATATTCAGAGATTTAGAAATAGCTGAACAGGGAACTGAAAATACTCATAATTATATTGTTAAAGAAGTAGGTGAAATTGATAATCATATAAAACTGGCGGGGATGACTTTTGATGTAAGCTATTCGGGAAGTCCGGAAGAAGGTTTTAAAATTATTAATCGTAAAAGCGATATTATTATAGAAGACCCTTTGCCTCCTACAGCTTTCAAAATTTCAGATGACAGTCCCGTACTTCCTCAGACAGGCTGTTGCAATGGACTTATTGTGTGGTTTGCATCAATAGGTTTAATATTGACAGCCGCAGGAGTCCTTCTTATAAGAAAATCACACCGAGCATGATTGATAAATCGATTTCGGACATATAATCTTAAATATCGATCTATAGAATAAAAAGAGTTGATAAAAACCGCCACGTACGTTGAAATATCAAGGTATGTGGCGGTTCTTTCAGTGATTTTCTTGTCCATAGAGAACTTTTTTATTTGCATATTACATCTATGAATAAAAATATCTGCAAGGCATAGGGCAATGCCATAAATATGCCCCTTTAATATTATATTGCAACTCTGTTCTTAACTCTCTCATTCGGTATATCAAGGAGTGAGTTGATGAGCAAGTTGATCCATCTACCTGAGATTGCAAATTTGCAATTTTCTTCCCGCATCCGATTCTTAAATACCAATATCGCCCAATTTTTCATGTCGTGTCAATTTCCCCGCAAGATTTGTAGCGATTTTGCTCCCTGTTAACTGTCAAACTCCCGGATGAAGCGTGGGAAGAATATGTTTATTGGCAAATGCAGGCTCTCATTTATTTAATAATTTCCTTGCAAGCAGGCAATTGCACTGGTATAATAGTAAAGCTTAATTGATCCTTGCTTCATCCGATGAGATGAAGCCTATAGTCCACAAGGAGGTGACAAAGATGACAAATTATGAATTAATGTTCATCATCGATCCGACAGTTGAAGAATCTCAGAGAGATACTTTTGTTGCCACCGTTCAGCAGATTATAACTGACGGAAAGGGCGAAGTCGGAAATGTAGATGTATGGGGCATGAAAAAATTAGCTTACCCTATTCGCAAGATGAACGAGGGATTCTATGTAGTTGTAGAATTCAAGGCTGAAGCGGAGCTTCCGAAGGAACTCGACAGAAGACTCAGAATTGCCGATGTCTGCATCAGACACATGATCATCAATAAGGACGAAAAATAATATATCCGAAGTATTTATGTATGCAAAGGAGATAAATTATGAACGTAGTCGTTTTAGTAGGAAGATTAGTAAGAGATCCTGAGCTCAGATATACGAATTCTCAAATGCCTATATGTCGAACCGCTCTTGCGGTAAGGAAGGACAGACCTTCAGCTGACGGCAAAGATGCCGATTTCATCAATATTACGATATTCGGAAAACAGGCTGAGACTTTCAATCGGTATCTGACTAAAGGACAGCAGGTAGCTATTGAAGGTCGTATTTCGACCGGTTCTTATCAGAATCAGAAGGGTGATACCGTATATACTACGGATGTCATAGTAAACAGATTTGATTTTATCGGAAGTAAGGGCGACAGCGGTAACAGGGGTAATTATGACAATAGTGATAATTACGGAAATAATACCGGATACGGCAGTCCTCAGAGCGGATACAATCAGAACTCGGGCGGCGGATATTCGGAGCCTTCACCGGCATCACAGGATATGTCGCAGTCAAATATCCCTGAAGGTTTTTCCGAGATAGACGAAGACGACATACCGTTCTAAACTCTGAACAGAAAGGAGACTCGCCATGGAAAAGAGAAGAGGCGGCGGAAGAAGAAAAAAGGTCTGCCAGTTCTGCCTTCAGAAGGAACAGAATGGCAGTGTTGAGATAGATTACAAGGACGTTGAAACACTCAAGAAGTATATCACAGAGAGAGGAAAGATTCTTCCTAAGCGTATCACAGGCAACTGCGCTATACATCAGAGAGCTGTTACAACTGCTATAAAGAGAGCAAGACAGGTTGCATTGCTTCCATATACAGCAGACTGATTGTAATTGTAGTTAAAAAATTAAAATTAAGGCAATTGAGCATAACCGGATTCACGAAAGCTGAGTCCGGTTTTTTAATGAGAATATTTTATAGGTAAATATCTTTGAAAATGTATATTATCCATGGTGATTGAAAGACCTTTCTCTTATAGATGTTTATCCTCAAAACCATTCTAACGGACTCAATCGCTTTTTTCTACCCTTGTGGTCTCACATCTATTGTAAAGCTACAATACAAGCTTGGTCATAGCTGTCGTACAGTTGAAAATTATATAGTCGTGTGATATATTAAGATATTGCTTGTTGGGTATATACAGGCATAAATGGAGACTAGAAATGAAAAGCAAAAGTAAAATTCATATACTTGAATCTGATTCACTCATATATGTAGCGGCTATGATTCTTTTTACTGTTATAATAGCTGTTATCAGACCGATTGCAGTGATTCCTGCTGTAGTCATAATGCTTTTAGCCATATTCATAAGCAGCAGGCTGCCTTCACGCAGGAGTCTTGCACTTAACGATTATTTTGAAGATATGGCAAATGAGATGGATGAAAACATTGCGGCAGCTGTTATATACAGTCCGTATCCCCTTTGTACCATGGACGTTGACGGTCATATAATATGGACGAACAATGCGTTTAAGGAAACCTTTATGCACGGCGAGCGCAACGATACCATGGATATTTACGACCTTACAGGCGTGAAGCTGCATGACCTTACAAATGAAGTATTAAAGGATAAGACAATAACGGTTGCATCAATAAACAGATCATTTAAAGTACAGATGACATCCGGAAAACAGTGGAGCGCAGAGTGCGGCGACGGAATGCAGTCGGCGGTGCGAATGGTTCACTGGATAGAAACCACCAAGAGTGAAGAGCTGCGAAAGATGTACCTTGAAGCGTGGCCTTGCATTGCGCTGATAAGCATAGATAACCTTGATGATATCATTGCGAATGCTCAGGATGACAAGAAGGCTACCATAGCCGGAGATATAGAAAAGCTTGTGCGTCAATGGGCGGTAAGATGTCAGGGGGCTGTCATTAAGCGTTCACAGAACAGCTTTGTTATGTTTATGGATGAGAGAAATTTGCAAAACAGCGAGGCTAACAAATTCCCCGTGCTTGATGATGTAAGAGCTTTGGATACGGGAACGGATATACCTGCATCTCTTTCAGTAGGAATAGGTGCGAACGGAAAAACCATAGCACAAACCGAAGAGTATGCTGAAGCCGCAATGGATCTTTCGCAGGGAAGAGGCGGCGATCAGGTAGTCGTGCGCCGTGGCACCGAAGTAAATTATTACGGCGGCAGACTACAAACTGTTGAAAAGCGCAATAAGGGGAAATCCCGAATCGTTGCACTGGCTCTGCGTCAATTGATAGACCAGTCGCCACGAGTATTTGTAATGGGACATAAGCTGCCGGATATGGATTCTTTAGGATCGGCGCTGGGTGTCGCACGATTTGCCAAGAATAGAGGTAAAGAAGTAAATATCGTCATAGATACTTGGGATGCCGTAGATATGATGTACGAAAGGGCAGTGGAAGAAGGTGAGTATAATTTTATACGCAGTGATTATGCCAAGCTGATTATAAAAAATGACGACCTTCTTATAGTTGTAGATAATCATAAGCCGAGCATATCGGAATGCGGAGAGCTTACAGAGAGAGTGGACAGAATAGTAATTATAGATCACCACAGACGAGGTGAGGAAATGATTGCAAATCCTACACTTACTCATATAGAACCGTATGCATCCTCGACCTCCGAGCTTGTAGCTGAAATGCTGCAGTATGCAAATACCGAAAAGAAAGATATAACGCATTTTGAAGCGGAGGCAATGCTTGCAGGTATAGCTGTAGATACGAAAAATTACACGATAAAGACCGGAGTCAGAACCTTTGAAGCTGCGACATGGTTAAGGAGAATGGGGGCTGATCCTACAATAGTTCGTCAGTTCTTCCAGACGGATATAGATATATTCAGAGACAGAGCACAGATAATAGCTCAAGCAAAAAGGCTGCCGGGCGATATTGCAATTTCATATTCAAGAGGTCCGAAGAAAAATATATCGGTGCTTATATCTATGGCGGCGGATGAGCTTTTAAATATAAGAGGCATGAGAGCTTCTTTTGTAATAGGCGAAAGCGATCAGGGCGGACTGCGTGTCAGTGCAAGGTCGTTGGGCGATATAAATGTTCAGATGATCATGGAGAATATAGGCGGCGGAGGAAATCTAACTACGGCGGGAGCTCAGCTTGATATGAATCTTGATGATGCATTAAAATTATTGGAAAAGGTCGTATTGGAGCAGACGGCGGAAAAATCGTCTAAGGAAAAGTCTCAGAAAGAAAAACCGGCTAAAGAAAATAACGGCAGAGATACGAAAGATAAAAAAGATTCAAAGGATAAAAAGGAGAGGGAGGAACAATAATGAAAGTAATACTTTTACAGGATGTAAGCAAGCTGGGTAAAGCCGGCGACATAGTTAATGCAAGCGACGGCTATGCGAGAAATATGCTCCTGCCCAAGGGACTGGCAAAGGAAGCTACAGCCGGAAATATAAAAGCTGCAGAAGCGAAGAAAGCTGCCGATGCCGCAAATCGTGCAGAGCGGAAAAAGGCTGCGGAAGCTGTCAAGGAAGTGCTCGCATCGGCTGAAATCAAGGTTAAGTCCAAGGGCGGAGAAGGCGGAAGACTGTTCGGTGCAGTTACAAACGTTGATATAGCGGCGGCTATAAAGGAACAGTACGATTTCGACATAGATAAGAAAAAAATTGCGCTGCCGCAGCCGATAAAAACGGTAGGTGAGCATAAAGCAAGCGCACATCTTTTTACAGATGTAAATGTTGATTTGAAAGTAATTGTAGAAATATAAAAGGAGTATTCCCATGGAAGAACGTATTCCTCCTCATAGTGATGCAGCGGAACGCTCGGTTCTGGGAGCAGTTATGCTCGACGATACGGTGTTGCTGGATGCACTGGAAATGCTCAGGGAAGAAGATTTTTACAGTGAGGTGCATAAGGAAATATTTGCCGCCGTTAAAGAAATACATCGGCACGGAGAAAAAGTGGATATGCTTACCGTCAACGAGGAACTTAAGCGCCGCAAAACCTTGGAAATGATAGGCGGACGTTCTTATATAGCGACTCTCACAGCCGAGGTGCCTTCCACTGCAAATACATCCTCATATGCGAGAATAGTAAAGGACAAGGCGGTACTGAGACATCTGATTCGAATATCCGACGATATAATGGACAAGAGCTATAGACAGGAGCAAAGCTCGGGCGAAATTGTAGATTATGCCGAGCGCAATGTTCTCGACATCACAAGAGATACGCAGAAGCGTGACTATGCGGCACTCAAGGATGTGTTGTGGCTTAATATGGATCAGATAACACAGCTGTCGGAATCGGACGGTCGCATCACGGGGCTTTCAACAGGATTTTTGGATTTGGATGATAAAACCTCAGGCTTTCAAAAGTCGGATTTAATAATACTTGCAGCCCGTCCGAGTATGGGAAAGACCGCACTCGTATTGAATATCGCACTGAATGCGGCGAGCAGGAGCTCGGCAAGAGTTATGATATTTTCATTGGAAATGTCCAAGGAGCAGCTCGGGCAGAGACTGCTCAGCATAGATTCGTGCGTTGAGCTGTCGAAGTTGAGAACCGGCGATCTGTCCAGGGGAGATTGGGAAGATCTGAACATAGCCATAGACCGTTTGTCAATGGCTGATATATTTATAGATGATACCCCGGGTATTTCCATTATGGAGATGAAGAATAAGTGCCGCCGAGCAGGCACGGACAAGCCGCTTGATCTCATAATCGTCGACTATCTCCAGCTTATGAGCGGAGAGGGACGTTCGGAGAGCAGACAGAACGAAATCAGCATGCTGTCCCGTACACTTAAGCAGCTTGCGAGAGAGATGGAATGTCCGGTAATCGTCTTATCGCAGCTTTCCAGAGCTGTGGAAACCCGTCCCGATCACCGACCTCAGCTGTCGGATTTGAGAGAATCGGGTGCGATAGAGCAGGATGCCGATGTTGTAATGTTCCTTTACAGAGATGAATATTACAATCCCGATACCACGGAGAAACCGAATACCTGCGAGCTTATAATCGCCAAACAGCGAAACGGTCCGACAGGCTCGCTTGACTTGGCATGGTTGGGCAAGTATACAAAGTTTGCAAATAAGAGCACTTTGCCTTATTGATAAATACGGTCAAAGAACTATTATTCACGATAAAAAAGGAGGCAGTGTATGTCAAATACAATAGCAGTTGTAGGCACACAGTGGGGTGATGAAGGAAAAGGCAAGGCGATAGACTATCTTGCTACAAAGGCGGATATGGTAGTAAGAGCTCAGGGCGGAAGTAATGCCGGTCATTCGGTCATGATAGGCGGCAAAAAATATGCGCTGCACCTTATTCCGTCGGGAATACTCAACCCTCATGCAGTGAATATTATCGGAAACGGTGTTGTCTTTGACCCGCCGGAATTTTTTGATGAAATAGAGAGATTGCAGAAAGACGGCATAGATACTTCAAATATATATATCAGTGACAGAGCGCATATCGTATTCCCTTATCATAAGATTATAGATCTGCTGAGCGAAAATGCTAAAGGCGATTCAAAGGTAGGCACTACTCATAAAGGCATAGGTCCTTGTTATGTTGACAAGATAGATCGCACCGGACTTCGCATGTGCGATATGGCTGTAGAGAAAGATTTCCGCAAAAAGCTTTCAGTTCAAATAGATCGTAAAAATGAGCAGATAGTAAAGCTCTACGGAGGTGAACCTTTAGATAAGGAAGCTCTTATAGAAGAATTTTGCGGATATGCCGAAAGGCTCAGACCTATGATAGCCGATACGGGCGTAATGGTCTACAATGCTGTAAAAGAGGGCAAAAAGGTTCTCTTTGAAGGGGCTCAGGGCAATATGCTTGATATAGACCTCGGAACTTACCCTTATGTAACAGCCTCTCATCCTACGACCGGCGGATTTTCCGAAGGTACCGGAATATCTCCGTCAGAGATAAAGGATGTAGTGGGTATAGTAAAAGCTTATACCACCAGAGTGGGAGCAGGTCCGTTTGTAACGGAGCTGAATGATGAAATCGGCGATCGTATCAGAGAAGTAGGACATGAGTACGGAGTTACAACAGGCAGACCGAGACGCTGCGGATGGCTTGATCTCATAGTTGTAAAATATGCGGCTCGTATCAGCGGGCTTACAGGAATTTCACTGATGCTGCTTGATGTTCTCAGTGAATTCGATACAATACGCATTTGCGAAGGATATAAATATGGAGATGAAATTATAACCGATTTCCCGGCACGACTTGATATAATGGAAAACAGCAGTCCGGTATATAAGGATATGGAAGGCTGGAAGGTCGATATCACTGGTTGCCGCAGCTATGATGAACTGCCGGCGCAGGCAAAGGCGTATATAAAGGAAATCGAGGACTTTACAGGAGTGCCCGTAAAAATCGTTTCCGTAGGTCCCGACCGTGAACAGACCATAATCAGAACCGAGATATTTTAAGTGAGATTTATTATCTATAATCAACTATATAATAGAAATCAAGCTTTAACATTTTGCACACTTTGAAAGTTTTATATTATATATAACAAAACAGTTGCAAAGAATCCTTGAAAGATGAGTTTTTGCAATGGCGGAAGCATCAAATAAAAATTACACATTTGAACTGAAACCATATATTGACTCAAATAATACTTGACCACAATATATGGTATTGGATAAAAAGCAAGATGTAAAAAAATGCTAAAAATTGCCCGAATGAAAGTTCATTCGGGCAATTTTTCACAAATTTAACACAAAAATATGGTAGACTGTAGACTGCGAGGCGGAAAAATGAATTTTAAGCGAGAAAAGACGAACGATTTCTATCTGCATGATACGGTTATTGAAAACATCTTTTTAATGGAGTACATGCCGGGAGCGGATAGTGAAGCCCTCAAGGTTTATCTGACGGCGCTGATGTATGCAAATACATCGGAGATGTCAAATATCCTTATAGCCAGACATTTGGGAATTGCTGAAGAGGACGTTCTCAGAGCATGGAATTATTGGGAAGGCTGTGGAGTTATACGCAAAATTTACAATGATCCCGAAGATCGTTTTCATTATACGGTGCAGTTTCTCAATATGAAGGACAGGCTTTACGGAAGTGCCGGAGAAATTGCGGAATCATCAAAAAAATCAATGTCGGGATTACCCGAAGATATGGATGATCGCCTGTTAAAAGAGCTGTTTGAAAGTGTTCAGCAGATTACAGGAAGAATGTTTGAAGGAAGCGAAGCCCGAAAAATAGTGTCGTGGATATACGATGACAAGCTTTCACCTCAGCTTATATTATACGCATATCAATACAGCATGAAGCGAGGTAAAAACAACTTCAAATATATATCCAGAGTTTTGGAAAACTGGATCGGAGAAGGGCTTTTCACCGTCGAAGCGGTAAAAGAGAGCTTGTCTGAAAACGATGAACGTTATCACAGATATAAAAGAGTAATGAAAGCACTCGGTTTTCATCGCAGTGCGACGGAAGCGGAGCAACATAAAATCGACAGTTGGTTTGACAGCATGGGCTTCGGAATGGATAAGGTGTTGGAAGCTTGTGCTAAAACGAGCGGCATTTCCAATCCGAATATAAATTATGTAAACAGCATATTGTCCGGTTGGGCGACAGGAACGGTCAAACCTACAGGTACGGTCTCGCAGAAATCCGGCAAGAGCGGGATAATGGCGCAGGTGCGCAAGCAATACGAAGATACGAGAAAAAGATATGCAGCGGAGCTGGAAGCTCATCGTAAAGAGCTTTACAGCCGATTACCGCATATGCGAGAATTGGAGAGCGAGGAGCGTAAAACCTTGCAGAGCTTGTCCAGACTGGCACTGTCAGGAGGCTATACGGGTCGGAATTCGGCAGCCGACCTTAAAAGCCGCATGAAGGTTCTGACTGAAGAAAAGCTTAGGACTCTCAGGGAATTGGGTTATCCTGAGGACTATCTCGAAAGGAAGTACGACTGCAATATTTGCAAGGACACGGGAGTGCTCGATAACGGAGAACGCTGTCGCTGCTTCAATGAAAAGTTGAAACAATTTTTAGAATAGGATGCGAAAAGGGTTGAGGTTATTCACGCAACTCTCCTGTCGGCAAGGAAAAATCGCATCAATATGACGCTGAAAGGTGGCATGATCAATGAAGAAACGAATAAGCAAGAAACAGGTAAGAAAACAGGCTGAACGAATAGAGGGGGATGATATCCTCGGGAGTATTTCCACGCTTAGTTTATCCGAAAGAATTTATAAAGCCTATATCGGCTGGGAAAATTTTTCGGAAAGTTTCAGACAAAAGGTGTCAGCAGGACTCGATCGATTGATAGAGAAAACATGTAAGATAAAAAGCTCCGTAGAGTCGATAGACCCGTATGGAAGCTATGTAAAATGGGATGATGCTTCCGAGTCTTTCAGACAGACGATATCGGAAATGCTCGACGATATTATAGAAAAGACTGTTGATATGGCAGAATTTACTGCGGCTATGATTAAAAAATCCGGACGCAGGGAACTTGCGGAGCACCACCTTAAAAAATACAGAGAACATAAAATGCGACTCTATGTTATAGAACTTAAACACAGAAGTTTTGTAAAAGCAGTGGAAAGATTTATAGATAGAGGTGCGGAATTTATGCTTGATAACAAAAGGCAAATCACAATAGCATCAACTACGGTGCTTGGTGTATTTATGGCATTTTGTGTCACGGTAAATGCCGGCACGGTATATCAATATTCATATCACGGAGAGGAACTCGGCGCAGTAAAGGATAAAGCGGAGATTACGCAGGCGGCAAGTCTTATAAAGGAAGATGTCACGGCGACTACGGGTAAGGAATTAGCTATAAAGGCGGATCCTATGGAGGATATAACCTATAAAAAGACTTTTGACCTTTCGGCTATTACGGGCAGTAAGACTGTGGATTCGACAGAGGAGGCCGCAAATAAAATAGCCAATTGTGAAGAACTTGAAGGTGAAGGCTTCGTTATTCGTATCGACGGTGAGGATTTTGCCTTTGTCGATACTCAAGCCACCGCAGACGCCATATTAGAGCAGGTTAAGGCTGATTATTGCACCGTATTTGACGATCCGTCGGAGGATATACTGTCGGCAAGTGCCGATACCGAAGCTTCTGAAAATACAGCTTCGGATAAAACGGCAAACATTGAAAATAAAGCCGCAAAGACAGCCGATTCCAAAGAAAAAGCGGAAGTTGATCCCGCTATTACCAGAAATATAATACTTGCTCAGCTTGCAAAAAAATCAGCCCTTGTATCCGCAGAAACGGAAGCAGTGGATATGGAGACAGGTGCGATAGATGCGGTTTCCGCTGCAGATTCTGAAAATGAAGCTTATGATGATTATGATAATGTTGAAAAATATGAAGGTATAGATTTTACGGAAGTCGATCCGAAGAGCCTTGAAGGGATAAGTGCCGATAACGTATCGTTCGTAGAGAATGTTGAAATTTTACCGGTTACCGCAAAGGTATCCCAATTTATGGATTATGATAATGCGATCAAGCTTTTCATAGACGACGAAGGACATAGTACCGCTTTAACGGTAAGAACCTCGGAGATTGTGGTTTACAGTGCGCCGGTAAATTACATAACAGTTTATGAAAATTCGGATGAAATGTTTGAAGGCGAAACTGAAGTCGTAACTCCGGGCGAAAACGGAGAAAAAAAGGTCGTTGCATATATTACTAAGGAAGACGGTACCGAGGTGGGTAACACCGTCCTCTATGAAGAGATGACAAAAGAAGCGGTGACAGCCGTTATAAAGGTGGGTACAAAGGATAAACCGAGTACGGAGCCTTCAGGTCATTACATAGTTCCTACAAACGGACATCTCACTTCACACTTCGGACCTCGTTGGGGAAGAATGCATTCGGGGATAGATCTTGCGGCGTCTCAGGGTACAGCAATAGTCGCAGCCGACGGCGGCACGGTTACGTTTGCAGGATACAACTCGGGCGGATATGGAAATATGGTAAAGATTTCTCACGGTAACGGTGTGGAAACAAGATACGCACATTGCAGCGAAATCGATGTATCGGTAGGCGATAAGGTTGCTCAGGGACAGCTGATTGCAAAGGTAGGAAATACCGGCAGAAGCTACGGCAGCCACTGCCATTTCGAGATACGCATTAACGGAGAGGCTGTTGATCCGTTGAAATATCTGTAATATCACCAAGTGAATTTCATAGAGTGTATAAGCATATAAGGAAGACGGATTCAGAGCTGCTGTTGCAGGAGAATCCGTTTACCATGTAAACTTCATAGTATATAAGGGAGTCGGTCAGCTTGATGAGTGTCTCAACAGTCGAATTAACGGTTCGGCTTTTTGATGAAATCTCAGCAAGTCCATCGACTCTTTTTTCGTTTGTTTAACCTTATGTTACAAGCTTGCTATAAATTTGAAAACGGTATACCTGTGTGATAAAATAAAGGATAACTTATAAAGCAGCTTCCACAGGCAGGATGCAGCCGAAAAACGGCTGTAGTACGCAACAAGAGGAGGGCGGAATGGACGATAAAAAAGATAAAGTTCTCATAGTTGAGGACGAAAAATCTATTTCGGATATAATAAAATTCAATTTGGAAAAAGAAGGCTTTGAGGTATGTGTGGCATATGACGGAGAGGAAGCCTTGCTGAACGCAAAGGTAGAAGACCCGGAGCTTATCCTTTTGGACGTGATGCTGCCTAAAGTGGACGGCTTTACTGTCTGCAAAAAGATAAGGGAAACCAGCAATGTACCCATCATAATTCTGACTGCAAAGGAAGAAGAGGTCGATAAAGTTCTCGGGCTCGGACTGGGAGCCGATGATTATATGACAAAGCCTTTCGGCATGAGAGAGCTTATAGCGAGAGTTCGTGCAAACCTGCGCAGAGTAATGCTGTCTGCGGACAATTCGGAATCCAAGGTACTCGATATAGGCAATCTGACCATAGACCTGAACAGATTTGAGATAAGAAAGGACGGAACGGTTCTTGAGCTGACTCTCAGAGAGTTTGAACTGCTCAGATATTTGGCGGAGCGTGCCGACAAGGTATTTTCAAGAGAACAGCTGTTGGAAGAGGTGTGGGGCTATGAATATTATGGTGATATCCGCACGGTTGACGTTACAGTCAGAAGACTCAGAGAAAAGCTTGAGGATAATTCCAGTCATCCTAAATATATTATGACAAAGAGAGGCATAGGTTATTATTTCCACGACCCGCAGAGCAAATAGAAAGTAAGAACAGATGAGCAAATTTCGGCTAAAAATAAGTTCATTGAAGATAAAGACCAGCATCAAATGGCGTATAATGCTGACCTTTTTTATAATCGTATTCATTTCGCTCACAGTTGCAGGTGTTTTTATTACAAATGCTCTCAAAAACTATCAGATAAACTATGTGAGGACAAGCTGCGAAAAAACCGCAGATATGATAAAGGTTTCCATGCCGTTTGACGAATGCGGCGACCTCGGAAAAGATGCCGCCACAATAAGAGCGATTCTTGACGAGTGGCAGACCGGTAAAGATTATGAAGTCTTTATAATCGGCAGAGAGCTTGAGCTTATAGCATCGGATAACAGTTCCGTTCTGGGACTTTCAGCCATAGGGCTGCTTGACGACAACGTCGTGGTCAGGGCCTTATCGGGGGAGGAAGCGGAGAGCAGGAGCGTACTGCGCAGCGGGGTTAATATACTCAATTATGCCGAGCCGATAGAAGGTGTGAACAACGAAATCATAGGCGTGTTGTATATAAGAGCAAATCTTACGGGCGTCTACGACATGGAAAAAGCTACGAGAAAAACCTTTATTCAGGCGATGCTTATAGCTATTCTGCTCACCCTGATACTGTCTTTCTTCATTACGAGCAGCATCACCGAGCCTATCAATGACCTGACTAGGAAAGCCGAAAATATGGCATCCGGAGATTTTTCTCAAAGTATAGAGGTTCGTTCGGACGACGAGATAGGGCGACTGGCGGACATGTTCAACATCCTGAGGCAGGAGTTGGATAATAAGATAAGCGAAATTTTTAATGAAAAAAATAAGCTTGAGACAATTTTAAAATATATGGCGGACGGGCTTATTGCAACGGACCTTTACGGCGATATAGTTCATATAAATGCGGCGGCAAGCGAATTATTGGAGATAACACCTGATGAACTGCCGAATCTCAACTTCGGTTTTATTATGAACCGCATTGGAAAGAAAGATCTTGCTGACGGTATCAATATGGCTGCGTCCAGAGAGCTTATCAGCGAAGTGCTGGCATATGGTGATAAAGCTCTGCATATCAGATATGCACGAATAGTCGATGATGAAAAAAATGATATAGGCGTAATAATGCTTATTCAGGACATTACCGAGAGACAGCGATTGGAACAGATGCAGTCCGATTTTGTTGCTAATGTTTCTCATGAGCTGCGAACACCGCTTACTACTATAAAGAGTTATTCGGAAACACTCGCAAGCGGTAGTGTCACTGACGAGGAAACGATGAAACATTTTCTCGGAATAATTGATGAAGAAGCGGAGCGCATGACAAATCTGGTAAAGGATTTACTTCAGCTTTCCAGCTTGGACAACAACGCCCGCATGAATATGCGTGAAATAAACATAAATGACCTTATGGCGGATTGCGCCGAGAAGATACGCTTTACGGCACAGGCGAAAAATCAAACCGTAATATGCGATTTCAATATGAGAGAAGCGTTGAACGTGATGGCGGATCGTGACCGTATGATGCAGGTAATACTGAATGTACTCACAAATGCTATAAAGTATACTCCTGAGGGCGGATTTATAAGCATGGATGTGCGAAAGCGAGATAATACCGTACAGATAGCGATAAAAGATAACGGCATCGGGATAAGCAGAGATGAATTATCGAGAATATTCGAACGCTTTTTCCGTGTAGACAAAGCAAGATCCAGATCTATGGGAGGCACAGGCTTGGGACTCTCCATAGCACGACAAATCGTTGAAGCTCACAACGGAACGATAACGGCGGACAGTGCGGAAGGCAAAGGCACCGAGGTCCTTATAATATTGCCTTTGGCGTGGAACCGGGGAGAGCGAGGCATAGATTAGGTCGAAGGGAATGAGGCATATGGGCATCAGAAAGAAAAATTCAGGTAAAAATAAAAAATTGCCGGAAGATAATATAATAGATCTTGAAGCCAAGAAGGAAAAACGGCGTCAAGAGCTTCGTGCCGCTGCCGAGCAGTCGAGAAAAAAACATGGCAGAAAATCCTTTAAACAGACTATGATGGATGAAGCGGCGGCGGATGAGCTGTATTCCGACAGAATACCTTATCCTTCAAGTTACAGAATCGGGAGTATTTCCGATGCGGGTGCGGCTTCCACCGCCATAGACAGAAAAGCTGCCCGAACTCACCGCAAAAAGGGCATGAGCGCATACATGAAAATTTTAATTGCAGTTGCGTTGGTTGTCTTTTTCACCCTGCTCATGTCGATAGGGCAGATTGTTTCGCTTAAGCTTCAAGAATCCGAAGCCGAAGCGAGAGTCAAGCTGCTGAGAGAGCAGAAGGAAAAGCTTGAAGCAGGTACGGCGGAAATCGGAACGGATGCGAACATCGAAAAACAGGCAAGAAGCTGGCTTAAAATGGCTAAGCAGGGAGAAACCTTATATATAATAGGTGATGAGAGAGGCGGCAAAGTTTCCGATTCCAAGGAAACGGATAAGCCGGAATGATAAATGCAGATTGTAAAAGAAGTAATAATCGTAGAAGGCAGAGATGATATAGATGCCGTACAGAAAGCCGTAAAGGCTGATATTATAGCGACTCACGGCTACGGAATATCAGCAGCAACCATAGAGCGTATACGTTCGGCATACGAAAAGCGGGGAATTATAATTTTGACAGATCCGGACAGAGCGGGTCAGGTGATAAGGCGGAGATTGACCGAGATGTTTCCTGAAGCATTGCAGGCACATATTTCAAAGCAGGAAGCTATATCCGACGGAGATATAGGAGTTGAAAATGCAGATCCCGAAGTTATACGTCTCGCAGTGGAGGCTGCGGGGCGAACCCTTACCGAAGCCTCTTCGGAATTTACACCTGCTGACATGTCATATTACGGACTTACAGGTGCTCCCTTTTCACGTTTACTTAGAGATAAGCTCGGACGCAGGCTCGGAATCGGTTATGGCAATGCAAAAGCGTTTTTAAAACGTCTAAACGGATACGGCATTTCACGCAGTGATTTGGAAAAGGAAGTCGGAGATATCTTGAAGAATGAAGGAGAGTATGAGACATGAGTACAAAATTCCGTCATGCAAAGAGTCTCGGACAGAATTTTCTGGTAGACGGCAGTATAGTCGATGAAATCATAGCAGGTTCGCTCATAGGCGGTGATGACCTAGTTATTGAGATAGGACCCGGTATGGGGGTACTCACTCAGGAAATTGCCGATATAGCTGCAAAGGTGGTCGCAATAGAGATAGATGCTCGTCTTATCCCGATATTGAATAAAAAATTTGCAGCATACGACAATGTCGAATTTATAAACGAGGACGTGATGAAGTGCGATATAAATAAAATCATTGCAGCTCACAGGACCGCAGCTTGCAAATCGGTCAGAATTGTAGGAAATCTTCCGTATTATATAACAACGCCTATAGTAATGAAGCTGCTTGAGGAAAGAGTCGAGGCGGACAGCATCACCGTTATGATACAAAAAGAGGTTGCAGATAGAATAGCAGCAGAACCGGGCAGCAAGGCGTGTGGAGCTATAACGGCATCGGTAGCATATTATTGTGAGACCGAGCGTATAACGGAGGCTCCGGCGAGAGCGTTTGAGCCTCGTCCCAAGGTTGATTCTGCCGTTATACGTCTCGATGTCAGATCTGCACCGCCGGTGAAATTGCTGGAGGAAACGGCTTATTTCGAAGTGGTGAAGCACGGATTCGCACAGAGGAGGAAGACCTTGCTCAATGCGCTGACCGGTATGAGAGGAATGGACAAGGCGGCTGTCGGAGCGGCGCTGGAATCGGCAGGTATAGATGCGAGGCGCCGTGCGGAGACGCTCGGGATAGACGAACTGGCTGCTGTTGCGAATGCGATAGTAACGCATCGGCACAGCTGATGATTGCAATAATATATTATTAAATATTAATAATCATATAATAATTATATGAGCATAAGCGTTATATAATAACTATATAGTGGGGAATCATCAATGTATGCGGATGTGAGAATAATATCCTGTAGTGCTTTGTGTTTCGGCGTCGTTTTATGTTTTCGATAAACTGATTAAAGGTATTTTGAGCAGAAAAACGAGCAGTGTATCGCTTCGAAACTGAAAAATCGGATTCGAAAGAATGATAAAGGTGTAAATAAACAGCGAACAAATCCCGCAAGTACATTTTTTCATATTTAAAAAGCGGAATGACGAGTGAAAATGTATATTAACGAAAGGTATTGTAGTAGAAAGGAACTAAAAAATGAATCGTCTCATGAATGAACTGTTGGACTGGAAGCTTCAATTTCAGGACTATAAAGCTTTGGTGCTGACCGGAAGTACCGAGGAGGATCGTACGGAAGTTATCAAGGCGTTTGCGAAGCGCTGCTTTGACAACATGATTCACATTAACCTGAAAAACAATGAAGAAATCAGAGAGTATATAAATACTCATCCTACAGGCAGAGACGCATATCTTTACATAGAACATGCGGTTCACGATATGATAGTACCGCTTGAAACGATATTGATTTTTAACAATGCGGATTCTCTTGAAAGCAGTGCATGTTGGAATTATGCACGAAATTTTTTTGAGCCGGAGGATATGAGCTTTCTGGCAATAGTCGGAGAATTCAGCGATGAAGAGCTTGCAGCTGCGGCAGAGTACTGTACGGTACTGAAGCTGCCTGCAAAATAGGCTTCAAATATATTTAAACAGGCAATTTTTAAAGACAGACGGAGGAAAACGATGAGTATTTTTAAATCGTCAAAAAAAGCGGTACGTGCAGCTTTTGCAATCCTGCTCACCCTCGCAACGGCGGCAGCTACAGTTAATATACCGATGCTTGCCGGAGTAACCGAAGCGGAAGCGGCTACAAATTTCAGAGATGTATCGGAGCACTGGGCAAAAAATTACATTAAAAAGGCGGTGGATTACGGCTTTGTAAACGGCTATAATGACGGCAGATTCAGACCCGATCAACCTATAACACGAGCTGAATTCAGCAGGATGCTGAATTTGGCGATAGGCAATGAAAGTGCCGCCAAGATAGGGTTCTGGGATGTTGATCCCGATATGTGGTATTACGGGGACATATCTAAGGGAGTAGCGGCAGGATATATCAGCGGCTATAGCGATACGGAGTTCTCACCCGACAAAAATATTACCCGTCAGGAAGCAGCGGTTATGCTCGGACGAATAGTTCCGTCCAACAGCAGCGGTTCAACTCTCAAGGCTTACGGCGATTATGAGGCGGTAGGCTCATGGGCGGTTCCTGCCATGCAGCGTATGACGGCAAAAAATTATATAGGCGGCTATAATGACGGAAATCTTCATCCGGCGGATAATCTTACAAGAGCGCAGGCTGCAAAGATTATAGATGATATTCTCGAACATGAAAAAATCATAAAAAATAATCAGCGAGTTATACTGTCGGGAGTAACGCTCAAAGATACTATATATGCGAACCGAATATCTATAGGCGCAGATGTTGAAAACGGCAATGTGACAATATCAGGCTGTACGGTTTTGGGTGAGCTTAATATAGAAGGAGGCGGCTCGGATGAAAACAGCGGCGTAACGGCACTGAACAGCCGCATAGCTTCAGCTGCGTTAAAGAAGTCAAATGGTGTTGTCAGACTCTATGCAAAGGGAGACACTACCATAAAAAATACAAATGTTCTTCTGGATGCAAAGCTTGAGAGCGGTATGCTGAGTAAGAACGGGGACTTCGGCAAGGGATTTGAAAAAGTCGATTTGAGCAGAGCTGCAAGCGCAGTGTTTGTAGGAGATTTCCCGTTGATAAATATAGAAGGTGCCAAGGTGGATATGGATGTCTCCGGCGGAACGGTTTCCAAGCTGAACATAGCCGCAGCGGCTACGGATGCCAAAATCAAGGTTCAGAAAACCGGCATTCTGTCCGAGGTTGATGCAAATGCTCAGGGAACGGCATTTTTAGGTGAAGGAAATATAGTAAGGCTCAATGCAAATGCTAACGGTATTACCTATGAAAAAACTCCGGATCGTATAATAACCGGAAACGGTGTTAATACGGATCCGACAAAGATAGCCGGAAGCGAAAAAACCTTTGTTATAAAAAGCAATCCGGCTAACGGAGCGACAAATGTCGCGAAGACGGGGACTGTAAAGCTTGAATTCAGTTCTCAGGTGAGACTTGCAAATCGTATAGGCTCGGCAAATCTGTTAAATGCGGATCAAGCCGAATCTGTAATAAAATTCAGAAAAAACAAGGCAAACGGCAAATCCGTAGCTTTCAAGGCTGAGGTTTCCGGCGATTCCCGCAGTGTGCTTATCAAACCGGATTCCGTACTCGATTCAAATTCTACATATTATATAGTGATTTCCGAAGGAGATCTGGTGGATTCATTTAATAATAAAAATTCAGAATTTGTAACGAGCTTCTCTACAGGAGTAACAGCTTCGGATATAACCTTCTCTCCTGCCAACGGCTCTACAAGCGTATCATTGTCAGCTATGCCGACGATTATATTCAGCAACTCGGTAATCAGAGGCGACTCGGGTTCCGGTTCGATAACCGAACAGTATTTGAAGAACAATGTTATTACACTTAAGAAGAAGGGGGCAAATGAGACATCACGCAGAAAAGTCGACTTTACGGCATCTATAGATTCTTCAAATAAGATTGTTACGATAAAACCGGATGATACACTTGAGGAAGAAACTACATATTATATAACAATCAATGGAGGCACTCTCAAATATGCTGAGAATAAATCCGAGGTGAGTGAAACAACCTGCTCTTTTACCACCATATCGGATTCCCTGATTTCACGTTCCGTTAAGGCAAAAGGAGACAATAAGGTAACGGCAAGCTTTACTTCGCTTGCAGCAGGTAAGGTGTACGGGATAATTGTCCCACGGAACGAGCTTAAGAAAAGCAATCCTACACCGGCTTCCATAAAGAATCACAATTATGTAACAAGTGTAGCAAACAATTCCAAGCATTATGACTACGCTACCGTAAAAGCGGGAGAACAGGAAAGTTTGGACTTCTCGGATCTTAAGGCGAATACGGAATACTATGTATATCTGGTGCTTTATGATAATTCAGATCATGCATATAGTGTATTTGAAGAAAAAGTAACCACCTCTGCAACAGAAATTTCAATAAATTCATTGAAAATCAGTGTTCTTGAACCGGGGCAGACAGAGTCGAATGTAAGTGAAAACATATCGACATCTTCAACAAATTCCGAATACTTTATCGGCACACAAGAAGCTACGACCTTGAGAGTGGATGTAAGTGCGGACAGATCTATTGCACCTAAATACAACTTTACCTGTGTCGGAGGGCAGGCAACGGGTACGACCATGAATGCCACAAATCCGGGGTACGGATATATAACCGTTCCGGCAGGAACCTCCGATCCGGGAACTATACAGATCAAAGTAAGCAGTGATGATGACACATATGCTCCTACAATTTACAATATCAAGCTGACGAGGATAAACAGCGCTATACACTCCATGTCGGTAGGAGATCTTTTGACGGCTACCGGCTATGACAATGACAAACAGCTGTCAGCCAGACCGAGCGAATATGCCGTCCTCAGGGGAGGCTCCCGTGATCCTATCATGATGCATATCAATCTCGCCGAGCGCAGCAACAGAAAGAATATAAGAGTTATGGTATATCATTGGTACAACGGCAGCGGCGGTCAGGGTACATACAACTTTGTAGGTACGGCGGACAAGAACGGAGATGTACAGCTTGAGGGTAATATAGGAAACTGCAATATTGCAGACGGTTACTATAAGATAGTTGTAAGCTCCGAGGTTTGTGGAACAGGCTCTTCGAGCATGAAAAAGACGGAAACCTTTACGAGATATTACAATATTGATTTTAGAAATTAAAAATTTAAAAAGATTAATGAAATAACAGCTACCAACACCCAAATGAGAGTTTTTCTCATTTGGGTGTTGGTGTTTTATTTTATTATAGGATATAATTTGTACATAGGAGGACGAGTCAATGTTGATACAATTCCGATTTAAAAATTTCAAATCATTTAAGGATGATTCAATTCTCGATATGTCTGCAGCTAAAATTACGGAACATGCTGACAGAGTAATAAAAGTAGGGAATGAGAAGCTTTTGCCGGCAGCAGCCATATTCGGCGCAAATGCCTGCGGAAAATCCAATATAATAGAAGCTTTTAAATATATGACGGACTATGTCAGGAATTCTCTGCTGTATGGAAATGATATTTACAACTATAAAAGCGACATAAAAAAGCCCAAGTACTCACCATTCTTGTTTGATGAAGTCTCTCAATCTGCAGAGTCGTCTTTCGAAGTTTATTTCATTGAAAATGAAATAAATAAAATTATTACCTATAATTATGGATTTACCCTGAATAAAGCCGGTGTTGTGGAGGAGTGGCTGAATTCAAAGGCAAAAAGCGCACACAGCTTTAAATCGGTTTTTTACAGAAATGGGGATAAGATAGATTTATCAGGAATATCGAAAGAAAGCAGGAAGCTGATCGACATTTCGCTGGAGAAGGAGGTTCTAATAGTATCGCTTGCAGCAAAGCTCAAAATTGCAGAACTGAATCCTATAACAAGATGGTTTTTCAATATAAATTTTCCATCAGGACGATTTACAAAAACTCAAGGAAATAATTTTAAACTGGGAGAATTACCGAAAGATTTTGCATTGAAAAAATCTGTTCAAGAAGATATTGTAAAATATTTTTCAACATTTGATGATTCTATAATAGGATTTTATCCGGAAGTTGTCGAGGGCAATTCGGAAAATTACGATGATGTAGTAAAGATTGAAACTATACACCGAGATATAACAGGAAATGAGATAAGATTGCCGTTGGAAGACGAATCGGACGGAACCCTTAAGATGATGGCATTATATCCAGCGCTTCAGGAAACCTTGAAAAACGGAGGAGTGATGTTTGTGGATGAACTTAATGCACAGCTGCATCCGCTGCTGGTCAGAGCTTTCTTGATAATGTTTCTGAATCCTGAGATAAATGTGAATCATGCTCAACTGGTATTCACTACGCATGATTCATGGCAGCTTGCCAACAATATTCTGCGCAGGGATGAAATTTGGTTTGTAGAGAAGGGAAGAGACGGAGCTTCATCTATATATTCATTGGCAGACTTCACAGATGAATCCGGCACAAAAATTCGTAAAGATGAAAATTACGAAAAAAACTATCTGCTTGGTAAATACGGTGCCATCCCGATTTTTAGCAAGAATGTCTTTATTAAGGGGCAGTAGAGATGGCAAGGAAAGACAGAACGGGAAATCGCAAAAAGCGAGAGAATTTCAAACTTCAAAAGCCGAGATTCGGATACCACATAATATTTACAGATACAGAAAAAACAGAGAAAAACTACATACAAGGTTTGAAAGATGCCTTGCCGGATGAAATAAAAGAAAACATTATAATTAAAATATATAATGCAAGAACGCAAAAACTGGTTTCAGCTTGCGAAAAGGAAACCTCATACGCATTGCAACATGCACAGGGTTGGATAATGTTTGACAGGGATCAGGTAAATAATTTCGACGATATCATCAAGGAAGCCGAAAGCAAAGGAATCGGAGTTGCATGGTCGAATCCGTGCATAGAAATATGGTTTGAGGCGTATTTCGGAAAAATGACCCAATATGCAGATTCGGTTAAATGCTGTGAGGGCTTTTCAGCGACTTTTGAAAAAAATACAGGACATAAATATGATAAAGGAGAGAAAGAAATATACGCTTTATTGAATGAGTATGGCAATGAAATGAAAGCAATAGAAGTGGCAAAAGAGAGATTTTCAAAGCACAGCTTAATTTATACCAAACCTTCCGAGATGAACCCTTGTACTACGGTCTATGAATTGATTAAAACAATTACACCGAGTGAATGAAAAGCAATGAATATTTTTCTTAAATATGTTGGGGGGGGCTTTAAGAAATTGGCATTTCACCTAACAAACCTGTAGTGGATGTGTAATATCATCGTAATTGAAAAAACATCGTATTTTTAGTATAATAATTAATATGGTGAGGAAAAATGATGCAGGCACATGCGCCCGCAGGTCTGCATCGGATGTTTTTTTATCCGACTTTCATAATTATATGTTGACTTAGAATTATATGGAAGGCATAATTAAGAAGGTTGGACTTGCTTTAGAGGTTATCGACGTGTATAATAGACACTCGGTGGCTGAATTTTAGACTTCAAGTTACACCTTTATTACATTTCATATATCCTGCTTGACGTGTGCAGGGTAAGAAATGTATAATCACAACATGGTAGAAGCGTGTGTCGCCAAAGCACACTTTTCTATAATTTTATGACAAATTGTCTTTACGGAAGGGGAGGACGGTTTGTTTTCAAAACAAATAAGTTGTCCCCTTCAAATGAAATTTCATAAGGAGGAATTAAAGATGAAATTCAAAAAAGCTTTAGTTGTCATCTTAGCACTCGCCATGGTAGTGACTTTGATGCCGACAGCTGCATTTGCGACTACATCTAACAGTGTCGCTCAGACATATACAGTCGCAGCAAATGAAAAGATCCCGACAGTAGCGCTTAACCTTAAGCTTACTAACTTAGGCGGAATTGCTGCCAATGAAGACGCAAAGTTCAGCGTAAGTCTTACAAATGCAGAATTCCAGACATTCAGTGCTATAGGAACTCAGGCAGATGACAAAGATGTTTTAGCTTGTGCTATGAATACACATGCTAAAGATGCCGCATCTGTAGTTCTTGAAGCAACAGATAAGAACGGTGCAGCACTTGGAACCGCACTGGCTGATGCTAATGTTGAACTCGTAAGCTCTTCCGAGACAAAGGCAACGATTCTCGTTAAAAATTATGCTCAGCAGATTGACAAAGATCAGTATTTAAATCTTTATCTCAACCTGAAGTCAAAGAATGACGACGGTGAAGTAAAGGTTGCTGTAGACGGTCTTGATTCCAAGATTTCCAGCGGCACTTACACAGTTGCAACTGTAAACTCCAATACTACAAAGGCTAAGGTTACAGGCGATGTCAAGACTTACGGCAGAACATCATTTGTAGGTGCTGAAGTTGAAATTCAGGAAAGCGCTGTAAATTCCATTACAGCTAACCAGCGTTTAAAGCTTACTCTTCCTAAGGATTTTGACTGGACCACGGATACAGTTTTCGGCGGAGACCTCTTGAATTCTGCAAACGCAAATAAGAAGTTGAGCGATGCAGTATGGACAGATGATACTAATAAAAAGCCGGAGGCAGCAAGCCACTATTGGATAGACGGAAGAAATCTGTATGTTTATGTACCTGTAAACAATCAGAATGCAAGCAGACAGTCTTTAACAATTAAACCTGGTGTTAAGGTTGGCAAGTCTGCAAACAAGGGTGATATCACTTTATCAATCTCTACAGATAAGGCTGATTCAGGCAACAGTGTTGCTTCCGAAAGCGATCTCGTAATTGCCAAGTACGGCGACGAAGCTGTTACAGTAACTACTGTTGAAGAAAAGAATCTCCCTGAAATTGTTGCAGGTTATCAGAAAGATTCAAATGATAAAGAGTTCTATGTACAGGTTACTTTGACTGAAGCTGTTAAAGAATCTATAACTCTGAACAAGGCTATCGACTTTGATATGAATGATGAAGTTCAGGTTCTTGACGGTGCTAAGATCAGATATTATGTAGGTACAAGCGGCCCTACAAAGAAGTATAAGGATGCTACTCCAATTCCTGATGCTTACCTTGATATGGAAAAGGGCTTGAAGAAGGACACATCCGAATTTACAATTGAAGTTGATAAGAGCTTTAGCGGTTGGAAGACTGATAAGGGCAATGTTATCACATTCTTTATACCTGTAACGGTTAAGGCTGATTACACAGGTGATATCAAGCTCAACATCAAGGGTGCTAAGGCAGGCGTTGAAAATAAAGATCTCGTATTAGGTAAGGCAGTTGCTCCTATCAGCGTTGAAACTAAGGTAACAAAGGTTATCAACGGTGCTCAGAAGCAGGCTCTTGCAGACATTATCATCAAGGAAAATGTTGCAGGATACCTTAAGGATGACAAAGATAAGGATACTGTAGCTCTTGCATTCGATACTCTCGGTCTCGTTAACGGTTTTGCCGTTGATAATGCAAAGGTTGAAGTAACTGAAGGTAACATCGAAATCGACTCCAAGGTTGATATCAAGAATGTTAACAAAAAAGTAGATGCTTATGATAAGGATGCAGAGGCTGCAATGAAGATTAAGGTTAAGGATTCTTCTACAAAGGCTTCTACAATCAAGATTTCCGGCGTAACTGCATCTCTCTCCAGACTGCTTCCGGAAGGCGAGTATAAGCTCGAAGTATTCGGACCTGCATTGGAAGACAACACTAAGTACAATGATGATGACTTCAATGTACCTACAGTTAAGGTTCCTTATGTAAATATCGCTACTGCGGCTGATACTCAGCAGGCAGCTGTAAACTCAAAGTTTGTTATCGGTGATATGAAGTACACTGTAAATGACGTTGAGAATACTATGGATGTAGCTCCGTTCATCGATGCAAATAACAGAACTATGGTTCCTATCCGTTTTGTAGCAAATGCTCTCGGAGTATCTGACCAGAACATTACTTACAACAACGCAAGCACTACTGCTACTATCAGCGGTTCAAGCAACGTTGTTAATATAAAGACAGGCAGCAAGGTTCTCGTTTGCAGCACAGGCAACATCAACATGGATACAACTGCAGTTAACTCTAACGGCAGACTCTATGTTCCTGTAAGATTCATTGCCAATGCTCTCGGTGCTGAAGTATCTTGGGATCCTGCAACAAAGACTGTTGCTGTATTCACATCTTCCAAGTAAGAGTGATTGATTAAGAATAATCATAAATGAATAAATAAAAGGCGGGCTTATATAGCTCGCCTTTTGCTTATTTTTGAAAAAATAATACTTTACAGTTTATAAGACGGAATGCAAAGGAGTATATAAATGGCTAAGAAACGATATTTTGCACTTGGAATGGCGCTCGGAATTGCAGTTACGGCAGGAGCTCAGGTATATGCGGCGGATACGGTAAACACGGTTACCGCATATCTCAGAAACAGCTTCAGCATTACATATGACGGAGAGGTACAGGATAAAAAGGACTATGATTTATTGGTATATAAGGATAGAAGCTATATGCCGGTTCGCTATCTGAGTGAGATGCTCGGTTGTGACGTAAAATGGGATGAAGCGGCTAAGAGTATTACAATAGCAAAGCCTGCGGAAACTCCTAAGGCGACTGTGCCTGATAATGAAAAACCGAGTCAAAACGGCGGCAAGACTCCGGTACTTGATAATACAGGATACGGAACACTTCCGCAGAGCAAGGAAACTTTGGATTATAAATTGACGGCAACATTTTTAGGAGTGGAGCAGGACAGCGATAATCCTGAAGGTCGCTGCCTTTATATAAGACTTACAAATAAATCCGATAATAAAAATATGAGACTCGATCAAGGCTCTACAGTATTTGATATAAACGGTGTAAAGTCCAAATATCAGACAGTTGATCCGGAACTCTATGATAAGAAGTGGTATACCCAAATAGCATACGGAACGGATGTTGAAAAAGATAAGAATGAGATAGAGGGGTACATCAGACTTCCAAAGACTATAACTTCCAAAGACATGGTTACGGTTACTACAAATATTACGATTGACGGACAGAGTGATCCTATTCCTGTAACCTTTAAGCTCGATATGAGCAAGATTAAATAGCTGTTAATTATATGTATCAAAAAATGTATAAAAAAATTATTTAGGTTTATATTTATAATTCGAAAATATTTAAAGCGAGGTGATACATTGAAAAGAATACAAAAGTTATTGATGAACGGCGCTTTATGTACGATACTTGCAGCGGGTTCATCCATACCTGTCGCAGCTGCAACATCTTTTCCGTCAGGTGCAGTTACCGCAGTATACGTCAACGGAACTGCTGTGGATTTCGATACGGCTCCGGAAATTGTAAACGGCAGAACATTTGTACCTATGAGAGCAATCTTTGAAGCTATGGGAGCGGAGGTTACATGGAGCGATGTTCGCAGAGAGGCTGTTGCAGAGCTGGGAGCAAGCGAAGTTGTTCTTAAGATTGACTCAAATATAGGATTGCACAATACGGATGCTGCGGTTTTGGATGCGGCACCATATATAAAGCAGGAAAGGACTATGCTTCCTCTGCGCTATCTGAGCGAGTCACTCGGTTATAAAGTGGAATGGGATAACTCTGCCCGTTCGGTGAGCATAAGCAGTGAGAAAAAAACGGATTCCAAGGCTGTTGCAATATCCGGAAATGCGGCGGGATTGACTTATACGGATGCAGTGAAGCAGTATGATAAAGTGAATCCGTCGGTGCAGAAAGCAAGGCTGACAAGTCAGCAAGCTGCACAGTCCGTGACTGAATTTAATGAAGTTTTTCAATGGATAGGAACATATACTCTGGCTCAGCAGAAAAAAGCTTTGACGCTTGCCGGCGACTGGACGGCAAAGCAGGTTCTGCTGGCACAGTCGCAAGGGGCTTATTCCATTACGAATGAAATGGACAAAATCAGCTTGAAAATGGCTGAAATTCAGCAGAAAAAAAGCGAACTGGATAATAAAAAGAAAGCTTTGGATATCGCACGCATAAAGCTTGATGCAGGTGCAGGCAGTCAGGCTGATTACAGTGCTGCACAGAGTGCTGTAAAAGCTGCGGAGCAGGCTGTAAAAAATCTTGAAACGGAGCTGCAGGGCTTGTATGTAAAACTCTACGGCAACTTGGAATACAAGCAGGAAAATTATCAGGAGCCTGAGTTTAAACTGGAATATAAGCCTATAGGTGAAGTTGATTTAGAGAAAAAATATGAAGCTGATTTGAAAGAAGATCCATATATTTGGTATTTGGAGCATGCCAAGGATAATGCCAAGTATAATTTGGATACTTATGAATATAATATGGGTGAAAAGAGCTATACTCTTACAAGTATGGATTTGACTTCCGCACGTATTAATCTCGGTGTAACCAAGCAGAATTTGCATGATACCGTTTTCAGCAGGTATAATCAGATTTTACAAATTGAAAACAATATTGCAACCTTGGAAGATCAGATAGATGCAGTAAGAGACGGGATAAATACTCTCAGAACCAATTATCAGTACGGAGCGGCTTCAAAATATGCTTTGGAGAGCAGCATGGAAAATCTGTCGGCTCTGAAATATCAATTGTTGATGTTGAAAAGTCAGCATCAGCAGTTAGTACGGATATTTGAGAGTCCGTGGCTCGCTCCGGAGTATATGTCCGCAGGCTGAATATAGGTATTATGCCTGAAATAGCATATATCATCATATACGGGCATAAACTCGATGATAAGAGACGGAATCGCACAGTGCCTGAAAGGGTATATATCATCATATATCCTTTGTGGGTATTAAGCATGTAATTATTTGCATATAAGGTTAGAGTATCGATTACTTTAATTAAGCAAATATCTAAAAAATTGTTATCGACAGAATTGTTATCGACAGAATTGACTCAATAATTGTCAGTAGCATCTTGAATGATATTACGGAAAATATATGTTTTGAATAGGAGGTATTGATAATGAGAGTTAATAAATTTTTAGCGGTATTTACGGCGATTATCCTTATAACAGCTGCAATACCGGTGTCGGCGTCAGCTTCCTCCACCAACAGTATGGAGAAAAATATTACGGTTATGCCTGACAGCTGCTTTTCAAATACTTTTCAGATGGTTTTGAACGGACCTGTAAATGATCCCGGGCAGCAAAAATTTACGTTGAGTATTGAAAACGGCAAATTTGCGGAGTTTACGGCAAACGGAAGCAGAGAAGATAATAATCTTGCTTCGGATCCTACTGCACTGACATATGGCTTGTACAATAAAGTTCCTGTCAGCTCTGAAGGTGAGTTTAACTCAAATGTGGCAAACGCAACTATCAACAATACATCCGTGGTATTTGCTTTCTTTCACGACGGGAATGAGGTTACGGATGAATATCTTGAGCTTGGAACTGTGAGACTCAATGAAAATTCCGCAAGAATCTCAATGACTATGAAAAAAAGTCTTGTTGACGGTGATACTATGGTAGTTTACCTGAATTTGAGATCAGACAGCGACAGTGCAGGAAATGTAATTTTGAAGCTTGGCGGTGAGGACAGTATTTTTTCCGATTTTAATCAGACATCGGGAAATGTAGCGACAGACAGGACAAAGGCTGTAGTGACCGGCAAGATTGAGAGCTTCGGGAGAGCCTATAATGTCAAAGGTGCAAGAGTCGAGATTGAAGAAGTTTCGAGTAATTCCATAACAGGAAATCAGATTATAAGATTTATTTTGCCTAAGGATATGGAATGGTCAGAAAAGACGGTGCTAGGGGGCTCAATGCTTGAAAGTTCTCTCAGAGATAAGACTTTAAAAGATGTGTGGCGTATGGACGGTCAGTACGACGATACCGGAGAATACAGCATAAAAGGGAATATCTTAAATATTAATATGAAGTATGACGGGAGCAGCTCTTCGAGAGATATTCTTTACATCGATCCTGTATTTGATATAGGTAAGGATGCTGAAAAGGGCGGTATTCGATTGGAAATAAAATCTTTAAAGGCTTGGGGAAATCCTATCGATGATGTGATTGCAGGCAAAATCGGAGACTGCGAAGGAGGCTCGGCAACGAGCAATCAGCCGGCTCCTATCGTACCGGATCCTGCGGCAGGCAGAGCAAAGGCTGTGTTTAAAATCGGTGAGGCAAGCTATAACTTTAACGGGAATGTCCGAGTTATGGATGCAAATCCGTTTATAGATGCAAATAACAGGACGATGGTTCCTATCCGCTATGTGGCGAATGCTCTGGAAATAGGTGATGAGGGCATAAGCTACGATCCGAACTCCCGTACCGCTACTATAGTAAATGCGGTCAGCAAGAGAACGGTCAGAATAACTACCGGAGAAAAGATGTTGGCTGTTTCAAATAATGAGGGAACATTGCAGGCGGCTAATGCTGTGATATCGATGGATACTGTGGCTGTCAACAAAGGCGGACGCATTTATGTACCGGCACGTTATATTGCGGAAGCTTTCGGCGCAGAGATTGTATGGAATCCTACAGAAAAAACGGTTGAAATTTTATCATAGCAAAGGGAAGATAAATTGTAGAATATTAATATTCCGTGATTGAATTTACCGATTTTTAAAAGTTATTTCAATAGAAAAAGGCGACACACGAAGCAGCGCAGAGAACGGGTGCGGACGAAGCCCCGGCTCTGCGCTGCTGTTAAAAAATGATGAGCGATATTTAAAAAATTGAAATTGTGGTTTTTAC
This sequence comes from Anaerovoracaceae bacterium, assembly GCA_052169645.1. Taxonomy (GTDB): domain Bacteria; phylum Bacillota; class Clostridia; order Peptostreptococcales; family Anaerovoracaceae; genus JAIKWW01. Next base: position 138,724 of record JBQNCA010000001.1, read on the forward strand.
AGCTCCAAATATCTGAGATAGCAATAAGCATCACCTCGGGTTTTGTCCTTTGAATATTCAATGGCATATGCCCAGAAATTATTTATACCGCAGTTTGTAACTCGGAACTGTTCATCGTTATCTATGAGCACCTGGCTGTCGGATGTGGTTTTCAGTCCGAATTTAGCGAGCAGATCATCAGTGCCTTCAAAGGTTACAGGCTCCATGACGATAATTTCAATCAGAGTATTTTTATAAAATACAAAGTTGAGAGTAGGTTCGCCGCCGTTTTCACCGCCGTCGATATTGTAATAATATGACGTCACCTCATAATCGCCGCCCTGCCCCTGATAAGTCCAGTTATCCTTTCTTTCGGGCTCCCCCATTATATCAAGAACCTGTGTGCCGGTAAACAGAACATAACTGCCGTTACCCGCATATTCCGTAAATGCGGTAGCATTGAAAAAGCAGTCTTTTGTGAGATCCGAATAATCCTTGAATATCTGTGCATCCTCTGCAGGCATATAGCCGGGAGCATCTTTGTCAATACCGGCAGCTGCGGGATCATTCGGAGTCTGTTCAGCTGAAATTTTATTATCTGAGGAGTTATTTTTATCATCCTTGTCTTTGCTGTGGGAATGTCCTGCGAAATATACTGCAACAGCTGCGAGAATAATTGCAATCACAGCGATTATAATAATGACAGACTTTCTATTACCGGGATTTTTTGATACAGTATCATTTCCTTTTTGACTTGAGAGAGCTTCGGATGCAATGTTTTCAAATTGAGATTTCACATCTGAAATTTCTGTGCCGGAAATATTTTTATTCTCATTATCAGCAGATGTATCGTATATATCGGCAGTATCATTTTCCGTATTATCGCATATATCGGCAGGGTTTACGTTTGAATCCCGTTCGTCGAGGTTATCGTTAAAATCGGGGTCGGCGCTGCTCATGATTTCTTCTGCTTCGCTTTCAAATTGATTTTTAAATTTATTATCCATAAAAATTCTCCATTTTATATTTTGATGCTTTCCGATATTAAGCTATAATTTGGAACAAGTCGGAAGGCCGTTTGAATTCGGGCAGTTAATGCTTTTAATCATGGGATTGTACAGTTTAAACTCGAAATTAGCAGGAAGTTCGTTTGAATTTGCAAAATTCGAAACAAACTCCTGATAAATGTACCGATGAATGCGATTGTATGCTCCAAATAATATAACACCTTTATTATAGACTACTGCCGAGCGGCTATCAAGCGTGGCACATCAGGTAAAGGTGAAGCTGCCGCTATAGTCTTGGCAAATAAGTATGACGGAATTTTAGGAAGCAATAATCTTAGAGATATAAAATTCTATGTAGAAAAATTTTAATTAAAGCATATTACGACCGGTGATATATTAATTGAAGCTTATAAACGAAACCTGATAACGGAGCAGGATGCTAATGCTGTTTGGGCAAATATGCTTGTGAAAAGGAGAAAGCTTGGAGCTGATTCGTTTACGGAATATCTTAAAAGTAAAGGAGACCTTTGAGCGCAATTAACAACGACCTTTCATTTATTCCCCGTACAATTTTTTAAATCTAAATAATATCCATACATATCATAATCATAACAAGTTTTTTGCGCTTTTGACTGATAAAATGCTGAAATCGTTGAAATAACAACAATTATTTGATATAATGATATCAAATAAAGCCAAGCGAAAGCTTATACAACGATAACTATAAAGGAGGTCGGCAATGAAAGAATTATTTGCAGTATACCTCGAGAGTCTGGATCAGGATCTTCAGGTATTCTTAGATAAGGCGGAAGCAGAGGCGCATATGGCGGAGCTGCAGAAGGCGGGAAAGCCTGTAAAGATGCAGGTGTTCGGCAGTCATCAGATAGTCGGAGTGGAAAAAGCTAACGGCTGCTCGGCAAAGGATCCTAATTTTTGGGAAGATTTGTACTATAATAACGGAGCCTATACCTTACTGGAGCATTTCAGTTGGCATGAAGCTCCCGAAGAAGAGGGTTACTATGCGACATATGAATTAAATGTTGCAAGCTGAGGCATCACTTTGATACATCACTTCGTATTCTATTTTTTAGGAGGAGTTAATCAGGAAATACAGCATTGTGATTATCACAGCTGGAATAGTGTATGAATTTTTCTGCAAATCAAAAGATCAATAAGATTCCTATTGAGTTATATGATGAAAAGTATCTAAAAACCGCTATGCATGTTGAAAAAAATCAATATGCATAGCGGTTTGTTTTGATCTGTAAATTCTACTTTTCTTGTTTTGGAGCATTTTCCGCTTCCACTATTTCAAATAGAATTATCGTATCGTATCTGTCGGATTTTTTTGCTTCTATAAATTCAGCCGACATATTGGAAGTCATTTTCTTTATATTTTTGACACCGAAGCCGGTGCTTGCGCTGTAATCAGCCAAGTAATTTATACTGTTTCGCAGGTGCAGCACAACTTTGCCATATTCGCAGTAGAGCTTGACTGTGAGGTACTGCTCGGGATCTGCATATTTTTGTATATTTGAAACGAGATTATCGAATATACGATACATGTAGTCCATATTTACACGGATGAAAACGTCCTGCATATCTATATCGGCATCTATTGTAAAGCCGTTTTCGCCGAGATAGTCAAACATCCCCGACAGCTGGTCATAAAAAGCTTCTTTCATGGAGATTGTAACCATTTCTATGTCGCTGTCTTTGTCAAGAAGCAGGTATGAAAACATATTGTCGGACAGGGTTTTCAGCTGCAAAGCCTTTTCTAAAGATTTTGAAACGTATTGATTATGTTGCACTTCATCGGTGTATTTGTGTTCGTCAAGCATTTGAAGATATACGAGCAAGGGTGTCATCGGCGTGCGCATATCGTGAGACATTGCGGTTATAATGTCTCTACGTTCCTCCTGCATCTGTATACTTTGCTTCAGCTTCTGCACAAAACTGAGACGCAGAGCATCTATATCCATAGCCATGGCGGTCAGGTCGTCGTTGCCTTTCAAACGTATAGACGATGTAAAATCTCCTTGTGTAAGAGCTTTTATTTGTTGTGACAGCTCTCGCATATAGTGTAGTTTGCGATTAACAGCATATAAAAAAATTAAATTAAAAAGAATCATAGGGAGCATTAAAGAAATTATCTTGGAAATGAGATAATAATTGTCGGCATAGTTCCCGATAAAAGTGACATCACACTTATAATCGGCAAATGTGATTTCATATACCTGCTCTCCGATTTCATTTACATCAGAATATAAAGTTTTGGGAGCATTCTCCAAATTTATAGAATTTATAGATGCTTCTCTTTGATAATTTGCATTCTTATTGTTTTTATCATATCTGAATATCATAGCTCTGTCATGATATATAGTAAGTTGATATACATCATTTGATTCTGCCCAACGTCTGAGAGAATACCAGTCATCGGAGCGGATGGATTTTTGTTCTATAAAGGTTGAAAAGCGGTTTGCCAGATCCTTGTTATTCTTTCGATAGAATTCTTCCGAGCCGAAATGATTTTGCATAAACACGTTTATGAGAGTGCTCAGCACCAGATAAAATGCTATTGATATTAAAAAGGATATGACGAGTGCAACTCCAAGCTCCATTTTCAGTGAGCGAAAAGTTGTTTTGTTGTCTGCGCCCGAGGATGTACCCGGTGATGTGCTGTTCTGTGCAGCCATGAATATACCTCTATTGTAAAGGAAAGTTATTTCAATTAGTTCGGATTATTTCGCAAACTTATATCCACGTCCCCATTCTGTACGAATGTATTGCGGAGTATCAGGTGTATCTTCAATTTTTTTTCTGAGTTTTCTTATATGAACCATAACAGTATTGTTGGAACTGTAGAAATACGGTTCGTTCCAAATGGTTTCATATATGGTTTTTATGGAATAGACTCTGTTCGGGTGCGACATCAGTAACCTGAGTATGCGGTACTCGATATCCGTCAGACTTAGCTCTTCCGTTCCTTTCCATGCGGCATTGAACTGCTCGCTGAGTTTAAGCTCTCCTATAGTTAAGAAGGTTTCGGCATCCTGATCTCCGTCCTTGCCTCTGTATTGACGATAACGGCGCAGCAATGCCGTGACTCTGGCTGTCAGCTCGGTTTCGGAAAACGGCTTTGTGAGATAGTCGTCACCGCCGGCAAGCAGCCCCTCGCTCTTATCCTCTTCGCCGGACTTTGCAGTAAGAAAAAGGATAGGCATATTATACTCTTTGCGAATTTGTTGGCAAACCTCTATTCCTGATAAACCCGGCATCATTACATCCAAAAGTATCAGGTCGACGCTTGCATCTATTTTTGTAAGCGCCGAGATTCCGTTTTCGGCTTCGACAACGGTGTAACCCTGCTTCTCAAGAAGCATGCGTATGACTTCACGGATATCGGCATCGTCTTCGATAACGATGATTTTTGTATTTTCGTTAGACACGGCAAATCCTCTCTAAATCAAATTCAATATATCAATGTTAAATAAAATATATTATATGAATAATTATAAAGGATGATTCTTTAAAAATCCTTAATTAAGCTGAATAAGGACAAAATTATATTTTTTATAACTTTTGCAGCTTATAACGATTTATTATAAAGTCAAGAAGCGCTTACAGTGATTTATAAAGCTGACTATTGACATTGATATATTGCGCAAATATAATTTAATAGTATATACTTTGATTGTCAAACAATCAACACTGAACTTTAAAAGACAGGGATATGACGAATTGGAGTATATCTTTTTTATGGCATTATTTATAGTATGAGTTTATAGAAATTAAATCTGTTTGAAGCCATGAGGCACATCAGATACTTCGGAAGGAAATTTTACTTATATGGATACGACTACACCACAGATACAGACTAAGATAACGGAGCTTTTAGGCATCAAATATCCTATTATACAGGGAGGAATGGCATGGATAGCTGATGCTTCTCTCGCATCGGCTGTGAGCAATGCCGGAGGATTGGGTACTATAGCTTGCGGAGCTTTGAAGCCGGATGAAATAAGGACTCAGATTAAGGCGTGCAAGGAAAAGACGGACAAGCCGTTCGGATTGAATATCATGCTGATGTCTCGATATGTTGATGATATCATGCAGTTGGTGCTTGATGAGGATATCAAGGTCATAACTACCGGTGCCGGCAATCCCGGCAAATATATCGGAAGGCTGAAGGAACAAGGGGTAAAGGTCGTACCGGTTGCAGGCTCTGTGGCAATAGCTCAGCGTGTATGCCGAGTGGGTGCGGATGCGGTTATCGCTGAAGGAATGGAAAGCGGCGGACATCTCGGAGAAATTTCAACTATGGCATTGGTACCTCAAGTGATAGATGCCGTAAATGTTCCGGTAATAGCGGCAGGAGGAATCGCCGACGGACGTGGAATGGCGGCGGCTTTCATGCTGGGTGCCGAGGGTATTCAGATGGGAACCAGATTTTTGACGGCGTATGAATGTACGGTTTCGGAAGCCTATAAAAAGGAAATTCTGTCAGCAAAGGATTCATCTACTACAGTTACCGGCAGAAGTACGGGACATCCTATAAGAGTAATAAAGAATAAACTCTCCAGAAAGCTTCAGCAGATGGAAAGACATGGTGCAGATCCTGAAGAAATTGCACAGCTCGGTGTCGGAGCGTTGAGAAATGCCGTTGAGAACGGTGATGTGGATTTCGGCTCGGTGATGTCGGGGCAGATTGCAGGGATTGTTAATCAGGAGCAGAGTTGTCGGGATATAATCGATGATATGATGAGGGATTGTGCGGATGTTTTTAATAATCGCAATATCCTTATGCGTGAGGCTTTCGGCAAGTAAGCTTTAAAAGCTTACATAATATTTGCCGGTAAATATGGTAAAGATAAAAGAATAAACTTTTGGAAAAGAAATCTTAGAAGCCTATATAATATGGAGGGAAATAATGAGATCAGCATTTGTATTTGCCGGACAGGGTGCTCAGTATTCGGGAATGGGCAAGGATTTGTATGAAAGCTTTGATGAAGCGAGGAAAGTATTTGATGAAGCAGGGGATGATATAAAACGACTTTGCTTTGAGGGCAGTGAGGAAGAATTGAGAGCTACGGAAAATACACAGCCGTGCATATATGCCGTTACAATGGCTGCCTTTCGTGCATTTGAAGCCCGTTTCGGAAGTGCGCCGTTCGCAGCGGCAGGCTTCAGCCTCGGAGAGTATGCGGCGCTTACCGCTGCCGGTCATATATCGTCCGTTACCGCCGGAATCGAACTCATGAAACATCGGGGAAAGTGGATGGCTGAAGCCGGCAGGGCTGCTGACGGCGCACCTTTAGGAACGATGGCTGCGGTCATCGGGGATCCGGAAAAGGTTATGGAGCTCGTAGAAGAAAGCCGTGGCGACGGGATATTGACCGCAGCCAATTTCAATGCGCCTGCACAAACCGTAGTTTCCGGTGAGATAGCCGCCGTTGAGCGCTTCATAGAAGCGGCGAGCGCTGCGAGAATGAGAATTACGCCGCTGTCGGTATCAAGCGCTTTTCACAGTGCACTCATGGCGCCTGCCGCCGAAAAGATGACAAAGCTGCTGCTTGAGGGCGGATATGCACGGACGGCGGCAGAAAACGGCAGTTTTCCCGTATATTCAAATTATACGGCGCAGCCAATCACAAATTATCGCATAGGGCAAGCTTGGAATGAAAAAACAGATACGGGCGGCAAGCTTACAGCGGAGGCATTTGCGGAGCTTATGGGATTGCAGCTGATGAGTTCGGTTCAATGGGTATCCACGGTGCAAAACCTCATAGCCGCAGGAGTTGATACTTTTATAGAATTCGGTCCGGGACGCACTTTGTCCGGACTCATAAAGAAAATTGATAAATCCGTAAAAACTCTGAGAGTAGAAAATTGCGACACTCTGGAGGAAACATTAAAAGAAATAGGAGACAGATAAATGAACGGTAAGAATGCGATAATAACAGGAGGAGTTAGAGGTATAGGGCTTGCGATAGCAAGAGAATTTTGCGAAAGGGGTGCAAATGTGATGCTCTGCTACCGCAATAACGATGAGGCTGCCGAAGCTGCCGCTGCGGAACTGGCTCAATTCGGAACAAAAGTTGTATTGTCTAAAGGCGATGTGGCTGACGAAGCTTATGCCGAAGCTGCCGTTAAAAAAGCTGTAGAAGAACTGGGCGGAGTTGATATTCTTATTAACGATGCAGGCATTACCAGAGATAAGCTGTTGGCACGCATGACTCCGGAAGACTTCCGCTCCGTTATAGAAACAAATCTTATAGGTGCTTTTAATTTTACCAAATATGCGTCGGCTGTAATGATGAAAAAGCGTTACGGCAGAATAATAAATATGGCTTCTATAGTAGGGGTGAGAGGAAATGCCGGTCAGGCGAACTATGCGGCATCGAAAGCCGGCTTGGTCGGAATGACACTTTCAAATGCCAAGGAGCTCGGTCGCAGAAATATTACGGTAAATGCGGTTGCTCCCGGATTTATCAAGACCGACATGACTTCCAAGCTCACAGAGGAGCAGAAAGCGGAAGGTATAAAGCTTATAAGCCTCGGCAGATATGGCAGAGCGGAAGAGGTTGCAAAGCTTACAGCGTTTCTTTCTTCCGAAGATGCTGCATATATCACAGGTCAGGTGATAGGCATCGACGGCGGAATGATGATGTGATTTTCGTTGAGAGAAATCACAGTTGCGATAATGCACATATGCATCATATAAAATTGCAGATATGTTTAAATGGGTATCATGAAATATCGGAATTTTAGCGGAGGAAAACAATATGGCAAACAGAAGAGTGGTAGTAACCGGCATGGGCATAATAGGTGCGGTAGGACATAATGCACAGGAGTTTTGGGAAAATATAAAAAACGGCGTAAACGGAATAGATAAGATAACGCATTTTGATACGACGGAGCATAAGTGCATTATGGGCGGTGAGGTTAAAAATTTTGAATTTCCCGACAAACGAGCTGCGAAGCGCCTTGATCTGACAAGCCAGTATGCTTTGGTGGCAGCCGAAGAGGCGATGAAGGACAGCGGTATTGCAGCAGGCAAAAATGTCGATCCGTATAGAATAGGCGTTTATTGCAGTACAGGTGTGGGGGGAATCAATGTTATAGAAAGTGAAGCCCGCAAGGTTGAAAATAAAGGTGTACGCTTTGTTTCTCCGCTTATGGTTCCCATGAGCGTACCGAATATGATGGCGGGGAATCTTTCAATAGCTCACGGTATTAAGGGCTCGTCTCTGGGAATAAATACAGCCTGCGCTACAGGCAATCATACTATAGGAGAGGCTTTTCACAACATTATTCACGGCTACCATGATGTCATGCTTGCCGGAGGAACGGAGGCCTCGTTTGCCGAAGCTTCGTTTGCAGGATTTGCAAATATGAAAGCGCTTTCTACCCGCTCCGACAGAAATCGTTGCTGCACTCCTTTTGACAAAGAACGGGACGGGTTTATAATGGGAGAAGGTTCGGCTATGTTTGTTCTTGAAGAACTTGAGCATGCAAAGGCTCGAGGGGCGCATATCTATGCCGAAATTGCAGGTTACGGGGTGACCTCGGACGCCTACCACATTACAATGCCCGATCCTGAAGGTTCGGGAGATGCAAGAGCTATGCGGATGGCTATGAATGAAGCGGGAATAACACCTTCCGACATTGATTATATAAATGCACACGGAACAGGAACACCGTATAATGATTTATATGAAACTATTGCGATAAAGAAAGCTATGGGTGATGCTGCATTCAATATTCCTGTAAGCTCAACAAAGAGTATGACGGGTCATGCACTCGGAGCGGCGAGTGCCATTGAAGCTTTTATAAGCATTATGGCTGTGGTTGACGGATTCATTCCTCCGACTATAAATTATGAAGTTCCTGATGAAGAATTGGATTTAGACTATGTTCCCAATAAGGGTAGAAGCTCCGAGTTGAAGTATGTTCTTTCAAATGCTTTGGGTTTCGGGGGACACAATGCTGTGATAATATTCAAGAAATGGAGCGAGTAATGGAGGATAAAAAGGTTCTGCTGAATCGTGAGCAGATTATGGAAATTATTCCGCATCGTGATCCGTTTCTTCTTATAGATGAAGTTTGGGAAATGAACGACAAAACTATAAAAGCGGTCAAGCATGTGAGGGATACAGAATATTATTTTGAAGGTCATTTTCCGCAGGAAAAGGTAATGCCCGGTGTATTGATAGTGGAGACTCTTGCACAGGCAGGGGCAGTGGCTATTCTCAGCAAAGAAAAATTCAGAGGTAAAATTGCTTTTTTCGGCGGCATCAAAAATGCAAAGTTTCGTAATAAGGTGGTGCCGGGAGATGAGCTTATTCTTGAGGTTACTATGGAAAAGCTCGGCTCAAGAGCAGGGACGGCTTCAGCGAAGGCTGTGATAGAAAAGAGTGGAAAGCTTGCATGTGAATGTGAGATAATGTTTGTAATAGGTTGAAGCAAATTGTTCGGACAAATGGAAAAGGACGTTTTATGATTGATAAAGAAACTTATTATAAAAAGAAGATGAAAACAGTTATGCTTAATACCGTTAATATGGTTATTAAGACTGAAGAAGCTGTTATGCGAAGGACGTCTGTAAATAACGATTTGTCTGTGGCTGAGATTCATACCCTTGTAGCAGTGGGCAGACATCAGCCGAAGACCATGGGCGATATTGCGAGTGAGCTGCTCATAAATGTCAGTACGCTTTCAATCGCTATAAAAAAGCTTGAGAAGAAGGGGTTCGTGCGTAGGCTTAGAACTGTTGAGGACAGAAGAGTTGTGCGGATAGAACTTACCGAACGTGGAGATGAAGCTCTTGCATATCACGAAAAATTTTATTTGGATCTGGCTGAGGAAGCAATGGCGAATATGGATGAGGCGGAAAAAAAGGCGCATCTCAAGCTAATGGAAAGACTTATGCAATTTTTTGAAAATAAGCTTTTGGAATTGAATGAAGAATCAGAAAAAGAGGCGAAATGGTCATGATTCGTCTGGGTGTAATTTTCGGAGGTAAATCGCCGGAATATGAAATTTCATGCATGTCGGCTGTTTCCGTTATAGGAGCTGTCGATTGCGGAAAATATGAGATAAAGATGATAGGAATCACTCGGCAAGGGGAGTGGCTGTTGTACGACGGCCCGGTTGACAAGCTTGTCGGAGGTGAGTGGGAAGCGATTGCAAGAGAAGCTCTTGACGCAGACCCGGAAAAATATGGATTTACCGTGCTTGGTGCAGGCGGAAAATCTTTAAAAGAAATTATAGATTTTGCACTTCCGGTAGTACATGGTGTATACTGTGAAGACGGAAAGCTTCAGGGGCTTCTGGAAATGGTGGATATTCCTTATGGCGGATGCGGTACGACAGCATCCGCCGTTGCCATGGATAAGATTATGGCAAAGGAGCTTTTTTTGCAGGCAGGAATTCCCGTGTGTGCATATACCACATCAACGTCTGAAGCCGTTGCAGAAAATGAAGAGGCGGAGCTTAAACGCATAGAGAGCATTATTTCGTATCCTATGTATGTGAAGCCGGCAAATGAAGGCTCCAGTGTCGGGATTACAAAGGCGGTGGACAGAGCTTCGTTGAGAGAGGGCTTAAAAGAGGCTGCGATGTATGATAAACGGCTTCTGATAGAAGAAGCTGTGGATTGCAGAGAGATAGAAACCGGTGTATTGGGTAATCACGATGTTAAGGCTGCGGTTGCGGGAGAGATTATTGCAACTGAGGATTTTTACGATTACGACAGCAAATATGTTGATGACGGCAGACCGAAGATGAAAATTCCTGCGGATTTGCCCGGGGATATTTCTGAACGAATAAAGGATATAGCTATACGAGCTTTTCGTGCTATAGACGGTGAAGGTTATGCCCGTTGTGATTTTTTCATTGATAAGGCTGACGGAAGCATTTATCTGAATGAGATAAACACTATTCCCGGCTTTACAGCATTCAGCATGTTTCCTCTTTTATGGGAAAGTGCCGGAGTGCCTTATGGTGAAACGATAGAAAGGATCATAGGTCTGGGTTATGAAAGATATTATGCTGCGCATAATAGGAAAACAAATAAGTAGGAATAACGAAGCTGAGGATAACGAAATGGAATTTGTTACTCAGGCGATTGCTTACAGAAAGCCCGATGCTATATATGTAGCTTATACCGAATCCGAAGTTTCAGGAATGGAAGGGATGAAAGCCACTCTGCGTATAGGTGATGACGGAGAGGTGCGCCTTAAACGCTTTTCCGATGATATGAGCGGCAATGTTATGCGCTTCAGCGAAGGCAGCAGATTTGAAGGGTTTTATGAAACTCCGATAGGTGCATTGCCTATGGAAATTTTGACAAACAAGATAGAAAGGCGGTTGGATGAAGAGCTTTTTACCGGCAGCCTTAATATAGATTATGAGGTATCGCTTAAAGGCTTGGCGGAGACACGCACTCTGCTCAGGATAGAGCTTAGTGATATGCCTGCAAAATCAGAGGGTGAATTTAAGGACGTAACGCCTGTATTTACTTCAGGAGAAAGCAGCTCCGTCATGAATTGATGTATACGGCATCAGGCTTAGCCTGTTGCTAAGAAGGAGGATTGGTAAATGGAAAGAAATGAGCTGATCCGGCTCAGCGGAATCGTAAAAAAATTCGATGATGAAATCGTGCTGGAAGCTTTGGATTTGTCAGTAAAAGACGGAGAATTTGTTACACTGCTCGGTCCTTCGGGTTGTGGAAAAACAACGACGCTTCGCATCATAGGAGGCTTTGAAAGTCCGGACGAAGGGGATGTGTTCTTCGGAGGAAAACGTATAAACGATCTTCCGCCCGACAAGCGAAATATCAATACGGTCTTTCAGAAATACGCACTCTTTCCGCATTTAAATGTTGCGGAAAATATTGCATTCGGATTGAAGCTGAGAAAAGTTCCGAAGACGGAGATAGACAAAAAAGTCGAGGAGATGCTGGAACTGGTAAATCTCCCGGGCTTTGGGAAGAGAACGGTAACATCTCTTTCAGGAGGGCAGCAGCAGAGAGTGGCTATCGCAAGGGCTATAGTAAATGAGCCTAAGGTACTTCTTCTTGATGAGCCGCTTGGGGCGCTGGATTTAAAGCTTCGCAAGGAAATGCAGGTCGAGCTTAAAAAACTTCACGAGAGACTTGATATGACCTTTATTTATGTCACTCACGATCAGGAAGAGGCTCTTGCAATGTCCGATACCGTAGTTGTAATGAATCGGGGAATGATATTGCAGCAGGGAAGTCCGATAGATATCTACAATGAGCCTGCAAATGCGTTTGTAGCCGATTTTATAGGAGAATCCAATATAGTTCCGGGAATAATGAAGCAGGACAGAGTTTTGGAATTCCTCGGTACGGTGTATAATTGCGTCGATGAAGGCTTTGCCGAAAACGAAGCCATAGATGTCGTAATCAGACCGGAAGATATAATTCTTCTGGAAGAGGGTGAAACGTCAATTCAGCCTTATGAAAGGCTGTTGAGGGGCAATGTGAAATCCTGCCTTTTTAAGGGCGTGCATTATGAAATGATTATACAGACAGGGGATTTTGACTTTATAGCTCATTCCACTATTGCCGAAAAAGTAGGGGCATCCATGTATTTGGATGTTGAGCCTGACAATATACATATAATGAAAAAAAGTTCTATGGAGACAATGACGGAGATTGAGTACAGACTTGAGCATGATCCGGATGCAGTGGAGGAAGAACTGATATGAAAAGTAACAGATTCACCGCTTTCCCGTATGCATTATGGCTTTTACTCTTTACCGCAGTGCCTCTGTTTATAGTGCTCTGGTTTTCGTTTACGGACGACAGCGGAAGCTTTACTCTTGACAATTATTCTTACATGAGACTATACGCATCTGTTTTCATGCGTTCATTCAGACTGGCTGTAATATGTACGGCAGTATGTCTTATTTTGGGATATCCTATGGCATATGCAATGTCGAAGCTCTCTCAGGGAGGGCGCACGGCGGCAATGATTTTGATAATGCTGCCAATGTGGATGAATTTTCTCCTGCGCACATATGCATGGCTGACAATCCTCGAAAATACGGGGCTGCTGAATACATTTCTGAAATTTCTGCATCTGCCGATTCTGCATATTATAAATACGCCTGTAGCCGTAGGACTGGGCATGGTGTACAATTATCTCCCTTTCATGATACTGCCGGTTTATACCACACTCACACACATAGATGAATCGCTTATAGAGGCGGCTCATGATATAGGCTGTAACAAGAGACAGGTATTCACAAAGGTAATATTTCCTCTCTCGATACCCGGCACCTTATCCGGCATTATAATGGTTTTTGTACCTGCCGTAAGCACTTTCATAATTTCAAAAATTCTCGGCGGCGGCGCAAATATGCTGGTCGGAGATCTGGTCGAAATGCAGTTCCTCGGCGGAGCTTATAATGCCAATATGGGTGCGGCGATATCAGTAGTGATGATGATGATAATAGCTGTATTCATATGGTTGACCGGAAAGATAGATACCGAAGAGGAAGGGAGCGTGCTGTTGTCATGAGTAAACGTGCCGGAAAGCTATACATGGGGCTGATATTTGTTTTCATGTATGCTCCCATTATCCTTTTAATGATATTTTCTTTTAACAGCACAAAGAGCCGTTCCGTGTGGACAGGCTTTTCAACTCGTTGGTACGTACGCCTTTTTAATGACAACGAAATCATACATGCCATACAGGTTACGGTTGCGGTTGCTCTTTGTGCCGCAGCAATTTCCACTATTATAGGTACGGCGGCTGCTATAGGACTTTTTCATATGAAACGCCGTCCCAGACGTATAATGATGTCGGTCAATAATATTCCCATGATGAATCCCGATATAATCATGGGTGTATCTCTCATGCTTATGTTTATATTTTTGTATCGTACCTGTCACTTGGGATTTTTCAGCTTAGGTTTCGGAACACTGCTTATAGCGCATGTCACTTTTGATACACCATATGTAATACTTTCGGTAATGCCCAAGCTTCGACAGATGGATAAGCGCCAGTATGAGGCGGCAAGAGATTTGGGAGCAAGCAATATGCAGAGCATGCTGAGAGTAGTGCTGCCGCAGATTAGGGACGGGATTGTCACAGGGGCTATATTATCCTTTACAATGTCGATAGATGATGTAGTTGTCAGCTACTTCACATCGGGACCTTTTTCAGAAACCTTGGGAGTTTTAATTTTCGGAATGACGAAAAAGCGTATAAGTCCGGAAGTAAATGCACTGTGCACATTGATGTTTGCCGTTGTACTTGTACTGTTGCTGATAATAAATTTCAGAGAGCTGCGATCCTCAAGAGCGAGCAGCAGAAAGTTGTGAAGTGTAATATGTTTTATTTCAAAGCATCTGAATATAAAAATAATAACGGAGTCGGTCGTAAGGTCGGGTTTTCGTTGAATATGCGCAGATTATCATTCATTTTGATGATAGTGATATTGTCGTTTTTTTTATCAGGCTGTGAATCTGAGGAAAACAGGAAGTCTTATATCAATGTATTTAACTGGGGAGAATATATCGATCCTGATTTGATTGATAAATTTGAGAAGGAAAGCGGTTTGACCGTAAATTATAATACGGTAGCAACCTGTGAAGAGATGTATGCAAAAATAAAGAGCGGAGGGGTGTCATACGATATAGTTATTCCTTCGGATTATATGGTTTCTCGAATGATAGAGGAAAAAATGCTGTTAAAAATAGATAAGAAAAATGTTTCGAATGAAGCTTTGGTAGATGAGGCATTCAGAAATCCGCCATATGATCCGACGGGAGAATATTCCGTACCTTATCAATTCGGGACGGTAGGTATAATCTATAATGCAGATAAGGTCGATGAAAAAGATATAGGAAGTTGGGATTTGCTGTGGAATAAAAAGTATAAGAAACAGATTCTTATGTTCGACAATTCACGGGATGCTATGGGAATAGCATTGAAGCGCATGGGCTTCTCCTATAATACTACCGATGAAAAAACTATCCGTAAGGCGGCAGAAATGCTCAAGGAACAAAAGCCTTTGGTTCAGGCATATGTAATGGATCAGATTTTTGATAAGATGGAACATGGAGAGGCGGCAATAGCCACCTATTATGTAGGGGATTATTTTTTAATGCTCGATGAACTCGGTGAAGACAGCGATATAAATTTGAAATTCTATGTCCCCGAGGAAGGCAGCAATCTGTTCGTAGATGCGATGTGCATACCGGCTGATACAGGTAACAAATCGGGTGCGGAGGCTTTTATAAACTTTATGTGTGAGCCTGAAAACATGGCGCAAAATACTGAATGGATTTCTTATTCGACAGCCGAAAGCTCGGCAAGAGCATTGCTTCCGGAAAATTTGCGTGACAATGAGGCGATGTATCCTTTGGGTACCGCATTGAAGCAATTTGAAACGTATGTAAATTTACCTAAAAATTCTCGTACCTTATATGACGCTTTATGGGTGCAGATTATGAGCTCGTAACGGAGATATTTAAATGAAAAAAAACTATTTGGAAGCTGAATATATATCCTTTCTCTGCTCACAGATGGAGCTGATTCTTCGAGCCGGCATTTCCACAAGCGAAGCGCTTACTCTTTTGGCGGAGGAGGAGCAGGAAGAAAAAACTCCGTTGGCGGGCGTTATAGAAATAATCGTAAAGAAGCTCGGAGAAGGATACACTATGAGTGAAGCTTTTAAGGCAACGGAGAGGTTTCCGAGATATGTTACCGATATGATTAAGCTGGGAGAAGAAACCGGATATTTGGAAAAGATTTTTTCGCAGCTTACTAAATATTATGACAGAAGCATCCGAATCCGTGCTCAATTTAAAAGAGCTGTAACTTATCCGGTCATGATAGGCCTTATGATGCTCTGCGTAATCGGGGTACTTATAGTTAAAGTAATGCCTATGTTTAAATCGGTTTATGATCAAATCGGAGGGAACATGACCGGTGTTGCCCGATTTTTTCTCGATATGGGAATATTTCTCAACAATCACATAATAGAATCCGTTGTAGTTTTAGTGTTGCTGGTGATTGCCGCTTCAATAGGAGTATATCTTGATTTAAAACGAGGTGTATCGTATATACCTTTTATACGAAAAATGAGGTATAGAGCCGGAGCGGCACGTTTTGCGGCGGCTATTTCAATGGGAATTTCCAGCGGGCTCGGTGCGGATGATGCGATAAGTATGGCGGCTGATATGGATTTCGATACAAAGACTTTCAATTGTATAGAAAAAGCAAAAGCCTCAATAAGCAGAGGTGATTCGTTCGCCGAGGCTATGACTCGGACAGGATTGTTTCCGGTTTTGTATTGCCGTATGCTTAATATGGGCTATCGTTCGGGCAATATAGATTCGGTGATGCAGGAAATAGCGGAGCGTATGGACGAGGCTTTGAGTGAGGAAATAGATTCCATACTGGGAAGAGTTGAGCCGGCTTTGGTTATGGGGTTATCGGTGCTCACCGGTCTTATACTTATGTCGGTAATGTTGCCGCTTATGAATATAATGGCTGCCATAGGATGAAAACGTCGTTTTTAAAGACAGGAAAAGAGATTGCTTTATGAATATAAAAAAATCAGGAAGCGGGTTCAGGAGATTAATTTCATTAAAGGATTATATAATACCTGTGTTGGTTTTTGTCCTGTTTTTCGGATTCTTTTTCTACGGTTTGGACGTTACCGATAGAGAAAAGGCTAAAGATGAGCTTGCAACGGCGGAAAGCAATATTCGCAAAGCCGTAGTCAGCTGTTATGCCATAGAGGGAAGATATCCCGAAAGTTATGAATATATTAGAAAAAATTACGGTGTTCATATTGATGAAAATAAGTATTATGTACATTATGAGGTTTTTGCTTCAAATATAATGCCTGAAATCACGGTAGTTCTCAGGAGAGAGCAGGTACAGGTATGAAAAAGGTACATTCCATAGATTTTGTGTTTGTTCTTCTCCTGCTTTGTACTTTTGCCATATCAATACTTATGGTTCTTATGAACGGGGTAAAATCCTATGAAGCGGTTACCGGGAGAATGGAGAATAATTATAATTCCAGAACAGGTATTGCCTATGTGACCGAGAAGCTGCGGCATTGCGGAGAGTATGCTGAAATAGAGCTTGCCGAGCTTCAGACCGAGGACGAATTTTCAGATAAAAATTCCGAGATAAGGTCTTTAAAAATTTCTCAGATGATAGAAGGCGAGAGATATGCTACATATATTTATTACTATGACGGATTTTTGAGAGAATTGTTTACGAATGAAGGTAACGTTTTACCGCCGGAGACGGGCAGTAAAATTGTAGAAATGAAAAGCTTTGACGTTAACATTGATAATGAAGAACTTTTAAATATAAGCTGTGAGATGCCGGACGGTTCACGGTCTTCGTCATTAATCCATATCGAAGGGAGTTTTAAGTCATGAAACGACATGATCCCGGGGCTGCAATTTTTTTAATGGAAATAATAGTCGCAATATTTTTCTTTTCAATATGTGCTGCAATCTGTATGAATTTATTCACCGGCTCAAGAATTGTTGCCGACAGGAGCGGAGCGCTTAACACCGCGGTAGTCAGAGCCTCAAGTACGGCTGAAGCATATAAAGCTTCAAACGGTGATATCAAGGAACTTTCGTATATATTGGGAAAAAATGAGGATTGCAAAGTGCGGACTTATTCGGAACGAATATCTATGGAATATCCTGAAATGCGGCTTGAGGTAACGGACTTGGGAAAGTATGCGGAAATAACGGTCTATGCATCGGGAAAGCTGGCAGACAGAAACATTTATCGACAATCGAACGGGGAAATATATTCCCTGCGAGTGCATATATAAAGAGGAAATCAGATGAAAAAGTACAAATCTCTGAAAGAATCCGGTTCTCAGAAAATTTCTGTAGGCGGAGCGAGCCTGATAATGATTTTTTCGATTTTATGCCTTACGATATTCGCAGTTCTTTCTATGACAACAGCACTTGCCGAAAAGGCGGCGGCTGAGCGATATGCGGATACTACAAGTGAGTATTATGCTGCTGATGCAAAGGTGAGAGAATGGGCGGACGTACTTTCAAAAGCGGCGGCTGCAGACATATCCGATGACGCAGTTTTAAAAGAAGCTGAGAATTTGGGGATAGATTTAAAATCCGAGATTAAAAACGGCAGAACCGAATATTCTTATAAAGTGGCAATGAATGATAAAGGCAGCATTATTTCCGTAATCCTTGCAAGAGATGAAAGCGGTGATTTAAAAATAGTTTCATTTACTCAAGAGGAAGCTTCCGAGTGGGTTGCGGATGATAAAATCGAACTGCTTCTTTAAGAAAATTAAATTAAAAAAATTTTATTAAAAATCTTGAAAAAGCAAAATTATATGATATACTGTGGTTACAAAAAATTATTTTTTTAGACTAAAAACCATATTAAATATAACTTGATACTAATGGATTAAGGTCGTCAATATATAATAAACTAAAGAATGTAATTGCAGAGGAGGTGATTCGTATGAAATTAAACATAAAAAAACTCAGAGCGGCGGCTTTTTGTCTGAGCATTATGATGCTCGTGCTCGCTGCTTGCGGTAATGACAGTTTAAAAAAATCTGCGAATATCAATGATTCCGATGTGCCGTTGGCAAGTCAGGGTACTGCAGCGCCTACATCTGAAGCCATGTCATTTACGGAGGGTGAAGCGGCAGGGTTTGTAAATGGCGGAGCAGCTATTTCCGGGACTCTCATGCCTGTAGCGTCGGGAAAAGTCACAAAAGGAAATGACAAGGTAGTTATTGATGCATCCAATACACAGGATGGCTATATAATGATAAAGTATCTTAAGCAGACTTCAAAGAAGCTTAAGATGATAGTGACCGGACCGTCCGGAGTGAAATATACTTATAATATCAATAAAATCGGAGAGTTTGAAACTTTTCCTTTATCTGACGGCAGCGGTAAATATTCGATAAATATATATGAAAATATTTCAGGCACTTCATATTCTACAGTGTACGGGACATCATTATCAGTGAGTCTGACAAATGAATTTGCACCGTATCTTTTACCTAATCAATATGTAAATTATACAGCAAACGGTCAGGTAGCCGGTTTGGCAAAAACTCTTACCGCAAACAAATCCGGTGATTTACAGAAGATCAATGCGGTTTATGATTGGGTAATAAAAAATATTTCATATGATAAGCAGCTTGCAGCTACTGTAAAAAGCGGATATTTACCTAATCTTGATACTATTATAGTTTCCAAGAAGGGGATATGCTTTGATTATGCATCCCTTATGACAGCAATGCTCAGAAGCAGAGGCATACCGTGCAAGCTAGTAATCGGATATGCAGGAAGCTCTTATCATGCGTGGATTAATGCTTATACTTCTGAAAACGGATGGATTGACGGAGTTATTTATTTTGACGGTTCGACATGGAAGCTTATGGATCCGACCTTTGCATCCACCGGCAATCAGAGTGAGTCTATAATGAAGTATATAGGAGACGGAAAAAACTACTCGGCAAAATATTTGTATTAATATAAGAGCTGTACCTTTGAATATTTTGAACGAGTAATTATAGAACGGACGACTTTTCAAATTATAAAAACCCCATTCTTAAATATTTTAAAACGATGTAAATGCGCACCTCGGTGCGCATTTACGCTGTTTAGGAATACATATATTTTTTTACGGAAATAATAAATTTATAAACCGGTCACGAAAAGATGAGCCTGTGTAAGCAAAGACGTGACTTTTGAATAATCTTTATATATGGCTTGAACTTTATAATAATAATAAAATGTTACTGTATCTCATTGAAAAAAATAATTACCCGTGATATTATTTATGCATATATATCTATATTTTTAGGAGGTTCATAATGAAAAATGGAACGCCGTTGAAGGTAAATATGCTCGGAGAATTTACTATCGAATACAATGGAAAGGTTATTACGGATAGGGAAGGCCGATCAAAAAAGCTATGGCTTTTTATAGAATATTTGATGACTTTCAGAGGGCGTGAAATATCTCAAAATGATCTTATTGATTTACTTTGGCCGGATGAAAAGAACGGAAATCCGGCAAATACTTTAAAAACTTTGGTTCATCGTGCAAGAACATTGCTTGACACGCTTGATTTTTTTGATGCGAAAGACATGATTATCTACAGGAGAGGCACTTATGCATGGAACAGTGCTATCGACATGGTTGTGGATCTTGATGTATTTGAAGCACATATTAAAGAAGCAGAGAAGGAAGGAATAACCGCAGAGCACAGGCTTCATGAGATTATGACTGCTATAGAGATGTACAAGGGTGATTTTTTACCGCGACTTTCCTTGGAATCATGGGCAGTTCCTATCTCGACGTATTATCATACGATGTATATAAAAGCTGTAAGCAATGTTATCGATATACTTGCAGGAATAAAGGACTGGGAAGCTATTATCGGAATTACCCAAAAGGCGATAGAGATTGACCCTTATGATGAGAAGCTTCACTATCACCTTATACAGGCTCTTGTAAATACAAAGAACCAACAAATTGCAAAAAATCATTATGAATCCGTAAAGAAAATGTTCTTTGAACGTTTTGGCGTTGCGCCGTCGGATGAGTTCAATTCACTGTATAAAAAGGTAATCAGAACTGTACATCAGACAGAAAACAATATCGAAGTCATAAGAGATGCACTGGGTGAGCGTGAGCACGATTCGGGTGCGTTTTATTGTGAATATGAAGTGTTCAAAGAAATTTATCAGCTTGAGGTCAGAAATTCTGCAAGGACGGGACAGGCAATTTTTATATCGTTGATTAGCGTTACAGATTCGAAAGGTAATACTCCCGGTCAACGTCAGTTGAGCAGCGCTATGAGCAAACTTTTGCTGACAGTAAATGAATCCTTGAGACGAGGCGATGTTTATACCAGATACAGTCCGTCGCAGTATTTGATAATGTTACAGATGCTTACATTTGAAAACGCACAGATGGTAACCGAACGTATCTTGAAACGTTTTAAGCGTGAATATCCTAAGTTGGCAATAAAGGTCAATTCGTCTATTTTGCCTATAGAAACTTTATTTTGAGAATTTGCTTGTGAAGTTTTAAAAATATACAAGTTCATTTATTTAAGTTAACAAATTTTGCTCAAGACAATTTTTAAAAATATATAAAACCGATTCGGACGGATGCTGAAAATCTGCTAACTGAGGGATATTCAGCATCCTTTTTTTATTGTGAGGTAAAAATAGAGGGGATTTTCTAAATTTGAGTATATAAATTTTCAGCAATAACAAGAATTGAGCATTTTTAGAAAATTTAAAGCACAAAATGTTTCCAAAATGTAACTGGTAATGATATAATCATATTATGGTTGTATATAAAATAAATTATTGATATATATTAACATATAATGTAATAGTTGCGTATAAATGAAAGTGGATTTTAGCATGGTAGAATATGAAAATATGAGAATGGACAATGTATTTATCATTAAAGTTTTTGATTATCATAAGAAGCACATGACAGGCAAGCTTTACGATGTAATGAAAAATCGTTATTTTGATTATACAAATATGGCACAGCTGCTGATGACTATAAAAAATTTGATAAACTCTAAAAGCGAGTTGAAGCTTTCTAAAGAATCCGTCTTTGAATCCGCTTCAAAGGAAGGTAATTTTGAAATGGTTGCAGGAGAAAAGGTTTGGCTGCCTGACAAGCTTCGCATAATGCGCATCTTCAAATTAAAGATTTGTTTCACGAAATTTAATACATGGCAGGGGGAATTGTGGTGTGTCGACACGGAAGAACACAATGCTTTCCGGAGTGTCTTGGAACTTGTCATGCTGCTTGATGCTGCAATGGAAGCCGCTAAACCTTCATACAAATGGATTTCGGGAGGAAGAATATAATGGCTGATTTAAATAATGCAGTGACTCTTTCCAGAGATGACCAATTTTTAAATATCAGCATATATGAATTTGAGAATTCGGATGTTGCAGGGCTTTTTTCAAATAACAGGTATGGAGAAAATATAGTTTTTGACAACATTATATCCATGATAATGATAATAGAGGATTGCATGAACAAGAATTCCTTTCCTCAACCTATGTCCAATTATAGAAAGCTTGAAATTGAAGAAGCTGAACATCATATAAAAAAGAAACGCAGCGATGATATCGGAATTCGCATTCCAAGGCTGGACATCCCGAAAGAATGGGAATCCGGAAAACCTTTAAGAACTTTTCGTGCAAGGATTATCTTTAGAACCATATCGGGATGGCAAGGTGAAATCCAATGTGTAGATTCCGGAGAAGAACTCCGGTTTAAGAGCGATATGGAATTTCTAATGTTTATTATAGATAATCTGAATCCCGAAAAACGGGAAGAGACCGCATAGAATTTGATAAAGCCTCTTTAAGACCGAGTCTTAAAGAGGGCGATTGAGACGCTGATTTGAAAAGAAAATATTCACTACGATTATACTTTTTGAAAGAGTCTCTTTGAAAATCAGAGATGTTTTCTTTCGAGCAGCAGGGAAAATCTTGATGAAAACCGATACAGTTTATGAAAATCATGCAAATGCACCGACGTAAGTCTGTTCATATACAGTCTGACGCCGGTGCATTTTTTTATATTGTAAATACTTAAGTAGCGGATTCGATGAGCGAAAGCGAAGAAGAATCAAAGAACCGCTTGCCAAGCCGGTGGTTGTGATTATGGGGAAGGAGCATTGCCTGCCCATAAAGAAGCTGCTGCATTCGGCATTTTTATATATTATGCCAAAAAGCCGTTGATAATTTCTTCTTCCGCCTGATGCTCGTCAAGACCGAGAGTCATCAGCTTGATAAGCTGTTCGCCGGCGATTTTTCCAATTGCCGCCTCATGAACCAATGAGGCATCCACATGGTGTGCTTCCAGCGACGGCACGGCAAGAATCGTCCCCTCGTCCATTATGATAGAGTCACATTCCGTATGACCCTTACATGGAGCATTGCCGATTATACAGGCATCGAATTTCTGATATGACCTATCTCTGGCGATAGAGCGGGAAACCACATCGGCGCTGCCGCCTTCCTCATGAAGTGTTACTTTGTAGATGCTGATTGCATATTGCTCACCGTGTGTCATGAGTCGTTCCCGAACCGTGAGCCGTGCATCCTTTTTCAGTTCTGCAACAGTAGTTCGCTCCGTGGAATCGACACCTTTAATTTGTGTCATTTCCATTTCCATGGAGCTTCCTTCCTCCATGTATACCTCAGTGACAGGATTCAGGATACGCTTGCCCATACCGTCCCCTGAGCCGTAATGCTTTTCAACGTACTTTATTTTTGAGTTTTTACCCACATAGAATCGGTGTATACCGTCATGCTCGGAATCCTGTGTGCCGCAATTGTCTATGCCGCAGCCCGCTACAATGGTAACATCACTGTTTTCTCCGATATAAAAATCGTTGTATACTGTTTCCTTTAAGCCGCTTTCCGAGAGAACCACCGGAATATGTATGCTTTCTCTGACGGTGCCGGGCTTGATATGAATATCAATACCGCTTCCATTCTTCTTGGAAATTATGTCTATATTCGCTGTAGTGTTTCTGCCGGCGAGTTCTCCGTCAGCTCGAAAATTGTAAGCTCCTATAGGGACCTCATGAAGATTCGCTATTTCACGGATCAATCGTTTTTGTATTTCTGTCAATTTTTCCATCACAAATCTCTCCTTAACCTGTTGCAGGCAGCTCGTGAAGATTCCGTACCGATCAGGCTCGGAAATATTTCATTTCTCGTACCGTGCCGTTTAATTGTGCCGTCAGCGAGGACTGCGATTTCGTCAGCGATATTAAGGATGCGTTCCTGGTGTGAGATAATGATAATGGAACCGTCCTTAATATTTTTGCGCATAGACTCGAAAATGCGAATAAGGTTCTGAAAGCTCCAGAGGTCAATTCCCGCTTCCGGTTCGTCAAATACGGTCAGGCGAGCTTTTCTAGCCAGTACGGTGGCAATCTCGATACGCTTGAGTTCTCCTCCGGAGAGGGAGTCGTTGACCTCTCGGTGAACATAGTCGAGGGCGCACAGTCCGACCTCGGAAAGGTAGTCGCATGCATCGGAAACGGATAAATCGATTCCTGATGCAAGGCGCAGCAGAGTATGAACCTTGATGCCTTTAAATATGACCGGTTGTTGAAAGGCGAAAGCCATTCCGGTACGTGCACGTTCCGTGATTCCCATATCCGTAATGTCTATGCCGTCCAAAAGGATTTTACCCTGAGTGGGCTTTTCAATCCCCGCAATCAGCTTGGCGAGCGTGGATTTACCGCTCCCGTTGGGACCGGTAATTACGACAAACTTGTTGTCGTCCACCACCAAGTTTAAATCATGAATAATTGTTTTTTTAACACCGTCATTTTCAACGGAAAAAAAGATATTTTTTAGTTCAAGCATGATGTTGTCCTCCGATAGAATACTGCGATAATTTCTTGAAATTAACAACAGCTTGAGGGATTTTGACAGTTTCGGTTATTAACAATGGAATTGTATTTTTAATGATTTTCTTAGATTCATAATCTAAAAGGTCATCAGATGTTACTAATTCTACGGCATTGTCAACAATCTTTTTAGTTCGTGGGAAAGGTTCACTGCAATTACAGCAGTGATATGCTTTGAGAGAGTTGTGACTTGCAAAACGAACACAAGAGTTAAACCGTTTACCACATATCTTATGCCCGCAAGTTGGACAGAATGAATAAGTTTCAGCTACGCATATATCGCAGAATGCAAAATAATTAGCCTCGGTTCGGCTGAGAACATAACCGCTCTCAAAGATAGTTGAATCATGAAATGGCATAAATGATCACATCCTTTCGAATTGATTATATCACAACAACGCAGGGAGGTGAGAAAACATGCGTTATAGAAAACGTGAACAAATAGTGGAAAAGTAGAGTAAAAGATACGATGTATGCCTTTTAGAGAATATGCTGAAATGTGTATTGAAACCTATAAGGTTAATCAGAAACCTGTAACAAGAAAAACATATCTACGTAGAGTAAGGCACTGCATATTAGAGTTAATCGGAGATATGCCTATAGAAGATATACAGCCTATACACTGTCAGCAAGTTATGAATAATCAATCCGGGAATAGCAAAACTCAGATTTCAGAAGTAATTAACGCTTTAAATTTTATATTTGAACACGCTATTGATGACGGGCTGATAATACAGAATCCTGCGGCTAAAATAACTAAGCCAAAAGGAACACGCACGCATAGACGTGCTTTAACTGCACATGAACGGGAACATTTTATAAAAGTCGGAATCACGGACAGAAGATTTTATTTTTTCTTGCTTATGCTTTATTGCGGATGCCGACCTTCAGAAGCTTCCGAGTGTAAAGGGTACGACATCAGCATTAATGACGGATATCCTTTGCTCCACATACGAGGAACTAAAACAGCTAATGCAGATAGGTTAGTTCCTATCCCTGATGAATTGTATACCTTGATAAAAAAGACGCCTAAAAACGATTTTATAGCTTGTACAAGCACAGGTTATAAGATGACGGGAAACAATGCTCGTAACGCATGGAAGGCGTATAAACGGCAGCTCAATATTTCAATGGGATGTAATATGTACAGAAACGCCCTTGTGCCGCCTCTGCCCCTTGCGCCTGACTTAGTACCTTATTGCTTAAGGCATGAATACTGCACGGAGCTTGCAAGACGAGGTGTGGATATAAGAATCGCTCAAAAGCTTATGGGACATTCGGATATAAAATTAACAGCAAATATTTATACGAATCTTAACTCCGATGATGTTTTGACTGCTGCTAAAATGTTAGCCGAAAAATAATAACCCATGTAGTAACCCATATGAAAGAGAAAAAAACTAAGTTTTGAGAAATAATTGGCATTGATGAAACAAAAAATCATAAAAAATAAAAAGCCTTGCAAGCTTGAAATTCAAGCGATTACAAGGTTTTTATTTATGGCACTCCCGAGATGATTCGAACATCCGACGCACGGTTTAGGAAACCGACGCTCTATCCCCTGAGCTACGGGAGCATATAGAATTATTGACCGAATATTGACCAAATCATTCTATCAAAATACATTCCTGTTATCAATGCCTTTTTATTAAATCAGACATTTAACAGTGTGTTGAATGCATTTGAAAAAGGTGTAAGTCCAAAATTATTTAAGAATCCTATCAGTACGGAGCTTGTAGCCTGTTCTGTAATAAAAGGAAAGCTTCCGAGCAACGCTGTAAAAATCACAGCTAAAACGAGAATATATCCGAGAATGCTACCTTTTATAAGACCGCAAAGGATTCCTCCCGTACTGTCGAGAGCACTGAGAGGACCGCTCGATGTGAATTTCAATAATATATGCTGTATAAAAAACAGTATAAATTTAAATACAAGGAATATCAAAATAAAGGCTAAAACTCCGATAAGCGCATCGACAATGGGTGAAGCTGCACTTTCCGCCTGATCCGTAACGGCACGGTTTGCCGCACGTGTGAGAGCAGATGCGATGCTGCCGGGAAGTTCCTCGTCCTGCGGAATATCCGCAGCTTTTTTCATAAGCTGAAGCTTGATTATTTCTATGACCTTTTCCGACATTTCACTTCGGATTGAAGTTCAGTCATCAAGAATGCTTATGAAACGGTCACGAAGTATCCATGCGCCTCCGGCAGAGAAAAGCCAACCGAAAGTACCTATGAAGGTTTTGACAAAGCCCCTTTTATCGCCGATTATTATGCATATTATAAGTATTAAAGCTATTGTAAAATCTATGTACATTCTTGTACCTCCATGTGTAATTTATATTAGCAAGTTTTTCTTAGTATTTCAACATTCTTAACCATAAATTAATATTGGAAAAGATGCTTTTTATCTCGAATAAATTTCACTCTGTTTTTAAATCTGTATTCTGCGTTATATTATGAGCCTACCCTTGACGGGCATTATAGGAAAGCTTAGAATTTATGTATAGAAATAATTGCGGTAATTATTTAAATTATCAAATGAATTTGAAAGGAGAAGCTCTTGTCATGGAAGAAAGCAGAAAAAATGAAATTATCATGAGATTGAAAAATGCAAATTGCAGAAATTGCTACAAATGTGTGAGAGCCTGTCCTGTTAAGGCCATTTCCATATTAGGTGATCAGGCGAGGATAGAAGAAAAACGATGTATATATTGCGGAAAGTGTTATTTGGTCTGTCCTCAAGATGCAAGGGATCTCATAGGGGACTTGGAATTGGTAAAGCAAATGATAGAGCAGGGAGAAAAGGTATATGTGTCCATTTCTTCAGCATTCACAATATATTTTCCGGATTTTAACCTCAGAAGCATGGCTGCCGTATTAAAGAAATTGGGGGCGAAGCATGTTGAAGAAACTTCTATCGGTACCAAGAGAGTGCTTGAAGAGTATATGGATATTATAAACAGCAGGAAAATGCGAAATTTATTAAGTTCACACTGCCCTTCTACAAATTATCTGGTTCAGAAATATTTTCCACGCATGATAAAGTGGCTGATGCCGGTAGTTACACCTCTTGAGGCGCATGCGCTTATGATGAAAAAAGCATACGGTGATGATATACGAGTAGTGGGCATAGGCCCATGTATAGCTTACCGTAAGCTTGCCGTTCAGGAACAGGACGGTAAACTTATAGATGCTTATATAAATTATGAGGAACTGGGAAATTGGATGGAAGACGTAGGTATTTCTTCTATGGATGAAGAAGATCCTGATACCTATGCCGTTTCTACATTTGATTCCAGATATACGGACGAATCCAACGGTTTGTTCCGTTCATTGGATGAAAATGTAAAGAAAAAATATACATTGTGGAGCGCCGACGGAGTGTCCCGTTCAAACAACGTATTAAAAGATTTCAATGACAGTATATCAGGGCATTTTGTAGAGCTGCTCTCATGCAATGACAGCTGTCTGGGAGGACCGATAGTAAGGCTTGCACATAGAGATACATTTGAGGACAAAACCAAGTGGATGGCGAGCATAAGAGAGATACCCGAATATATAAGCAAGATTAATCCGTCCGAATATGCAGAGATTGATGTGTATAAAGAATATCATCGTATGGATTATAAATCGGAGATGCCTACAGAGGAGCAGATTGCGGATTTGCTGCTGCTGGTGGGGATACATAAAAAAGACGATATGCTGGATTGTAGCGGATGCGGTTATCCGACTTGCAGAGATAAAGCTATAGCCGTTTTTCAGGGAATGGCGGATCCGTACATGTGTATTCCTTATGCCAGAGATTCCGCCGAGCTTCAATCAAATCTGCTGTTTGATAATTCACCGAACGGAGTTTTCGTAATGGACGAAAATATGAAAATTATTCAAGCCAATATGGCTGCGGAAAGCATATTGGGGCTGTCTGCCGATGAATTGTCGGGACATTCGGTTACGGAATATCTTTCCAAAGCTTTTATAGAAAAGTCGAAAATGATGGAAATACCGAATCGCGATAACGAGCTGCACTGTGACGAAATAGGGAAAATTCTCCGCGCCACATTCTTTAAAGTATACAAGCGCAATATATATATGGTTATATTTGATGACATTACGGAACGATCCAATATGATAGAACACGAAAAGGCCGTGCGCTGGGAAACTATTCAGATTACAAAAGATGTAGTGGAAAAGCAGATGAGAATAGCTCAGGAAATCGCCAGTCTGTTGGGGGATTCTACGGCTGAGACCAAGCTGGCATTTAATAAGCTTAGAGATTCTTTGGAAAAGGATGATAAGGGGTGGAAGTAATGACGGCAGGCAATATTTATTTTGTTGATACTTTCAGTGAGAGCCTTTTCAAGAAGGATGAAGAGCTTTGTGGAGATATGGTCAGTGTAATTCGCTGTCCTATGGCAACAACGCTTGTTCTTGCTGACGGAATGGGCAGCGGGGTAAAAGCCAATATGCTGGCGACATTGACCAGCCGCATAATTTCAACAATGATAAGCGGAAATGCAAATATAGACGACTGTGTTGAAACCATTTCCAAGACTTTGCCTGTGCTGAGTGAGAGGGATGTAGCATATTCCACATTTACCATAGTGCAGGTTGAGCATAACGGAGCCGTGTATATAGCGGAATTTGACGGACCCGAGGTTGTCATTCTGCGTGACGGAGTTTTGGACGAGCCGAAAAAGAGCGTGCGAATGATAGAAGACAAGACCGTGTTTGAATGCAGGTTTGAGGCTGAACCCGGCGATATGATAATCACATTTTCAGACGGCGTTATAAATGCAGGCTATGGAGATATTCTCAATTACGGATGGGAACGAGTCAATGTTATGGAATACATACAGCGCACATATAGGGAAGACATGTCCGCAAGAGAGATGACCAGAAATCTTATGAATGTTTGTAACGGACTCTATAAAGGAGAACCCGGTGATGATGTAACGGTTGCATGTATCAGGCTTATGCGGCGTGAAGGCACAAGAGTTATGGTGGGACCGGCTTCCTCACCCGAAAAAGATGAGGAGGAAGTGAATAAGCTTATCTGTGCCTCGGGTAATAAAATTGTCTGCGGAGGAACAACCTCCGAGATTGTTGCCCGGATTATAGGCAAAGAACTTCATATTAAGCAGGGTGATTTGAACGGAGATGTACCTCCGATAGGATATATTCAGGGTATAGATCTTGTAACCGAAGGCTTGATAACCCTTTCTGCTGCGGAGAAGCTATTGGACAGATACATGGATGAATATAGGAACAGCCTGCGACCTGATAAATGTGTTGATTTTAAAGCGGACGACGGAGCCTCCAAACTTGTACGGATGCTGGTCGATAAATCCTCGGATATAATTTTTATGATAGGCGAAGCCAACAATCCGGCTTATAAAACGGGGGATTTGGGTTTGGATCTTGATATGAAGATAAGGGTTGTATATTCGATAGCGGAAAAATTGAAGGAGCTTGGCAAGAATATAACACTGGAACGGTATTAACAAAAACGCCGACAAAAAATATTTTTGACTTCAAAGCGATTATCTTGCATTTATTTTGCTATATTGTTACAATTAACTAAATATGTCGTTTATTTTGTAGCATTGTACACAGCCCGAGCTGAAAATCATCGAATTTTATCGGAAAGATTTCAGTTCATTATAAAGAGGTAGTATATGGATATTATAGATGTGAAAATACTTGAGGTTCTTCAGGATAATGCTCGAGTCTCCATCTCGGAGCTGAGCAAGAAAGTGAATCTTTCACTTTCGGCTGTAAGTGAAAGGCTCAAAAAACTGGAGAATTCAAATATCATAGAAAGCTACACCGCAATATTGGATGCAAAACTCATGGGAAAAGATCTTTCCGTGGTTATCAGCATCGGATTGGAGTCAACTTCCGATACAAAATCGTTTTTAGAATTTGTGGATTCCGAGCCTGAAATATTGGAGTGTCATTACATTACGGGGGAATATGATTATATGCTCAAGGTGACAACACCGAGTACGCATACGCTTGAGCTAATAATGAATAAAATAAAAAGCTTTAACGGCATAAAGCGTACTCAGACGAATGTGATACTTTCTACTACAAAACTGATGCATAGCGTAAAACCTTCACTTAAATAGAGGAAGCGCTTTATGAGGTTTTGCAATGCTCCGATGATACGGGGAAGCTTATGACTGAGATTTCACGGAATAATGCGGATGAAGCTATGATGAATGAAGCATTGAGACTGGCAAGAGAAGCTGCAATGGCAGGGGAAGTGCCGGTAGGTGCTGTTGTTGTCAAAAATGGTAGTATAATCGGCAGAGGCAGAAATCGTACGGAAGAACTCAAAAATCCCATGGCACACGCTGAGATGTCTGCCATGCAGGATGCCGTTCAAAATACGGACGGCTTTCGACTGACAGATTGCGATTTATATGTAACCTTGGAACCGTGTTCCATGTGTGCGGGAGCTATAGTACATTGCAGAATTCAGAGGCTTATAATAGGAGCAAGCGATCCCAAGACGGGGGCTTGCGGTTCGGTGTTGAATATAACGGAGCATCCGGCATTGAACCATCATCCGAGTATTAAAAGCGGAGTTCTTGAAAAAGAATGCTCAGAAATACTGAGGGATTTTTTCAGACAGAAAAGAGAAGAGCATCGCTTGAAGCGTCTTGCAGATACGGCATCTGCAAAAAAGGAGCGCAGCCGATAAAGCGACATATTGTTTATTGGACATGAATATAAAATATCGAAAGGAAAATTTTTTATTATGAAACGACTTGCGGCTATTTTTACCGCTGTATTATTGACGGTATTTTCAACTGCCGTCACAGCAGGAGCGGCTGACAATTTTAAAATTACTGAAACTAATCCTGAAAACGGATATGACAAGGTTCAGGCGACAAATGTAATGATCAAAATATTTTTTAATGAGCCTGTATCGAAATCTGTAAGCTACGAACATTTTGTATTTAAAGATTCTAAGGGAAAGAAGGTCGATTACCAAATTATTCCCGACCCTAAGAACGCTTCAAATATCAATCTTCTTGTAAAAAAAGATTTAAAAGAAAAATCCGAATATGAAGTGACGATATCCGGTGATTTGGAAAGTGCTTCCGGAGAGAAGCTGGGCAAGCCTGAAACCTTAAAGTTTGAAACCGGCGGCGGAAGCGGCGGTTTGGCATATGCGCTGTTAATGATGGCTATGATAGCGGTAATGATAGCTATGACTATAAGAGATCAGCGTAAGCAGGCTAAGGCGGAAACCGAAAATAATATTGCCGTCAAGTTTGAGACCAATCCGTACAAGCTGGCAAAGGAAAAAAACATTTCCGTAGCCGAGGCGAATGCTTTGATAAATGCGGAGCGTGAGAAGCTTCGTAAAAAAATTGAAAAGCAGAATGCCAAAGCTGCGGTGAAGGTTGCGGAAAAACGGGAACCTAAGAAAAAGGTATATAAAGTAAAGTCCAAGAGAGTTAAACATATAAGAAAGTAGAGAGTGCAGAATGGCAGATAAGACGGATATTCCTGCAAAGGTTGCAGCAGCGGAGGATATAATCAGAGAGCATGATAACTTTATAGATAACATAATCAGAGCCGACTTGGAAGAGGGAAGATACAGCCGTGAAATAAAGACACGCTTTCCGCCGGAGCCTAACGGTTATCTGCATATAGGACATGCCAAATCCATATGTCTGAATTTTTCGACTGCAGCAAAATTTAAAGGTAAATGTAATCTGAGATTTGATGATACGAATCCTACAAAAGAAGATACCGAGTATGTGGAATCTATAAAAAATGATGTTCGTTGGCTCGGATTTGAATGGGATGAGCTGCGTTTCGCTTCGGATTATTTTGATACCATGTATGAATGTGCGATAACTCTTATAAAAAAGGGAAAAGCTTTTGTCGACAGCTTGAATGCGGATGAAATCAGGGAACATAGAGGAACTCTTACCGAGCCGGGAAAAGAAAGTCCTTATAGAAATCGCAGTATAGAGGAAAATCTCAGCCTGTTTGAAGATATGAAAGCCGGCAAATACGAAGACGGAGCATTGGTGCTGCGTGCCAAGATTGACATGTCGTCGCCCAATATGAATATGCGTGACCCTGTTATATATCGTATAGCTCACGCAACTCATCATAATACCGGAGATAAATGGTGCATATATCCTATGTATGATTTTGCTCATCCTATAGAGGATGCAGTTGAGAATATTACTCACTCTATCTGTACTATGGAATTTGAAGATCACAGACCTCTCTATGATTGGGTTCTCAGGGAAACCGGGTGGAATGAACCGCCTCGCCAGATAGAATTTGCCAGATTGAATGTCACAAATACTCTTATGAGCAAGCGCTATCTCAAAAAGCTCGTAGAGGACGGAACGGTTGAAAGCTGGGATGATCCTCGAATGCCGACTATTTCCGGTATGCGTCGCAGAGGATATACGCCGGAGTCCGTGCGTGAATTCTGCAAACGAATCGGTGTTGCAAAAGCGAACAGCCTTGTAGAAATTGCTCAGCTGGAAAGTTGTATAAGGGAAGATTTGCAGAACAAGGTGGAAAGTAGAAATGTTATACTCGACCCGTTAAAAGTCGTTATAACAAATTATCCCGAGGATAAGTCGGAAGAATGTGAAGTAGAGAACAATAAAAATGTAGCGGAAATGGGTTCACGAAAGATTCCTTTTTCAAGAGAATTATATGTTGAAAGCGAAGATTTCATGGAAGTTCCCGTAAAAAAATATTTCAGACTTTTTCCCGGAAATGAAGTAAGATTCAAAGGAGCTTATTTCATAACCTGCAATGATGTTATAAAAGATGAGAATGGAAATATAACGGAGCTTCACTGTACCTATGACCCTGCTACACGCAGCGGTTCCGGAGAAGAAATCAGAAAGGTAAAGGGTACGATACATTGGGTTGATGCCCGCACTGCGGTACCTGTTTCCGTCAGAGAATTCGATTACCTTAAAAAGGATGACGGATCAGGGCAAGAGGTGCTGAATCCGGATTCGATAAAGATATTTAACGCCTTTGCGGAGCCTCTCATTGAAGAGTCCCGGAAAGGACAGCGTTATCAATTCTTCCGTCACGGATATTATATAGAAGATGAAAAGCTCAGTACCGATGAGCACAAGATATTCAATAAAATAGTAGGATTAAAGAGCAGCTGGAAGCCTGCAAAATAAAGTTTGAAGTTAAGAGATATGAAGGAGCAGCGTATGCGGATCGAAAATGACAATAAATTAATGATCTGCCTGTCGCTGTTTCTTTTTTTGACATTGGGCATAATACAAATAATTATTACGGTATTTGAAATACCGCTTTATATAGATCTTCTTTTATGCTACAGTCACGATCTGATCGCCTGTTTCATTGTAATAATGTGGGGCGTGAGTGTTAATATCAGGATTATATACCGAGATGTCAGGATGTTGCTGGAGTGCATAAGCATCGGAATGTTATTGCTTATTATATCTATGATATGCAGATACGGAGTAATTGAAGAAACAAATTTGTCGAGATATACAGGATATTTATTTCAGATTAACTTTTTTGCAATTTGCTTTTTAAGCTTTCTTACCGCACTGCAAATAGGCAGAACCTATGAAAAGAGAAATCCGGCATATTGGGCTGTGGCAGCCGGATTGGCTATGAGTGTCGAAATGCTCATAGCGACAAATGATTATCATCAGCTTATTTACGAGATTTCGCCTGAAGGGGAAACATGGGTTGAAAATTACGGAGGAGGAAGACTATACTATTGGTTGATTGTCCTTGAGGCATCACTCTGGTTGTTGACGATAGTTGTTATAGAACGCAAATGTCAAAAGAGCAGGAACAGCTATAGACTCAACTGGCTGCTAATGGGAACTGTCATAACGGTATCCGCTTATAGTTTCTGGTACAGTATTTCTGACTTACATTTATATGAACAACCTGTAGCCTCGTGTTTCCTTACGATAACGGTATGGGAAATTTGTATACAGCAAAGAGTGTTTCCTTCAAACTCAGGGTATAAAGATTTTTTTGAAAAATCCTCCGTGCCGATGCTGGTAACAAATATGAAGGGTGAAATTATTTATAAATCGTTGACGACGGAGCCGATTTCAAGGGAGCAGTTAAAAAATGCAATTTCAAAGCCGTGTATTATAAACGGCTCTCACAGGCTCAGTTCTCATGCAATCAAAGGAGGCCGCAGCTATTGGATTGATGATATATCGGAGCTTAACTGCATAAATGAGGAGCTCAAAAATGTTGTGTGTCAGCTTGGTGAGCAAGGAGAAATTTTGAAAGCCGAGGCAAATATACGCAGCGAGCGCAGGCAGATAGATATTCAAAATTCACTTTATGAAAAGTTCATCGAAAAAAATTTCAAGAAATTCGGAGAAATACAGCAGCTTCTTGCAAAATCCGAAAACAGAGGAAATCCCGAAATACTTTTGAAGGCTTGCATAGAAATGACATTCTACCTCGGGATTGCCGAGTTGGAGGTGACAAAATTGCGAAATGATACAAAAGCTATAGTTGTATTGGAGATATATCTGAAAAATCTTTTTCATCAATTGGAGCTTTACGGGATTAAAAGCAATATGCAGATTACTGCGAACGGATATATATCATCAGAGTCTGTATCCATGTTATATACAAGATTGGGAAAAATAGTAGTCTCTGATTATGAAAATCTCAGATGTGTGGAAATTTTGATTACAGGTATCGGGAAAACTGTGGAAATGAGAACGGAATTGTCGGATATTGCCGGGAATAAACGTTCCATCGTGTTTGCAGTCAGTAAGGTTGGTGATGTGTGATGCCTCTATCGGAAATGCCGGGAGAATGGAGATCGCTTTTAGAATTTCTGACCCTTATATTTGCTGTGACGGATACTATATTTTTATTGATAAGCATTGTATATAGAGCGAGTAAGCTGTTTCATTTTGTATTTTCAATTATACTGTTGATTGATTTATGCATATTGACGATATTTTCTATATTTCGTCATAGTGATATCGATGTTATTAAGTCTGATTTTCTGTATAATCTTTCGGCGATATCCGTGACAGCTTTAAGCTTTGTACTTATGATGACGGCTGCATCGTTGTTTATTGCAAATATGAAGCTTTGGCGAAGCAATATTTCGTATATGTCTATAAAAGAAACTTACGATTTGCTGCCTGACGGGGTATGTATATATGATATAAACGGAAATCCTTTATTGATGAATACTCGTATGGATTATCTGAGTATGATATTGACAGGCGAATTACTGTTGAATGCCTCGGAATTTTA
This sequence comes from Anaerovoracaceae bacterium, assembly GCA_052169645.1. Taxonomy (GTDB): domain Bacteria; phylum Bacillota; class Clostridia; order Peptostreptococcales; family Anaerovoracaceae; genus JAIKWW01. The sequence continues at coordinate 174,490 of JBQNCA010000001.1, forward strand.
TGAGCGGCTTAGAGCGGGAGATATCCTTGAGCAAAATACAGTGTTGAATATAGGTCTTGAATCAGGCATTGTCATTCGCATTTCGGATAACAAAATATATAGATTTTCTCATAAAATCATGAATATAGATAAAAAATCTGTAGGTGAGCTGAGAGCCGTAGATATTACAAATGAAATTCTGTTGAATGAAGAGCTTATAGCTCAGAGAGCAAATTTAACAAAATTGAATCGACATTTGCAGGAATACAGCGACAGTGTAACGGATTATACTCGTGAACAGGAACAGCTGAAATCCAAAGAGCTTTGGATTTCGGAGTTGAAGCGGCTTATAGGTGATACAGGGAACTTAATAGATATTGGAGCTTTGGATAAAGATTCCGGCATATATATGAGGTGGCAGAAAATGTTTGACCTTATACAAACGGATTTCGATTTTAAAAAGAGAAATGAGCCGTTGGCGGATCTCCTGGAAGCTGCAAAAATTGCAAATTTGAATATCATAATTGACGGAGATATTCCCGTAAACAATCGCAGTGCAATGCGATTGTTGGTTTCAGGGACGAGAGAATGTTTAATGGATGCCATGGCAAGCAAGAATGCAAGCACGGTATTTTTGAGGATTGCCGATGAAGATTTCAATATAAAAATGGATATAAGCAACGATAAAACACAAGCTACCGAAAACGAGGACGAAGGGGGAGGTTTGGCTCGAATCGCTTCTATTGCAAAGCAAGCGGGCGGTGATGTGAAAATTGTAATAAATCCGATATTTAAACTGGAAATAAGTGTTCCGCAGAGAGGGGATGATTTTTATGACTCAAGTTCTTATTGTTGAGGATCAGCAGATGCCTCGTCAGCTCTTTGAATCATTTATAAAAAACAGTAAAAATTATGAAATAGCCAGTTCCATAAGAAATGCTGATTTGGCGGACATCTATTGTGAAAAACAACAGGTAGATCTTATACTTATGGATGTTTGCACGGCAATGGATGCTAACGGATTGGATGCTTCGGAGAGAATTAAAAAAAAGTATCCCCATATTAAAATAATTATAGTAACCTCTATGCCGGAATTCTCATTTTTAGATCGAGCCAGGGAAATAGGTGTTGACAGCTTTTGGTATAAAGAAGTAAGTGAAGAACCTATTTTAGATCTTATGGACAGAACTATGGCGGGAGAATCTATATATCCTGATAGAACTCCGGAAATTCAATTCGGAAATATATTGAGCAGTGAGCTGAAAGAACGTGAATTGGAAGTTTTGCGAGAGCTGACAGGCGGATATACAAATTCCGAAATAGCTGACAGATTAGGGTTATCTCCCAATACTGTCAGAGATTATATAAAGAGTATGACTGAAAAAACCGGTTTTAGAACAAGGACGGAGCTTGCAGTTATAGCAAGGGAAACCGGATTGGTTATTTTGAATCGCAGAAATAACGAATAAAGCTTTTGTATAAATCGTTAAAAATTTCAAAAACCTACATATGTAGGGTGATTTCAAAAAAAAGAAGCTTTAAAATAGAAACAAAGGAATAAATCTTATAGTGTTATGTAAAGGAGACAGATATGGGACTTATTAAAGCAGCATTAGGAGCAGCAGGCGGCGTTGCAGCGGATCAGTGGAAGGAATATTTTTATTGTGAGGCCATGCCTGCAGATGTTTTGGCGATAAAGGGTCGCAAGAAGGTATCCGGCAGATCGTCAAACAAGCACGGAGATGAAAATATCATAACAAACGGCTCGGTTATAGCTGTAGCAACAGGACAGTGTATGATTATCGTTGAGCAGGGGAAGGTTGTAGATATCTGTGCGGAACCGGGAGAGTACACTTATGACATGTCTACAGAACCGTCAATTTTTTCAGGCGGAGACTTGTCTTCAAATATAGGGGACGTATTTGCAAATATAGGTAAGCGTTTCACTTTCGGAGGAGAAGCTCCGAAAGATCAGAGAGTATATTATATAAATACAAAAGAGCTTATAGGCAATAAATATGGAACGGCATCTCCCGTACCTTTTCGTGTGGTAGATATGAATGTAGGACTTGATGTTGATATTTCAATAAAATGTTTCGGTGAATACAGCTACAGAATTACAAATCCTATACTTTTCTATACCAATATCTGCGGTAATGTGGAACATGAATTTACGAGAGAGGAAATAGACAGTCAGCTTAAGACGGAGCTCATGACAGCTCTTCAGCCGGCATTTGCAAAAATTTCCGATATGGGAATCAGATACAGTTCACTGCCCGGTCATACGACAGAGATAGCAGAGGCACTTAACCAGCAGCTCAGCACGAAGTGGCGTGATCTCAGAGGTATAGAAATCGTTTCATTCGGAGTATCTTCGGTAAAGGCTGACGAGGAAGATGAAAAGATGATAAAGGAGCTGCAGAGAAATGCGGCATTCAGAAATCCGGGAATGGCGGCGGCTCAGCTGGTTGGAGCACAGGCTCAGGCCATGCAGGATGCGGCAAAGAATACCGGCGGTGCAGCCATGGGCTTCATGGGAATGAATATGGCAGGCGGAGCAGGAGGAATGAATGCTCAGAACCTGTTTGCGATGGATCAGCAGATGCAACAGCAACAAATGATGCAACAGCAGCAGATGCAGCAGCAACAAATGATGCAACAGCAGCAGGTACAGCAGCCTTCACCTCAGAAGGTTACAGTTACCGCTGACGGTTGGACTTGCTCCTGCGGTTCGGTAAACAAAGGTAAATTCTGTGCCGAATGCGGTCAGCCCAAGCCTGTAGGAGTGCCGAAATTTAAATGCGATAAGTGCGGTTGGGAGCCTGCCGATCCGTCAAATCCGCCGAAGTTCTGCCCTGAATGCGGAGATCCTTTTAACGAAGCGGATCAGATACAATAGAAAAAAATTACAGGTAGAGGTGATAGTGTTGAAAATGGTTTTCATTACTATTTATGCCGCAATCTAATGACGGCGGAATGGAGATTGATATGTCTGATTTAATGGAATATAAATGCTTGCTGTGCGGAGGCGGTTTGGAATTTGACACGGCTACACAAAAATTGAAATGCCCTTACTGCGACAGCATATTCGATATGGAAGAAATGAAGCAAAGAGATGCATCACTCGACACGGATCCTGTTCCCGCAGAAGGAAGCTTTGAAGGAAACTGGGATGTATCGGGAGCGGGTGGAGAATGGTCCGAGGGCGAGGCTGAAGGACTTACCGGATATTCCTGCAAATCCTGCGGAGCGGAAATTGTAGGTGACGGAAATACCGCTGCAACCTCATGCCCTTATTGCGGCAATCCTATCGTTATGATGGATCGGCTTTCGGGGATGAAAAAACCTGATTTTGTCGTTCCTTTCAAATATGATAAAAAAGCTGCCAAGGATGCTCTTATCAAACATTATAAAAACAGAAAGCTGTTACCCAAGGTATTTAAAGATCAAAATCATATAGATGAAATCAAAGGAATATATGTGCCGTTCTGGCTGTTCCATTGCGATGTGGACGGAAATGTCGTATATCATGCCGAAAATATCCGTCACTGGGAGGACAGCAGCTACAAGTATACCGAGGTTTCAAACTATACTGCGGTAAGGGAAGGCTCTTTACATTTCGATAACATACCTATGGACGGTTCGGAGAATATGCCTGATGATTTGATGGAATCTATAGAACCGTTTAATTGGAGTGAAATGACAAAATTTCAGACTGCATATTTAGCAGGATTTTTGGCTGACAAATATGATGTTGAGGCAGATGCGGTTTTGGATCGAGTTTCAGAGAGAGTTAAAAAGAGTACGGAGGATGCCTTTGAGAATACGGTTACGGGCTATGATTCCGTAAGCGTGCTCAGAAGTAATGTCAATATGAGCGAAAGCAATGTCGACTATGCGATGCTTCCCGTATGGCTGCTTACAACGAAGTGGAAGGATCAGAACTTTCTCTTTGCAATGAACGGACAGACCGGGAAATTTGTAGGGGATCTGCCGGTAGACAAGGGCTTATTTTGGAAATGGTTTGCGCTGTTTGGAGGCGGACTGTCCGCTGTAGCCTTTGTAATAGCTTGGTTTGTGCTGGGTATGGTAATGTAAGGGAGGAAGGACATGAAAAAGTTTATAGCATGCATAATGACACTTGCATTTATCGTATCCATAACGGCAGTTCCGGTATTTGCAGATTATGAGGAATGGGAATATTCGGACAGAGTAAATTATCTGGTTGAGGATTCGGGTGACATGCTTACAGACGATGAGGATGCTGCACTTGAGGATAAATTAAACGATATTTCCATGAGGAATCAATGTGAGGTCGCAATCGTAACTCTCAATTCGCTTGATGACCTCGGTGAAGGATACACATCCATACAGGATGCTGCTGATGACATATATGATTATTATGGATACGGATTCGGAGATGATGACGACGGATTGCTGCTGTTGGTTACTCCGACCCAAAGGCATATAACCACATATAATTTCGGGCAGGAAGCTTTTACCGATGAAGGGCTGGAATATCTGGCAAATGAACTGAGACCTCTGTTTGAAGAAGGCAGAAACAATGAAGCTTTAAATCTGTTTGCGGATGAAGCGGACAGATTTTTACAAAAGGCAAGAAGCGGCAAACCGTATACGGCATGGACGTTAAAGCCTCTGGGCGTCAGAATAGGATTGACTCTGCTTTTAGCAGTCATCATAGGTCTGGTGTTGAGTGCAGTAATAATGATGGGCATGAAGAGTTCAATGAAATCTGTTCGTTTTCAAGGGCAGGCGGATTTTTATCTTAAGGATGACAGTCTTGTGATTCGAAATCAGAAGGATCATTTCGTAGGATCACATGTCAGCAGTGTAAAGAAGGAAGAACCCTCGAGCGGGAGCAGTTCTCATACAAGCTCTTCAGGACGCAGTCACGGCGGTGTAAGCTTCTGATTTTGATTTGAAAATATTTAATAATATTTGTCCATATACCCTACAAATGTAGGGTGTAATATAAATCCGTATCACATATAATTTAGATATAGGTTGAATATAGAAATTACATTCTGCAAATCATAAAATGTAGAAAGGAAATTGTCATGAGGAGAATAGTTGTCAGCATACAGAACAGACTTCTATCCGAAGCTATTTGTGAGACACTCCGAGAAGACGGTAAGTTTGAAACATTTGAGATATTGCAGGAACATATGGACAAAACTGCTGACGAGTGTGAGCTTCTCAGACCTGAGATATTACTCATGGAAGTTACCTACGGTTATGAGGCTACATTGGAAAAGAGGCTTGAGACGGGACATAGGGTGAGAGAGATACTTCCTGATTGCAAAATCGTATTGCTGTGTGATGACAATTCTTCGCCGAGCATTGCGAATCGTGTAAAGGAAGCAAGGTATAAGGGCTTTATAGATGCATTTTTCTATGCTTCCGTCTCATCGGCTTATTTAAAAGCTGTATTGGAATCTCTTTAACGATTGAGAGAAAAGTATGTTTTTAGCAGATATATAATTTTAAAATTTCTATATGGAGATTTAAAGGAGGAATTTAAAATGATCGGTTCACGTAATATCAAAAAAATATTGGCATTGCTCACGGCTTTGTGCATGGTGTTTGCTTTTTCTGCATGCGACATGGGAGGTAAGCCTCAGACTCCGGATAATGATAAAAAAACTGAGGAAAAGTCGGACAAGAAACAGGAAAATGCAGGTGAAATAAAAATAGATGATTGTGTAGCTGTCTACAAGGGTTATGAGATAAAAAAGGATTCCGACGAGGAAGATGCATTGATTGTAAAATATGATTTTACAAATAACAGTGAAACTGAAGAAAGCTTTGATTGGGGGATAAATCCTACATATTATCAGGATGGAGTGGAGCTTGAGTATGCCGTTGTATGGTTGGATGATGACTCATATGATTCATATGATGATGCTGCAAGTACAAATGTAAGAAAGGGAGCTACTATAGAGGTTGCCAATACATATAAGCTCAGAAATCTTGAAAGTCCCGTAGAAGTCGTATGTGAAAGCGTATTGGGCAGTGATAAGGTTGAATTTCAGATAGACATAACAAAATAATGCATATTATAAGTCTCCTTACATAGACAAATATGAGAAACGGAGGTATCGAAGCTCAAGCTTCGATACCTCCGTTTTCTTAGCAATACTTAAGTAGCGGATTTGCCGAGCAAAAGTGAAGAAGCACCGGCTAAGCTGATGCTTTTGATTGGTAATACTTTAAAAGTGCAAATTGTCATAGGCGAAATCGAAAGCTGTTTGTGTATCAGCTGAGCAGGTGATTGCGATTGTGTCAATTTCAGCGCTGTGATAAAATATTTTTTGTCTAATTGAAATTTATGAGACGGAGTCGGAGCATATGAAAAAATATTTATACAGAATAAGAAGATATATAATATTTATCTTTCAGGTCATATTTATAGAAAAACCGAAAGGACTTGATTTTACAATGTTTGACACAGCAGCACTTCAAAAGAACGGTGGAAAATTTCACGGATACAGCAAGACCGGAGAAAAGCATCTGCGTGAAATTTTCTCTCTTATAACAAAAGAAACCGCACCTGAAGCCTTGAGCATAATAGATGTCGGCTGCGGCAAGGGTGTGGTTTTAAAAGAGGCGGCGGCATACAACTTTGCCCGTATAGGAGGAGTTGAGCTTATGCCCGATATAGCCGAAACAGCGTATAAAAATATGCGTATCCTGAATTTGGAAAACAGAGTGGAGCTGCGCTGTGCCGATGCGACGGACTTTGACGGATACGGGGCTTATAATGTATTCTTTTTCTTCAATCCGTTCAGCAGGGAAATCTTTGAAAATGTAATCGCTAAAATTTCAGAAGCAGTTAACGGTAGAGAAATTTGCATAATCTATCATCATCCGCTGTTTGCCGATGTCCTTGAAACTTTTGAAATGGTGAGAACGAATGTGTTGTTTGATGAATTGAAGCAATATGAAACCTATATTTACAGAGGGCATTTGCTCAGGTGATATTACCGTCGCCTTCCAGAGATATAGGATCTCCCAGATATTTCGGAAGAGGCTTCAGAATACATGTTATAAAATCTTTATTGCGGGCGGCAAATTCTCTGAGATCGCGAAAAAATTGCCCCGCATAGCGTTCATCAAGTGCAGCTGCTCCGCATGCCTGTATATGTAATTTATCGGCGATATAGAGGGCTCTGTAAAGGTGGTAACGCTGAGTTACGATTACTACCCTGTCCGCACCGAATATTTCCTTGAGGCGATACATGCTTTCATAGGTTGAAAAACCCGCATGATCTGAGAAGATATCTTCAGAGGGGACACCTGCATTTATTGCATACAGCTTCATCGCAGCCACCTCATTATAGCCTGCGGTGCCGTTATCACCGCTCATAAGCAGCTTGGGAGCGATTCCCGAATTATAAAGCTCTATGCCCCTGTCAAGTCTGTCCTTCAACATTGTGCTCGGAGTGCCGTCGGGATGCACGGATGCTCCGAGTATCAGAATACAATCAGCTTCTCCGAACGCCGAAGCTACCGAGTTCGCTTCTACGATATGCTTGCGTGTTGAATTGAGCATGTGAATATTGATAGCAGCTGTGGCGGAGATTGCAACAATTATAAGAATTAATGCTGCCGTAATCAGCCTTTTCATAAATGAGAGGACAGGAAATTTCCTGCCCTTTTTAATTTTGCCCGAATTTTTATTTTTTGACTTATCCGATTTCAGTTCGGATGAAGCTGAAGAATTTTTTTTGTTCATCTAAATACCTGCTCGACAGTTTTAAAAGCTGTTTGAGAAGCATTCATCAATAAATACGGTTTATTTGAAGATGCTAATTGTTTATAGGGTGATGTATAGGCGTCATTCCTTCCGGAATGGATGCGAAAGTATAGCCGTTGGCATTGCCGTAATCTATGATGCGTTGAAGTGCTGCCGTTGTCGCAGCTTTTGCACCCGAATCATGCATCAGAACCACATTTGCCCTGCCGGGTTTCAAACCGTTTATAACATTTGCAGCTATAGCGTCAGAGGACAAAGGTGTGCTTGCGGCATCTCCCGATGAAACGTTCCAATCCATATAGCTGTAACCGGCAGCTTCCACCATACCTGAAAGCTGTGTCATTATGCCGGCACAGTAACGCCTGCTGACAGTGTTTGAACTTCCGCCGGGGAAGCGGAAGGTGTATGCCGCATAACCGGTATCGTTATAGAGCTTATCTCTGAGCTTTAAAAAATTGTCCATTGCCACATCCGGAGATGTATAAATTTGTGAATAATCGTGTGAATATCCGTGAATGCCTACTGTATGTCCGTCAGACAATTCTCTTTTTACAATCGGAAGCAGCTCGGGGCTGTAATTCAGAATATAGAAAGTAGCAGGGATACCGTTCTTTTTCAGTATATCCAAATCCTGAGCAGTTACGCTTGAACTCGGACCGTCGTCAAAAGTCAGATAGATTACGCTTTCGTCCTGCGCAGGTCTTTTCTTTACGACGACTTTTCTCTCTGCTTCCGCAATATTTCCGGAGCTGTCGGAAACGCTGTATTTGAGAAGATAATCACCTTCGGTGCTGTTATCGATTTCACCCGTAACAGTTACCTTTGAGCTCAAATCCCCCTCATAGCTGTCTATCGCACTATAGCCGGGTTCTATGAATCCGTCTCCGAGAAAAATGTTAACGGATGAAGCTCCGTTCAATGTCAATACGGGAGCCGCAGTATCGGCTACAGTCACTGTTCGAGTTTTGCTGAAGGTTCTCATAAGGTATTTCAAACTGTAAGTGATTTTGTAATCGCCGATTTTATTGACGTCAACATGACCTTTTGAATAAAGAAGATCGCTGATATCCTTACCGTTGAATACAGCTGTTGCGCCCGGATCGGAGAATTCACTCCCGGGTTCGACAGTCATCTGCTGCTCTCCGTTCAGAATGATTTTCGGTTTAATGGAAAGAAACAGCACCAATGCGCTTGCAAGAACTGCGATAAACAGAACGATGATTATAATCTTTCCTTTTTGTTGTGTGTTTTTATCGGGTTGACTTTCATTTCCCATGTTAAAGCTCCTTATAATGTTTATGAATAAAATCAAAGATCTTTTCAGCCTGTATTATATAAATAATATCAATTGCAGAGCATAAAGTAAACTGCCGCTGAAGGCAAAGATTAAAATATTATAAATGTTTAAGCATTCGTAACATTGA
>JBQNCA010000002.1:0-171862 GCA_052169645.1 Anaerovoracaceae bacterium
GTAAAGGAATCAGTATCATCCTTGTACCATGACTTGTCGGCTGTACCGTTCCAAGGCTTACCCGGAGCGGGCGTTTCCGAAAGCTGTGCTTCATTCTCTTTAATATTTGCATTTGCTTCGCCATTTTCGACAGGATTTTTATTTGAATCCTCATTTTCAGATGCGGTATTATTCTCTTCCGAGCCGCCGACATTTTTATCTGAAACATCAGACTCGGAAGAAGTATTGTCCTCATCCTTTTTATCTGCTGACTGATTATCCTGCGAATCTACAGTATCCTGATTTGTAATCGTCGAAACATCAGACGTTCCCTCTGCCGATACCGTATATGTCATTCCTGTAAAGGCTGACATCACCATCATGACTGTCAATAATATAGACAGTACTCTTTTTCTCCTTTTCATAAGATTTAACCTCACATCTGTTAAATTTAAAATTAAAGCTTAATACTTTCAAACAATACTTAATCATCTCAATAGTGAGTTATTATCAAAAATCGAATCTTCCGCAATCCGACTTCATATAAATATGTGTTTCCTTATTTATCACCACCTTTTATCAATGTAATTCATCTCGAATAATCAATAATAATTTTTATATAATTAAATATTGATTTTATAAGTTAAATTAACTTATACCAATTTAAAACTATATTTAAATTATATACACAAACCAATTATTTTTCAATATAATTAATAAATAAACAGATATATTAATTCGATTATTATGATTGATATATAAATATATGTATTAATTTGGTTATATTGAATCTTTTTTAAGAAGATTCAATCATCATCGACCTATATTTTTATGAGTACAATTCAGTCTTTTATTTTCCAAAAAGCTGAAAATCGCTGCAGCTGTTTATTTTTAACAGTTGCAGCGACTTCGCCGACAGGATTTATCCTGTAATTCTTATCTGATTTTTCATTTGATTTTAATCCCTGAGGCATAAAGCATGCTTATTGTTCATAGACTCTATTTTGAAGGAACTCTTTATAGCAATTTTACAAAACTATTTTCTCTTTATATCGCTGAAATCCGCACGCATCAGATTTATTCTGCCCTGAGCATCTATTTCATATACGATTACATCAAGTTCATCGCCTTCGTTCATAACATCCTCGACTTTTTCAACTCTATGCTTCGCCATTTTGGATATGTGAAGAAGTCCTTCCTTGCCCGGAAGTATTTCGATGAATGCTCCGAAGGTCATAAGTCTCTTTACTACACCGTGATAAGTCCTGTTAACCTCAACATCGGCAGTCAGCAGTTCAACCTGAGCTTTTGCAGCATTTGCGGATTCCATATCCGGAGCTGCAATATATATGTTGCCGTCATCATCAATATCCATCTTTACACCGGTCTCGGAAATAATCTTATTGATTGTCTTTCCTCCCGGTCCGATGACGGTACGAATCTTATCGGCATCAACCTTCATAGTTATGATACGGGGAGCATAAGGGGAGAGCTCGGCTCTCGGTTCGGGAATCACATCGAGCATCTGTTGAAGTATAAATTCCCTGCCTTCATGAGCTTGCTTGAGTGCCGTATCGAGAATTTCTCTGGAAATACCGTGAATTTTTATATCCATTTGAATTGCAGTTACACCGTTGCGAGTACCCGCAACCTTGAAATCCATATCTCCGAGGAAATCTTCCATACCTTGAATATCACTAAGTACAGCAACATTATCTCCCTCTTTTATAAGTCCCATTGCAATACCCGAAACAGGATCTTTGATAGGCACACCCGCATCCATCAATGCAAGAGTGCTTCCGCAAACAGATGCCTGAGATGAACTTCCGTTTGAGGAAAGGACTTCCGACACCAGTCTTATAGTGTAAGGAAAGTCTTCCTTTGAAGGAATCATAGGAAGCAGTGCTCTCTCCGCCAGAGCACCGTGTCCGATTTCTCTTCTGCCCGGACTTCTCGGAGAACGAGCTTCACCGACACTGTAAGCAGGGAAGTTATAGTGATGTATGTATCGTTTTTCAGTATCCTCGGTAATACCGTCAAGAGTTTGAGACTCACCCGGAGCTCCAAGAGTTGCAACAGTGAGAACCTGAGTCTGCCCTCTCGTAAAAAGTCCGGTTCCGTGAGCTCTCGGCAGATAGCCCGTTTCGCACCATATAGGACGAATCTCAGTAGTCTTACGACCGTCGGGACGAACGCCGTCACTGAGTATAAGATCTCTCATTTGTTCCTTGCGAACCTTATACATAACATCTTCGATATCTCGTGCATTATCGGGATATTCTTCAATAAATTTTTCTCTTGTAGCAGCTTCTACCTGATCCATGGCTTCCTGGCGACCGCTCTTGTCAAATACCTGAATAGCTGCTCTCATATCGGCTGTTGCAAAAGCTCTGACAGCTTCTTCAAGCTCTTCGGGAATTTCACGAACAGGTACGGGCTTTTTTTCTTTTCCGATTTCCTCAGCTATGGCGGAAATAAATTCTACAATTTTCTTTATTTCTTCATGTGCCATCATTATCCCGTCAAGGATTACATCCTCCGGCAGTTCGTTAGCACCGGCTTCAACCATCATGATTGCATCGGCAGTACCTGCAACCGTCATGTTGAGATCGCTTACTTCTCTCTGCTCAAGGTCGGGATTTACAATAAACTCTCCGTCAACTCTTCCTATACGAACGGTACCTGTCGGACCGTCCCACGGTATATCCGATATTGCAAGAGCAACGGACGAACCTATCATGGCTGCGATATCGGACTGACAGTCGTTATCCGCACACAAAACGGTGGCAACAACTACTACATCGTTATAATACCCCTTTGGAAAAAGAGGTCTTATCGGTCTGTCCATAAGTCTTGCCGAAAGAATAGCCTTTTCCGAAGGTCTGCCCTCTCTTTTTATGAAACCTCCCGGAATTTTTCCCGCAGCATACATCTTTTCTTCATAATCACAGCTCAAAGGGAAAAAGTCTATATCCTCTCTCGGCTGAGCGGATGCCGTAGCCGTAACGCTTACAACGGTATCGCCGTATCTGACAACAGCTGCACCGTTTGCCTGTTCGGCAACCTTGCCGACTTCGATTTCCATAAGCCTGCCGCCGACTGCAGTCCTAAACGTATGATAATTTTCAAATTTCATATATTTCCTCCGTAATATAATGCCACATAGAAGTGACCCGACTTGACAATTCGACTCATCGGCTCGACCGTTGCATAAAAGCTTATGCAAATACCTCCGGTACGATGAAGCGGATTCTCAAGTCATGCATCACCTACATGCAGACCGGGTAAAAAAACATCCATTACCGAATGTTTTAAATATATTAAAGCGGAGCATGCAAAAGCAAACCCCGCTTAAATATCAAACTTATTTTCTCAGACCGAGACGAGCGATAAGAGTTCTGTATCTCTCAAGATCTTTGCCTTTAAGGTAGTTAAGCATATTTCTTCTTTCACCTACCATTTTAAGCAATCCTCTTCTGGAATGATGATCCTTTTTATGAATCTTGAGATGCTCGTTGAGGTCATTTATCCTGTAAGTAAGGATAGCAATCTGAACCTCCGGAGAACCTGTATCTCCTGCATGAGTGGCATATTCGGCAATAATCTCCGCCTTTTTCTTCTGATCTATCATTTTTTTCTCCTTTGCTTTAATTCTCCGGCAGCCGGGTGAAACGTCGGAGTGTCGTAAAACACAGCCGTCGGAACGATTAATTCGGGTATAAACCCGCATACATATTATAGTATATATCCGAGAATTTTTAAAGTCAACACATTTGAAGCATATATCCGTTTCAAAACAAGCTCTAAATTCATTTTAATTTATTCATGGAAGCTTATGATATTTTCTTGCAAACTTTACATCCTTTCTAAGCTGAGATTGAAGCTCCTCAATGCCTTTAAATTTTTCTTCAGTACGCATCAGCTTAAGAAATTCTATTCTAACATCACTGCCGTATATATTTTCATCAAAATCCAGAATATTTGTTTCTATGTTTTTGGAATAATTCCCTATAGTAGGTTTGTTCCCTACATTTGTAACGCTGTTGCGGCGCTTGCCGTCAACGTGACAATATGTCACATATACTCCGTTTGCCGGCGATACCATGGAATCGTCTATAGTAATATTGCAGGTCGGAAATCCTATGGTTCTTCCTAACTGATTTCCGTAAACAACAACACCTCTTATGGCATAATTTCTACCCATAAGCATTGCCGCCGACTCCACATCTCCTGAGGTAATCTTTTTACGTATCAAAGTGCTGCTGACTATTTCACCGTCTACAGTCACAGGCTCCTTAACGACCGTTTCAAAACCCATTTTTCTTCCGAATTCACAAAGGCTTTCCGCATTTCCGGCAGCTTTATAGCCGTAAGAAAAATTAAAACCGCATATAGCGATGTCCGCTTTGAATTTATCACGCAGGAGCTTGCCCGCAAAATCCTCGGGTGAAATGTGCATCATGGTTTCATCGAAATCGGGAGAAAACATGTAGTCTATTCCCAATTCCTCTATTAGAGCCACTTTTTCATCCTCATACAATATGTTTTTTACTACGGTTTCACCCGACATAACATTTTTGGGATGATTGGAGAAAGTGAAAATTGCACTTTTCAATCCTCTTTCAGCTGATATTCTGACAGCTTCGGTTATGAGAGCTCTGTGCCCCATATGAATGCCGTCAAAATTACCCAAAGCTACGACCGTTCTTTCTATATCATCTATTTCATCTAAACTTCTGAATATTTTCATCGCACAAATACCTTGCCGACTTTATAGATCTTTCTGTCGGCATCGGCTGCCGCCGTACCTATGAAACGATCGTCGCTGTCGTATACCAGATAAATATTTGAAAATCTGTCCTTCTTTGAAATAATATTTTCTTCCAATAATTCAGCGTTACGAAATGCAATCTTACCGCCGTTTACATATTTGAGCCGTTCCGTCTCGGAAAGCCTAAGTCTGCCGAAGCCTGAAAGCATTTTATCCACCGGTAAAAGCATATCAGCCACTTCTCTCGGAAGCGGATGCTCGAGGCGGGTACTCATGATTTCTTCACGAGCTATATGCTCCGCAGCTTCGATTTTTTCGAATATGTCCTCAAAGGTCACTGAATCAGCAAGTTTGAAGCTTCCGCTTCGCACTCTTATCAACTCCGACATGACCGCTCCGCAGCCGAGCCTGTCGCCTATATCCCTGCAAAGACTTCTTATATAAGTTCCTTTTGAACAATGTACATCTATCAGTATCCTGCCCGGCTCATGAAAAATACTGATCGGTTTTATACTGTAAATTTCAACGTTCCTCGGTTTAATTTCCACAGCTTCCCCGCTTCTTGCATATTCATAGAGCTTTTTCCCGTTGACCCGTATTGCGGAATATATCGGCGGAAGCTGCCGTTGTGCTCCCACCATATCGCACAGGCAGGCTCTTACCTCAGCCTCACTCACATCCGCCGCATTAACAGCTACGGCGGTTGCCATGAACTCTTCACTCCCCGCCGCAGCACCGCTCGCACCGGTTTCAACGTCCGCAACAGCAGCCTTGCCGATCGTCGTATCATCAACGTCCGCCGCAGCGGCAGCCTTTATCCCGCCTGTATTCGCACCCCACATGTCGCATGTATCCGTTCCGAGTCCGAGAAGCAGCTCGCACCTGTACTCTTTGTCGTCCGACTCCAAGTACTCCACGGCTCTTGTAGCCGAACCGACACATACGGGAAGAACACCGACCGCCATCGGATCAAGAGTTCCTGTATGCCCGACCTTTTTTGTGCGAAACAGGCGGCGTATGGATGCTACAGCATCATGTGAAGTCATTCCTGCCGGCTTCAGCAGGTTCAATACCCCGTCCAAGCTCAGCTCCTCTGCAAAGCATCCGCAGCTATAAATTCGGTATCGCCGGCATCCAGCTTCAGCATTTCTTCCTCTACCGTGCTGCGTATAAAAGCAAGAGTTTCTTCCATATTTTTTTTCACCGTGCATCCGGCGGCATGCGTATGTCCGCCGCCTCCGAGCCTCTCACACAGCTTTGCTACATCAAAATAATCCTTGCTCCTGAATCCGACCTTTACCTCGCCGGGTTTCTTCTCACGCAAAAATACGGCAAGCTCCACACCCTTTATATCTCTCAAAATACTGTTGATGCCGTCGCTCTCATCTGTCTTGGCATCGCATTTATCATACATATCGAGAGTGACATAAGCCATGGAACATCTGTTGTCACAAAACATTTCCATATTTCCCATAATCATAGAGTGCAGCTTCAGCTTCTGCACTCTTTCGCTCTGAAACAAAATTATATTGACAGTCTTGGTATCAATTCCCGCATCATAAAGCTCTGCTGTTATTATATGCGTTTTCTTTGTAGTATTCGTATATTGGAAATTTCCGGTATCGGTAACTATACCCGTATATATAGCTTCGCCTATCTCCTTGCTTATATCAAGGCTCATAAAGCGATAAAATTCATATAAAAGCTCTGTCGTCGCGGAAGCTGCGGAATCGACCATATTCACATCTGCAAAATTGTCGTTGGACATATGATGATCTATATTCGCCGTGGTTTCTCCCACTGAAAAAAACAGCTTCGTTCTCTTTGGAAAACGCTCCGCATTGCTGCAATCCACCGCCACGCACAAATCACGCCGCTCAAGCTCCTCATCCTCATCAACATGCTTTATCAAGCCCTCTGTCAGGAATTTCAGATTGTCGGGAACTTCATCCTCTATAAGAATTACAGCATCCTTGCCCAAATCACGCATCATCCTGCAAAGAGCACATGCCGAGCCTATGGTATCACCGTCGGCTACATAGTGAGAAAATATATACATGGAATCTGCCGCCATAAGCGTATCCGCCATAGCTCTCATAGCAGGCAATCTCGAATCAGTTTCTTCAAGATAATCGCTTTCCTCCCATTCATGTACAGATTCTTTTATATTAAGACTGTCTATGACCTCCGACATATGCATAGCATAATCCAAGGATGTGTCAACTCGAAATCTCAGCTCGGGAATATGTCTTATTTTTACATTTCTGCCGATTTCCTTGCGTATAAAGCCTGAAGCTCTGCGAAACGCCTCTATTATATCGGAATTTACGGAATCATCAGAACTTACATTTTCTCCCATTGCCATTATATATACAACGGCATAGCTGCCGTCTCTGCTCACCTCTACTTCAGATACGCTTATCATACCGTTTTGAAGACGAGGATCTTTTAATTGTTGTTTTACAAGGAGGTTCCCTATTATTCTCTTTATCTCGCCTCCAAGCTTCTCCGCTCTGTGCCCCTTAGCCATATAAAGTCCCTTCTTTGTCGGGAAGATCACTTTCTCTCTATCTCGACCGTTTTGTATGCTTCTATGACATCACCGTCTTTGACATCATTATAATTTTCTATTCCTACGCCGCATTCATAGCCCTTGCCGACCTCTTTTACATCGTCCTTGAATCTTCTGAGAGATGAAATCTTACCTTCATGTATTACAATGCCGTCACGAATAAGTCTGATATCTACATTTCTTTCAATCTTTCCGTCAGTTACATAACCGCCCGCTATCGTACCCGCATTAGGAACCCTAAAAGTATTCCTTACTTCTACGGTACCTGTAACCTCTTCTTTATATTCAGGATCGAGCATGCCCTGCATAGCTGCTTCCACTTCTTCCAAAGCTTCATATATTACACGGTAGGTACGGATTTCAACGTTCTCATGTTGCGCCTGTGCCGATACCGCAGCGCTCGGTCTGACATTGAATCCGATAATAATTGCACCCGTGGTACTTGCAAGCATTATATCCGATTCATTTATGGTACCTACACCCGTATGAATAATCTTTACTGCAACATTTTCATTGGACAGCTTTTCCAATGAATTTACAAGAGCACCTACGGAGCCCTGTACATCCGCCTTTACGATGAGATTAAGATCCTTCACCTCGCCCTGTTCTATGCGGCTGAAAAGTTGTTCCAAAGTCACGCCGGAACTTTTCTGCATAACCTGTTCTCTGAGCTTCAGCTTTCTGTTATCAGCTATATCACGAGCAATTTTATCCGACTGAACGGCATTGAACTGATCACCTGCTTCAGGAACCTCCGTCAATCCGAGGATTTCAACTGCGGTTGCCGGACCCGCCTTCTTCATACTCTTTCCCTTGAAGTTCGACATAGCCTTTACTCTGCCGCTGCAATTACCTGCAACGAGAGCCTGTCCGATATGCAGAGTGCCGTTAAGAACAAGAAGCGTCGCAACCGCTCCCTTCTGCTTGTCAAGTCTTGCTTCAATAACCGTACCCATACCCAGTCTGTTCGGATTGGCTTTGAGTTCGAGCATCTCCGCCTGCAGAAGAATCATTTCGAGGATATTGTCAAGTCCCTCACCTGTCTTTGCCGATACGGGAACGCAGATTACATCTCCGCCCCATTCTTCGATGAGGACACCCTGATCTGCAAGATCCTTCTTTACCATATCTATGTTCGCACCCGGCTTGTCTATCTTATTTATGGCGACAATGATAGGAACATTCGCAGCCTTGGCATGATTGATAGCTTCTATCGTCTGAGGCTTTACACTGTCATCCGCAGCTACTACGAGTACAGCGATATCAGTAACATATGCACCTCTGGCACGCATTGCGGTAAATGCTTCATGTCCCGGTGTATCTAAGAACACTATGCGATGATCTTTATATGTGATTTCAGAAGCCCCTATATGCTGGGTAATACCGCCGGATTCACTTGCTGTTACACTCGTCTTTCTTATGCTGTCGAGCAAAGAGGTCTTACCGTGGTCAACATGACCCATAACCGTTATGATAGGAGGTCTCGGTCTGAGATCTTCTTCTCTGTCCTCAAAATCCTCTATTCCTTCTTCGCTCGATTCATTTTCTATATAACCGATTACAATTTGCTTTCCAAGCTCATCGGCAAGTATTTCAACCACATCTTCATCTAAATTCTGGTTTATATTTGCCATAATTCCCATCTTCATGAGAGTCATGATAAGCTGAGATGTTGAAACATCTATCTGCTCGGATAGTCCCTTTACTGTAATCGGTACATTTACAACTACAGCTCCTGCAGGTATAGCTTCCGCTTCCATTTCCGCCTTTCTCGCATCTTCTCTGCGCTGAGCCTTTCT
The DNA here is from genome assembly GCA_052169645.1 of Anaerovoracaceae bacterium. Classification (GTDB taxonomy): domain Bacteria; phylum Bacillota; class Clostridia; order Peptostreptococcales; family Anaerovoracaceae; genus JAIKWW01. The sequence goes on from JBQNCA010000002.1 coordinate 9,122, forward strand.
TGCTTCTTTATCTTTTTTACCGGAGTGCTTAGGTTTTGCTATATTCAAAATTTTTGATTTATTCTGATTTGTCTGCTTGTCTTTATTCTGACCGCCCTTATTTCTGCGTTCGTTGCTCTTTTGCTGACCCTGATTTCCCGATTTTGCAGCAGCGCCCGTACTCGGTCTTCTTTCTTTGCCGCTTACTTGACGATGCTGTGCCGAGTCGTCAGCTCTGTCATGTTTTCTTCCGCCCGACTTGCTTCCACCCGACTTGATTGCATCCGACTTGATTGCATCCGATTTAGGCTTCGCATTTCTCGCTTCACCTCTGTTTGCGGACTTTCCGTCACGAGCGGATTTCCCTTTATTTACTGCATCTTTCTTTGAATGTTCCGTCTTTTTTGCAGCATGGACGGAATTTTTCTTTGTATTCGACTTTGCCGCATCGGATTTTTTTGCAGCGGGTTCGGCTTTAGCCTTTCCTTCCACCTTCACTATGGTAGTTTCATCGGATTTGGCTTTGTCTCTCATAACATTTCTGACAGCTGTACAATCTACGTCATTTACCACATTCATGTGACTTTTAACTTTGATTCCCATTCTGTTCAGCTTTTCTATCATTTCTTTACTTGATATATTGAGCTCCTTTGCCAATTCATATACTTTAGTTGCCATAAACGCACCTCCTGTAAACGTGTCTCTGCTAATCAATCATTGTAGATCTCCTTTATTATTGCCTGAGCAAAGCCTCCATCGGTAATTCCGTATACACCTCTGCCGTCATTTGATGTCACCTGAGAAAGACTCTCTATTGTTCCGAATGAAACGCAGGGTATACCCGACTTTTCGCACTGATGAAAAAACTTATCCTTTGTATTCTGCGACACATCGTCAGCCAATATTATAAGCTTTACACTTTTTTTACTTAGCATGTATAAACATTTGTGATATCCCGATACCACCTTACCTGCTTTTCTCGCAAAGCCGAGGTAGCTTTCAGTCTTGCTTCTTTTCATATGCAGCCAGCTCCTCGAACATCTTGTCGAGACGTTCCTCAGAAATATTTATTCCCAAACTGCGTCCTATACTGCGCTTTTTTCTTGCAGCTGCAAAACAAGCGCTGTTTTTACACAGATAAACGCCTCTGCCTTGAGCCTTCCCGTGAACGTCCAACACCGGACCTTCATCAGTATTGACCAGCCTTATCAATTCTTTTTTAGGTTTTGATTCCATGCATCCCACACATCTGCGCATGGGAATTTTCTTTTTCACCATAATCAAGCCTCGGCTGAATCGTCCATATAAACGATACCGTCATCATCGGCTTCAATAGCTTGCGCCGCATCATTCCCTGAATTTTCAGCATATTCGGATTCAAAAGCTTCCGCTTCCGATATCTCCGAAATCTCATCGCTGTAATCATGAAGAGTCTCCGAGCCTTCGTTTATTTGCGCTTCAAATGCTGCAAAGCCTCCTGCCTCTTCAAACTGCATCTCACTCTTAATATCTATCTTCCAACCGCACAGCTTTGCAGCAAGTCTTACATTTTGACCTTCCTTGCCGATGGCGAGAGAAAGCTGATAATCGGGAACTACTGCTACTGCGGATTTTTCAGCTTCATTCATAAATACATACTTTGCTTTTGCCGGACTTAAAGCGCTTTTTACCAGCTCCGCCGGATCTTCACTCCAGTTTATGATATCTATCTTTTCACCGAAAAGTTCATCCACAACAGCCTGAACTCTTATGCCTCTTTGACCCACACATGAGCCTACGGCGTCAATATCAGGTTCTGATGTTGAAACTGCAAGCTTGGTTCGAGAACCCGCTTCACGGGCTATGCTCTTAATTTCCACTATACCTTCTCCGATTTCCGGAACCTCACGCTCAAATAAGCGTTTTACAAGTCCGGGGTGAGATCTGGAAAGGTAAATCTGAGGACCTTTGGTAGTCTTTTTTACATCCATTATATAAACTTGGAGACGTGAGTTTACAGGGTAGCTTTCGCCGGGAACCTGCTCCGAAGCCGCAAGTATGCCGTCAGCACCGTTAACAGTTATAAAAACGGTATCGTTATTTATACGCTGAATTATACCTGTAACAATTTCTCCCTGATGACTGAAAAATTCATCAAATATTATACCTCTTTCAGCCTCACGTATTCTCTGCACGACGACCTGCTTGGCTGTCTGAGCGGCAATTCGTCCGAAATCACGAGGTGTTATCTTATTTTCGATTACATCTCCTATCTTGAGATTAGGATCTATTTCATGAGCTTCATCCAAAGTAAGCTCCGAATATTCATCCATAACCTCCTCATCAGTTACTACAACTTTACGCATATATACGTCTATATCACCTGTCGAGCGATCTATATTTACGCGTACATTCTGAGAACTGCCGTAATTCTTCTTATATGCAGATACCAAAGCGGATTCTATGGCATCTATAAGCATTTCCTTGGAAATGTTTTTTTCTTTTTCCAGCTCTTCAACCGCTGCGATAAATTCATTATTCATCAGCTTAACCTCCTAAAATATAACTGCCAATTTGACAGTAGCTATATCCTTGAGAGGTATATTCAACACCTCATCATTCTCACATTTAACGGAAATAATATCCTCCTGCTTGCCTAAAAGCTCCGCCGTCAATGTTTTTTCTCCGTTTACGGCTTTATAAAATCCTATATCTATAAGCTTCCCTGCAAACCTGACATAATCCTTATCGTGTATAAGCGGACGATCCATTCCCGGAGACGATACCGTGAGAGTATACTGCTCCTTCAAAGGATCTTCTTCATCCAGCTTTTCGCTTAGGAAACGGCTCACCAACTCACATTCGGATATATTTACATATCGTTCTTCCCCGTTTTCAAGAGGCGGCTTGTCTATAAATACACGGAGAGTTTTTTCCTTGCCCTCTTTCACATATTCTACGAGAAAAAGCTCTAAATCATTTTCACTCAAGAAGTCCTTGAGTGTTTCTTCCACAAATTCTTTTATCTTATTCTTTGCCATAAATCACCCGATTTTTGCCTTAGTAACAGACAAAGAGTGGGGCAGTTCCCCACTCTTTGAATTATCAAAGTATCATTTACTTTAGTAATAATATCACAAAACTTAACTTTTATCAAGATATAAGTAATTGCAATTTTAACGCATAAGCAATTTGCAGTTTTCCAACTTAAATGCGACTATTTTGTTTCAGATCCCGCTTTTCCTTTTTTGCGTGATCTTACAATAAATATACTTCCTGCAAAGCTTGTTGCCATACCCAGCATAACGAGCAGCTCTATGAGCCAGAAATTCTGACCTGTCTGAGGAAGTGTATGTCCGTTTTTACCCAATGAAATCTTAGGTACATATTCCTCTGCAACGGTCACAGGCGCAATTGCCTTAGGCACATCGCCGTCATTGATATCGACTGCAGGTGTATCAGGATAATCCACTATAGTGTTTTCTCCCGGATTATCACCCTTAGGTGTTTCGTCATCAGTGATATCCGTAGGCGGGTTCGGCGGATTTGAAGGGTTAGGATTGCTCGGCGTTCCCGGAGTTCTTCCTTCTTCCTCCGTAACTGTCAGCTTACCGTATACTTTCTGAATATCATAGTTGTCAAGATCCGTATTTTCTTTAGCCTTTGATATATTGAAAGTATTATCTGATGTTCCCATTTCAGTTTGTGAACCTGTGAACAGGTATTCCGCACCCTCGGTGCCTACCCAGCCTTCTTCTTTCAATGGTGCTCCGCCGTTTGTCAAAGGAGTACCGTCATAAGGCTTAGTGTGGTTTGCACTTGTCAAAACAACTTTTCTCGGCTTGATATTCAACAATCCGTTTTCAAGCTTTATATTGAAGGATTCGGTAACATCATTGTTTGCTTCATCCCTTACAACAGGATTTCCTTGCGGAACACTGTCATATTTACCCTTGTTTTTGCCTGAAGCCATAGCTGTCAAACCTTCAACACGGAATTTAAATTCTTTTGTGACAGGTGTAGACTCATCATTTAAGCTGATCAGATTTCCGCTTTCATCGAGTTTCAATGTAAATTCAAGCTTTTCAAAGCCTTCTACTGTCTGAACTTCTCCATTATACTCAGTTTCTAAGCTCTTTGCTTTAATCGTTAAATCATATTTTTTGTAATTATCCCCGCCTTGACCTCCACGAGGCTTGACAATCAATCTGCCCGGCGTAGTAGTAATGCTATAGTTTCCGGTAACATCTATCGAGCCGTTCATCAATTTAACTTCAGCCGCAGGGGTTATCGTTCCCTCATAGGTATTAGGAGCGGAACCTGATGCTTTGGCTACAACATTTGAAGTATGTCCTTCCAAAAGTCCGTCAACTGTTACATTGCTGAGTACAAAGGTTTCGCCTGTAAATATCCTTTCAGCAATCTCACCCGTGAAGCTTACCGGCTTCTTCGTTATCTTGAGAACTCCCGGCTTGGCAGTTACATTGAATTGAGCTGTTACATCAATATTATTTTCATCAAATACCTTGGCAGTATCAGCTCCCGATATAACGGTAGGAATTTCAGAAACATCCGTTGCAGCTGCCGTTGAAGTAAATCCTTTTACGGAATATTTTTTACCCTTAAAGATAACTTCTACAACTCCGCCGGTTTCATTTTCAAAGCCTGAAATCTTATGCTCTTTGCCGTCATACTGCTTAGTATCGCCGAGAGCCTGTATTGAGATTTCAAATTTAGGGTCATTCTCCCCGCCTCTATCGGTAATGGTAAGTTTTCCTTCAACCGTATTTATGATGTAGTTCTTAGTTACATCATTGTCAGCCGCATCCTTAATCTTTATAAGGTTTTTATCCGGAGTAAAGCTTCCGATATATTCGCCCGGTACCGTGCCCTTTGCACTGTATTTAACATTGGACTTATGACCGTCGAGCAAGCCGCTTGCCGTTATATCGGTAATTTCAATCACATCTCCGGTATAAACTTTTGAAGCACTCATTCCGGTAAAGACAGCCTCTCTCTTCTTTATAGTCAAATGACCCGGATTAACGGTGATGTTGAACTGTTCGGTCAAATTATTTCCTGCTTCATCTTCTACCTTGAGATTGTCTTTATTTATAGCAGTGGACAGATTTTCTACCGCATCGATTTGAGCTGCTTCGGATTTAACTCCGCTTATAAAGTACCTCAGACCGTTTGATGCGATAAACGGAATTTTTCCGCTTTCCTCACCGATGAAGCCCGATACCGAATGTTCGGTTCCGTCATAGGTGAATTCGCCGCTGTTACCTGTAATAGTATATTTGTACTTGGAATCATCACCGTCAGGTGTACGATTCGTTACTGTCAAATCTCCTTCTGTTTTGCTGATATTGTAATTTTCTGTAAGAGTTCCTCCATTCAAAGTGTACTCAAATTCGTTTTTCGAAGTTCCCGGTAATGTCTGAGTACCGGTTACAGAATATTTAGCTCCTTCTCCCGTTGCCCAGCCGTCACCTTCTTCGGTAACTACAGAATTTGTAAGCGGAGTTCCGTCATAAGCTTTAGAATCACTGCCGCTCGTGAGCGAAATATTTCTCTTTGTAACAGTCAATTTACCATTAAGCTTAGTGATTTCACTGAATTGATCCGTCACTACATCTCCGTCTGAATTCTTGATAACTACATTATCTATTGTTGAATCCGTATCACCTGCATTGGTTATACTTCCTGCAAGAGTAACCTCAACCTTAAAGCTGTCATATCCGTTAGGCATCTGTACCACAGCAGTGAAATCGGACGCGTTCAGAGGAGTTCCGTCATACATCTTGGATTTCGTAGGTGCAGTCACGATTACCGCTTCTTGAGTGGCTGTAATTACCAAATTACCCGGCTGTTCAACGATATTATAATTATCCGCCTTGAACGATGCATTCGTATCATACTTGATAGTATTCGGTGTACTTCCTACCTTGGTTATAGTTCCGACAGCTCTGATATTGTCGACTTCACCTGATACGAAGTCATTGCCTGCCGCATCCACCCATGCATTTGCATCTGTCAGCGGCTTTCCGTCATAAGCCTTATTCGCACTTGCGGATTTCAGAATTACGTTTCTCTTGTTTATCGTGAGCGTACCGTTAAGCTTATTGATGTTGCTGAAATTATCTGTTACATCAGCATTGTCCTTCTTCACTACAACTTTCTTTACTACATTAGGTTCCGTTCCGAAGTCCGTAATGCTTCCTTCAGTAGTAACCTCTGCAATAAATCCGTTCGGCAGACCTGATACGGTATATTCCGTCTGTACGAGAGGCTGACCGTCATAAATCTTTTCCGCATCTTTTGCAGTTACGGTAATTTCTGAGGAATTTGCTTCTATCTCAAGGTAATTTTCAACCTTCTGAATAGAATAATTATCTTCGCTGAAAGACGGTTTAAGGCTGAATTCTATAGGATTCTTCACCTTTCCGACTTCGGTAATCTTTCCGGTAGCTTTCGCTTCATCAAGCTCACCGTTTACAAATCCGTCAGTTCCCGAAACAATCGGTCTTGAAAGTTCGGTTCCGTCATATTGTCTCTTTGCGCCCTCGCTTGTGAGCGTTACCGGCTTAGGTGTAATGCTCAGCTTGCCTTCCACCTTTGTAATATGAGTAAACTGATTTGTTACATCGGTACCCGAAGGATTGGTTATAGTCCAGCTTTCGATTTTATTTGTAACTTCTCCGCCTTTTACATCTTTGACCTCTCCGGAAGTCTTGACAGCTACCCGGTAATTTTCAAATCCGGACGGTAAAGAAACGGTCGGTTCATCAGCATCTGTAGATTTCAAAGCTGTACCGTCATAAACCTTGGACTTATTGTGGGTCGTAATCACAATTTCATCTTCATTTGCAGTAACCGTAAGTTTTCCTACAGTTTCAGTAATATTGTAGTTGCTCGGCTTGAAGTCCGATGATTTATCATAGGTAATAATGTTGTCAACAGTTCCGGCTTCGATGATTTCACCTATAGCACGAATATTGCTTACTTCACCGTCTACAAACTTACTTCCTTCAACCTTTACTACAGGTCGTCTGAGAGCTTTTCCGTTATAAACCTGTGATGCCGTTTCACTTGTAAGCTTGACATCTCTCGGTGTTACAGCAAGTGTTCCGTCAGTCTTGGTAATATTTTTGAACTGTCCCGTAACATCTTTACTATCCGAATTAAGAATATGGAACTCGGTTATTACATTTGCTTTGCCGCTTTCATCCACATCCTTGATGCTTCCGCTTACTACATAGCTTGAAGTAAAGCCTGCAGGAACACCTGTAACTGCAGCAGTATCCTTTGAATGTGACTGTCCGTCATACATCCATGTTCCGCTGTCTGCAACAACGGTAACAGGAACTTCGCTCTTTGTTATTTCCAGCTTTCCGTAGCTTTCGGTAATTTCATAATTTTCAGGCTTGAAATTTACACCCTTTGTATATGTAATCGGTTTATTATCAGCAACACCTGCTTCGATAATGCTGCCTTCCGCATGGAAGTCCGACGCTTCTCCGCTTACAAAGGCTTCTCCGCCTGTAACATTATCATATATCAAAGCCATTCCGTCATAAGGCTTGGATCTGGAGCCTGTTTTAAGTTCAACCTTTCTCTTTGTTACGGTGAGCTTCCCGGCATTCTTAGTAATTCTGTCGAACTGGGACGTTACGTCATTGCCGTTCGGATCTCTTATAACTACATTTGTAATAGCATTATCTACAGTACCGTCGATTGAATCTGAAACATTTGTAATGCTTCCCGACATCGTAACATCGGCTTTGTAATTTTCGAAGCCTGCAGGCATTATAACAGTTGCAGGACCGGCATTATCCGATGTAAGAGGAGTACCGTCATAAACCTTTTCTTTGCTCGGAGCATTTATTACGATTTCAGAAGATGAAGCTGTAATTGTAAGCTTGCCCACACTCTTTGTGATAATGTAATTGCTTTCTTCAAATCCCGTCTTCTTATCGAACTCTATGGTATTGTCCACGGTTCCGATATTTGTAATAGTTCCGGTTGCTCTGATATTGTCAACTTCACCCGGTACAAAAGCTTCTCCGCCCGTAACGCCTGCCTTGGTCAGCGGTTTTCCGTTATATTCTCTTGATGCGGAACCCGAGCTGAGTGTAACAGCCTTAGGAGTTACTTTGAGTTCTCCCTTATTTTTTGTAATGTTAGGGAAATATGCACTTACATCTTTATTGTCTTTTTTAATAACTACGGATACTACCGTATTATCGGTTGTGCCGACATTTTTGATGCTTCCGGCTATGCTTACCTCTGCGGTAAAGCCGTTCGGAAGACCTGCAATATCATACTCACTGTCAGTCAGTTCCTGACCGTCATATACCTTTTCGGCGCTTTTCGGAGTAACCGTTATAACTGTTGCGTTTGCAGTTATTTTCAGTTTTCCTTCATTTTTAACTATACTGTAGTTATTTTCATCAAATTTAGCTGCCGGAGTATACTTTATAGTATTTGGAACCTCGCCGACCTCGGTAATTTTCCCTGTAGCCCTTATGTCGGTAACTTCACCGTCAACAAAGTTCTTTATTACAGTTACATCGGGAGCTGTCAGCTCAGATCCGTCGTAAACCCGTTCAACGCTGTTGCTCGTAAGCTCGACCTCTCTCTTGCTTATGCTGAGCTTACCGTTTACCTTCATTACATTTGCAAACTGATTTGTTACATCATTTCCGTTAGGCGATAAAATCTTATACGATTTTATTTCATTATCAACAGCGCCCTCCGCTACATTGGTAACCGTTCCTGATGTTACAACTTCAACAGTATAGCCTGTAAATCCGGCAGGCATAACTGCCGTAGCATTTCCTGCATCAGCTGCAGTCAAAGGAGTTCCGTCATAAGGCTTTGTTTTATCAGGAGCTGTAATAAGAACCTGATTATCTGAAGCTGTTATTATAAGTTTGCCTTCAGTCTTATCTATATTGTAGTTTGCGGCTTTGAAGCCTGTATTTTCAGTTACTTCAATAGTATTGACAGTTTCCCCTACAAATGTGATTGTACCTGTGGCAGCTGCGGAAGCTTCGTTATTAACAAATCCGTCACCTGTAATGCTTACTGCAGGTCTTGTCAAAGCCGTTCCGTCATAAGGCTTTGTAGCACCTTCCGATTTCAAATGTACGGTTCTCGGCTTTATAATAAGTTTTCCCGGTACCTTTTCTATTCCGTTAAACTGATTTGTTACATCAACGCCGTCCTTGAAAATTTTAAATTCCGTTACGGCATTTGTCTGATCATCTCCCACATTTGTAGCACTGCCGCTTACAACATAAGTAGAAGTGAATCCGTCAGGAACACCTGTAACCTCGGCTTCAGGCTTTGTAAGAGGGACGCCGTTATAAATTCTTTCAGCATCGGCAGCCTTAACCCTTATTACTGCGAGGTTTTGAGTTATCTCAAGAATTCCCTCGTTCTTAGTAACACTATAATTTTCAGCTATATAGTTTCCGAGCGTTGTAAATACGATTGTATTCGCTACGGATCCTACATTTGTGATGCTTCCGGTCGCTTTTATGCTGTCGGCATCAACTTCACTTTCCACAAAACCTTTGCCCGTTACTGTTACGACAGGTCTTGACAGTTCAGTTCCGTCATAAGGCTTCGTTGCCGACTCGGAAGTCAGAGTAACGGTTCTCTTTGTAACGGTCAAAGTACCGTTGTTCTTTCTGATTTCATTAAATTCGCTTGTTACATCTTCACCGGATGCATCCTTTATAACAACGGATTTTATAACGTTGGCAACCGAACCGTCACTTACGTTTAAGGCACTGCCTTCAATATCAACCTCAACGGTATAAGCTTCAAAACCCTCCGGCTTGCTGATCTCTGCAGTCTTTGCAGTTAAAGGCTTGCCGTCATATACCTTGGTCTTGGTAGGAGCCGTTACAACAAAGGCTTTATCCGTTTTTGTAACTGTGAGCGTACCCGGTCTGTAATTTATTACATAATTACTTTCTTTAAAATTAGCTTTTCTTTCAAATGTAATCGTATTTTCCGCAGAACCTACCTTTGTTCTTGAGCCTATGGCTCTTACATTGGCAACTTCACCTGCAACAAAACCGTCAGCCCCCGTAACCTTGCTGTTTGTCAAAGGCTTACCGTCATACTGCTTTGTAGCGGATTCCGATTTTAAGGTTACCGTTTTCGGTGTAACCCTCAGAATACCGTCAGTTCCCGTAATATTTGCAAACCATGATGTAACATCCTTGGAACCCTTATGGATTTTTATATTTGAAATCACGTTATTTACGGTTCCGACATCGGTTATGCTTCCCGAAACATCGGCAGTTACTTTAAATCCTTGCGGCAAAGCTTCCATACCTGTCACGTCAAAGCCGTTTTTGCTTAAAGGCTTACCGTCATAAACCTTTTCAGCGCTCTTTGCCTTAACTTCTACGGCATTTGTAAATTTAGTAATTTCAAGTGTGCCCGGCTTCTCGCTGATATTGTAGTTACCTGCTTTGAAGCTCGGATTCTTCTTATATTCAATGGTATTAGGAGTTGTACCGAAGTCGGTTATGCTTCCTGTTGCACGGATATTAACAACTTCACCGCTTACAAAGCCTTCTCCGCCCGTAACCTCATTTTTGGTAAGAGGCGTTCCGTCATAAGGCTTGGATGCTGAAGCCGATTCAATATGTACATCCTTCTTGTTTACAGTTATCTGCCCGTCTACCGTATCAACTGTGAACTTATATGTTACATCGGAATTGTTTTCATCAACAACCTTAACAGTTCCCGATTTTACAACATTTACAGCATAGCTGCCGGCATCCTGAGCTTTTATGCTGCCTGCTGCTCCGTCGGCAACTTCAGCTTTATATCCTGAAACAGTATAAGTATGTCCGTCCTCAGTCAAAGTGTTGGAAACGATAACTGCCGCAGCTGCATGAGATTTGCCGTCATAAGTAAAGGTCTCGCTGCCCGCTTTCACGGTGATATGTTTCTTCGCAGCCCACTGAGCCGTTACCTTATTTATATGTCCTCCCGAATTGTTGAGAGCTAAAACCTCACCTGCATCATAAAGATATCCGTCCTGATCCTTCCAGCCTGTAAAGCAAGAGCCTTCCTTGCTGAATCCCAAATCCTCACAACTCATAAGGATATAGTCCGCATTATTTTCCAAACCGTTTATGGTCCGCTTTGAACCGTTTCCCGTACCCGGATCATATATAATGGATGTCGTTTCAGGCGGATTTCCATATACAGCTACAAGGGTAAGAATATTTCCAACGGTATCTGCGGACTTCAGATTGAATGTGGAGCCCGGTGTATACACCTCGGATTTACCTTGAATCTTCCATCCGTGGAAATATTTTTCGCCCAAGGCTTCTGTAGGCTTCAATACCTTTACCTCGGCATTATCAACATATTTGTGATTGTCGACAGGAACTGTAATCGTTCCGCCGGCCGCATCATATACAACCATGAATTCGGAGTTGCTGAGCCATGATGCATGAAGCGTCATGTCCTGAGTAACAGGAGAATTGAAGTTGAAAGGTCTTCCCGATTCATCAACCCAGCCCGCAAATTGGTATCCGTTTCTGGAAACATCTCCCGGATTAACGGCACTTGTATTTACGGCTATAGTCTGAGACGGATAATCCGGATGTCCGTTTTCCGAATCAAAGCTTACAGTCACTGTAGGAGGAACCCACTTCGCATAGAAGTTGACGGCTCCGTCAGGCATCTTCTTTCCTGCAAAATCGAACGGCTTGCCCGCACGCTCCGCATTGTCATACCAGCCTGCGAAAACATAGCCTTCAGCTCCTGCAGGAGCATTAAGTACAAGTCCGTCCGCCTTGCGGCTTATATCCGCATCATAATATACGGACTCACTCTTCAGAGTTTCCTCACCGTTATAGAAAGTAAGAGGATATTTTTCTCTGTTATAGTAGAACTGCCATCCATAGTACGATTTACCGCCGTATTTCCAGGTATAAGCAAATCTATGCGTAGGTATTATTGCCTTGAAGCCCTTTATACCATAGAGATCTTCATCCGTGGATCTCAGATTTGAATGATAACTAAAAGTATCTATATATGTCAGTATATCTTTTTTTCCGTCAAGAGTTTCAAGATAGAAGCCTGTACTGAATGTATAATGACTACCTGAATCCATTTTATAGAAATTGGTATCTTTTGTAGGCATGGTGCCTATATTCGGCTGATATATATTCCCGCCTTCAGTGGTCTTCCACATAGCCGGATATTGATTCGGATATCTCTTGCTCGGCCACTGATTGCTTACATCCTTACCGTGTCTTGCAGATATGGTCAAGTTCGGGATTATTTTCCAACTACCTGAAAACAGTTTCTTATGATACTCATAAAATCTAACTTGATATATATTTCTGTCATAATAAACATCTACCGCCGTATTACCGTCAGATTTTATCTTCTGCTGAACGACAGGCTTGCTCAAATGAAAATAATTATATTTATTGTTCGAAGGACGAATATCTGTCATTTTATCGGACTCTCCCGATAATTCCTGAGTCTCATGGAGAGTGTATTCATCATCATCCGCATTCTGCCACCAGTAAAGAACTTTGTATTTTACCTGTGCACCCTTCCACTGTGCATAGAGATCCATATTGTGTTCAATGCTGATATCGGAAAGATTAGGCGAACCCGCTCTGTTGTACCATGTACCGTTTCCGTTCTTCTCCGTGTTCCAGCCTATAAATGTATATCCATATCTTGTAGGATCATTTACATTCCCGATTTTCTGACCCGGCAGAACGTATATCGGTAATGTAGGGGTAGCACTTGTACCATTTTCATCATTTGAATGGAATACAACCCACGAAACTTCCTTTATTACGGGATATAAATCCACATTTGCTTCGGCTATGGATATAGTGTCACCTATCGAGTCATTTCCGCCGTTTGTCAGACTCCAACCCACAACGGCTCTCGTACTTCCTACATCATAAGTGACATCGCTTACATTTATAGTTTCACCGGTATTTCCGGTCTTGATACGGATAACCGTTCCGTCTTCTCTGTGGAAGGTTACACTGTATGCTCCCGCAAATCTCGCATACAGATTTACAACCTCATCCTTATCGGCTTTTTCAGGAATGTCATTGATAACGCCGAATACCTGTGACATTGTTGCCGTATCATCGGTATACCAGCCTACAAACCTGAGATTGTCCTTTTCCGGTGCAGCAGGCTTAATCAGAGAATCTCCGTTCACTACAATCTGCGAAGCGACAAGCTGAGTATCAACATAGAAATTATATGTTCTTCTCACCTTTATTTCAGGCTTGTTAGGTTTTACCTGGGTTCCAACAATGGCATAGATTGAGAGATGCTCGGCTACGAAGCTTGCACCGTCCTCATCAACCTTTGCAGCTTCTACAATCTTTGCATTTTCAGCATCCACTATATGAATCAGCTCATGAGCGGATCCCTCTACCTTGCTGTCCGCATTGAGTACAATTTTCAGTCCTTCAATGCTTGCCGGCTGAATCTCATTTCCGTCCTTGTCGGTGAATGTAATATCTACAGCCTTGATGTCGACCACCTCGGAATCTTCAGAGGTGAGTCCTTCAGCTATGCTTTTGATTGAAGCTGCCGATACCGGCTTTACGGACATGCTTGTTTCTGCAGGGAATACTCCTTCGGCAGCATCCGCATTTACTGAAATATCTCCGGCTCTGCCTTCAAATACGGCAGCCGGCATATTTACGGTTTCCTTGTCTGCTTCTAACGGTTCAGCATTTCCATTACCTTCAGTCAATGCTCCGTCATCAGAATCAGGCTTTTCCGTTTCCGCTTCTCCGGCATCGGAATTTTCAGGCTGTTCCGATTCGTCGATTCCGGTCTCGCCTTTATCCGCATCGGGATCTTCCTGAGCGGCGTCGGCATCGATATTCGAATCAGTGTCGGACTGTTCCGATTCATCGATAATGGAATCTTCCTGTGTCGTAACTTCCTCCGTCTGCGCAGGTTCATCCGAAATCACGCCTTCATCCGTTGAGAATGACATGTTCGGCATCAATGTGCAGATCAAAGTAAAAGTCAACACGATTGCTAACAGCTTCCTTTTCGATCTTGACATAATTTTCCAACTCCTTTTACACTTTTAAATTATTTTCTCCTCATATCTTTAAAAATAACTGTATACCATTTTTCAACAGTTACTTTTTTATATATTACGATATTATAGTATCATATCGGTAACATTTTTGAAATAAAAATTTCTAAATTTCATTTTTTGAAAACTTATATTTCAAAAATGTTCTAACCCAACATAGAAAACAAGTTCATCTGATCCGAATCGGGAATTCCTTCCAAAACTCCATGCTGTCTGAGAATATCGATATTCGAAGAATTAACCGAAGTTCTGCTCATCATATCCTCTATTGAACTGAAATACTGCTTCTCGTATTCTTCAACCAGACTTCCGGCAGCCGTTTCGCCCATTCCCTCCAAAGCTCTGAACGGCAGCCTGACCTTGCCGTCCTCCACAAAAAATTTTAACGCTTTGGAATGTCCCAGCCTTGCGGGCAGAAATTCATAGCCCCTTGCATACATCTCGTATGCAACCTCATAGATTATATATTCATCTTTTTCCTTGTTCGATGCTTCATCTCCGGCAAGCTTTATAGCATCCATTCTTGCCGTAACGGCATCCATACCTTTCATTATCACTGCAGAGTTAAAAAAATCCACCTTCATTGTGAAATACGTTGCATAAAATTCCTGAGGATAATATACCTTGAAATATGCAATTCGATATGACATCATTACATATGCCACCGCATGAGCCTTGGGGAACATATACTTTATGCGTCTGCATGATTCTATATACCATTCCGGTACGGAATATTTCTGCATAAGTGAAACTTCCTCCTCTTTCAGACCTTTTCCCTTTCTTACATGCTCCATAATGCTGAATGCGTCCTGCTTGGGCAAACCTTTTTCTATGAGATAATTCATTATATCGTCTCGAGTGGCTATGGCATCATCCATGGTAGCCTCACCGCTGAGTATAAAATCGTGAGCATTGTTTATCCATACATCTGTGCCGTGAGAAAATCCGGCTATTCTTACAAGTGCAGAGAATTTTTCAGGCTTGGTATCGTCGAGCATCTGTCTGGTAAAGCTCGTACCGAATTCGGGAATCCCGAAGGTTCCGTGCTTTTGCCTGTAGTCCTCCGCCTTGATATCAAGTGTTTCGCATCCCAAAAATATCTTATTTACTTTTTCATCGCTCAAGGGCACATCATCAGGTGCTATGCCGGTCATATCCTGGAGCATACGTATCATTGAAGGCACATCATGACCGAGTATATCAAGTTTGAGCAGATTTTTATCTATTTTATGGTAGTCGAAATGAGTGGTTATTATATCCTTAACCTTACCCTCGGACGGATGCATTACAGGACAAAATTCATAAATCTCATGTCCCTCCGGAACTATTACTATGCCGCCCGGATGCTGACCGGTCGTACTGCGAACTCCCGTACAGCCGAGAGCCAGTCTCTCCATTTCACATTTATTGACATAAGCATGTCTCTCTTCAAAGTATTTTCGCACATAGCCTAAAGCTGTCTTATCTTTTACCGTGGAAATGGTTCCGGCCTTGAATACATTTTCAGCTCCGAATATTTCTTCTACATATTTATGTGCGGTAGCCTGATATTCTCCCGCAAAATTGAGGTCGATATCAGGCTCCTTATCACCCTCGAAACCCAAGAATGTTTCAAAAGGAATATTGAATCCGTCTTTTTTATATCTGGTACCGCAGACAGGGCACAGTTTATCCGGCATATCTACACCGCAGTCATAGCCCCGGTTTTCCATAAATTCGGAATTTTTACAATTGGGGCAGACATAGTGCGGCGGCAGCGGATTAACCTCCGTTATGCCGTCCATAGTCGCTGCAAACGAAGAACCTACCGAACCTCTTGAGCCTACAAGGTAACCGTCGTCCATAGATTTCTGAACCAACATCTCCGCTGCAACATACATCACTGAATAATTGTTGCCTATTATTGAATCCAGTTCTCTGTCAAGCCGCTGTTTAACCAAGTCGGGCAAAGGGTCTCCGTATATGCTGTGTGCTTTTTCATAACAACGGCTGCGCAATCTTTCCTCCGAACCCTCTATCTTAGGTGGGAACGGATCCTTAGGTACAGGCTGCAAAACCTCAACCATGTCCGCTATGGCATTTGTATTATCGATGACAACCTTTTCCGCCGTTTCCGCTCCGAGATATGAAAATTCTTCAAGCATTTCATCCGTAGTTCTCATGTAAAGCGACGGTCTGTCGGAGAAATCCTTATATCCATGCGCAGCCTGAATTATATTTCTGTAAATATAGTCCTCCGGCTCTATATAATGTGTATCACAGGTAGCAACCACAAGCTTGTTCATTTTCTGTCCAATGGAAAGGATCCTGCGATTGTACTCCAAAAGCTCCTCTTCGCTGCCGACCGTTCCTTTTTCCAACATAAACATGTTGTTGCTTCGAGGCTGAATCTCAAGATAATCATAAAATTCCGCAGTATGCATGATATCCTCATCGGAGCCTCCCGCCGTCATGGTTCTGAAAACCTCTCCGGCTTCGCAGGCGGAACCGATTATAATACCCTCACGATGTTTGATCAGCTCCGATCTCGGAATACGAGGTTTTTTATAGTAATAATATAGGTAGGAAAGTGACACGAGCTTATAGAGATTTTTAAGTCCCGTCTGATTCTTTGCTATCAATATAATATGGTAGGACGGATTTGACTTATAATCCAAATTTCCCTGAGCATCTATCGTGTCGTTGACAAGATAACCCTCAACTCCATAAATAATCTTTATGTCTCCGCCTGCCGCCTTTGCCGCATCGGGAAACGATTGCACAACTCCATGATCTGTCACCGCTACTGCCGGATGACCCCATGCTTTTGCAGTATTGACGAGATCCCTGACCTCTGAAAGCCCGTCAAACCGGCTCATCTTTGTATGCGCATGAAGCTCAACACGCTTTCTTTCACAGGTATCCTCACGTTTTGGCTTATCAGCCAGCTCTATGCTTTCAGCCATTAACACCGTCATTTTTTCAAAGCTGTCATTTTCACAGGAACCTTTTATTTTTACATATGAACCTTTTTTAATATTGTCGGCTATGTCATCCGCTTTTTTTTCGGAAACAAACATCTTGGCACAGATAGAATCCGTCTTGTCCGTCAAATACAGCATTACCAGCACTTTACCGTTTTTCATCGTCTTGGAATCAGTCTTGAAAACCTCTCCCTTGACAGCTATATTACTGCTTCCGTCTCTCAGATTTTTTATATCTGTAATATTCCCTTCTATAGGCTTTCCTAGTATTCGGTTTCCTTCCACAGGACCTTCATATCTGTTATTTCTTCGCTTTGCTCCTACTTGTCCCTGCGATGCGACGGCGTTTCTCACAGCTCTGCCGTTTCGATTGTAAGCTGCATTTCTTGCATTTTCGCCTACAGCTTTACCCGATTCTGTCGCTTGCCTTGCAATCTCCGCTTTTTCCTCGCTCTCTCTGATAATGCGTGAAAGCTCTTCAGATTCCTGAACTCTTTGCTGTCGGAGCTTTCTGTCATAGTCCTCGTGTCTGTTCTTAAAAATAAATCTGACGGGAATTCCAAATTTATCGTAAAAAATTCTGTGCATGGAAACAGCTGCGGAATCATTGAAACGCTTTGCACTTTCTTCACCGAGAAGATATATTGCTATACAACCGTCCTCTTTTTTTATACAGCTGTCATCTACGGTCTTGGCTATAGAAACAAGCTCAGGCACTTCATTCATAAGATATGGCATATACAGCTTCAATATTTCAGACTCTTTCATAACCATATCATCGTACCTGAATATGAAATCCACCT
The DNA here is from genome assembly GCA_052169645.1 of Anaerovoracaceae bacterium. Lineage (GTDB taxonomy): Bacteria > Bacillota > Clostridia > Peptostreptococcales > Anaerovoracaceae > JAIKWW01. The sequence goes on from JBQNCA010000002.1 coordinate 26,986, forward strand.
TTTTTAAACCTTCAACTTTATTGAAGAGTTTGTCCCTCATTGTTTTAAGATCTCCGTACGGAACGACAAAATTTAAAACTGTTTTTATTACAAGTTCCATACTTTCTTGTAAAAGACTGGCACTTTCCAAGCCAAATACAAACTCGCTCCTTCCATGAGGAGCGAGTTTATCCCAGCTGATATTTTCTTCAAAAAATCTGTTCATAACTGTTTTTCATCCATATTGCCCTGAAAGGCTCATTCCATATAACATCAGCCATTGAATATGCGATTGCGTCTTCAAAATATTATATCCGGAATAAATAAAGCTCTAAAGACTACATAAAGCTTATATAAATAACCGGATTGTACGCTCGCATTTTATACCCCTGCCCTTTCAATGCGAAATAAGGCTTTTGTGAGACTTAGCTTTTTACAAGTTCCTTTACACTTGTCGCAAGTCCTGCAAGTCCCTGTATGTCCGACGGAATTATAATTTTTGTCGCTTGTCCGTCTGCTGCCGTTGCAAACGCATCCAAGCCTTTAAGCGAAATAACCTGATCCGTAGGATTGGATTCCACTATCATGCGTATACCGTCCGCCGTAGCCTGCTGCACAAGTCTGATAGCTTCCGCTTCACCTTCAGCTTTGAGTACGGCTGCCTGTTTAGTCGCTTCCGCTTCAAGTATAGCAGATTGCTTACTGGCTTCCGCTTCAAGTATCAGAGCCTGCTTGCTTCCCTCCGCTCTGAGCACTGCAGATTTTTTTTCGCCTTCTGCAATGAGAATAGCCTCTCTTCTTTCTCTCTCGGCTCTCATCTGCTTTTCCATGGCATTCTGTATATCACGAGGCGGAACTATGTTCTTTACCTCAACACGGTTAATCTTTATCCCCCATGCATCAGTAGCTTCATCCAAAACGACACGAATCTTTGAGTTGATTATTTCACGGCTCGTTAGAGATTCATCGAGCTCCAGCTCACCGATTATATTTCTCAGAGTGGTTGCAGTCAGATTTTCTATAGCCGACATAGGATTTGCAACGCCGTATGCAAAGAGCTTGGGATCGGTAATCTGAAAATATATTACCGTATCTATTTCCATGGTTACATTATCTCTCGTAATAACAGGCTGAGGCGGAAAATCTATAACATGTTCTTTCAAAGAAACCTTCTTTGAAATTCTGTCAATCAAAGGAATCTTTACATGAAGACCTACATTCCATGTCCCGTTGTAAGCACCTAATCTTTCGATTACATAGGCATTTGCCTGCGGCACTATTCTTATATTTACAACTAAAAATGCTATAACTATTACTATAATTGCGATTATAAACGGTATCATTTTTTCAATTCCTCCTTAAAAATATTTATTTAGAAACCGGCGCTACAGCTAAACCTGCAACAACAATGACAATTGCAATAATAAACGGTTTAACCTTTCAAGCTCTCCTTGAAATATTCATTTTGAAATCAACGCTATGCCTAAACCTACAACAACAATGACGATTACAATGACTGCCAACAGTAAAGTCGATATCATCCCATTCTCCTTTCTGTTATTATAATATATTATATTTAATTATCTCACAGCAGTAAAATTGCCCATCCTGCCACTTGGCTGTATATTGACGGAGCAATGGGTATTTACACTTCTTTTTTACAGAAAAACGTGTATTTTCAATATAAATATATGCTAATGCCTACTTTTACTGATTGATATAACTGTAACTAAGCCTTTTTTACAACAAGCTTTACGCCTCTGATTTCTATAACTTTTACATCTTCACCTGCTGCAACGGACTCGGAGCCGTCTGCAAGCACTGCAGTCCAATCCTTGTTGTCTGCCCTGACGGTTCCCGCTTCATCTTTGGTAATAACGGATTTTGCTCTTCCTATACTCCCTACAAGAGCATCCACGTTTGTCATAATGAGCTTGTTATTGAATTTGGTTTTAGCCAAGGGTCTTACGAAAAATACCGATGCGAGAGATACGAGCAAAAACACGAGCACCTGCACCATAAAATTATCCGTCACAAGCGATATCAGCGACGTGACCAATGCTCCGCCTGCAAACCATATGGTAGTCAATCCCAGTGTAAATGCTTCTATTATTCCGAATACCGCAATCAATACAACCCATATAAAGGTCTGCGACTGCATGAAATCTCCAAAGCTTTCAAACATATTCATGCCTCCTTTCCGGACAAACTTCCACTTAAATTAATAATACCATAAATTATTCTATATATTTTTTATAATTTCCTTAACCATGATATCAACTATTTCATTTTCCGGAGCAGAGGTCAGTATCTTTCCACCTTTGAATATAACTCCCCTGCCGTCTCCGCAGGCAACTCCGATATCCGCAGCCTTTGATTCTCCCGGACCGTTTACGGCACATCCCATCACTGCGACGGTCAGTTTCGGTCTTCCTTTTTCTATCATGGATTTTTCGGTTGATTCCAATTTGCTTTTAAGCTCTTCGGTAATTGCGGGCAAATCCGTCCTGCAACGGGAACAGGTGGGACATGAGACATATTCTATACCACAGTCAAAATGTCCGGTGCATCTCAAAATTTCTCTGGCTACAGGTATTTCGGCGACGGGATCTCCTGTAAGAGATACTCGTATTGTATCGCCGACTCCGGCAAGAAGCAGTGCTCCTATTCCGACAGATGATTTCACAGTACCGGCTCCCGGCGTTCCCGATTCTGTAACACCTATATGAATAGGATATTTTGTAAGTTCCGATACTCTTAAACATGTCTGATAATTCATAAGCACATCAGACGACTTGACAGATACAACTATATCGTCAAAATCCATATTCTCTATTCGACGAACTGTATTTATAACACTTTCAGCCAAGCCTTCCGAGGTTACGCTGCCGTATTTTTCAATAATTTCCTTTTCCAAAGAGCCTGAATTTACCCCTATGCGGATTGGGATATGACGAAATTTGGCGGCACTTACAACAGCCGAGACCCTGTCGTCATTTCCTATATTCCCCGGATTTATGCGAATCTTGTCAGCACCCGCATTGATAGCGGCAATTGCAAGTCTGTAATCAAAATGTATATCTGCAACCAAAGGAATCTCCGTCCTTCGCCGGATATCCGCAAATGCCTCGACAGCATGCATATCCGGCACCGCAAGTCTGACTATATGACAGCCGGCTTCCTGCAAGGCATTTATCTGCGCCAAGGTGGCTTCGACATTTCGGGTATCGGTATTTGTCATGGACTGTATGGAGACAGGAGCGTTTCCCCCTATCTGCACATCTCCGCACATAACGCTTTTGGTAATTTTTCTCATATGCTCCTCTTCATCAGCCTGTGATGAGTGTTTTTATATCCTTAAAGGTTATAAGGATCATGAACATAAATAAAATCATAATTCCTGCAAAATGAAATTTTGATTCGATTTCATCTGTAATTACCTTTCCCGTAACAGCACGTATGAATACGAAAAGTATACGCCCGCCGTCAAGTGCGGGGAAAGGCAAAATATTTATCAAACCGAGGTTCAGGCTCAAAAGAGCCATAAGGTACAGCATATTGAAAATCCCGGTTCGGGATACCTGATCCACAATCGTTACCAAACCTACAGGACCCGAAACATCCTTCACCGATCCTTTACCTGTAATCAAATCCGCCAATACCTTAAATATTTGTTTTTCTATTTCTACGGACTGTTTAAATGAACGGCTCAAACCGACAACAGGATTATGATTGTTTTCAAACCGGATTCCTATAAGCTTGGAACCGTCATCGGAAACCTTAAATCTAAGCTTAAACAGCTTCTCTTTTCCGTTTCTGTCAACCGTTATTTCCACATTGTCGGAAGTCTTTGAAGCAGCTTGAAGATAAAGAGCAGCCTCATTATCGTCACTCACAGCTTTTCCGTCAACGGCGGTTATCATATCTCCTGCAAGCATACCCGCTTCAAACGCCGGAGATGCATCAGTGACATGTTCCACCTGATTGCTTACGGAAGTTCCCATATAGGTGATAAGTCCTGCAATTACTATTACAGCAAGTATGAAATTCATAAAAGGTCCCGCCATAAGAATAATTGTTCTCGCCCACCACGGCTTGTTATTGAAAGCAGCCTTATCATCCGCATCGGCACTGCTGTCCTCATCCATAGCCACATAACCGCCTATCGGGATAAGTCTGACAGAAAATTCCGTATTCTTTCTCTTCTTATGCAAAAGGACGGGTCCCATGCCTATTGCAAATTCATTTACTCTTACACCCAAAGCTCGAGCTGCAAAGAAATGACCTCCTTCATGAACAAGGACGAGAATCATAAGTATAAATAAAGCTGATACCGTTCCTATAATAATATGCATTATATTTATCTTTCCTCGTATTATTAAATCATAGTGTTAACTTGCATACGTACACATAATGCCGTACCGTACATTATGCCGCATTGCTTCAAGCGGCGTAGCAGCTTTTTATCTTGAAAGGCTCTGCACCTTACCTGCTAATTGCTTATCAGACCGTACCGTACGACGGTTATTTTCGGCAAAATTAAAAACCTTTGTCATCAATCAGCTTAATAAAAGAAATTCTTTTGCCAATTCTCTTGCATTAACGTCAGTCTCAAGTATATCCTCCGGAGTATCTGCCGGCTTATCTTCATATGCTTCAATCACCCGCTCCAAAGTTTCCTGAATTTTTAAAAAAGGGATTTTTTTATTTAAAAATGCTTCGACGCAAATCTCATTTGCCGCATTTAATGCAGTACAGCAGGCGTTTCCCGCCTTAAGCGCATCATAAGCCATCTGCAGACATTTAAAAGTATTTCTGTCAGGCGCTTTAAAGGTCAGCCTGCCCGCCTCCGCCAAATCAAGGTGCTTCGCCGGCGTCATAAGCCTGTCGGGATAATTGAGTGCATAAGCTATAGGCAGGCGCATATCAGGCACTCCGAGCTGCGCCATCACTGCACCGTCCTGATATTCGACAAGAGAATGAATTATACTCTCCGGATGAACAAGCACTTCTATTTTTTCTGCCGGAATATCGAAAAGCCAATGTGCTTCTATAACCTCGAAGCCCTTGTTCATCATCGTTGCCGAATCAACAGTTATCTTTTTTCCCATATTCCATGTAGGATGAGAAAGCGTATCCTCAAGACTTACATCTTTTAATTCATCCAAGCTGCAACCGAAGAAAGGTCCGCCCGATGCCGTAAGTATGATCTTGCCTACAGATTCATGACTGTTTCCCTGTAAACATTGAAATACAGCACTGTGCTCGCTGTCTACAGGAAGCAGTGTAAGCCCTTTTTCGGCTGCGGTTTTCATTATAAGTCCGCCGCCTGCAACAAGAGTTTCTTTGTTTGCAAGCGCAATCCGCTTTCCTGCAAGCAATGCTCTATATGTAGGAATCAGACCCGCCATGCCTACAACCGAATTGAGCAGTATGTCATCCTCGGCTTCAGCCGCCATTTCCGCAAGCCCTTCACTTCCGCTGAAAAATTTGACATCGGAGTACGTTTCTGCGAGTTTACGGGCATCGTCATCACTGTAGGTCGCAACAAATTTCGGTTTGAATTTTTCTATCTGCTCTGCAAGCAGTTCTATATTTTTCATGCACGAAAGAGATGCAAGCTCATAAAGCTCAGGCTCCGCCTCTATTATATCCAATGCCTGTTTGCCTATGGATCCTGTAGAGCCGAGAATACTGACTTTTTTTTTACCTTTCATCACTGTACCCCATACATAAGCTGCATTATGTAGTATACCATGGGTGCCGTAAACAGAACACTGTCGAATCTGTCCATAATTCCGCCGTGCCCCGGTATAAGTGTTCCATAATCCTTTATACCCATATTGCGCTTAAATATAGAAGCTGTCAAATCTCCGAATTGTGAAACTATACCGCCTGCCGCTCCTATAATTGCATACCAACCGAGCTTGGAGCTGTCTACCATGAAATATCCGAGCAGCACGGTAACTATGACCGCTCCGAGGATACCGCTCACTGAGCCTTCTACGGTTTTTTTCGGACTTATCACAGGGCAAAGCTTATGCTTTCCCAAAAAATATCCGCCGAAATAGGCACATATATCCGTCACGAAGGCTGTTGCTATTATGAGCCATACCGGAGAAAAATTGCATTTATCGGCAAAGGCATCCTCGGTCAGAACCGCATGATATGAAAAAAATCCGACATATACAATACCTATAACGGTCGCCATGCCGTCGTAAAGCTGTCTTTCCTCAATTTTAAACAGGTAAAGCAGCGCCATAAGCACCGAGACGAATATCCAAAGCAGGTAAAGCTCCTTCATTGCAGCATCAGAAAGAAGCAGCAGCTTTCCGCCTATGATATTGATGCCGTAAAGCATTACAACGGAAATTAGGGCTATGGGATATGAAGGTCTCACATTCATTGTTCCGAACCCGTTAAACAGCTCTTTTATTCCTATTACAGCTATTAAAAATACCGCCGCCGTTATAAAATATCCGCCGAGCAATATCAGAATCACAAGAGGCGTCATAGCCAATCCCGAAATTATCCTTGTCTTCATGAATTCAGACCTCCATATCTTCGATCTCTGCCTCTGTATTCTTCAATGCAGCGCAGAAGCTCATTTTTATCGAAATCCGGCCAATATACGTCGGTATAAACAAATTCGCTGTATGCACATTGCCACAGCAGAAAGTTGCTGAGGCGGCGCTCACCGCCGGTTCTGATTATCATATCCGGATCCGGCATCCCGGCGGTGCTGAGCTTCGACTCAATCAGCTCCTCCGTCACTGATTGCGCCGCCTCCTTCGAAGGCACGCCCGACTCGACAGCCTCCTGAACTATCGCCCTGACCGCATCCGTGATTTCCATGCGACCGCCGTAATTAAGGGCGATATTGAAGATGAGACCGTCGTTGGAGGCTGTTGCTTCAAGGGCGTGCTGCATGCTCGCTCCCGCCTCGCTCGGTATTCTGCCCCAGTCACCTACGGCACGTATCCGAACATTCTCGGCTGCCAATTCCGAAAGCTCGCTCTTTATATATTTAACCATTATCTTAAAAATTCCGCTTACTTCATCATTCGGACGCTTCCAGTTTTCCGTAGAAAACGCATACACGGTAAGATATTTAACTCCCAAATCGGAGCATGCTCTGACGATTTCTTTCAAAGACTTCATACCGGCATTATGACCTGCTATACGAGGCATCCCGCGTCTCTTTGCCCAGCGTCCGTTACCGTCCATTATTATTGCGATATGCTGCGGAATTATTCCCGTGTTTTCAACATCAAAATCAGTTTCTTTCAATCTGCCACCTCTGCTGTCTGCGGCTCATTTATAATACACACTGTCAGCATCAAAGTTCCGTCATCCTTTACTCTGACACGCACCACTCTTTCTGTCGGATAAAGCCTGCGCTCCAAAGCTTCAGTCATCATCTTTTTTCTGTGAGCTTCGGGTAATGCCGGCTCCGTTATTTCTGTATTATAGCAGATGCCTGCAGCATCAAGAATCCTTGCTGCTGCAGACATCTTCATTCCCGATATATCAGGTATATTCTTCAAAAACTAAACCTCTAAAATTTCCTTATCCTTCTGAGCTATCATCTCATCTATTTTTTTTACACCGTCATCTGTCGCCTTCTGTATACGATCAAGCCCCTTTTTCAAATCATCCTCTGTAATATCACCGTCTTTTTCGAGCTTCTTTGCATTGTCATTTGCATCACGGCGAAGATTCCTGACAGCAACCTTGGCATCCTCTCCCATTTTCTTTGTAGTCTTTGTGAGTTCTTTACGACGCTCCTCGGTCAACTGAGGAATAACAAGGCGTATAACCTTGCCGTCGTTTGAAGGATTAAATCCTAAATTTGCTTCATTTATAGCTTTTTCTATCTCTGAAATGCTCGAAGGGTCGAACGGTGAAATCATGAGCTGGCGAGGATCCGGAACGGAAATGTTCGCCATATTCTTTATAGGCGTAGGCGTTCCGTAATAACTTGCATTGATCTTGTCCAGGATAGCCGGGTTTGCCCTGCCTGCTCTGACTGTAGTAAGATCTTCCTTTAAAACTGAAATTGTTTTCTGTATCTTATCATTAAGATTGTTTATCAGGTTTTCCATGCTGACCTCCATTCCGCCGCCGTCGGCAGGCGGCACAAACAGTATTGAAAATCATTCTTTCACACTAAGTTTCTTATTTTATATTATAAGTTTCTTATTTTATATTATAAGTTTCTTATTTTATATTAATTGATTTATATTTTATATAAATGATTTTCAGATTAAATTTTTACACACTTTGAAATATATTGTATTAAAAAATATCATATATCAATAGATAACAGTTCCTATCGGTTCTCCGCACACAGCCTTTATGATATTATCCGGCTCTCTCAATCCGAATACATGAATAGTTATCTTATTATCTCTGCATATCGAAGCTGCCGTTGAATCCATAACCTGTAAATTCTTTTCCAGAACCTCCTGATGTGTAAGCTCCGTATATTTTTTCGCATCCGGATTTTTTTCAGGATCGCTGTCATATACGGCATCGACTTTTTTTGCAAGAAGGATTACATCCGCCTCTATCTCCGCCGCTCTCAATGCAGCCGTAGTATCCGTGGAGAAAAACGGATTTCCTATTCCCGCTCCGAATATTACAACTATATCCTTGTTGAGCTGTGATATAGCACGTCGCCTTATATAAGGTTCTGCCACCTCTCTCATTTCTATAGCCGTCTGAACTCTCGTAGGTACCCCGTTGGCTTCAAATGCGTCCTGCAACGCCAGAGAATTTATAACTGTTGCCAACATTCCCATATGATCCGCAGTCGCTCTGTCCATGCTCTTGCTGGTACGACCTCTCCAAAAATTTCCGCCTCCGACTACTACCGCCACCTGTACACCGAGCGATCTGACCTTTCTAACCTCCAATGCAACCGTGTTGAGCATATCCTCGTCAAGACCGAAATGCTTCGGACCTGCCAGCGCTTCTCCGCTGATTTTTAATATAATCCTCTTATATTTGGGTTTCATAATTTCCTCTCATTACAGTTCTCAAATTTACTCAAAAGAGCTTTTCAAACTTAATCGCAGTCCATTATATCATAGAATTTAATAATATTGAACGGGGAAGAAAAAATCATAAATAAAGTTAATGTAACATTAATTTGCAAATATATTACATATATCATATCATATTCTTGAAAAGCATATATGCGCTGTACTTCCTATATTTGTGAAACCGCAGTGCAAATCCGCAGTTTATTATTCGGAGAATAAAGCATGAATCTTACAACATATGCCATGATCAGCGGTTCAGATATATTAAGCACCGTACAACAGGGAATATCAGGAATTCTGGACATAATCGGCTACGGCTTCACATGGGTATTTGAAAACAATGAATCTGCAGGAATTTTATATACCGGAATCATCCGCTGGATAATGCCTCTGCTGGCTCTCTCCATATTGCTCTCCGTGCTGCGACGAATGTTAAGAGTAAAAAATCCTAAGGAGATATGGGGCTATCTCAAATCTCCCGAGCTCGGCAATTTTCCTATAAATCATTGGGAGTCGACTATAGGTCGTGCCTCTCATTGCGACATTCCTATAAAATTTGCAACCGTTTCCAAAACTCAATGTGCAATCATCCGAGCTGATGACGGCAGCTGGACTCTCCATAATCTCAGCGATATTAATCTTACAAAGGTAAACGGACGGGAGATTCTATCGGATACTGAGCTTCACCACGGAGATATCATAGACTTCGGCGGAGTGGAACTCAAATTTTCCTCTATCAGTAAGCAGGAGCAGGCTGTTCAGATAAAAAGGCGAATGCTGTTGGAAAAGCCTGTACAGCCTTGGACATCATTTTTGCTGCTTTCCGCATTTCAGATACTCACTGCATTTCAGCTCATGCTGACCAGACATGATTACAGCAGAAGCATACTTGCTTGTTACGGGATATTGCTCTTTGCCATGTGGGGATATGTTTTAATTACCCGTGCAGCCGGACAACGGGGATTTGAACCTGAAATTTTGGCATTCTTCGCCTGCACTATGAATCTTGCCGTTACCGCCACGTCAGCGCCTTACATATTGCCGAAGCAGACAGCTGCGATATTTCTGGGACTCATACTTTTTATAATGCTCGGCTACTATATGCGGGATTTGGAACGTGTTGTAAAGACAAGATATTTTATGGCGGGAGCAGCTGTCACGCTCTTTGTAATAAATATAATATTCGGTAAACTGCACTTCGGCGCAAGGAATTGGATTTCAATATTCGGAGTATCGATTCAACCTTCCGAAATAGCAAAGATTTGCTTTATATTTGCAGGCGCAGCCACATTGGACAGACTTTTCGCAAAAAGGAACCTCTTCGGTTTCATGTGCCTGTCCGGTTTCTGTCTGTTGGCTCTCGCAATCACCGGAGATTTCGGTACAGCTTCCATATTCTTTATAGTATTTTTGGTAATAGCTTACCTGCGCTCAGGCGATTTCGCCACTCTATCACTGATAACCGGCGCCGCCGCAGGCGCAATATTTATGATCATTCGCTTCAAGCCTTACATTGCCTCAAGATTTGCAGTCTGGGGTCATGCATGGGAATATGCAAGTTCCACGGGATATCAGCAGGTACGTACCATGTCGGCATCAGCCAGCGGCGGTTTGATCGGTGTAGGTGCCGGGAACGGCTGGCTTCACAATGTCGCCGCCTCAAATACCGACCTCGTATTCGGAATAATATGTGAAGAATGGGGATTGATAATTGCACTTTTAACTGTATCAATCATAATTACACTTTCCATATTTACAAGACGTGTCGGCAGAAACGGCAGATCCTCCTATTACACCATAGCCGCTTGCGCCGCAACATCTCTTTTGGTATTTCAGACCATTTTGAATGTATGCGGTTCTACCGATATACTTCCTTTGACAGGGGTCACCTTTCCGTTCGTATCATGCGGAGGTACCAGCATGCTTGCTTCGTGGGGACTGCTCGCTTTTGTCAAAGCTGCCGATACCAGACAGAATGCAAGCTTTGCGGTGAAGAAAAAAGCTGCGCTCGGAGAAGCTCCCGACGACCCTCTGCAGGAACTTCAGGCGGAAAGCGATCTCGGAAATAATGAGCCGATGCATGAACAGGATTATGAAGATCATAATGACTCGGAAATCGATTCGGATAAATTTGACAGCATTTGGAACAATACAAATCCTTATAATTTTTCGGAAGCAGCCTCTTTACATGATACCGTAATTATGAACAGAAACAAAGAAATCGACGGAGCCTTGAAAAACACTGCTCTTTCCCATACTGTACAGCCTCATGAGCTTACAGCTGATAAAAGCAACGATGATGATATGGATGCATTTTTCGCACAATTTGATAATCCCGACGATAAAGCCGGATATTCAAATCCAAAGTCTTCCGACAATGACGATATCGAAGAATTTTTAAAGCAATTTGACAGCATCGGTACAACAAATCTGGATGAGGATGATTGGAGAAGCTAATGAAAAAAATTACATCAAGAACCGTAGTATGCTTGTTTTTGGCACTGCTTCTGCTCATAGGAACATCCCTTTTTACTTTCAGATTTGTAAAATACGGAGGAAGCTGGGTATCATATCCTTCAAACAGGCATGTATACGAAAACGGAGTGTTGAAATGCGGACGAATACTGGACAGAAACGGAGAGATACTGGCGGCATATGACAAAGGCTGGAAATATAACGACAAAAGGAACATAAGAGAAGCCACGCTACATTCTGTAGGCGATCCGTCAGGTGTGATAGGCACAGGTGCTATAGGTGCCTTTGCAGATAAATTGACAGGCTATAATCTTATAACCGGTACAAGTACGATGTTTTCAAACGGACGTGATTTATATCTGACCTTGGATGCCGATTTATGCTCCACGGCTTACAAAGCGTTAAACGGTCACAACGGCACCGTAGGAGTTTACAATTATAAAACAGGTGAAATAATTTGTCTTGTCAGCAGTCGTTCTTACGATCCCGAACTCAAGATCGACCCGGACGATAAAGCTTACGACGGAGTCTACATAAACAGACTGACAGCAGCTTCCTTTGCCCCGGGTTCTACATTTAAGCTTATAACTTCAATGGCTGCACTTGAAGAAATTCCCGATATAAAAAGCAGAACCTTCACCTGCACGGGCAGAGAAGATTTTGAAGGTACGGCGGTCACCTGCAGTAAAGCTCACGGCAGGCTCAGCTTTGAAGAAGCTCTCAATGTATCATGTAACTGCACATTTGCCCGTATTGCCACCGAACTCGGCAGCTCAGCCATGAAAAAATATACAAAGCAGGCGGGCTTGACAAACAGCTATTCTATAAACGGTATCAGCACAAAGCGCTCAAGCTTTGATTTTGATGCTGACGGAATCGGCGGACTCGCATGGTCGGGCGTAGGGCAGGGACGGGATCTCGTAAATCCGGCTTCAATGATGATATTTTGCGGAGCCGTCGCAAATGACGGAAAAGCTGCGATACCGCAGATTATAGACTACACTGCATTTCGCGAGGGTGTGAGATACAGCATATATATAAGGCATTACACCGATGAGCTTATAAATCCTCAGACTGCGGCATCTCTGAAAGCTATGATGAGAAGTAATGTCACCGACAATTACGGAGAAAAAAACTTCCCCGGTCTTAATATATGTGCAAAGTCGGGTACGGCGCAGACTGACGGTTCCGCTCTTGACAATGCATGGTTTGCGGGATTTCTCGATGATGAATACCATCCTCTCGCCTTTATAGTGCTCGTGGAGGAAGGCGGAGCCGGAGCTTCGGTAGCAGGTCCGGTAGCGAATAAAGTTCTGCAGCAGGCTGTGAAAGCAGGTTATTAAATCTTATCCTTAAAATCATTTTTTATAAAATATAAAATTGCCATGAAAAAAAACATTATCGACAACAATAACAATATAAAACTCGAAAAAAAGGAGGCTGCAGCAGCTTCTCCTATCTATAGACGCATTGCGGATCGTTTCAGCGTAACGCTCAAGACGTCTGTTATTGCAGTTTTTGCAGTGACAGGACTGTTATACATGCTCATAGCGTATTCGGATTCATACCTTAACAACGAAGAATTAACTCTCGGCACGGTGCTGTACGGCTTTTGTATCGCAGGCGCCGTATTTTCCGCCGTACTTATACCGTTTCAGCTGAATCCGTCACATAGTAAGGCTTCTCTACGAATTCCCCTCCTTTTATTTTTTGCAGTTCCTGTGGCTTCGCTTCTTATGTCGGAGGCTATGAACGGTGTCTTTATCTATGACTATTCTCCCGATGTATTTATAGCAAATTATGTACTCTTTTTATTCATACAGTGCACACTGCTCACAATTTCCGGCAGTCTGCGTTTTTCTCTTGTACTGTCGTTATTTATAATATTCATATTTTCATTGGCAAACAGCTTGATATCTCAATTCAGAGGTACTCCGCTTCTTCCTGTCGATTTGCTCAGTATAGTCACAGGTCTGAATGTTATTTCAAACTACAATATCACATTAAATTACAAGCTTATCACGGGCATAATACTTCTCATCTTTCTGATAATTATAATTTCCAAGCTGCCCGCTCCTGAGAATTCAAAAAATAAAAAGCTTATACTGAGAGGCTCGGCACTTGCATATACAATAACATTGCTGCTCATGTTCTTTTGCACTGATGTGGCTGCAGCCAACGGCTTTAAGCCGGATTTCTGGAATCAGGTACGGGGTTACCGCAATTCCGGTTCTCTGCTGAATTTCACACTCAATACCAAGTATTTATTCATATCGGAGCCTGAAAATTATGAAGCTTCAAAGATTTCAGACATTGTAGCCGAATCCGTTTCTGAAAATGAGGATTTAAATATTTTAAACACTGCCGAGGAAATATATGAAAAAAATCCGATAAACGGCAGAATTCATGAACTTCAACCCGACAGCTCCTGCGGAAAATCGCCTGATTCCCCTACGGCTGTTCGATGCAGATCAAATATAAATCAGCCTCGATCACATGCAACAAAAAAATCTGCGGATATTCCGAATATCATAGTTATAATGAATGAAACTCTTTCCGATCTCAGGATATTGGGAGAATTTGAAACAAATAAAGATTATATGCCCTATATCAGAAATCTCACTGAAAATACTATTAAGGGGAATTTATATCTTCCGGTACACGGTGCAGGTACGAGCAATTCCGAATTTGAATTTTTAACCGGAAATTCCATGGCATTTCTGACAAGCGGCAGCAACGCCTATGAACTTTATATAAAGGAAAAGCTTCCTTCATTGGCTCATACCTTAAAAAATTTCGGATATTCTACAAACTCAATGCATCCTTATTATCGCAACAGTTGGCACAGAGCCGACAACTATCCTCTACTCGGATTTGACAATTTCACAAGCATAGAGGATATCCTCGGTGAAAATTCCGTTCAGGCATATAGAGACGGAAGTATAGGTTTTTCAGAATTTCAGAAAAAGGTCGATGAACTTTATCCCGAACAGAATGTGCTTTTACGCGGCTTTATAAGCGACTCGTTTGACCATAAATTTATAGAAAAAATGTACGAGGAAAAGGAAACAGGAAAACCGTTTTTCATGTTTAACGTTACAATGCAGAATCATGGAGGTTACGATTATTCATATGCCAATTTCAGACAGGAAATTCGTATAATTTCCCGGGATGACAGCTACTATCCTGATGTTAATCGCTATCTCTCGCTTATCTATGAATCCGATAAAGCTGTAGGCGAGCTTGTAAATTATTTCAGCAAAATCGATGAACCTACGCTGATTTTAATATTCGGAGATCATCAGCCGAGCATCAGCACGGAATTTACGGAAAAGCTTCTCGGAAACAGGCTCTCCGATTTGAGACTTAAAGAAAAACAGAAGCTCTATGTTACTCCGTTTATGCTATGGGCAAATTATGATATTCCCGAAGGCTACGTCGACCGAATGAGTTCCAACTATCTTTCCTCACTTCTGCTTCAGACGGCGGAGCTGCCGCTCACCGATTACGGAAAATACCTCTGCTCGGTCTATAAAACTCTTCCTGTTATAGATACCGCAGGCTACATAGCTGCTGACGGAAAATATTATTCATACGATAAAGCTTCCGAATACGATGAACTGTTGTCGAATTACAGATGCGTGGCATATAACGCTCTGTTCGGAAAAAATGAACGAAACAATAAAATATTCTATCCTGAATCATAAAAAATTACCGATGCGGGAAATCAGAGCGGGATGCCGACAAACCCGCCTTTCGCATTGCAAAAATAAAACTATCGGAAAGACTGCTTTTAAACTCCATGTATTTACCCGTTGCCGGATGATTAAAACCGAGCAGAACCGCATGCAACACCTGCGAATCAATCCCCGGCATACCTTTCTTCGGTCCGTATACACAGTCTCCCAGAAGCGGATGCTTTATATGCGCCATATGTACTCTGATCTGATGCGTACGTCCCGTCTCAAGTCTGCATGCCACATAGGTAAATTTTCCGGAACGCTCTATAACCTGAAAATTGGTAACTGCTCTGCGACCGTGCTCCAAATTCGTCACAGCCATACGCAGCCTATTTTTCGGATCTCTGCCTATAGGTTCATCTATACGACCGCGATCTTCCTTTATATTATTATAAACTACCGCTCTATACTCTCTCGTTATGCTGTGAGCCTCGAATTGCTTGGCAAGTCCGAGATGAGCATTGTCATTTTTGGCAACTACAAGTAATCCTCCGGTATCCTTATCTATACGGTGAACTATTCCCGGCCTGATTACCCCGTTTATTCCTGACAGAGAATCGCAGTGGTACATTATCGCATTAACCAATGTGCCGGACTTATTTCCGGGAGCAGGATGCACCACCATGCCCTTTTCCTTATCAACCACAAGCACATCATCATCCTCATATACGATATTCAGAGGAATAGGCTCAGGCATCACTTCGGAATCTTCCGCTTCAGGCACCGTAACATGTATTATATCGCCGCTTTTCAAACGATAATTTTTTGTTATGCCGCTTCTTCCAGCTACCGTTATGCTTTCATCTTTAATCAGCTTTTGTATAAAGCTTCGTGTCATTCCTTCGATATATGAAGCGATAAAAGCATCGATACGTTCGCCTTCAAGCTCAGGCTCTATCACTATGTCGAATTTTCCGTCTTTAACCTGTGCCATAGTCTATTTTCCCTTGGAATCAAAAAAAATACAAAAAAATAATCCTAAGCATCCCAAAACCACACATATATCCGCAAAATTGAATATGTAGTTCCAAAGCTTAAAATCAAGATAATCCACTACATAATTTAATCGTATGCGATCTATGAGATTGCCTATACCGCCTGCCAATATCATTGTCAGCAAAGTAAGTTCAAGTCTGCTGCGCTTTTTGTATTCTCTGCGAATATAAAGAGCTATTACTGTCATAAGTACAGATGTCACGGCAATAACCGCTGTCTGCATACCTGAAAACATTCCCATGGCAATGCCCTCATTTTTTATAAAGGTGATATAAAAAAAACCTTCTATTACAGGAATCTGTCCTCCCATATCCACAAATTTTATTACAATATATTTTAAAATTTGATCCGCAGCTATAAGCCCCGCCGCCAATATAAAATAATACATATTACTCCTGATACA
The DNA here is from genome assembly GCA_052169645.1 of Anaerovoracaceae bacterium. Taxonomy (GTDB): domain Bacteria; phylum Bacillota; class Clostridia; order Peptostreptococcales; family Anaerovoracaceae; genus JAIKWW01. The sequence goes on from JBQNCA010000002.1 coordinate 43,626, forward strand.
CTACAGGCGGACATGCTGCAAAACCAGCCCGTCCGCCATAAAAAAATCAATCTTATAATTTCAAAATCACGATCATTTATATAACATCAGCAAATATATAAGCAATCTTTCAATAATCTGTATCGCAAATATTGCCAAAATCGGGGAAAAATCAACTCCGATAGAATATGCAAACCGTTGTGTCAACGCTCGAAACGGTCTTATAAGCGGCTCAGTGAAATTGCACAGCAGCTCATAAAACTTCAAAATCGTTACAGGCATAGATGTTACAAACCAGCTCATTATAGCCTGCACTACTATCATCAATATTGCAATTCTGCAAATTCCGTAAACAATATAAACCAGAAAAAGCATATAAACCTCTTATTTACGCCACATTCCGCTTGCAGCACTCTTTGCAGCCAAAGTGTTTTCCGCTTCCTCAGCCAATACATCCACATTTTCGGGCGCAATAACAAAAATATTATTTGCAACCTTTCTCATACATCCGCCAAGAGCATAGACCGCTCCGCTGAGAAAATCAAATATTCTTCTTGCCTTATCACCTTCCAGATTTTCAAGATTGACGATAACAGGTCTGTTATTTTTGATGCTGTCCACAAGCTTAGGGCATTCGTTAAAATCTCTCGGTTCTACAAGCATCAGCTTCATCGGCTGAGCTTTTAACGGTTGATTACTCTGCATTCTTACCACCTTATTTCCGTTAGGTTCTACGACAGGTCTGTTATAATAATCATTTTTAAGAGCCGGTGCAGGTCTTCTGGCTGCAGTGCCTTCCGTAATCTGAGTTACAGGTGTCGATGAAATCTCACTTTCATCATCTATCATTGCCATATCTTCTATACCTATAAGCATTTTAAATTTATTAAACAAATTATCCGCCATGGATTACATCCTTTCACATTTCCTCAATTTCACTCAATACTTAAAGATTATAATTGCGCTCTCCGAAAATTGCCGTGCCTACTCGTATTATCGTAGCACCCTCTTCAACCGCTATCACTCTGTCATTTGACATTCCCATTGAAAGGCAGTTGAATTCCGACCTTGGATGGTCTATCTGCGACAATTCTTCGTAAAGCTTGCGCATACTGCTGAAATAGGGTCTTACCTCTTCCGGATTTTCCTCGAACGGAGCTATTGTCATAAGCCCTCTGACTTTGATATTTTCGCATTTTTCCAGAATTTTTCTCAACAGTTTTTCGGTGTTTTCCAAATCTACACCGTATTTAGCAGCATCCCTTGCCGCATTGACTTCCAAAAGAATGTCCATCGTTATACCGTGCAGGGCAGCTCTTTTATCTATTTCCTCTGCGAGTTTGAAAGAATCTACAGAGTGTATAAGGCAAACCTTATCAATTATGTATTTTACCTTATTTGTTTGTAGATGTCCAATCATATGCCAACGTACAGGTGCAACTTTGTCATACTTATCCAACAGCTCCTGAACTCTGTTTTCACCGATATCCGTAACCCCCGCTTCTATAGCTTCATTGATTTCCTCGGGTGTATGATTTTTGGTCACTGCACATAGTAGAACATCTTCGGCTCGTCTGCCCGAACGTATTGCAGCAGCCGCTTTTTCGGCTTCTATATTTCTAATATTTTCAGCTATGGTTCCCATATTTTTCATTACCTCCGCAATAGAAATTTTCGCTTTTAAGCTCCTCATTTTGCAAGTTCATTCCGTTCAATCAGCTACTGAATTGATGCCCCTTGTAATATTGTGAAATATAATTGTAATTATAATTTAATACCTATTCGGATTTGGATTTCAATTTTGATTTCGGCTTGGAAATCTCATCGTAAACTCTGACGGTTTCAACCATGACCCCGTTTCCCTCAGCATCTTTCATATAGAAACTTCCCGACTGTACAAGTGAATATTTGCCGTCCGAATTGAGAATTTTTATAGGTGTAAAAGTATTGCTGCCATCCACATTGATGACATACACTCCCACCTTGCCGTCTTCACTTGCCAAGAAATCATTTCTTACTATCAAACCGTTTTCATCCGAAGTTACCACATTCGCCTTTATGCTTCTTATATTGGAAAGCTCATCATAGTAAGCGCTGCATGAAATTATGAGCATTATTTCGCTGTCATGATCTATAACACTGTCTATAGTACCCTCAACATCGGTATCTCCGAGCTCAAGAAGAACCTTTGCTCCCTCATTGAAAAATCCGAGATCGTTTTCATCTATCCAAGTCACCACATACCAGTCTCTATTGTTGACTATTTTAAATAAAGGCTCGCCTTTATGGGTTATTCCGGTAGAAAAATTAAAAAATCCCTCTCTTAATGTTGAAAGAGCTTTTTTATCCAAAAGTCTCATCGTTAAAGGATTGAATTCTGATTCATATCCGTCAAACTGATAGCTTACTGTTCCGGAAGCGGAAGTAATATATGTGTCACTTATTCCCATTTTCCCTGACGGAGCACCTGCATCATCCGAGAGCTTAAAGCTGCCTGCCTTGTTCTTTACATTTTCAATCTCTGAAAGATAATAGTTCAAAAGCCGCTGCTGCTCCGCCGTACCGCTTTCGGCTATTTTTATCTCAAGCTGTTTGGATAAAGTAGCGGCTTCATTATTCATATCCGCAAGAAAAACATTTCCGTCTTTGAAGCTGTTTACCCTTCGGTTATAGTCTTCATATGACGACTTGCTCTTTACACTGTCATCCGGCGTGACATTTACTACTGCAGAGCCTTTTCTGACCATCTCTCCCTCAGGGAAAAAATATCCTACTTTTCCGGTATCCGCAGCAAAATAAACAGTCTCATCCTTTACAATATAACATGTCAGCTCTCTGCTCTGCTTGAGATCTCCGTATTCAAGAGCCATTGTATCCGAAAGTGCATCGCTCAACATAGGGTAAAGATAAACTATAGCGATAAGCACTGCCACTACAATAATATATATTATAAGAAAAATTAATTGCTTTTTAATCTTCAGCTTTTTAACAGGCTTTTTATTAGCAGTTTCTTCCACAAGAGCCTCCTGTCTATCTCAATTTTTCGATTATCTTAATTTCCTCCTTGGAAAGACGGTCTTTATTGTCTATAAAAGCTTTCCAAAGATCGGGTCTTCTTTTCTTTGTAATGATACATGACTGCTCGAATTTCCAAAGCCTTATAGCCTCATGGTTTCCCGAAAGCAAAACCTCAGGCACAGCCATGCCTTCATATTCACGAGGTCTGGTGTACTGCGGATATTCTAAAAGTCCCGAATATACGGACTCTCCTCTTATCGAATCCGAATTTCCGAGCACATCGGGTATCAAACGTGCTATCACATCTATAACAACCATAGCTGCCAGTTCTCCCCCTGTCAGAATATAATCTCCTATAGAAATTTCATCCGGATGCCAATATTCGATAATTCTTTCGTCTATCCCCTCATAATGTCCGCATAAAAATACCAGATTCGTTTCCTTTGAAAGCTCATCAGCCAAATTTCCGTCAAGCATTCTTCCTCTCGGCGACATATAAATTATGCGTTTCTTATCGGCATTTACGAATTTTAAGGCATCAAAAACAGGCTGAGCCGTCATGACCATTCCCGCACCTCCTCCGAAAGGCGCTTCATCCGTTTTTTTATGCCTGTCTGCGGTAAAATCACGTATATCAACAGGATTTATATTGAGCAATCCGTGCTCGGAAGCCTTACCCAGCATACTTGCACCGAGTACGGACTTAAACATATCCGGAAATACTGAAAGAATATCGATATTCATCGAACTTCCTCCCCGTCATCGAATAAACCTTCTATGGTATTTATTTTCATTATACCACTATTTATATCTATATCCGTCACTAATTCATAAACGGCAGGCACGAGATTTTTTTTCCCCGAGTCCGTCGTTATTTCATAAAGATCCTGTGCACTGTTCTGTATGACATCGGTCACTGTCCCGAGATGTACGCCCTCCTGATCAACAGCCTCAAGTCCTACCAAATCGAATATAAAATATTCGTCCTCATCAAGCTCCCTCACCTCATCCCTTGCAATGGTAAGGAACTTGTCTCTCATTGCATCGGCGGCATTTCTGTCGTTTATGCCCTCCAGCTTCAAAATAACCATATTTTTATGATATCTGACCTTTTCTATAGTAACGGTTACTCCGTCAGCCTGTACGCTTTCCAATTCTTCAAATCTCTCAGGATAATCCGTATAAGGATATACCTTTATCTCTCCCCTTATACCTGAAGATGAAGTTATTTTACCGACTTTTATTCTTTCAAATTTTTCCATGGAATTCTCTCTTTAATGCTGAAAATGGGCAGCCGCAAGGGCTGCCCATGCTTCCATTACTGGATTATTTCAACTGTAACTTTTTTGCCTTCCTTAGTCGCTGCAGCACGGACTACATTTCTAAGAGCTCTGGCGATTCTGCCCTGCTTGCCGATCACCTTTCCCATATCCTCCGGGGATACCTTGAGCCTGACAGTCATAGTCTGTTTACCGTCGACAGCGGTCACTTCCACTGCGTCCGGATTATCTACGAGCGACTTGGCTATATCCGCTACTAATTTTACCACGTTGCTCACCATCGGATTATTCGATGATACCGGACTTTTTAAGCAGGCTTCTTACTGTATCTGTGGGCTGTGCACCGTTTCCAATCCATTTCTTTGCTTTTTCGGAATCGATGTTTATAACAGCAGGCTCCTTCAACGGATCGAAATAACCTATTTCTTCGATAAATCTTCCGTCTCTCGGTGAACGGGAATCTGCTACCACAACTCTGTAAAAAGGTTTTTTCTTTACACCCATTCTTTTAAGTCTGATCTTTACTGACATTTCTATTTCCTCCTATGTCTCAATTATGACTTTTGTCAAATTTTATTTAAATCCCTTACGCATTTTTTTATTCATGCTTTTAGGTGATTTTGTAAACTGCTTCATCATCTTTGTCGCTTCTTCATAGCGCTTAATCAAAGTATTTATCCGGCTGACGGACTGCCCCGATCCCGCCGCTATGCGCTTTCTGCGAGAGGCATTCAAAATTTTAGGGTCATCTCTTTCTTCCTTTGTCATGGAACGCATTATGGCTTCCATGCACACGAATTCCTTTTCGGATTTTTCTATATCATCCTCGGAAATCTTTGCTCCCATTCCGGGAATCATTCCCGCAAGCTTTGCAATTCCGCCCATTTTCTTTATCTGCCCCATTTGATTGAGAAAATCCTCAAGCGTAAATTTATTTTTACGCAGCTTCTTTTCAAGCTCCTCAACCTGCTTTTCATCATAGGCATCCTGAGCTTTGTCTATAAAGCTCAGCATATCTCCCATACCCAATATGCGGGACGCCATGCGATCGGGATGAAAAGGCTCAAGCGCATCGAACTTTTCACCCAAACCCACAAACTTTATAGGTTTGCCTGTTACAGCTTTTACCGAAAGTGCCGCACCGCCTCTGGAATCACCGTCAAGCTTAGTCATGATAATTCCGTCCACGCCGAGAGCTTCATTGAAGCCTTCCGCAGCAGTTACGGCATCCTGACCTGTGAGTGCATCTACTACCAGCAATATTTCATGAGGCTTGACGGCACTCTTTACCCTGACAAGCTCTTCCATCAATTCTTCATCTATATGAAGCCGTCCCGACGTATCCACTATAAGGACGTCAAAACCTCGTAGCTCCGCATCCTTTGCAGCTTTCCGAGCTATTATCTCAGGGCGCTTTTCCTCATGATCCGAGTATACGGGAACTCCGACCTTATCACCTACTACTTCCAGTTGATCTATAGCAGCGGGACGATATACGTCGCATGCCGCAAGCATGGGTTTTTTTCCGTTTTTTTTGAAATATGCCGCAAGCTTTCCGGCTGTAGTTGTCTTACCCGTACCCTGCAAGCCTGCAAGAAGTATGACTGTAAAACCGGATGATGAATATGTAAGCTTGCTGTTTGTTCCGCCCATGAGTGCAACAAGCTCTTCATTTACTATCTTTACTACCTGCTGAGCCGGAGTCAAACTCTCCAGCACATCGGCTCCAAGGCATTTTTCCTTTACGGAAGCGGTGAAATCCTTGACTACTTTGAAGTTGACATCTGCTTCAAGCAGAGCCATCTTCACCTCACGCATGGCATCGTTTACATCCGATTCCGTGAGAACACCCTTGCCCTTGAGCTTCTTGAATACTCCCTGTAATTTTTCAGAAAGACCTTCAAATGCCATAGGTACCTCCTACTCCTCCAGTCTGTCGAGAATTTTTTTTACTGAAATCAGCTGACGCATGAGCTGCTCATCATCATTTGCGGCTATAATACTGTCTATTTCGGACTTTGCCGCATTTATTTCCGCCATGGTATTTCTGAATTTTCTCACCAATCCGAGCTTGACCTCATAGTTTCCGAGCGAATTTTCAGCTTTATGCAGAGCGTCATATACAGCCTGACGACTGATTCTCAATGTTTCGGCAATCTCGGCAAAAGAAAAATTATCGTTATAATAATATTCCATAACGCTCTTTTGACGCCCGGTCAAAAGCTCTCCGTAAAAATCAAAGAGCATGCTGACCTCAAAAACCTTATCAATAATTTTTTCTTTGATTTCCATACTTTGATACACTACCACAAGCAAAAGAAAGTGTCAAGCTTTTTTGCTTGACACTTCGGTAACACTTTACTGCTGCTTTCATTCTGTGTATCCCGTCATTAATTACGGAGATATAATCTATTACTGCATCATCATCATAGGCTTCGGGATTTGCTGTTCCGATATAAGCTTCATGGCGAGCTGCGCATCGGTCAGATTTAAAGAAAGCTGCTTGTTACGGCTCATTCCCAAAAGGCTTGAGTAAAAATTGCTCTCAGGCTGATAAGATATGGTTTCAAAGCTGTAATCCTCATCCACGGCCTTGAGCATGCTTTCCTTAGCCGCGTCCAAATCGCCTATATCATCTATAAGTCCTACATTTTTTGCCTGCTTTGCAGTATAGGTACGACCGTCGGCAACCACCTTTACCGCATCTGTACTCATGCCTCTGCCCTCAGCAACTACATTCACGAAAGTTTCATAGGTTTCATCCACTTGAGACTGAATAATGGCTTTATGCTCATCGGTAAACGGTTCAAAATAACTGCCTATAGCTTTGTTGGAGGAGGATTTTATAAGCTGAGCACGTATACCCGCTTTCTCAAGCAGCCCCGTGGCATCTATAACAGGTCCCATATATACGCCTATTGAACCTGTCCTGCAATTTCTGTTTGCCGTTATATTATCCGCCTGAGCGGATATATAGTACGCTCCGGATGCAGCCAAGCTCGCATAATATGCATGCACGGGTCTCTTTGTCGTGTCTTTATACTCCTTCAACTTCAGATAAAGCTCATCAGCCGCATACACCTCTCCTCCGGGAGAATCTATATACAGCAAGATTCCTTTATTAGACTCGTCTTTCATCATATTATCAACCTGTTCAAGAAGCCACTTTTGCTGATAGGTGGCGGATGAATCCGATTTTTCCGTCATTGTTCCCTCAATATGCAATTCCCCTATATAAGAATCACCGCCAACATAACCTGGCTTTTTAACATCCTTACTTATAGCCGAAATCAGTATTGCTGTTATTGCAGTTATAATAACAAGCGACGTCAATATTATTATCCATACCAGACCTCTGCGTTTATTGCCGCCGTCAGGAATGTTGCCGGTCACATATTCATTGCCCGTTTGAAGAGAAGCGTTTCCCTGATCCGCATTTGGATTAGTAAAAATTATATGTTCATCCATTATTAAGTACCTCTGTATTCTTTCTTCATATCTCGGTCAGCTTAAAAAGCCATGTATATATTACTATATTTGTTATAACGCTTCAAATTCATTTTACATTCTACTGTTAAAATTATTCGGATTATCGGAATTGAGGCGGTTTTCCAAGGTCGTCCCGACTTGATGTCGATTTTTTCAATATCAAGTTCACAAATTCAACACTAACAAATTATCCCCCTGTGCTGAAATGTAAACGCATAAAACTCAGATTGAAAATCTGAGAATAGAACATTGCAAGTTGCATCTCGGTACAAGGGGATTTCATTATGAAATTTAACTTTATAATTCGACAGCTTTTATTTTCAGTTCAAAATATCCTCTATATTCTTAGGAAGATATCCGACTGCATCCACATAATACTTATTATCTTCATTGACCAAAAAGATTACAACCGGATAATTTTTACTTATATCAGGAATTTTTTCACTGCCGTCATAATTATAGCTTTCAGTATATAGATTCTTGATTTTTTCCGGATCCTCCACAAACTTAAAGTCAGGATTTTCAAGAGGTAAAGGATTAATATCTATTTCCGAATAATCCGTACCCGGCGGCAGTATCAATGCTCCGTCCCACTCATTGGTAACATTAAGATACTTATCATAGCCGTACTTGCTCATCCATTTCATAGTCTCGACATCAGTTTTATAAACATTGAAAGTGGTATAACCTATATAGTTCGCAGCTCTTACATATTCCGGACTGTCCGTTTCTCCGTATTCCGAAACCGCATCTATCAATGATACGCCTATATTTGCCATAACTATGGAATGACCTTCATACATGGATCCCGGATTTCGCTTATTTAAATCTTTTTTGAAAGCAACTATAAGCTCATCAGCTTCACTTGCCGTCAAAGTAGTATTGGAATCACCTCCGAGCATATAATATGGAAAGCTCAGCTCCACTGCTTTTATATTGTCCGGGTTAAGAAAATCCAACTGATATTCTTTAACCTCTTTAAGGTTAACAATATTTTTTTCTTCCTCACTGAATGAAACAAGCGACATAGGAACTTCGTATGACCTTTTCATAAATATCTTGTCATTTTTATCCATATAAGCAATTTCAATCATATTTAAGCGATAGCTGTAATTACTCTCTTCATCAATTATATCTCTGTTATCTATAATCATCCTATGATAATCCATTACCGCTTCAATGGATTCCTTTTCTTTTAATTTCACACCGTCGGACATGTTTATAATATCGTTAATATATCCTCCGTCTATTTCTAAATACACCGAATTGACACGATCTTCAGACGGTACGAAATTATTGTAGCATATATTGCCTATTACGAAGATTCCTCCGAAGAATGCCAGCGCCACTACTGCATATGAACTCATGATTATAACCGATTTTTTGCTGAAAATCCGTATCGTCTTCATTATTATCATTCTGCATATCACTATGCCCAGCAATGCACCTACAATATAACCTATCGCAGTTATGAACTGATTTCTGTCAAACAGTGCACGGAATACCATTCCAAGCAGCGACATTCCCAAGAATCCGAATATGTATGTAATTGCGACATCAAAGGTTTTGAAAACTATGCCGTCCGTAACCCTCTCGAGCTTACGCTTATGATACAGAAAAGATGCAAAGACATATATCAGCATTATCACAAATATGTACACTATATTTACAAACAGGCTGAAATGCTGTACCTCCATACCGCTTATTACAGGGCTCATGTAATAGATTGCATTTATTAACCATTCTCCTGTCATATATCCGAACAGGTATTCTTTAAAATACGTATCCACAAGACCTACACAAATAGGAACTACCGCATTGAAACCGAAAGCCGCTATAGCATGATGCAACACCGTTCCCGTTACCATTCCGGCAAGTATAGCTATCACCAATACGAATGATGTAGTCAGGACGGATTCCCATATCCAAAGCAGGACCTCGGTTCTGGAAAATACATTTATCATTTCCTTTGCACTGCTGTAATAATCGGATTCGTAATACAACGGTTTGGACATTATCAACAGTATCACTCCGGTTGCCAATATAGGAAGCACCGCAAAAAGGAAACTTGACACTGCATGGCTGTTTATAAGCATACTTCTCGTAAAGGGTTGAGAATGAACCGACATCACGGAACCTGAATTATGCAGATATGAAAATATAAGCAGCGTCGACAGTATCGGTACCCATATAAGATTTAATTCTACAATTATATTTTGTCCCGTCAGAAGGGTTTCCACAAAACGCGCGAGTTCTCCCGAATTTACATTCATTGAAAAATCGCTGTATTCAACTATTATGAAAAAAATTGATTCCAGGAAGTAAGCAATAAACGCCAACAACGGTACAGCCCAAAATTTGCGAAAATCTTCACGAATTATGGCAGATGAAATATTAAAGTAAGATATCTTTGATTTCATAATCATCACCTCCTAATTCATATATGAAAATTTCCTCGAGAGTCAAAGGGAGCATGTCGAATATCAAAGGCTTGTTTTCACCTATCACTCTGCGCACCTTTTCTCCTTCATCCTTTATTATCAGCAATTCCACACTGCCTCTTGATTCTCTGTGTATAACATTCAAAGATTTATATCTGTCCTCCGGACTTGAAGGGTTGCTGAAAGCTACCTGAACCTTATGAATATCGGCTTTAAGCTCGTCAAGATCTCTCTCTATCCGGATACCGCCTTTATCAAGTATACCTATGCTGTCACAGATACCGTCCATTTCTCTCAGGTTATGCGATGAAATTATCACGGACATATCTTCCTGAGAAATATCTTCGATTATATAATTATATACCGTCTTTCTTACCAACGGATCAAGCCCGTCAATAGGTTCGTCCAATATAAGATATTTGGGATGAGTACACATAGTAAGAATAAATGCAGCCTGCTTCTGCATACCCTTTGAAAAATTTTGCAGCTTCTTCTTATGTGAGAATCCGAATTTTTCAGACATGCTCTGAAACCGCTCTTCATCCCATACCGGATATATGGATCTGTAATATTTAGCAGCATCCTTCATTGTATATGGGGAGAAAAACGACAAATCATCAGGTATATATCCTATCTGTCCTTTAATCACGTCATTTTCAAAAACCGGATTCCCGTCAAAAAGAATTTCACCGCTGTCCGGTTTCAGTACCCCTGTCAAATTCTTTATTAAAGTAGTCTTTCCCGAACCGTTAGTTCCTACAAGCCCGTATATGGAACCGGTCTTTACGTTGATAGAAAGATCATTCAATGCCTGATAATCATCAAATGACTTCGTTAAACCTCTAACCGTTATCAACGCTGCCACCCCCCTCTTCAAATTCTTCTTTTATGATTTTTATAATTTTACTTTCATTCATACCCGCATATATTAATTCACGCACTATAGCTCTAAGATCGTCCAACATAGCTTGTGTTCTTTTATTATCTATCTGTATATGCTCTCTGGCGGCAACAAAACATCCGAGTCCCGCTACGGTATATATATATCCGTCACTTTCCAGCTTTTTATAAGCCTTCTGTATAGTATTGGGATTTACCGTCAATTCCTTTGAAAGCTCTCTGACGGACGGCAGCTTGCTTTCTTCTTTAAGAACTCCTTTTATGACCATTTGTTTTATATTATCAACAACCTGCTCATAAATTAATTTTCTGTTTTTTAAATCTATTTGGAACAAAATAATACCTCCTTTCTTTCTGTATTAAGTGTATTACGTCTATTGATACACAGTCAACATAATAAAATCTGAATTATCTTAAACTTCTTTAAGATAATTCAGATTTTTACTTTATCATTCATATATTACAACAATGCCTTTACTCCGTATGTAAGAGTAACTACAATGATAGAGGCTATAAAAACTCCCAATATAATAGGAGGCATAGCTTTTTTTGCATTCATTCCGAGCAATGACGCCACCAAAGCTCCCGTCCACGCACCTGTTCCGGGAAGAGGCACGGCAACAAATATACAGAGTCCGAGACTTCTGTATTTGAGAACTTTATCCTTTTTTGATTCACCCTTTCTTTCTATTCTCTCTGCCAGTCTGCCGCCGTATTTTGTCGTTTTCATCCATGAGAGAATTTTATTCATAAACATTACCACAAACGGAACTGGAATCAAATTTCCTACAATTGCCGCAATCATGGCTTCGTGCGCATTTAAGCCCAACGCCGCAACACCGAAGGGTATACCTCCTCGCAGCTCCACAACGGGAAGCATGGAAATCATCATAGTCATCAGTATCTTTCCTGTAAACGTCGTTTCTAAAAATGTAAACATGGTATACCTTTCATACATAGAGCCAAGTTCTATATCTTAATAATATATGCTTATGGCAACGGATATATCTTATTACTTTACAAATTTCATAAGTCGTGTTCCCATCGGGATTTCCGGCATTTCAGATTTTGTGAAGCAGCCTGACGAAAGCAGAGCATAACCGTATACCGATATCGACAGTATCAGACTCACAAGCAACGGAATCAAATTGCCGCTGAAAATAAGCCGCAATAACGAATAACTTGCGGTAGCGGCAGCCCCCATTATTACGGAGCACTTGAGCTGAGGTATAATTATACTCTCGGTGCTCCAGTTAAAACCGAGCAGGCGCTTTAGAGAAAGACAGTTCAATATACTTACCAGCATAGGAAAAGTAACATTGCCGATTATAAGCGCATAGATTCCCAAGCTCGTAAATTTCAGAAGAACATATATCAAAGCTATATGAAGGACAAGCGATATCGCCGAATGATATACGGGAATCCTCATATAATCACAGCCTTGAAGAATCGCCGTGGTAATCGTCGAAAGAGCATAGAATACTACCGCTGCGGAACCTGTCATGAGAAGCATTCCGGACAAAGCCTGATATTCACTGAGACGGGGAAATAGAACTGCGACTATAGGTTCTCCCAAAAGCGTAAGACCCACAGCTGAAGGAAAGGCTATTGCCATGTTAAACTTCAAAACCAACGATATCCTGCGATAAAGTTCACCCTCATTTCCTCTCGCCTTTGACCTGACTATTCCGGGAACCGTGGAAACAGCCATAGCCGTGGCAACTGCAACGGGCAGATTTACAAGCTGATTATACTGAGTATTGAAAACTCCCTGCAACGAGCTGACCACCCTGTCAGGAACATGCTTAGCCGCCATCATATTTCCGAACATCATATCATCTATCGTATATCCTATCTGATATACGGTCTGGCTCAATATTACAGGCAAGATGGTTATTACAAGCAGCTTCATGATATCGGAATCAGGTTCTCTTCCATATATATCATGCTGTTCTCGAGCTGTGAGCCCGGGTTTGAGTTTCGTGTATAATATAATAAAAAATATAAGTGCACTTGATGCTCCGCATAAAGTTCCGACAGTTCCGCCTGCAGCACCGTAAGCAGACGTCAAAGGAGAATCTATGTAAGCCCTTACTAAAAGCAGTGCCGCAACAATGCTTATAACTGCGTTCACAATCTGTTCCAAAACCTGTGATATCGCCGTAGGTACCATATTTCCATGCCCCTGCACAAAGCCTCTGAATACGCCGAGCACGGCAACTACGAGCGTAGTTGGCGCAAGAACCTTTAAAGGAAGGGCAAGCCCTCTTCTATGATACAAATGCTCCAAAAAATCAGCCCCGAGCCACAGCAAGCCGCATGCTATGCTTCCCGTCACGATACCGAACATAAGCGCTATAAAAAATACTCTGTGAGCATTTTTATATCGGCTGTTTGCAAGTTTCCCCGATACGATCTTTGAAACCGCCAGCGGGAGACTGTACGAAGAAAGAGTCAGCGCTATATTGTAAATTCCGAATGCCACCGAGTATATACCGTTTCCTTGATTTCCCAGAATATTCGCCATAGGAATACGATATATAAAGCCTATCAGTTTTGTTATTATTCCGGCTGCCGCCAATATACTGCCTTGCAGCAAAAGTTTATCGCTTCTTCTGTCGGAATTTTTTTTATTACCTTGCTCCATTGTCGAATAACATCCTATCTTTAAAATAATATTACTTGGCGGACAGCCGCAGCTGCCCGCCTTTTAAATCACCGAAGCCGGCACAATTATCTACTCTGTAAAAATGCTCCGTACGCCTTAAACGCCATATATATATCATACTTGCTCGCCGACTCGCAAGGAGAATGCATGGAATGTACGGGAACTCCGCAGTCAAGAACCTGCATCCCTCTGTTCGCAAGAATATAAGCAATGGTGCCTCCGCCTCCCTCGTCGACTTTACCCATTTCGGAGGACTGATAACTGACTCCGGCATTTTCAAAAATCCCTCTCACATAGGCGACAAATTCGGCATTTGCATCGGAAGCTCCCGACTTTCCTCTTGAGCCTGTATACTTCTTTATACTTATACCTCTGCCCATATAAGCCGCATTGTTCTTTTCCATTACATCACCGTAAGTAGGGTCATAGGCGGCTGTAACATCGGCGGACAGTGCCAAAGATGCCGACAAAGTCCTCTGCACGGCATATGGGCTTATGATACCTGTCTTTTCAAGCAGATTCATAAGAAAAAGCTCGAAATTTTGCGATTCCATTCCGGTATTTCCCACACTGCCTATTTCCTCCTTGTCGGACAGTATGCAAACAGCTGTGCGTTTAGGTGACTGCACGTCAAATAAAGCCATAAGCGACGGGTAGGAGCAAACCCTGTCATCCTGACCGTAGGCGGCAACCATGCTGTTGTCAAGTCCGAGAGAGCGCGCCTTACCCGCAGGCACGGCTTCTATCTCGGCACTTCTGAAATCCGTTTCCTTCATGCCGTATTTCTTTTCAAGCAGCTCCAATATGTTGGACTTAACCGACTCGCTTTCAGCCTCGGGATCGGGAAGCGAGCCGAACACTATATTTAAATTTTCCGCAGGAACTCCTTCGGAGAGCTTTTTTGCATTCTGCTTAGCTGCCAGATGAGGGAGTAAATCGGTCACCAAAAAAATAGGGTCGTCAGTATCCTCACCTATGCATATTTCCTGTACGCTTCCGTCTGTGAGAGCTACCACCCCGTGTAAGGCAAGCGGAATGGCAGTCCACTGATATTTTTTTATTCCTCCGTAATAGTGAGTCTTCAACAATGCTATATCGCTATCCTCATAAAGAGGATTCTGCTTCAAATCCAATCTGGGTGCATCTATATGAGCACCTACCGCATTGAATCCGTCTATGATCGCATCCTCTCCTATTACTGCCAGATATACGGATTTTTTATGATTCACACCGTAAACCCTGTCACCGGGTTTGAGTTTATCAAAGCTGTCTATATCCGAAAAACCGTGCAGTTCCGCAAGTCTGACTACCTCTTTAACAGCTTCTCTTTCGGTCTTGGCTTTATCCAAAAAGCTCATATAGCCCTTTGAAAATTCCTGTATATCACGCATCAAAGCTTCGTCTGCGCCTTTCCACGTTTTTTTATCCGTATCTTTATTTTTCTTTTCTTCAGACATAAAACACCTCCCGTTTCATCACAGTAGCCATTATAACCTAATATTGATAATTTTCAAATCCTTACACAGCGGAGATTTCATTATTTATCATCAGTTATTTTAAGCTTTTTAATTACAGCCTCGGCAATTCGCATACCGTCAACGGCTGCCGACATGATTCCGCCCGCATATCCCGCACCTTCGCCGCCGGGATATACGCCGGAAACACCTTCAGCTTCAAGGCTTTCTCTGTCACGCAGAATCCTCACCGGTGAGGAACTTCGTGTTTCAACTGCAGTCAACACCGCATCCTCAAGATCGAAGCCTTTCAGCTTTTTTGCCATATGAGGAAGAGCTTCCCTTATTGCGGATGTGATAAACTCGGGAAGACAGTCATCAATGCTCCCCCATTTTACACCCGGTTTATAAGAAGGATTGACTGCATGACCGCTTTCTTCGATTGATGCCGCACCCTGCATAAAATCTCCGACCCTCTGCACCGGAGCTTTATATCCGCCTCCGCCCAGCTTGTATGCGTTCTTTTCCAGTTTTCGCTGAAACTCAAATCCCGCTAACGGATTATTTATCCCCGACGGCATATAGTCTTCGGGATTTACGCTTACAAGCAAAGCACTGTTTGCATTGTCGGCATTTCGTGCATGACAGCTCATACCGTTGGTGACAACAGTTTCTCTCTCGGAGGCTGCCGCTATCACATATCCTCCCGGACACATGCAAAAAGTATATACGCCTCTTCCGTCGGAACAGTGATGTGAAAGTTTGTAGGCGGCAGCTCCCAAACGTCCCTCCGAATCGTTGCGATGCTCTCCGTATTGAGCTTCATCTATAAATACCTGCGGATGCTCTATCCTCACTCCTACGGAAAACGGCTTCGCTTCCATGCTTATCCCCGCTTTGTAAAGCATATGCACCGTATCTCGGGCGCTGTGTCCCGTGCAGAGTATCAAATTTTTACATTCTATATGCTCACAGTCGTTAATCGTAACAGCCTTCAAAATTCCCTGCGAAAGCTCTACTCCCGTAAGCCGACTTTCAAATCGTATTTCTCCTCCAAGAGAGATTATCTTCTTCCGTATGTTTACTACCACCCTGCGTAAAACATCCGTTCCTATATGCGGCATATTAGAATAAGCTATTCTTTCATCTGCTCCCGCCTCTATAAGTTCCCTGTTTACATAAACGATTCGGGTATCCTTTATTCCTGTGGTAAGCTTACCGTCTGAAAATGTGCCTGCTCCTCCTTCTCCGAATTGAACATTCGATTCGGTGTTCAATTCGCCGGTTTGTCGGAATCTGTCAACATCGGAAACCCTTTCCTCTATCCTGCGACCTCTTTCAAGAACTACAGGACGAAGTCCCGCCTCCGCAAGTATAAGCGCAGCAAACATCCCGCAAGGTCCGAATCCCGCAATCACGGGTCTGAGGCTTTCATCAGGTATATTATTTTTCTCATAGCCTGAACGTGGTACTTGATAAGCTAGTTCAGGTGCTTCCCTGAGCTTTAAATTTTTACATCCGGCAGTTCTTTTTAAAAGCTTTTTTTCATTTAAGGTTTCAAAATCAACCGTATAGGCGAATCGAATATTAGACTTGTCTCTTGCATCCACCGATTCTCTCACTATGCTCCAGCTTTCGGGTGCAGGTATGCCCAGATGCTTGGAAATTTTTTGCGGCAGCTCCGAAACCGGTTCGTCCGGTTTGAGATACAGCTGTTCCATTCTTAACATATATATTATTATCAGCTCTCAAATAAGAGAAGCTATATTCCTTTCATTATTTTAAAGCAGCTTTCCGGCTATATGCCCCGATGCCCATGCCCATTGGAGGTTGAAGCCGCCGCAGCGTCCGTCCACATCTATCAGTTCTCCGCAAAAGTAAAGACCCGGAACCAATAAGGATTCCATGGTTTCAGGGTTTATTTCATTTCTGCGGATGCCTCCTCTTGTTACCTGAGCAGCTTCCCAGCCCTTTGTGGAGCCTATGGAAATACGAAAATCCTTGAGGCGGCTCGCCGCTTTGCGTTCGAGTGAAATCGCATCCGCATCGGAAGTCACAAGCTGCGGCTCGCCCCCGCCGGCTACGCACTCGGCAGCCGGCTCAAAAACCGGCGCTTCGATTTTTGAGGCGATTTCCGACACTTCGAGCTTTGAGGCGATTTCCGACGCAATACGCCTGTCTGCAAAGCCGGAAATCGCTTCCGACAGGGAGCGCCGGTGCTCACCTTTCCCTCGGAAGTGAGCAAGATGCAGCGCAAGCTTCTCCTCGGAAAGCTCCGGGACAAAATCGACAGACAGCTCATAGCTGCGGGATTTTTGTTCCGCAGCCCGGGGCTTGCGCTTTTTGTTCTTTTTTGCCGATGGACGGGCAGCATCCATATACCTTGAAAGATCGAACATACAAATACCTGATACTCCCGTACCCGTAAACTGAATTTCGCCGCTGCCCGCCCCCTTTAAACACCCGTCTTCGTAAAGGCTGAGCCTGCCTTTCGCTCTCAACCCTTTAAGCATCGCTGCAAGCTTTGCATCTTTCTCAGTACTCTCTGCGGCAACAAGAGCCGGTCGGATTTCTGCAAGTGAGTGCCCGAAGCTCTTTGCAAATCCGTATCCGTCACCCGTACTTCCGAACTGCAGCCCGGCTCTGCCTCCGCAGGCAAGTATCACAGCTTCACATTCCAAAGCTTTGCCTGATGCCAAATGCACGACAAATCCGCTGCTTCCGAAATCGTGCGAATACTCTTTGCCCTCTATGCTAATTGCCGCATTTCCGGTAATTACAGCCACACCTCGGCGTCGCACTCCCGCTTCTAAAGCTGTGACCAGAGCTGCCGCCTGCCCCGAATAAGGATAACAGCGACCCTCGTTTTCCACTCTTGCAAAAAGCGCTTCATTTTCAAAAAAATCTATGCTGTCTTTCGCTGTAAATTCGGACAGTACAGTCTCCGTAAATCCGTCCTCGGGATTATTATAATCCTGAGGACTGCAATTTATATTTGTAAAATTGCAGCGTCCGTTACCCGTTGCGTAAAGCTTACGTCCGAGGCGTTCATTTCCGTCTATCAAAAAAACGGTTTTTCCCGCATCTGCAGCTGAAACGGCAGCCATCATTCCCGATGCACCCGCTCCTATCACTGCGACGGTTTTATATGTGCTCATATAATCTCCTCAAAACAACTACGTCCTCTCCCTACAATTCGGATTTCAAACCGTCCTGCTCTCTCAGACTGTCAGCCATATCGTCAAGCTTGGCAAGTCTGTGATTCAGCCCGCTCTTACTCACAGGCGGGTCTATAAGTGCAGCCAACTCCCTCAGTGGCAGCTCCGGATTTTCCATACGGCTCAAGGCTGCCGTTCTGAGTTTTTCGGGCAGAGTATCAATTCCTATCTTTTCATCGAGATACCTTATATTTTCGATCTGTCTGGCTGCGGCATTCACGGATTTATCCATATTCGCCGACTCACAGTTCACTATACGGTTGGTGCGATTTCGCATATCCCTTATTATTCTGATATTTTCATATTCAAAAAGTCGATTATGCGCACCCACAATATTCATAAAATCTACAATTTTTTCACTTTCCTTTATATATATCACATAGTGATCTCTGCGCTCGGATATCTTTGCATTCAGGGAGAAGCTGTTCATAAGCTTCTTGATATCGCTGCTCATAACGGCGCCTCTGCCGACAATCTCCAGATGATATCCTCTCTCAGGGTGATTCACGGAGCCCGATGCTAAAAACAGACCTCGCAGATAGGCTCTCTTACAACATTTTTTTCTGATAATTTCAGTTGCTATGCCGTCAGTAATCACGTTGCTGCCTTCCTGTACGGTAAGCATACCGGTTTCCCTCAACACCTGTTCGCCCGTCAGCATATCGTCAAAGGTCAGTCTGTAATGCTTTACCTTTCGTATACCTGAGCCGGATATAATCTCAAGACTTGTATCCGCATCAAAATATATTTTTATCAGCTTCTTCATCATTCGGGCAACCGCAGGATCTTCGGAGGTTACAATTACCGAAAGCTTTCCGCCTCCCATCAATCTTATAGAGCCGTTCATGCGCAAAAATCCTGCAATCTCCGCAAGCAGACAGCACTTTTTTTCAGGTATTATGAGCGCAAGCTCCTTTTTCATATCCGATGCAAATGACATTAATATTTTCCTTTAAATTATATTTATTGTTCACAAAATCTGTTCTAAGCCTGTAAGCTTATATTTATTATGCTCCGTGTATCAGATTCATCAGGATATTGCTTATTCTGTCGGCATCGTGACGTATCACACCGCCTTCAGCCGAAATCATATTGCTCTCAACGAGCATTATGCCCATATCCGATAATTTTTTTCTGTCTGTCCGAGTTGAACACATCTGCCTAATTCCTTTTTTCAGGTATGGAAGCAGCTCATCATTCGAACATTCATGATCATTTACCAGCAAATATTCTATAATCCGCTTCCCGAGGTATTTCTCAACGGCGGCGGCAAAATCCGTAACCGTATAATTATCCGTTTCGCCCGGCTGAGTCATAACATTGCAGACAAGCACTTTCAAACCGCCTGCGGCTGATATGGCTTCAGTTATGCCGCCTACAAGCAGATTAGGTATGATGCTGCTGTACAAGCTTCCCGGACCCATAACAATCATATCGGCTGAAAGTATGGCATCAATTGCACCGGTAAGTGCAGGAGGATCGGGAGGATCCAAAAATACATCCTTTATAGGACTTTTAAATTTTTTTACTCCATCCGGTATGCGTGACTCTCCCACTATTATTTTGCCGTTTTCCAAACGGGCACACAAGGTTATATTCTCCGAGGTTACAGGAATTACATGTCCCTTTATTCTCAATATGTCATGGAGCTTGTCAACTGCCAGCTCAAAATCTCCGTATATATCCGTAAGTGCCGCAATGAAAAGGTTTCCCATATTTTGCCCCTTCAATCGACCTTTTCCGAACCTGTATTGCAAAAGGCTTTCCATCATATCTTCTTCATTTGCAAGAGCCAATATACAGTTTCTCACATCACCCGGAGGCAGCATACCGTAGTCGTGACGCAGCATTCCGGATCCGCCGCCGTCATCAGCCACTGTAACTATAGCCGATATATTGGTACTTACCTTCTTTAAACCTCTGAGAAGCACCGACAGTCCCGTTCCTCCGCCTATTACGACAATTCGTGGACCTATGCCGGATTGTCCTCCGCTGCGATAAATATCACTATACATAAAATCTCCTCATCAATGCTTCATTACGTCACGGTGCACTGTCGTCACATCTATATCCTTCTTTTTGAATCTTTCAGTAAATTCATTGGCAATGGCGACGGAGCGATGCTGACCTCCGGTGCAGGCAAAGGCTATAGATAAGGAACGTTTACCTTGCTTTATATAATAAGGAATCAGATATTCTACAAGATTTTCCATACGGTTTACAAACTCCAAGCTTTCTTCAAACTTCATCACATAGTCTCTCACTTTGCGGTTATTCCCCGTCAACTCCTTCAAACTCTTTATATAGTAAGGGTTCGGAATAAATCTCACATCAAACACGATGTCGATATCCGACGGTATTCCGTACTTATATCCGAAGGACTGCACGGTTATGGAAAAAAGCTCCCGACTGTCTTTCTCGAGTGTAGTAGTAAGTATATGTTGCAGCTGTGCAGGCTTCAAATTTGAGGTATCTATTATAAAATCAGCCTTTTCTCTTATTCCTGAAAGCAGGTTTCTCTCCTTTTTTATAGCTTCGGAATTTGTACTGTTCGCACTGAGCGGATGCGATCTTCGTGTTTCCTGAAATCTTCTTATAAGAGCATCATCCGTAGCCTCCAGGAAAAGAACCTGATACTCCTTTCCTGCATCATCAAGCTCCTTCATAACGTTTTCCAAATCATTGAAAAAAGCTCCGCCTCTGATATCCGTCACAAAAGCCGCTTTTTCCAAATCTATCTTATTTTGTTCTTCAAGTGTAATAAAGGAATTTATCAACATCGGAGGCATATTATCTATGCAATAATATCCCATATCCTCCAAATATTTTATAGCATTGCTCTTTCCTGCTCCGGAAAGTCCTGTAACAATTATTAATTGCATCTATATGACTCCCTTCTTTATTCCTGTATTTCCAAATTTACTACTCTTGCCGGATCAAGTCCCGCCTGTTCTATCCGCTGCAAAGCTTTTTCACAGCCGCCTACATTTTCGGATATATGGGCATCGCTTCCTATTATAAATTTCACATTATAAGCTGTAGCTTCTTTTATCTGTTCCACAGTCAGCTGTTTATGCCTGTTGCTTATCTCAAGATATGTGCCTGTTTCTTCGCAGGCTCTGTAAATTTCCGCCATATTAACTTCGGCTTTATCTCCCGGATGAGTAAGCGTTTTTATACGATTGGTTTTCAAAGCTTTCACCGTCAAACGGGTATTGAAGTCAACCAATGCTTCACTGCTTGTTCTGAGCTTTGAAGCAAGCAGATTCCTCGAATGTAGTATCAGAGAGCTCGGTTTGTCCTCACCCAAGGTTCCGAAATGATATCCCGCTATTACGAAATCGTAAAGCTCGAATTCCTCCGGATAAACATCAAGTTCACCCGACGGATTTATTATATTAGCCTCAACCGACATATATATTTTTATATCGGGATATTTTTCAGACAGCTCGTCTATATCTCTTCTCATATTCGGAATATCTTTACGCTTAAAGCCGTATCCGAAATGTCCCGGTCCGTGATCGGTTATCGCTATTGACTCCAGACCCAGCTCAACAGCTCTTTTTACATTATCTTCTATAGTGCCTTTACCATGCGAATACACCGTATGTGTATGCCAGTCAAATTTAAGTCTGCCCTGCATAGTTTTTCCTCTCGTTATTCTCCGATGATACGAATTTCGGTTTCAAGATCGATTCCGGAAAATTCCTTTACACGCATCTGTACTATTGCTATTAAGTTTAATACATCGGCAGCGGTAGCATTTGCATCGTTTATTATGAAACCTGAATGTTTGGGCGAAACACGTGCTCCCCCGCATGCCAAATTTGAACAACCCGATGCCTCTATGAGTCTGCCTGCATAATCTCCGGTCGGTCGTTTGAAAGTGCTGCCTGCACTTGGAAATTCCAACGGCTGCTTCTTTCTTCTCCTGTCATTCAAATCCTTTATTTTCGCTGTAATATCGTCCTTACTTCCTTTTTTAAGCTCAAATTCAGCCTCTACTATCATAGCTTCATTATCCGTGAAAATACTGTGTCTATAAGATAAATCAAGCTCTCCGACAGAAAAACTCTTTATGCTCCCGTCAGGTAATATAGCTGTCGCAGATTTTATCGTATCCTTTATTTCCATATCATATGCTCCGGCATTCATCATCACCGCTCCGCCTACACTGCCCGGAATACCCGCCGCAAATTCAAGTCCCGATAAAGCTGCTTCCGATGCCGTCGATGCCAAGGTGGAAAGCCTTGCTCCCGCTCCCGCCTTCAAATTATTTCCTTCTACGGAGATTCGAGACATTCCTAAGCCCGGACGTATTATAATGCCCCTGTACCCTCCGTCCTTAACCAAAAGATTTGAGCCGTTTCCCATATAAAAATATGGCAGTCCTTTCCATTTACAAAAGGATATAACTTCTGCCGCTTCTTCGTTTGAAGCTGCTGTATAGAGGATATCCGCCGGTCCGCCTATCTTAAAGGTCGTAAGTTTTTTCATAGGCACCGAGCGCTCAACTCCGCCGCCGGATAAAAGTCCTTCTATAGCTTTTACCGTGCTGTCTATATCGAATGTATTCATCAATGCCGCCTTTCATTTTCAATTATATAATGTTTTCAATAAATGTCTTTATAAATCTATGATTGTTTCATCCAACAAAAAATCTTCCACTCCGATGTATAAAATGCCGTTCTCATCATGTTCGGGAATAATGCGCTTTCTTACAACCACAAGCTTCCTGAATGAATCATCTATTTTCTTCAGCGATACTGTTTTCTGCTCTCTTTTCTCCGGACTGTCAACATTTAAAGCCGATTGAATGTAGTATCTTTGATGCCCCTTGTTTATAACAAAATCAACTTCAAGCTGAACCTTTCTCCTGTTTCCGGCTTTCTTGAAATCGTATTCAAGCACACCCACATCTACATTATAGCCTCTACGAAGCAAATCATTATAGATGATATTTTCCATAAGATATGTTTCTTCTACCTGTCTGAAATTTAACCCGGCATTTCTAAGACCGATATCCGCAAAATAATATTTGAGCGGTGTTGAAAAATATCTTGATCCCTTAATATCATATCGGTTAGCATGATATATAACATATGCCTCCTCAAAGTAACCGAGATATCTTGAAATCGTATTTGAAGATATTTTTATTTGCTTCTCCGACAAAAATCTTCTTGAAAGTTTAGTCGGATTAGTGAGTGAACCAACGGAGGAAGAGGTGAAATTCAATAATAATTCAAGCACCTCCTTCGCATTTTGTATATTATTCCTTTCAAGAATATCTTTTATATATGTTTCTCGAAATAAGTCCGTCAAGTATTGATTTTTCTCCTCATCACTTTTTAAACTATAGATATATGGCATACCGCCATATACGATATAATGCTCAAAAGCCGACTCTTTGTTTTCATACAAATCATAAACTTCCGCAAATGATAAAGGATTTACATGTATTTCATCGCCACGATCCCGAAACTGCGTTAACACATCGGACGAAAGCATTTTAGAATTACTGACCGTTACATAAATATCTAAATTGCTGTTTTTCATAAGTCTCAGTAAGATATCCGCAAAAGTTACATTTTTTTCTCGACTATCTATATATGGATTACTTACAGTCACAGATAATTGAATTTCATCAATGAAAATGTAGTATATTTGATTTCTATTTTTAGCTCTTTCCTTAATATACTCGTTCAGTCTAAACGGATTTCTATATTCAAGATTGTCTGTTTCATCAAGTGCAACAGATATAATTTGTTCTTCTTTGACACCTTTTGATAACAAATATTTTTGATACAAGTTAAATAGCAGATATGATTTCCCACATCTTTTTATCCCTGTAATAATCTTTATCCTGCCGTTATCTCTTTTATTTATAATTTTCTTCAGATAATAATCTCGTTTAATTATCATATAGTTACCTCTTAAGAATAATTCAGGAGGATTTCCACCTTTTTATTTCGAGTTTATTTTATCATGAATCAAGAAGCTAATCAATAATAGATGAATAATTCAGGTGGTTTTCCGCCTTTTTATTTCGAGTTTTGTCATTTATGTTCAATACCAAATATGTTCAAGTCAAAATGGATATTAATTTCATTATTTTCAGTGTAAATATTGTTATGCTCGTTTCAGATATTGCAGCGATTATATCATATTTGAATATACTTTTTCATTCCGAACGGTTTTTGTATATTTATAAATATTAATGCATAAATATTAACATTTGCTATTGAATTCATGTTTTCCATATGCTATACTTTACGCATTAAATCAATGATTTACTTTAATTTAAGCAAATCGACAATATATGCATTATTCATAATTTTATGCAAAATAAGCTTATATTATAAATATAGGAGGGTGAAAAATGAAAAAAGAAAAGGTTGTTCTTGCTTATTCGGGCGGACTTGATACATCGGTAATACTCACATGGCTGAAAGAAGAGATGAATTTTGATGTAGTGGCTGTATGCGTGAATGTAGGTCAGGACGATGACTTTGAAGAGATAGAAAAAAAAGCCTATGCAACAGGTGCCGTCAAAGCCTATATAGTAGATGTCGTGGATGAATTCGTTACGAATTATATATGGAAAACTCTTAAAGCGGGCGCCGTTTACGAAAACGACTATTTGCTCGGAACTTCCTTTGCCCGCCCTCTTATAGCAAAAGAACTGGTCAGGATTGCCCGGGCTGAAGGGGCAGGCACCATTGCTCACGGCTGCACCGGTAAAGGTAACGATCAGGTACGCTTTGAAACCGCTATCCATGCACTCGACCCGTCTCTTAAAATAGTCGCTCCCTGGCGTGTCTGGGATTTAAAATCCCGTGAGGACTGTATCGCTTATGCCGAAAAGCACGGTATCCCTATTGAACAAACTCTTAAAAAGATTTACAGCCGTGATCAGAACATCTGGCATATAAGTCATGAAGGCGGAAATTTAGAGGACCCTTGGAATATCCATGAGGATGATATACATGTTATGAGCTCCACCATAGAGAATGCTCCAGATGCCTCCGAGCAGGTGGATATAGGCTTTGAAAAGGGATGCCCCGTTTCCTTAAACGGTGAAAGGCTTAAGCCTGCGGAATTGCTCAGTAGGCTCAATGAGCTTGGCGGAAAGCACGGCGTCGGAACTATAGATATCGTAGAAAATCGACTTGTCGGTATGAAGTCCAGAGGTGTTTACGAAACACCGGGCGGAACCGTACTTTATGCCGCTCATCAAAGCCTTGAAAAGCTGGTTCTTGATCGTGACACTCTAAATTACAAGAATCAGGTCGCTCTGAAATATGCTCAATTGGTATATGACGGACTTTGGTTCACTCCGCTCAAGGATGCACTTGACGCTTTTGTCGATTCCACTCAGGATGTGGTCACGGGTACTGTAAAAATCAAGCTTTATAAAGGCAATGCCGTTCCGATAGCCTCAAAATCCGAGTATTCTCTCTTCAATGAAGCCTTTGCAACCTTCGGTGAGGACGATGTATATAATCAGAGCGATGCCGAGGGCTTCATAAATCTCTTTTCACTGCCGTGCAAAATTCGTGCAATAAATTGCAGTGCAAACAATATTCCTTCAAAATACACGGAGGACTGAGAAATGTCTGATAAACTTTGGGGCGGGCGTTTTACAAAACAGGAAAGTGCATCCGCCGACGAATTTAACGCTTCCATAAGCTTTGACAAAAAACTGTACAAAGAAGATATAGAAGGCAGTCGTGTCCACGCTGCAATGCTTGCAAAACAGGGAATCATTTCAAAATCGGATGCGAATGCCATAGACAACGGTCTTGCAAAAATTCTTGAGGACATAGAAAACGGTCTCATCGAGTTCACTGTAGAAAATGAAGATATTCACATGAATATCGAAAGTATACTGACCGAGCGTATAGGAGATCCGGGAAAACGCCTTCACACAGCTCGCAGCAGAAACGATCAGGTGGCTCTCGATTTCAGGCTGTGGACAAAGCGTGCTGCAAAGATTCATCTCTCCGATTTGAAGCGCCTGTGCAACTCCATACTGAAACTTGCCGAAGATAATCGATATACTTTAATGCCGGGATATACTCATCTGCAGCATGCGCAGCCTGTCACCTTTGCCTTCCATATGCTGGCATATTTTCAGATGTTCAAAAGAGATTATATGAGATTCTCCGATTGCATGGAGCGCATGGATTTTCTGCCGCTCGGCTCCGGTGCTTTAGCAGGTACGACCTATCATACCGACAGGCAATTCCTTGCAGATCGCCTGAATTTTTCGGGTATTACTGAGAATGCCATGGATTCTGTAAGCGACAGAGACTTTGCCGTTGAGTTCCTCAGCGATGCATCCATATGTATGATGCATCTGAGCCGATTCTGCGAGGAGCTTATACTGTGGAGCAGTTCCGAATTTTCCTTCATAGAAATGGACGATGCATACAGCACAGGTTCATCAATCATGCCTCAAAAGAAAAACCCCGATATGGCTGAGCTTATAAGAGGAAAGACAGGCAGAGTATATGGTGATCTCATCACCTTACTCACCATTATGAAAGGTTTACCGCTCGCCTACAATAAAGATATGCAGGAAGACAAGCCTCCTGTATTCGATGCATCGGAAACTCTTACCGCCTGCATAAACATATTTGCGGATATGCTGGATACCATGACTGTAAAAAACGATAACATGAAAAAAGCAGCCTCAACGGGCTTTATGAATGCCACTGATGCTGCCGATTATCTGGTATCAAAAGGATTGCCTTTCAGGGAATGTCACGCCGTAATAGGCGAGATAGTTTTATACTGTATCAATCACGGAAAATCTATTGAACAGCTTTCAATAGAACAGCTGCGGGATTTTGCTCCTGAATTTGACGAAGATGTATACAGCCGAATAGACCTGAGCGCCTGTATAAAAGCTAAAACCTCAGAAGGTTCAACTTCTTTTGACAGTGTCGACAAGCAGCTGAAATCGGCACATAACTGGCTTAATGAGCTTCAAATTTAACAAGAATAAGAAACCGATAACCGTTTTAACGCATTATAGAAACAAAATCCGATATCCGAATTATCGGCTTATAGGATAAAACACATTGTTAAAAACGCCGTACAGCTTGAAATATCAGACTGTACGGTGCTTTAATCCTGCTTGAAATTTCGGATTTCATTTTTATATTAATGTGAAATATTTATTTTCACAGTTTACTCAATAATTTTATTCCGTTAAATCACTCGAAACATAGCTACCTAATATTCACAGTACAGTAGATTACACTTGCTGCAAAGTGTAGTCAACAATATGAATTGTTCATCATCCTGTTCATATCTTTGTATTCGACAGGTTTTGAAAAATAATATCCCTGTATCAAATCAACATTCATATCTCTGAATATATTATACTGCTCCTCGTCCTCGACGCCTTCCGCCACTACTTTTAAGTCCAATTGATGTCCTACATACACCATCATATTTACAAACTCTCTGTTCTTTGAATCTGTCGCAATATTATCGATAAAGCTCTTATCTATCTTCATCTCATCAATAGGCAGACATTGCAGATAGCTCATGGAAGAAAAACCTGTGCCGAAGTCATCTATGGAAAAGGAAATTCCTAAATCATGAAGCTGATTTATAGTGTCTATAGCTTTATCAGGGGAATCTATCAGCACCGATTCCGTTATTTCTATAACCAAATTCTTAGGATCGAATTTACAATCTTCTATAAGAGTTCTGCACGTTTCGACAAAATATCCGCTCAAAAGCTGAATACTCGAAACATTAACGGAAATCTTTAAATCTCTTAAATCATCAGAGGCGACTCCGAGAGATTTGTTAAAGGAAAGCATTGCATTTTTAAGCACCCACGAACCCAATTTCCATATCAACCCGTGCTTCTCCGCTATCGGGATAAATTCCATAGGACTTATAATTTCACCTTGAAGATTCTTCATACGAAGCAGAGCTTCAAATCCGTGGAGCATACAATTTTGAGATTTATATTGGGGCTGATACATTATCCATAGTAGATCTTCGTCAACGGATTTTCTAATTATATCGCATACATACAATTCTCTGGTTATAGTCTTCAATATTTGATCATTAAAATATTTTATCATCGACATCCTGCGGCTTTGACCTCTCGTCCGGCGGGCATCATTCAAAGCGGCAAGACCGTAACTCAGCAAAACATCAACATCTTCGGAATTTTCAGGGCACTTTACTATACCGCAGCTGACCGTAAGATAATTTTCATATCTATCCGTCAATATCGGATTTTGCAGGACATCCGTTATATTGCGCAAACGATGCTCAAAGCTTTTATAATCCATGTATCTTCTGAAGATTATAGCAAATTCGTCTCCGCTTATTCTGTAAAGGGAATCATCCTTGCTGAGCTTCTCTTTCCAACGCCGAGTAACCTCTATAAGAACATCATCGCCGCATTCATGTCCTCTGACTTCATTTATCCTTTTAAAATCGTCAAGATTTAGTATAACCAGCGCAAAGCGTTCTCTCAGACCTTTGGACTTCTCCAATTCGACATCGGCTTCTATGTCTTCCAAAAGCTTTTTTCGATTATATGCTCCCGTTAAATAATCTGTTTTTGCCTGCATACGCAGCATATCGGCAGCTTTATTCGAATGGACTTCATACACATATAGGATGATAAGTATAAGAATTGTACAGAATGAAATGCCTATACAAGGAATTACATTCGTTTCGGCAGTAACTATAAATTTAATTATCACAACGAACATTGACAATACGCTTACAATCTCACATGCTATAAAGCCTGCACTATTGTAGTTCAATACCATATAAATAGAAACCAAAAGCTGAAGGAGCATAATAAGTCCGGAAATCGTGCTTCCCATTAAAATTTGTTCCCCGATTTTAAAATTCCTACCCAATATATAGTTAAGAGCGACAGCCATGAGTATTTCAAACAATAACATTATAAAAAATATCACTTTTGAATCTGACGGCTTATTTATAAAACGATTGTCATTATCCATATTCAGATATATACTCCCTTAAAATAAAGCTATATATTTAAAAGTTATATATATTAAAAGGATATATGATTTGGAAATATTTTTCAAGTCTATATCTTATTAGCTAATATAATTATGATCGATAGCTTCCGTTTATAACTACATACTGTTCGCTCAAATCACAACCCCAAGACTTGATTGCAGCATCTCCTTCATTCATATTTATATTTATGGTAATCTCTTGAGCTTTTAAAATTTCCAAAGCCCTCGTTTCATCAAAATTAATCGGGACTCCCTGTTTAAATACATCTATACTGCCGTTTATGCTTGAAAATGAAACATCCACCTTTGTCGGATCGAAGCTTTCACCGCTATATCCCATGGCTGCAAGCACCCTTCCCCAATTGGCATCAGCTCCGTGAACAGCGGCTTTTACAAGATTCGAAGCTGCCACGGTACGTGCAATCACCCTCGCCTTATTCGGATTCTTCACTCCCTTCAAATCAATTTCCATCAGCCTCGTCGCCCCTTCACCGTCAGCAGCTATTGCCTTTGCGAGAGTTTCCGTAACAAAATATACCGCATCGTAAAAATCACTGTATTCCGAGCCTGTAGCGGTATCTATAATTTCATTTCCCGCCGCTCCGTTTGCTATAATGGTGGCTGTATCGTTTGTACTGGTGTCACCGTCAACAGTTACCATATTAAATGTTGTCGCAGTTATCTTCTTCTGAATATCGGCAAGGATTTCCTTGCTGACCGCCGCATCCGTAACCACATAAGAAAGCATGGTTGCCATATTCGGATGAATCATACCCGAGCCCTTTGCTATGCCGCATATGCTCACAGGTTTCCCTCCGATTTCAAGCTCCACAAATATACATTTTTCTTTTATATCCGTTGTCATGATTGCTCTGTGTACGGAGTCTCCACCCTTTACGAGAGACTTTGCACAGGTATCTATTCCTGACAATATCAAATCCATAGGCATAGGCTGACCTATAACACCTGTAGAATATATAAGTACCTCTTCCTTTTTTATTCCCAGACACTCGGCTGTCTTTTCAGCCATAGCATACCCGTCATCCATACCCTGCTTCCCCGTGCATGCATTCGCATTGCCGCTGTTTATTATGAGCGCTCTCGTTGTTCCATTTTTAATATGCTCCATATCTATAAGCACGGGAGCCGCTTTTACCACATTTGTAGTAAACACCGCCGCCGCCACCGCCGGAAGCTCACTGAAAATAAGGCCCATATCTTTTCTTCCGCTATGTTTGATTCCCACTGCACAGCCTGCCGCTTTATAACCCTTTACACAAGATACCGTCTTTCCTTCAATTATTTTCATAATACCTGCTCTCCCGTTCAATTCTTTTCTATAATTAATATTTAAACTCATTTATTAAATTTTTATATCATACCCTGTTTATAACTCAACAAAGCATTGCTGTCTACAGCTGTTTATTATGCAGCTTTATGATTTTACCATAGTTCCGCTGCCGGCTGTGGTAAAGATTTCTATAAGCAAGCTGTGTGCTACTCTTCCGTCTATTATTACAACTTCTTTGGTTCCTTTCTCTATAGCATTTATGCAACATTCCAGCTTTGGAATCATTCCTCCCGATATCAAACCTTTATTTATATATTCTTTGACCCGGGATATATTTATCTCCGATATAAATGACGATTCATCATTTATATCTTTATACAGCCCTTTTATATCTGAAAGAAGTATAAGCTTCTCAGCATTCAAAGCTCCGCTTACGGCGCCTGCAGCATAATCTGCATTTACATTAAAAATTTCACCTCTATACCCTGAAGCAACCGGAGAAATAATCGGAACATATCCTGTATTTATCAAATCCTGTAACAAAATTTTATTTACCTCGGTTATATTACCCACAAATCCTATATCACGTTTTTCACCGTTTTCTTCGATTGAAAAATTCTTTTCAGCCATTAACAGACCGCTGTCCCTGCCGCTCAAGCCTACGGCGTTGAGTCCGTGTGCACTCAAAGAAGCGGACAAATCTTTGTTTATCTGACCTGAAAGAACCATTTCCACTATACCTATAACATTTTCATCAGTAACTCTCTGTCCCTTTTCAAATTTTACGTCCAGATTTACCTTGTCCAACATAGCATTTATGCGCTTACCGCCGCCATGCACTATAACTATATTTATTCCGACGAGCTTGAGCAGGGCTACATCCTCTATAAATTTTTTCTTAAGTTCATCATTTTCCATAAGACTTCCGCCGTATTTTATTACGAAGGTCTTTCCGGTAAACTGTTCTATATACGGTAATGCTTCTATCAATATCTCAGCCTTTTGCATAATATCCCGCTCCTATTAATTCAATAAACTCTTCTGATTTATAATATATCAGATTTATTTTTATATTTATAATTATACATTTATATTTATAAATATGCAATATCGGACAAAAAAATAAGTACAGCAAATGAAAAATTATCTCTATCTGCTGCACTTTTATTGTAATGAAATTTCCTGCGACTTTTATTTCATAAAGGAGTTTTAAGGCTATTCGGCTACAAATAATCCTGATTTTCCGCCGTCTTTTTTCACCAGCCTTATATCGGTAATTCGCATGCCTCTGTCAATCGCCTTGCACATATCATATATGGTCAAAGCGGCGGTGGAAACCGCACTCAAGGACTCCATCTCTATGCCTGTCTTTCCTATGGTGCTCGCTTGCGCTTCTATATGAACAGCAGATTTTTCTTTGTCTATCTGAAAATTCATATCCACACCTGTAATAAAAATATTGTGACACATAGGTATATTTGAGGAGGTATTCTTTGCAGCCATTATGCCTGCGGTCTGTGCAACCGAAAGCACATCTCCCTTTGCAATACTTCCCTCGCTGATGCGCCTGAGCGTTTCGGGAGCCATATATATGCTTCCTTTCGCCACGGCAACTCTTTTTGTATCCGCTTTTTCCCCCACATTCACCATGCGTGGACGCCCGTTCTCATCAATATGTGTGAGCTTGTCTTCCATTCCGAAACCTCGTTTCCTTTATCCGCCAATCTTGTTCATATCACGATCTATCGGCTTTGCACCTTCATTAAGCATGTGATGCTCCACCTTATGATTAAAGGTTTCTCTCAGAGCTTCGTATAATTCTTCATCGGTTCCGCCTCTAAGTACCTTCATCATATCAATCTCTTCATTTGAATGAAGACAGGGTTTTATATGACCGTCGGAAGTCAATCGCAATTTATTACAGCTTGCACAGAAATGATCGCTCATCGCACTTATAAATCCCACTCTGCCCTTGCCTTCCGGCAAACGATAATCTACAGATACGGATTTTATATCATTTGTTGCAGGCTCCAGCTCCGGAAATTTATCTATGATGCTCCGATTTGCAATAAATCCGTAGTCTGCTCCTATGCTCGCATGACCTATAGGCATATATTCTATAAATCTTACCGCTATATCTTCATTTCTCGTAAGCTCTATAAAATCCCCAAATTCATCATCGTTAAAGCCTCCGAGAGAAACCACATTGATTTTTATGGGCGTCAATCCAACCTCACGAGCCTTGTTTATACCTCTGAATACTTTTTCTATGTCACCGCCTCCGGTTATGGATGCATATTTTTCCTTATCCATAGTATCAAGGCTTATATTGACACGATTCAAACCCGCTTTTTTCAAAGCCTCCGCCAATGCTTCAAGCAGCACGCCGTTTGTGGTGGCAGCTATTTCCTTTATGCCGTCTATACCGTGCAGCATTTTCACAAGTTCAACGATGTCTCGTCTAAGCAAAGGCTCGCCCCCTGTAAGCCGTATTTTTTTTATACCCAACTTGGCTGCCACCTTTGCGACTCTATAAATTTCTTCAAATGTCATTATCTGACTGTGCGGTATAAGATTAAAAAATCCGTCCTCAGGCATACAATATCTGCAACGCAGATTGCATCTGTCTGTAACGGATATTCTGAGATAATCTATTTCTCTTCCGAAATTATCCTTCATAACTCATCTCTCTTATATCAAAATATAAAACCATTATCAAAATATAGAACCGTTGCCTGCATTTATATTATTAATAAGATTCATCTGCATCCTCATCATAGCCAACCGAGTTTCGTTATCTATGAGCTTTGAAAGCTGTTCCTGCCTTGCAGAAAAATCTTCTTGTGAATATAATTCCGCTGCAGCTTTATCTCGTGAATTATAATTAAATGCCGAATTGCCGGGCTTTGTATCAGGAGCCTTCACACCCTGCTCCATAAATTCATGAACCTTAGCTATGTATGCTTTCATATTATCGGGAATTCCTCCCGCTCTGTCGACGGCTCCGCTGCCCGCCCCGTATGCGGCAAGCGCCAAATCAACATTACGATTATATTTTTCCAGCATCTGTCCGAGATATTTTGCTCCTCCCATGATATTTTGTTCAGCATCATAAGGATTGCTTACTCCCAAATATTTTGCCGTAGCCGGCATGAGCTGCATTATCCCGACAGCTCCCGCTGAGGATACAGCGTCCGATTTAAAACGGGATTCCTCATAGCCCAATGCGACAAGCAAATCCTCCGGAACATTATATCTTGCACTTGCTTCTTTAAATATAGCAGCCAGCGACTTATTGTTTATACCTTCGGCACGCAGCAAAGCTTCAGTAAAGCTTCCGTTTCCGTTTGCCGGATTTGCTTTATATGCAAAGTTTGATGAATCGGCATTCCTTGAAGCATTCACTGATTTTCTTCTGTTATTGTATAAATAATGAGTATAGAAATATTCTTTTATTCTTGAAATTTCTTCCGCCATAATATTTAACCTCTCTATTTAATAATAGTACCCTAAGCAGAGAGGAAATTCAATATTTACCGAGATTTAAAAATTGCGGCGCCCGATGGGCACCGCCTCAAATTAATCTTTAAAAGTTTCTCTTCGCTTGTTTCGATGTAACTTTAAGTCTTGCCATCGCTCGTGCAAGTGCCGCCTGACTGTGTACATACTCCGCCTTGCTCTTCTTCATCTTTATGCGCTCCTCGGCACGTTCCTTAGCACGCTGGGCACGAAGCACATCGATGTCCTCGGGACGTTCGGCAAAGTCACACAGAAGCACAACCTTATCGCCGAGAATTTCAATCATGCCGTTTCCTACAGCTGCGGAATGCGATACCCCGTCAATATGATAGCGAAGTTCTCCGGCTTTTACGGCTGAAACCATGGTTTCATGACCCGCCATAACGCCCTGCTCGCCGTCTACAGCCGGAAATATAAGCATTTCACAGTTTCCCTCGTAGAAAACCTTGTCCATAGCTATGATTTTTAAATCAAATGTATTCATAAATCCACCTCACATATGTTACCGGTGAAGCTATACATTTTTAGAGGTCATTGTCTTTGCCTTTTCAAGCACATCCTCTATAGGACCGCAGTTAAAGAATGCCATTTCAGGTATATCATCAAGCTCTCCGTCAAGTATCATCTTGAAGCCCTTGATAGTATCTGCGATAGGTACATACTTACCTTGGAGTCCTGTAAAGTTCTCGGCTACATGGAAAGGCTGAGACAGGAATCTCTGAATCTTTCTTGCACGATATACTATGTGCTTATCCTCTTCTGCAAGTTCTTCCATACCCATAATGGAAATTATATCCTGAAGCTCATTGTAGCGCTGCAGGCATTCCTGAACACGACGAGCTACTTCATAGTGCTCTTCACCTACAACATCGGCTTCAAGTATACGAGATGACGAATCCAACGGATCAACCGCAGGATAAAGCCCCTGTTCCGCAATTTTTCTGGAAAGTACGGTCTTTGCATCCAGATGTGTAAATGTAGTCGCCGGTGCAGGGTCAGTCAAGTCGTCTGCAGGTACATATACCGCCTGTACGGAAGTTATGGAACCGTTCTTTGTAGACGTGATTCTTTCCTGAAGTTCGCCTACCTCGTTTGCAAGTGTAGGCTGATAACCTACCGCTGAAGGCATACGTCCCAAAAGTGCGGATACCTCGGAGCCTGCCTGTACAAAACGGAATATGTTATCAACAAAAAGCAGCACATCCTGATGAAGCTTGTCACGGAAATACTCTGCAAGCGTCAGTCCCGTCTGAGCTACACGCATACGAGCTCCGGGCGGTTCGTTCATCTGGCCGAAAACCAGAGCTGTCTTATCGATTACACCTGATTCGGTCATTTCGTTCCAAAGGTCGTTACCCTCACGAGTACGTTCACCTACTCCTGTGAATATTGAATAGCCTCCGTGTTCCTGTGCAATATTGGTAATCAGCTCCTGAATAAGAACTGTCTTTCCTACACCTGCACCTCCGAACAGACCGATTTTTCCGCCTCTTGCATAAGGAGCAAGCAGATCTATTACCTTGATACCTGTTTCAAACATTTCAACTACAGGTGTCTGTTCTTCAAACGAAGGCGGCTCTCTGTGTATAGCCCACTGCTCTTCACCCTCAACAGGCTCACCGCCGTCTATTACTTCACCGATTACGTTGAACATTCTGCCCAGCGTTGATTCCCCGACAGGAACCTTTATATAATCCCCTGTAGCCGTAACTTCCATACCCTTGCTGAGACCTTCGGAAGAATCAAGTACGATGCAGCGTACCACTCTGTTTCCGATATGCTCATTTACTTCCATATACAAGGTCTGATCATTAAGCTGAACAGTGAGGGCTTCTTTTATGATAGGAAGGCGATCACCTTCAAACAGCACATCTACAACAGGTCCTAAGACCTGCGTGATTTTTCCCTTGTCCAATTTATACCTCCAATATTAACCCTGTGACTGGGCACCGCTCACAATTTCAGTTATTTCCTGAGTGATGGCAGCCTGTCTTACACGATTGTACGTGAGCGAAAGCTCACGGATCATTTCCTTAGCATTCTCCGTCGCACTGTCCATGGCGGTCATACGTGCACTCTGTTCACAGGCGTAGGATTCAACCATGGCACCATAAACCAAACCCTTGACATAGTTCGGAACTATTTTGTCAAGTACGTCCTTAGGTGACGGTGAGAATATAGGAATACTCAATTTTCCTTCGTCCTTCGGCG
Organism: Anaerovoracaceae bacterium; assembly: GCA_052169645.1. Lineage (GTDB taxonomy): Bacteria > Bacillota > Clostridia > Peptostreptococcales > Anaerovoracaceae > JAIKWW01. The sequence goes on from JBQNCA010000002.1 coordinate 80,124, forward strand.
CATCCTCAAACATAAGCCTTGTAAGAGGGAGGATGCGGATTATCTCCGGCTTGAACAGCATAGAATTTACCATTTTGGTATATGCAACATATACCTCATCAAATTCTCCCGATTCATATTTCTCAAGCACATGTTCGGTAATCTCACGGGCACGATATACCACGGGATCTATTGCCGGATATACATGCTCATCATCTATGCTCAAGCGATCGGAGGTCTTGAAAAAGGTTTTTGCCATATGACCGACCAATATGAGTTCATCATACTTGGCACCTTCAGCAAGCTTTTCCTCCATGAGCTTTGCGATGTTGTGGTTATAAGCGCCTGCGAGTCCTTTATCCGAGGTTATAACTATAAAGCCTCTCTTTTTCTCTGAAACAGGCATATCCTTTTCCGCACAGCCTTCAAAATATTCATCCTCAAGTACAGGTGTACGTTCGAGGATATCAGATATAGTAAGCTTAAGAGAGTCAAAATACGGCGCAACCTTGTCACGACCGGCTCTCGCCTTTCTGAGCTTTGACGAAGATATGAGGTACATGGCATTTGTGATTTTCATCGTATCCTGGACACTGCTGATTCTGGTACGTATCTCTCTCATATTTGCCATGAAATCACCTACCTGCTCTCTTTATATTCTTTTGCAAGTCTGACAACATCAGCTCCCAGCTCATCAGAATATACTCTCTTTTCCATAATTTCCTGAATAATCTCGGGATGAGTGTTTTCAATATATTCGATTACGCCGTCTTTAAATTTTCCTATTTCTCTTGTAGGAAGGTCTATCAGAATCTTATTATTTGCAATAATAAGCAGTATAACCTGCTTATAAAGCGGCATCGGTCTGTAAAGCGGTTGCTTGAGCAGCTCTATGAGACTGCTTCCGTGTGCAAGAAGCTCTTTTGTAGCATCATCCAAATCGGAGCTGAACTGGGTGAATACTTCCATTTCTCTGTACTGAGCCAAGTCCACACGCAGAGAACCGGCTACCGACTTCATGATTTTATCCTGGGCCTTACCGCCTACACGGGATACCGAAAGACCTACATTTACCGCAGGACGTATACCGGAGTAGAAAAGGTCTGTTTCGAGGAATATTTGACCGTCGGTAATCGAAATTACGTTTGTCGGAATATATGCGGATACGTCACCTGCCTGAGTTTCAATGATAGGCAATGCCGTCATAGAACCGCCGCCGTGCTCTTCATTTCTGCGGCAGGCACGTTCCAAAAGTCTGGAATGCAGGTAAAATACGTCTCCCGGATATGCTTCACGACCGGGCGGTCTGTGGAGAAGCAGTGACATTGCACGATAAGCCTGAGCATGCTTTGTCAAATCATCGTATACGATGAGTACATCCTTCTTCTGATCCATAAAATGCTCACCGATAGCCGCACCTGCATATGGAGCGAGGTACTGCATAGGAGCCGGCTCACTTGCAGGTGAATTTACAACTATGGTATAATCCATCGCCCCGTGAGTTCTGAGCATATTTACAGTCTTTGCAACCGTGGATGCCTTCTGACCTATCGCAACATAGATACAGATAACATCCTGTCCCTTTTGATTGATTATAGTGTCTATGGCAATCGCAGTCTTACCTGTCTGACGATCGCCTATGATAAGTTCTCTCTGTCCTCGCCCTATAGGGAACATTGAGTCGATAGCCAATATTCCTGTCATAAGAGGTTGTGAAACCTCCTGTCTGGTTATGACACCCGGAGCCTTACTCTCAATAGCTCTGTAATCGTCCGTTTCTATAGGTCCGAGACCGTCTATAGGTTCGCCCAAAGCGTTTACTACACGACCTATAATCTTTTGCCCTACCGCTATACCCGCCTGTTTGCCGGTACGCTTTACTGTAGAGCCTTCTACAAGTCCTTCTTCCGAACCGAGCAGTACGCAGCCGATGGTCTTTTCTTCCAGATTCTGCGCAATACCCGTAGTTCCGTTTTCGAACTCGACGAGTTCGCCGTACATTACATGCTGCAAGCCATATACGTTGGCAATACCGTCACCCAATGTGATGACTCTGCCTACCTCTTCGACCTGCGCCTTACTATCATAATTTTCTATTTCGCTCTTTAAAACAGAAATTATTCCTTGTGAATTATTTTTACTCAAATTCTCACCTCACTGTAAAATGACGCTTAAGTTTTGTCATAGAAGTCCTGACACTCTGATCGAGCACCGATTCGCCCACCTTCAGAACAAATCCTCCTATAAGTGAAGAATCCTCCACAAGCTCAAGCTTTACGATAGACTTTCCATACTCGGACGCAATCTTCCGCTTAAGCTGCTCAATCTGCGCATCTTCAGGCTTTGTCACATAAGTAAAGGTTGCTTCTATAGTGCTTTCTCTTTCACGAATCAAAGCATCATAGGCATCGAACATATCAGCTGCACAGCCGATATCTCCGTTATCGCTCATTACCTTGAAAAAATTCCATACGGATGCGGGAAAAAGCTGTTCTATCACCTTGCGTTTTTCAGACTTGCTGACTATAGGGCTCATCATGGCTTCCTTTAATTCAGGAGATTCCATAAGCTCCCTGCTCTCAGCTATATCAGCCTCCGACACATTCATATCGAATAATACTTTGGCATAGTTTACAGGCAAGTCTATCATTTTGACAGCTCCTCTCCTGCGAGGAAATCATTCAGCAGTTTCTTATTTGAATCTGTATTTATATTGCTGCCAAGCACCTTATTTGCAGCTGCCAGTGCGATATCGGCAAGCTCCGCCTTTGCACCTCGCATCATCTGCTCATACTCCGCTTCAGTGGCCTTCTCCGCCTGCAGCTTAATCTGCTCCGCTTCCTGACCGGCCTTGTCTATTATACTGTCATATTGGATCTGAGCACGTTCCTTTGCATCATTGACAATCTGAAATGATTCTTCCTTCGCATTTTTCAGTGAACCTTCATACTGTTCCTTCAGCTGCGCAGCATCATTATTAAGTCTTGTGGCTTCATCAATCTGCCCTTGTATAAGAGCCTCTCTTTTTGCCGCAAGCTCCTTAAGTGGCTTGAACAGAAATATGCGCAGAAGTACGAAAAGGATTATGATGTTTAAAATGACCCAAAATAAATGCCAATTTAAATTTACCACATCTGCCTCCTAATGTTGTTTAAATACAATATATTATCCCCGTAAATTAAACCCCGGGCTGCATGATTATTATCATGAGGGCTACTACGAGACCGTAAATTGCAGTTGCTTCCGCAAGTGCGCATCCCAAAATAAGAGTACTGTTGATTGCACCCTTTGCTTCAGGCTGTCTTGCGATAGCTTCTGTAGCCTTTGAAGTTGCAATGCCTATACCGATACCTGCGCCTATGCCTGTAAGAACTGCTATACCTGCGCCTATTGCTAATAATGCTCCCATTGTTTCATTCCTCCTGTGTGTTATACACTAAAATGATTAAATAATAAATATAAGATAATTTGCGATCCTTAAGATCAAGTCGGGTAATTAAACATTTTCATATGCATTACCTCATTTTTCCGATCCACACGGATCTACTGTTTACTCTTCCGCTTCTACGGCTTCACCTATAAATATGGAAGTCAGGAAAGTAAAGATATATGCCTGAAGCAGTCCGTCGAAAATATCAAAGTAGGCGCTTGCTACAAGCGGGACTACCGCAGGAGCTGCGAATATAATCAATTCCATGATTATGTATGCACCTAAGATATTTCCGAAAAGTCGCATACAAAGCGACAAAGGTCTGATTCCTATCTCCAATATGTTCATGAAGATTATCAGCTTTGACGGGTAAGCAAAATGCTTCAGCCAGCCGACGAAACCGCGTTCTCTTATTCCTGCAAATATTACGAGTAATATACTCATAAGTGCAAGTCCCGCAGTAACGTTCAAATCCTTGGTAGGCGGTGTTATTCCAAATAGGCCGAGAGTATTTGATACTCCCAAATAAAGGACAACTGTTACAAGATACGGGATATATTTTTTCCCTCTTTCTCCCAGATTCTCAGCATATAATTTCTGCAATAGTTCTATGAGACTCTCGATAACAGCTTGAGGTCCTTTAGGCACGACCTGTAAATTATGTGTAAATAATATGCTCACAATAACAAGAAAAGCCATCACACCCCAAGTAATTACAGTAGATTGTGGAACAGGGATTTGTAGATCGCCGAGCGGTATATAGAATGATATCTTATACGCCAGCTTCTCTGTCAATTCCTCTGATAAACTCAAACTAAACTCACCTCCTTTGAATGAATTTGCTTGAACACTATCTTACCTTTTCGACTCATCAATTTAAAAATGAATCTTTACTATTTTACTCCTTTCCGCATAATTATGCAATACTGTAAACATCTCAAAGCTGTTCAATTCAACACTTATAACAATTTTAACATTTAATATTTTATCTACCATAAAGATGTAAACAGATACATATTTTATAATAAATTTGTCAAATTTTTATCAATTCAAAACTATCAATTATCATATTAAATCCTATTTTTCCTATAAAAAATCTATATTTAATTGAAAAAAATTTTTTGCACATATTTTATGCTTTTTTTAAGATAACCCTCTCGATAAAATTTTATCATTTAAATTTTCAATGAATATCATCTAAAATTTACTGTAAAATCAAAAATAAATTTAAAATTTTTAAAATAAATAAATTTCTCAGAAATTATTTTGCCGTCAATTATAAATCTTTTATCAAAAATATTTTTCAAAATGTGACATAGGTTCAGACTATAAAGAACCGACTATAAATCTTTTATAATAAATTTCTTGTAAAATCAAAGTTATTATTTTAATAAAAACTTCAAAATTATATATTTCGTAATGCGGATAATATATATGCCTATATCATTGCAATTACTATTACAATCCTAAACTTTCGCTTGATTAAATGTTTGTTGACATGAAATATTGGCGGTTCTATAATGGTTATATTTAAAAAGGAGTGGAAATTATGGAAAAGAAAAATATCGACTGGGCGAATCTTTCATTTATTTATCAGCCTACAGAAAAACGTTATATTTCAAACTATAAAAACGGTATATGGGATGAGGGTTTTCTTTCCGATGACCCTAATGTAGTGATAAACGAATCGGCAGGAGTTCTTCAATATGCTCAAACATGTTTCGAAGGACTTAAAGCTTATACTACGGAAGACGGTCGCATAGTAACCTTCCGTCCCGACCTTAATGCGGATAGAATGGTAGATTCTGCGAAACGTCTGGAAATGCCGGTATTCCCAAAGGAAAGATTTCTTGATGCAATAGATAAGGTAGTCGCTGCAAATGCTGCGTATGTACCTCCATACGGCTATGGTGCCGCTCTCTATCTCAGACCTTTCATGTTCGGAAGCTCAGCTGTCATAGGTGTAAGCCCTGCCGATGAATTTCAGTTCAGACTTTTCTGTACTCCTGTAGGACCTTATTTTAAATCCGGTATGAAGCCTATTACTATCAAAGTGAGCGATTTCGACCGTGCAGCTCCTCACGGAACCGGTCATATCAAAGCAGGTCTCAACTATGCAATGAGTCTTCATGCCATAGTTACAGCTCATGAAGAGGGCTATGATGAGAATATGTACCTCGACTCCGCTACCCGAACCTATGTAGAGGAAACAGGCGGTGCAAATTTTATCTTTATTACAAAGGACAACAAGCTTGTAACTCCTAAATCTCCGAGCATACTTCCTTCTGTAACACGCCGTTCGCTTGAAACCGTTGCAAAGGATTACCTCGGTATGGAAGTTGAGGAGCGTGAAGTTCCGTTTGCAGAGGTAAAGGATTTTGCGGAATGCGGTATTTGCGGAACCGCTGCCGTGATTTCACCGGTAGGAAAAATCGTAGATCACGGCAAAGAAATCGTATTTCCAAGCGGCATAAACGAAATGGGAACAACTCTGAAAAAGCTGTACGATACACTTACAGGCATACAGTTGGGTCGCATTGAAGCTCCGAACGGCTGGATAAGAGAAATCAAGGTAAAATAACAAAGATAACATTCTGCTACGGTACTGTTATAAAAATATTTATTCAAATGGCGATTTCTTAACAGTAATCGCCATTTTCACAGCTCTGATATTAATTTTATTTTTAAATATCGAATTTATTTTTTCTTTGAAACCGATTCTGCCCAATTTGCATATTCATTTAAAAGATCGGACTTCAGCTTCCAAAGTCGATCTGAAAGATCCACATAATATAAATGCGGATTTTCAAAGCGCTTTACTTCCTCCCACAGCGTATCCACCTGCTCTCTGCAATATTCTCTGATAGCTTCCAATGAAGGTCTTTCGTATACAAGCTCACCCTTATTGAAAATTCTCTCCTGCAGCTTTTTATATTTGTAATTGGTTATCGTTTTTCTCTTCCATATATGATTTTCATCAAAAATTACTACAGGCTGTTCCTCAGGAATTTCATCATCATAAAGTCCCACAAGATCCGCAACTGCCTTATGAGTAGTTTTATCATATAAACGTCCTACTTTTTTATAACCCGGATTGGTTATCTTTTCAGGGTTTTCACTAACCTTTATCTTCGGGATTATTTCTCCGTCCTTTTCTATAGCTACAAGCTTGTACACACCGCCGAACACGGGGTTTGAGTGCGCTGTTATAAGTCTTTCTCCTACACCGAAAGAATCTATGCATGCTCCCTGACTTACTACGCTCCTTATGAGATACTCATCAAAGGAATTTGAAGCTACTATCGTACAATCCTGAAAACCTTCTTCATCCAAAATTCTGCGAGTTTCCTTGGTCAGATATGTCATATCTCCGCTATCTATACGAACTCCCATCCTTGCAGGCTTAATCTCTTTGAATACTTTTATCGCATTCGGCAAACCCGAGCGCAGAACATCATAGGTATCTATGAGCAATACGCAATTATCCGGGAACAGCTCTGCAAATTTACGAAAAGCTTCATATTCTGTAGGAAAAGTCTGAACCCAACTGTGAGCCATAGTTCCTATAGCGGGAATTCCGAAATATCTCTCAGCTATAGTGCATGCCGTACCTACAGCTCCCGCTATATATGCGGCTCTTGCTCCATATACCGCTGCCGAGGCGCCCTGAGCACGCCTGGTTCCGAATTCCATAACCGATCTGCCCTGAGCTGCTCTGACTATTCTATTGGTCTTTGTTGCTATGAGCGTTTGATGATTTATGGTCAACAGCAGAAAAGTCTCTATAAGTTGGGCTTGCACCAAGGGACCTCTCACGGTTACCAGCGGTTCATACGGGAATACCGGTGTGCCCTCAGGAATTGCCCATACATCACATTCAAATTTGAAGTTTCTCAAATAATCCAAAAATTCATCACTGAAACCGCCTTTAGCTTTTAAAAATTTTATATCATTTTCAGTGAAACTCAGATTTTCCATGTATTCTATAAGCTGCTCCAAACCTGCTGCTATCGCAAAGCCTCCGCCATCGGGAACCTTTCGAAAAAACATATCAAAGTATGCAATATCGTCCTTTTTCCCACATTCAAAATATCCGGATGCCATAGTCAGCTCATAAAAATCGGTTAAAAGCGTGTTATTTATCCCCGCTATTTCAGTGTCTGTCTTCATTATCCAATCCTTTCATAAAGGTAAGGCTAAATATTCAGCCATACCTGCAGAGCTAATATTGTAATCATTATAATAATACTCGGTATTTATTTCAATCTCATGTACATCGCAGAAATATCATATTTGCAATTAAAGATGTTGAAATGACATCCGATAAAGATGAAAATTTTAATCGCAGAAATACCATATTTGCAGTTAAAGCAGTCAAAGAGCGGGGGATCTGTCTCAATGCTATTCGCATTGCAATTTTCCTATACGGAACTGTTTTTGTTTACGGAACATTCTGAAAGTATTCCAAATAATTGTTGGAAATATCAAACTCCTATGCGGAGCTGTTTTTGTTTACAGAACGTTCTGAAAAATTCTAAGCAATTTTGAAAATCTCAAGCTTCATATGTGGAGCTGTTTTCATCATTGAATATACTGCTTCAAATATTTTTTCAAATATCTACCCGTATATGATTCTTCACAAGCGGCGACCTCTTCAGGGGTTCCGTATACGACTATATTACCGCCTCGGTCGCCGCCTTCCGGTCCCAGATCAACTATATAATCCGCAGATTTTATTACATCCAAATTATGCTCTATTACAACTACCGTATTACCTGCATCAACAAGCTTCTGAAGCATCTGCAAAAGCCTGTCTACATCTGCAAAATGCAACCCCGTTGTAGGTTCATCAAGTATATATACAGCTTTTCCGTTTGTTCTCCTTGAAAGCTCCGATGCCAGCTTTATGCGCTGCGCTTCACCTCCTGAAAGCTGAGTCGAGGGCTGTCCCAGTTTTATATATCCAAGTCCCACATCATAAAGAGTCTGCAGATGTTTAGCTATGGCAGGAATATTTTTAAAGAATTCCAGTGCTTCTTCTATATTCATGTCCAATACATCAAAAATATTCTTACCTTTATAACGAACTTCCAAAGTTTCCCTGTTATATCTCTTTCCGCCGCAAACCTCACACGGTACATAAACATCAGGTAAAAAGTTCATCTCTATTTTTATAATACCGTCACCCTTGCAGGCTTCACAACGTCCGCCTTTCACATTGAAGCTGAAACGCCCTTTACCGAAGCCTCTGAGCTTAGCCTCCTGAGTCTGAGCAAATAAATCCCGAATATGCGTAAACACTCCTGTATAAGTTGCCGGATTTGAACGTGGTGTCCTTCCTATAGGAGATTGATCTATATTTATGACCTGTTCGATATTGCTCATACCGTTTATACGCTTATGTGCACCCGGCTTAAGCTTCGATTTGTTCAAAGAAGAAGCAAGGCTCTTATATAAGACCTCATTTATAAGACTGCTCTTTCCCGAACCCGATACCCCTGTAACACATGCCAACACTCCGAGAGGTATATCAACATCGACATTTTGAAGATTGTTTTCAGCTGCACCTCTAATACCGATTTTTTTACCGTTACCCTTGCGTCTTTTTTCCGGAACGGGTATAAATTTTTTCCCGCTCAGATACTGACCGGTTATCGATTCATTGCAGCTTTTTATTTCTTCGACTCTCCCTTCGGCTATAACCTCTCCGCCGTGTATACCTGCTCCCGGTCCTATATCTATAATATGGTCGGCAGCATACATCGTATCTTCATCATGTTCAACTATCAACAGAGTATTGCCCATATCTGTAAGATGCCTGAGCGTAGCAAGCAGCTTATCATTATCTCTTTGATGCAGACCTATGCTCGGCTCATCCAATATGTACAGCACCCCTACCAGCCCTGAGCCTATCTGAGTCGCCAACCGTATTCGCTGAGCCTCGCCTCCCGACAAAGTGGCTGAAGCTCTTGAAAGGGTCAAATATCCCAAACCTACATCATTCAAAAATCCCAGTCTGCTCTTAATCTCTTTCATAATCTGATATGCAATCATCTGCTCCTTTTCGTTGAGCTTCAGCTCATTGACAAAAACAAGCGAATCTCTGACCGGCATATGGCAAAGCTGCATTATATTTTTACCGCCTACAGTCACCGCCAAAACCTCCGGACGAAGTCGCTCGCCTTCGCAGGAGGAGCAAACAGCCTTGCTCATAAAATTTTCAATCTTTTCTTTTATATATTCCGAGTCGGTGCTTTGATAGCGCCTTTCAAAGTTGTTTATTACCCCCTCAAACTTCTGATTTCTAACGGTTTTCATTCCGCCGCTTTTACTTTCATAATAATACTGAATTTTTTTCCCGCCGGTACCGTACATAAGAGCCTTGCGAAATTCTTCCGACAGCTCATTATACGGCAGATTCAAGTCAACATCGTAAGCATCTGCAAGAGCTTTTATTGTTGCCGTATAATACGACTGTTCCTCAAAACCGCCGAAAACTCCCTGCATTGCCCCGTCAATCAAGCTTTTACCGCCATCGGTTATAATAAGATTTTCATCGACACGTTGAATAAAACCCAATCCGTTGCAGTCGGGGCATGCCCCGAAAGGACTGTTGAAAGAAAAGGTTCTCGGCTCCATTTCGGCTATACTCACTCCGTGATCGGGGCAAGCAAGCTTGGTACTGAACATTCTGTCGAAAGCTTCTCCGCCCGGCTCCTGAATATTTGTCGCAACAAGACCTCCTCCGTTGTCTATCGCCAATTCCACAGCTTCCGATATTCTGCCCGCAGCACCGTCTTTCACTACTACCCTGTCAACGATTATATCTATATCATGCTTGAAGGTCTTTTCCAGATTTATATCGGCTTCCGATAAATCAAGAATTTCTCCGTCAACTCTTACTCTCAGAAAGCCATCCTTTCTGATGCGCTCCAAAAGCTTTTTGTGCTCGCCCTTCTGTTGCCTTACTACAGGAGCGATTACAATAACCTTTGTCTTTTCAGGATAATCCATTATTATATCGACTATCTGATCCACTGATTGACTGCTTATTTCTCTACCGCAAACAGGGCAATGGGGATGCCCTATGCGTGCATAAAGCAATCTGAGATAATCATATATCTCAGTTACCGTTCCGACTATTGATCTTGGGTTTTTTGAAGTCGTCTTCTGATCTATTGAAATAGCCGGAGACAGACCTTCTATATATTCCACATCGGGCTTTTCCATTTGACCGAGGAATTGCCTCGCATAAGCTGAAACGCTTTCCATATATCGTCTCTGACCCTCTGCATAAATGGTATCAAAAGCAAGCGTCGACTTCCCGGAACCGGAAAGCCCCGTGATTACCACCATTTCATCTCTCGGTATCTTCACATCAATATTTTTAAGGTTATTTTCATTTGCGCCTTTTACTACTATATATTTTTTATTTTTTTCCGTCTTTTTATTTTCTTCTGCCATAGAAGTTTATCCACCCTGTTGTTTTTAATACTTTTTTACTGTCAACTATACTGCCTTTTAAACATGTACCGCTGAAATTGTTATTAACCGTTCATAAGACCAAGCTCTTGTAGAACTTATTTCCATATATCGCCGAAATTGCCTCAAATTATGAATTGCTATAAAATCGAAATACAAATTGTATTTTCATATACATGCTTCATCTGTTTTTTACTTATCGTTGAAATAACTTGGCTACAGCCTTGTCCTCATTTCAAAAATTCTGTCTCTCATAAGAGCCGCCTGCTCAAACTGCAAAGCTTGAGCTGCCGCCTTCATTTCGGTTTCCAACTTCGCAATATATTCTATTATCTCGCTCTTTGTCATTTCAGACGGCTTCATGTCAGTCATATAAATTTCCGCTTCCTCTGCCGCCTTCGTTGCTTCTATTACAGGACGAACGGATTTTCTTACCGACTTAGGTGTGATACCGTGCTTTTTATTATATTCATCCTGTATTTTTCTTCGATTTTCAGTAACCTCTATAGTAGCTCTCATCTGCGGAGTTATTACATCTCCGTACATAATTACTCTTCCCTCGGCATTTCTTGCCGCACGTCCTACGGTCTGTATAAGCGAAGTTTCATTTCGTAAAAATCCCTGTTTATCCGCATCCAATATGGCAACCAGTGAAACTTCGGGTATATCAAGTCCCTCTCTTAAAAGGTTTATTCCTACCAATACATCAAAAACGCCCGTACGCAAATCATGTATTATTTCAGTACGCTCCAAAGTATCTATTTCCGAATGCATATACCTAACTCGTATACCCGCATTTTCAAGATAATCCGTCAGGCTTTCCGCCATCTTCTTGGTAAGTGTCGTAACTAAAATCCTCTCACCCTTGGCTGACACCGTATTGATTTCAGCTATCAAATCATCTATCTGACCTTCGGTTTTTCTCACATCGATAATCGGATCAAGCAATCCTGTCGGTCTTATAATCTGTTCGATTATAACTCCGTCACTGTGCTCTTTTTCATAATCGTTCGGAGTCGCACTGACATAAACAATCTGATTTACAAGAGATTCAAATTCCGAAAAATTCAAGGGTCTGTTATCCAAAGCTGATGGCAGTCTGAAACCGTAATCCACGAGAGCTTGTTTTCTCGAACGATCCCCTGCATACATGCCTCTGAGCTGAGGCAGCATTACATGGGATTCATCCACCATTATCAGCATATCGTCGGGAAAGAAGTCCAACAGCGTATACGGACGGGAACCCGCAGGGAGTCCGTTAAGATGTCTTGAATAATTTTCAACGCCTTTACAAGTCCCTATTTCTCTTAACATCTCTATATCATAACGGGTTCTTTGCTCTATGCGCTGTGCTTCCAAAAGCTTCCCCGCATTTTTAAAAAATTTTATTCTATCCTCAAGCTCCTCTTCTATAGCTATGCAAGCCCTCTCAACATTTTCTCTTGATGTCACATAATGCGATGCGGGAAATACGGAAATATGATTTCTGGTAGCGACTATCTCCCCTGTCACCGGATCTATTTCCTTTATAGATTCGATTTCGTCTCCGAAAAGCTCTATCCTTACAGCATCCTCCGCACCTGCAGGGTAGATGTCTATAATGTCGCCGCGCACTCTGAAAGTTCCTCTTTCAAAAGCTATATCATTTCTGACATACTGATTGGCAACGAGGCTTTCCATTATTTCTCGCCTACTCTTTTCCATTCCCGGTCGAAGGGAAATCATTTGATTTTCATATTCTACAGGACTTCCCAAACCGTATATGCAGGATACGCTGGCTATAACTATAACGTCACGCCTTTCAAAAAGTGCCGATGTCGCTGAATGTCTCAGCTTCTCAATTTCCTGATTTATATCCGAATCCTTTTCTATATAAGTATCCGTGGACGGAACGTATGCCTCCGGCTGATAATAATCATAATAGCTTACAAAATATTCAACGGAATTTTCAGGAAAAAACTCCTTAAATTCTCCATAAAGCTGAGCTGCCAAAGTCTTATTATGAGAAATTATAAGAGTAGGACGATTGACTCTTTCTATGACATTTGCCATGGTAAATGTCTTTCCCGAACCTGTAACGCCGAGTAAAGTCTGATGTTTGCGTCCTTTCAATATCCCTTCGGTCAATTTTCCCACCGCTTGCGGCTGATCTCCCGTAAGCGAATATTCGGAATGAATTTTAAAATTCATAAGCTAAGTTCCCTTCAATATAACTTTTCCGCTCTGTAATAATCCAAATTTTCACACCCAAATTATACCATAGACACACAGAGATGTACATAGAAAAATGAACTTTTGTTCTTTTAAAATGAAACTTGATGACGTAAAATAAGTTTTGCAAATCAATTTTATATAAATTCACTTCGGATATTTTCTAATTGATGAATACCTAAATAATAGAAAATCGTAGCATTCAAAAGCCGAGACTATCCTCGGTTTGAGACTATTCTCGGCTTTTAATTATTTATAAATCTATAAGTTCTTTAATATTTTTTTATAATGCTCGATACTTTTGATAAACTGCGATTTGTTCATCTTTGTTGCCATAATTACCTCAAAAAACCAAGCATTTTAACCTTTCAATCGTTTTTCAATATCTGACGCACTATACAACACATCTGTGACTATAACTTTTTCGCCCTGTATCACATAGAAAACCGAATAATTATCCACAACCATTCGTCGAATTTCTTTCGTGCGTTCCGGTTCTGAATCCATAATGTAAAATCGTTCCGGCATCATATCCGGCGTTAATATTGCGTCAGCAATCCGATTATACTGCCCAATTGCATTTTCCGGCGAAAGAAGTGAAAATGCAATATAATTATAAAGTTGTTCCATATCAGTTAGTGCTTCAGCTGTAATTTCTACTGTGTATTGTATCATACTCCATGTTGCTCCCTGAATTTTTCAAAAGCATTTGCTGCATTCTGCACTTTACCGGCCTTAATATCATTATAGCCTTTTTCAAGTTTTTCATGAAGCTGCTCGACTGTCATAAGGTCAGCGTTAATATCATCCGGTGCTTTTGGTAAGGTAACAGTAAATGGAATACCACCCGTCAGAGAAATCTGATTCAAATACATATCAATAGCTGTTGACATTGGCACCCCAAGCCTTGATAAAACCGCTTCTGCACGCTCCTTGACAATTGGATTCACTCGCAAATTTAATGTTGCTGTCTTTTCCATAGAAAACACCTCCCAGTAAACTAATTGTAACGCAATTGTCGTTACTTCCCAATAGAGCTTTAAGATTTTCTCTTGCTAAATATTAACATTATTCGTACAAATCTTCTCCGTTAAATCCACACATAGGTCAATTCAGTTCGGATATTTTCTAAATGTTGTAAATTTTTCAAAAAATCAAACACCCTCGTAATGTTGATATTTCAACGCTTACAAGGGTGTTTTTGATTGGAGCGGGCGGCGGGAATCGAACCCGTGTTATCAGCTTGGGAAGCTGAAGTTCTGCCATTGAACTACGCCCGCTTGTAGGAGCTGTCGCCCTATTCGGCAAATGACGACCGCTCCGATATTCTACCATATTTATTAGGAAATTTTAAGGTCTTATTTTTAAATAAGCTCTTGTTTCGTTATTTTTAAATGAACTCCCGACTACTTTCGATTCTTGATAGGAATGTATTTTTTCACATCGCTGACGCACTTGTAAGCCGGTCGCATAATGCGGTCATTGCTCGTTATTTCCTCAATTCTGTGCGCACACCAGCCGGAAATTCTTGCAGTTGCAAACAACGGCGTTGCCAAATCGACAGGAATATTGAGTGCACGATATACAAAGCCCGAATACAAATCCACATTTGCAGGAGGCTTAAACTCCCTGCCTGTTTCTTCGCAAAGAATCTCCGGACCTCTCTTCTCTATGAAAGCGCAAAGATTGAACTCGTCCATAGAGCCCTTAGCCTCCGCCAGCCTGCGAGCCATCTTTTTCAAAATCTGAGCTCGAGGATCACTCAAAGTATATATGGCATGTCCCAATCCGTAAATCAAGCCCGTGCCGTCATTGGCTTCACCTCTGACAACTCTGCGCAGATACTCTTCAACCTGATCAAAATCAGTGATATCGGTCACTGAATCCGTTAAATCATTGAGCATATAAATAACAGAAAGATTTGCTCCGCCGTGCCTCGGCCCTTTTAGCGAACCTATTGCCGCCGATATCGCAGAATATATATCCGTTCCCGTTGACGACACCAAATTTGTTGTGAATGTGGAATTGTTACCGCCTCCGTGCTCAGCATGAAGTATCAAACAAAGATCCAAAAGCTTTGCCTCGATAGGCGTATATTCACCCATAGGTCTGATCAATCTGAGAATATTTTCAGCCGTCGAAAGCTCTGCTGACGGATAATGTAAATGCATACTTTCCCCGTCAAAATGTGAATGCTTTGCCTGATAGGAATATGCCATCAACGACGGAAAATATGAAATCAAGCTTATTGCCTGTCTCAAATTGTTTTCTATAGAGGTATCATCGGGAGTCGCATCATAGGAATAAAGAGCCAAAACCTGACGTGCAAGCTGATTCATTATACTTTGAGAAGGGCATACGAGAATCATGTCCCTTACAAAGCCTTTAGGAAGCTCACGCCTTGCACCAAGCACCCTATTATATTCCGCCAGTTCTTCCTCGGTAGGCAAAGATCCGAACAGCAGCAAATATGAAGTTTCTTCATATCCGAAACGATTGTCTTCCAAACAGCCGTTTACGATATTCTCTACATCTATGCCTCTATAATAAAGTTTGCCGTCCGACAAAAGCTTGTTCCCGTCATCATCAAATTTATATCCGCATACATCAGCCACATGTGTCAATCCTACACACACACCTGTACCGTTTTTATTTCTAAGTCCTATTTTAACATTGTATTTATCATATAAGCTTTTATCCATATCACTGTTTTTATGAACAGTACCGATCTTTGAACGAACAAAAGCATCTTCTTGTTTTTGCAGTTCTATCGCACGTTCAAGGGTTACAGTGCCGAAGCTGTTGCTTGTACTGAGTGTGCTCAACATTAGCTCTCTCCTTTCCAATTAAAAATTCACAGAAATCATTTTGGTAAATATACAATTAAAACATCATAATCTCAAATATCTGTTCTATTTTTAATAATTTATTCTAACAAATCTTGTACTTTAATGCAATATTCTGATAAATCGCAAATTACTTTTAGGAGTGGAGTTTGATGAAAATATTGTAACCGAAAAATCAGTTTAACCGGACTGTCGAAAAATTGAATTAAAAATATAAAAATCCGTTCCGAATTACATCTTAATTTCCCACAGAACTGCACCTATTTTAAAATCGACCTCGACAAAATGCCGAGGTCAACTTCATAAACTATAAGCAACTGGCTTATTTATTTTTTACGCTAACTTGCTTTTTTTCATCAAGGCTTCATCAATTGCTGCAGCTGCGGTTTTCCCCGCACCCATTGCAAGTATTACAGTGGCTGCGCCGGTGACCGCATCCCCGCCGGCAAAAATTTCATTTCTGGAAGTCATTCCGCTCTCATCGACGACTATGCATCCTCTGCGGTCAAATTCCAAACCGTCCGCAGTCTTTCTTATCAGCGGATTAGGCGATGTTCCCAATGCCATTATAACGGTGTCGGCTTCTATATCAAACTCCGAGCCTGAAACCTCCTGCGGACGCCTTCTGCCCGAATCATCAGGTTCCCCCAGCTCCATACGTATGCAGCGAACCTTTGTCACATTATCATTTTCATCACCTAAAATTTCAACGGGATTGTTCAACATATTGAAAATGATACCTTCCGCCTTGGCATGCTCGATTTCTTCCTTCCTCGCAGGAAGCTCCGCCTCGCTTCTCCTGTAAACTATATGGACCTCGCTTCCAAGTCTGAGAGCACAGCGAGCCGCATCCATAGCGACATTTCCGCCGCCTACCACAACTACACGTCCGCCTTTTTTTATAGGCGTCGTTCCTCTTTCCTGATAAGCTTTCATCAGATTTGTACGTGTCAAAAATTCATTTGCGGAATATACTCCGCACAAATTTTCTCCGGGGATATTCATAAATTTCGGAAGTCCCGCACCCGAACCTATAAATACGGCTTCGTAGCCGAACTCCTCCAAAAGTTCATCTATGGACAGTACTCTACCTATAACCATATCCGTCTCAATCTTTACTCCCAAAGTCTTTAAACCCTCAATTTCCTTAGACACAATAGACTTGGGTAATCTGAACTCGGGAATTCCGTACACGAGAACTCCTCCCGGAATGTGAAGTGCCTCATAAATAGTAACATTATAGCCTTTTTTAGCCAAATCTCCGGCACAAGCCAAACCTGCGGGTCCCGAGCCTATGATTGCAACCTTATGTCCGTTCGACTCCGGCTTTTCCGAAATATCATTCACATTTTCATTGTGCCAATCCGCAACAAAGCGTTCCAGACGACCTATTCCTACAGGCTCACCATTTTTTCCCCTCGTGCAAAGCTTCTCACACTGTCTTTCCTGCGGACAAACCCTCCCGCAAATTGCAGGCAGCGAACTGGTACGGGCAATAACCTTATATGCAGCTTCAAAATCACTGTCCTGAACCTTCTTTATGAAACCCGGAATATCGATTAATACCGGACATCCGGCAATGCAAGGTTTATTTTTGCACATAAGACATCGTTCAGCCTCATCCACAGCCAAATCCGCCGTATAGCCGAGAGCCACTTCATCAAAATTCGAAGCCCTTAGTTTGGGATCCTGTTCCGGCATTTTGTTCTTTTCCTTTGACATATTCGCCATCTATCTTATCTCCCTGTTCAAAAGATTACATTCATCATCGTAAGCCTGTCTTTCAAAGCCTTTGTACATAGCGCTTCTCTTCATAGCAAGATCAAAATCTACGAGGTGCCCGTCAAAATCGGGGCCGTCAACACAGGCAAATTTCATTTCACCGCCGACGGAAACTCGACATCCCCCGCACATTCCCGTACCGTCTATCATTATAGGACTCATGCTCACTACAGTTTTTATACCGTACGGCTCGGTCACGAGAGTTGTAAATTTCATCATCGGCATAGGTCCTATCGCTATAACTTCATCATACTCATTGCCGTCATCTATCATGGCTTTAAGCGCTTCCGTCACAAGACCCTTTTCTCCGTAAGAACCGTCATCCGTAACAAGCCTCATAACCTTGCTTACAGCATCAAATTCTTTTTCCAATATTACCAAGTCTTTATTCTTAAAGCCTATTATTGAATGAACCTCGGTTCCCTGCTCGTGCAGCTTCTTTGCTATAGGATAAGCTATCGCGCATCCTACGCCGCCGCCTACAACTGCAACTTTCTTAAGCCCCTGCGTCTCGGTTGCATTTCCGAGAGGTCCTACAAAATCAGCTAAAGTTTCTCCCTCTTTAATTTGATTCAATCTCACCGTAGTGGCTCCCACTACCTGAAATATTATACTTACCGTCCCGTTTTCACGATCAAAATCATGTATAGTCAACGGAATACGTTCGCCGTTTTCATCCACTCTAAGTATGATAAACTGTCCCGGCTCCGCTTTACGTGCTACGAGCGGCGCTTCGATTTCGAGAAGTACGAGTGTCTCTCTAAGCGGTATCTTCCTGACAATTTTAAACATAGTAATCTCCATTCCGCCGCCTCCGCCGGCGGCATAAATAGCGTTGAAAATCATTTTAACGCTATCATCCACGGAATCCTCATAAAAATATTCGCAGACATCAATGCCGTGATTTATAGCTTCCAATCTCCGTATTCTGTCTGCGGCCGAGCTTTGTTTTATATATTATCATTGCCAAACACGCATACGTCAAGCTTAAAAACTAATAAATTATCGTTAATATTGAAACTATCATAAAAAATTCCGTAAAAATGCAAAAGAAGCAGATTCCCCGCAAGGTTCTTCCGCTTCTTCACGATATTTAAAAAATATTTGCTTTTACAGATAAGTCGGCTCCTCATAATCAGGATCGGCACTCTTAGGAACATATATCGGAGTTCCTACATATGTGAAACGAACCTCATTTCTCTGAGCTACGGTATACTCTATATTTCCCGGAATAAACTCATAATTCGCTCTTACGAGCCCCTGTCTGGCATCAAAGCTTGCCCTGTCGCTTTCATAAGACTGTACAGGATGACTTATATGGCTCTCTCCCCTAATCATAGGTTTAACCTGCTGAGGTACAAAATTATTTGCAGCAGTCGAAAGCATGGTGTTTTGCAGACCTGCCTGTACAAATTCCGTTTCCGGAGTACCGTCAGCCGATTTATTGTTAAGCATACCTGCCGCCGCAGAATTATATGCACGTGCAAGTGCAAATGAAACCTGCTGAGGTCTGTTATCATAAACATCCGACTGAGCTTGAGAGCTTCTTTTGAAATCAGCCTGCCCTGCCTGTACCACATTCGTAACAGAGGTATTTGCAGCTCTTTTTACGGAAAAATCCGCACGAGCTCTGCCATTATATGCCGACACGGATTGTGTTTCAAAATCGTCGGAACGCTTCCATCTCGGATGGGTTACTTTTACTTCTAATTTTATAGGAATATTTTCAATCTCTAATAACTGCCGCATATAACTCACCCCCTCTGTCGGTTTCACAAATTCGATGGGCAATTAAGCTAAATGTAACCATTCGGATTCTAAACTAAATAATTTTATGTATAGTTATATTCCTTTTGTACAATATTTTTGTCAGATTGTCAACATTTTAATGTTTTTTTGTCTCCGAGTTCCTATTTTGTCTCATTTTGAAAATTTTTGATACAATAATTTACATATTAATATCTATTTAATACTCAATTCCGACGTCTTCAGCTTGCGGCACCAATATTAATAAAAATCATTTTTCGCACTGTTTGTCGCTGAATAATATGCCCGTCTTTGTGATAAATTTGCAATATAAATATATTCGTTAATTTGCAGCGTCAATTTCCATTTCCCTTGAAAATATAATTTTGAAAACCGCTCGCTCTACGCATTAATTTGTATAATTTTTTATTGCCCCTACATTGTATTCTGATAGAATATATTTACATTCTAAATTTTGAAACTGCAAACAGCTCGTATCTTTTCAAAATATTTGAATGTATCAGAATGCAAACAGTAAAAACGGAAAGGAGAGTATGATTCACTTTCTAAAAGTATCATGCAAGTAATTTTATGAAAAAAGCTGTTTTATTTGAAGGTAATGCTGTAAATCCCGGCGATATAAGCTGGAAGCCGGTCACCGATATATGCAAAGTGGAAATTTGGGAAGATACTGCGGAAGCAGAAAAATTGGAAAGAATCGGCGATGCAGAAATAATATTCAATAACAAACTCCTGATAAATGATGAGGTTTTCTCAAATTTTCCTAATATAAAATATGTAGGAATATGCGCAACAGGCTACAATGTCGTAGATTTGGAAGCAGCTCGCAGGCACGGTGTCATCGTGACAAATGTTCCCGCCTACAGCACCGACTCCGTGGCTCAGCATACATGGGCACTCATACTTGAAATTGTATCAATGCCGGGTAAGCACGACAAATTTGTTCATGACGGCGGATGGACGGCATCCGGCTGTTTTACCCGATGGATTTCCCCTATCACGGAGCTTTCCGGTCTTACACTCGGAGTTTACGGCTTCGGAAATATCGGTCGCAAGGTATCCGAGATTGCTCGGGCATTCGGGATGAAAGTCCTTGTTTATACAAAAAATCCCGCAAAATATTCCGAATTTTCAAATGAAAGGTTGCACTTTGTCGATGAAGAAAATTTTTATGCAAATTCGGATATAATATCATATCACTGCCCTCTGACCTCCGAAACTGCCGGAATTGTAAATACCGAAACAATATCACACATGAAGAACGGTGTAATTATAATAAATGTTTCCAGAGGAGGTATTGTAAATGAATCCGATCTTGCAAATGCCCTGATTTCCGGCAGAGTGGCAGCCGCAGGAGTAGATGTGGTTTCTCAGGAGCCTATAACTGAGGATAATCCTTTGCTGAAGGCTCCCAATATCTATATCACTCCTCATATAGCATGGTCAAGCGTTGCCGCACGCAAACGTCTGGTAAATGTAGTAGCCGACAATCTCAGATGCTGGCTTGACGGAAAACCTCAAAATGTATTAGTTTAAAGAACGACCTCGGCTTACGCCGAGGTAGACTCAACATTAATCTTATATTTGATTCTTTGCTGCGTTTAAAAAACGACCTCGGCTTGCGCCGAGGTCGTTTTTTTATCGCCGATATATACCATTTTGAAAAATGAACCGCTCTATTTAATTATCTGAGCAGTGACAATACGCCCTGAGGCATGCTGTTAGCCTGTGCGAGCATGGACTGTGAAGCCTGAACAAGTATGTTATTCTTAGAGTACTTGGTCATTTCCTTAGCCATGTCTACATCTCTGATCTGAGATTCTGCTGCTGTGATATTCTGAGTTGTAGAATCGAGGTTCTTCAAAGTATGGTCGAGACGGTTCTGGAGAGCACCGAGCTTACCTCTCTGAGTTGAAACCTTATTTACAGCTGCCTTGATAGTATCGATAGCCGCACCTGCGGAATCCTGATTTGCAACGCTGAGATTGCTCAGACCCAGACCCTTGGAGCTCATATCATCGATACTTACAGTTACCTTCTGATAATCCTTGTTGGTATCGCCTACCTGCAGAGTAAGACCGTTACCGCTTACATTGCTTGATTCATTAGAAATTCCGAGAGCCTTGGCTACACCGAAGCCCTTGATATCATTAAAGCCTATCTTTGCATCGGAACCGTTCTGAATGCTGATTCTGCCGTCATTTGTAAAGTCTACCGTAAACTTACTCTTATCAAGCTTAAGATCTTCGGTAACACTGGCATTATAAGCATCGATAGTTGCATCAATAGAAGTTTTTAAAGCTGTTGCAACCTGACTGCCTGTACTGCCGGCATTCAAACCTGTTGTTGATATGGCATAATCCGTACCGTTAATATTCATATTGAATTTGCCGGACATATCCGCACCGTTTGCCAAAGTATGAGTTCCTGCTACAGCTGTTCCCTGTGTCATTCCGAATAGCTTGGTTCCGACAGTCTGATCGTCCGCAGTCTGGCTTCCGCCGTCACCGTTTTTAAGAATATTCAAACTCGACTGACCGGTTTCATCTTTACTCTTAATGGTAAACTTTGTACCGCCGGCTGTAGTATTTGTAGACGCAGAAACCTCTACCGAAGTATTGAAACCTGCATCCTTAAATGCCGCATTGATGGTATCCTGCATTATCTTTGCAGCTTCATCGCCGGCTGCTTTAGATTTGTTGGTAGTCCAATTAACCTGCAACTTACCCTGATCGTCAGCAGAAAGCTTTGACCAGTCAACCGTTGCGGTTGCACCGTCAACTGCGAATGTTTCCTTACCTACAGTAAAGTTTTGAGTAGCATCATATGGTGTTGTGCCTTCCTTTTTTGCCGGTTTAAAGCTTGCTATCTTTGCGCCCTTTATAGCACCGTGGGCACCGCCTGCTCCTGCCAGAGAGCCGTCAAGCAGATTGATTCCGTTGAAGTTTGTAGACTTCGATATTCTGTCCATTTCGGAAAGCAGAGCATCTGTTTCTTCCTGCAGGTTCACACGGTCAACTCCGTCTTCATAAGTACCGTTTGCAGACTGAGTGGCAAGAGTTGTCAGACGGGTAAGCATGCTGTTTACTTCTGTAAGAGCACCTTCTGCAGTCTGTACGAGAGAGATACCGTCATTGGCGTTATCCTGAGCCTTCTCAAGTCCTGCGATCTGCGATCTCATCTTTTCGGATATTGCCAGACCTGCCGCATCATCTGCAGCGCTGTTGATTCTGTAACCTGAAGAAAGCTTTTCGAGATTGCCCGACAGAGCCTTGTTGTTGCCGTGATAAGAACTGAGTGAATTCATTGCTGATAAGTTATGCTGTATTCTCATTTTTATTCCTCCTTGAATTTAATATGAATGAGATTATTCGGAACATCCGTGTTCCATAGCTTTTATTGCAAGAGTTTCCGTGATTTCAAGTTTTCTCACCGGTATATATGGCAGATTTACTTAAATAAAATTCTGTATGATATCACGTATAACTGCTTACACTACTATTTTCGACTTTAATATTAATAAGATAATACCTTTTTTATAATTTTTTTATACCAAAATTATCAAGTTTCATATTTTTATAAAATATGAGTATTTGCAAGCTTACTCACCGATAAATTTAATTAAAATTAAAAGACTTATATCAAATTTATATCAAGATTTATATAACGAATTTTTAAATATTTTCAAATCTGAATTCTGAAAGAGCATTTGATAAACCATATACATTTTTTATTTTTTACATTATATATACACATATCCAAGGACGTATAATTAACAATATATAAAATATAAATATTATTTTTTGACTGAAGTTTCATCAAAACCTGTCGATATATGAATATAGAGATATATACATATTTATCTCTGCATATTCAATGCGGAGATTGACCGAAATGAAGTCATATGACACAATTTCGATTCCAATCTCCAAAATAAAACAGTCGGCAATAGGGTGTCGCTGTATAAAATAAAACTGTTCCGACGTGTCTACACAAGTGTCTGCACAAAGGTATAAAAAATCAAGGAAAGGAAAATGTTGCGAACCTCCCTATGAGTTCAATATACAAGGTGAATATCATGGATTTCGGAGCCGTAAATATGGCATCTGCAAGTGTTGCAAAAGCTCAATCTTCTGTTGAAATGAAAGCTGCCACGGCAGTTACAAAGATGGCTATGGAATCAGCCAATGTTGAAGCTAAGGCTATTCAGGATATGATGCCGCAGGTATCACCTCCGGGCTTGGGTGGACATATTGACACCAAAGCTTAAAAAAGGAAGTCCCGAATGCATTATCTGATGAACAGCCTGTCTGCTATCGATTCCGCTTTCGGGATTTTTTTATTGTAAAAATATATACGATACACTATAAAAAACATCTTAATAATTTATATTTATCATTAACATTTTATTATTTTGTTACGAAATATATTATTGTTAAAAATTATTATATTAATTTTTTATCTTGATAATAAAGGAGATCTATATGAAAAATAAAAGAGCCGGCGACCAAAATACTTCCTTTCAAAAAGGATCCTTTTTGAAGATCGATGCCGAAAAGCTGAATCATTTAAAAGTGGAGAATAAATTTAAATACACATTTAATCGGCTTAATGCGATAATCCTTATAGCTGTAGCTATATTAATAGGAACTATCATAATCGCAATGTTCAATTACAGTAATATGTATAATAAATATTACATGACGGAATACTATGCAAGCTATGCCGCCACTGAATCCCAATCAATGGCAAAAAATCTTTATGCGGCAATGGCTACAACGGATCCCAATGATACCGATAAACACAGAGATTTAGCTATAGAAAATGCCGGTACGATTTTAGACTGTATAAATAATCTAAGAAAAATAAACGGCAATACAGCTGCATTTGATGAAATCGAAAGTAAATTGAATAAGGCACTGTCACATAAGGAAGAGTTTAACGCTCTTGTAGATTCAGGCGCTTCAGGCACTAAATTGTATACATACTATATTGAAAATATGAGCGGGGATTTGTTAAGTGCCTCAGATCAGATAGATGATCTCGAAGAAAATGTAACAGCGGCTTCAAAACAAACCTACAATAAGGTTGCTGTTCTTTCTGCTGTTATGATAATAATTTCCATAATAATAATATTATTGATGTTAATAATGCTTTCGGATTCAAAGCGGAAGCTTACAAAGAGCATAATTGATCCTGTAACTCAGGTGGCTGATGCCGCTATGCAGATGAATGCAGGTAATCTTAACTTGGATATATCCTACAACTCGACGGATGAGCTTGGCGACCTTGTAAGAACCATGAACAGCACCGCCCTGACATTAAAAAATGTTGTATCCGACGCAGTTGCTACAATGAGCAGACTGGCTGAAGGCAACATTACAAAAGGTACGGAGCATCCCGAATATTATCAGGGGGATTTTAAGCCTCTCTCCGAAAATATAGATCATTTCATAGATAAATTAAACTCCGTGATGAAGCAGGTTAACAATTCTACAGCTCAGGTTTCCGACGGCTCAATGAATATGGCTGAAAGCTCAAGGGATCTCGCCAAGGGTGCTACGGATCAGGCTGCATCCGTGGAAGAATTGACCGCAACTGTAGGCACTGTACTGACTCAAACTCAGGAACTCACCGCATCCGTGCTTGAAGGAAAAAATATTTCCAATGAAGTTATAGTTCAGACTCAAAACGGTACTGCACGTATGTCTGAGGTTACCGACGCTATGAAGCAAATTACCGATGTCTCTCATGAAATTTCCGGCATTGTCGACACTATAGAGGGTATCGCCGCTCAGACAAATCTTCTCTCACTTAATGCATCCATAGAAGCTGCAAGAGCGGGCGAAAGCGGTAAGGGCTTCGCCGTTGTTGCAGATGAGATAAGAACTCTTGCGAACCAGTCGGCGGAAGCGGCAGGTCACACAAGAGACCTTATTGCTACTACTATAAAGAGCATAACACTCGGCAATGAAGTCGTTGATGCGGCAAATGAAGAAATGAATAAGATTTCCGAAAGTATTTCAAGGATACAGAGCATAATGGAACTCAACAGTGAGGTTTCTTTGCAGCAGGAAGACGCTATGAAAGAAATCAACAAAGGTATCGAACAGATTTCTATGATTGTTCAGGCAAATGCCGCATCTTCGGAAGAAAGTGCGGCAATTTCCAACGAGCTGTCTTCCCAATCCGATACTCTCAGCGAGCTTATAGCCAAGTTCAAGCTGAGATCCGAATAAAGTTTCAAAGCAATTCCGTCGGACAGCCGACTTTGTATTCTGCGTAGCGAGAGGAAACCTCTCGCTACGCAGCACATAACGAAAAATTATATTCAATATTGTTAAAACCGCTTTGTAAATTTTTATTTCTGTATTTTATGCAGCATCAACTCGATCTGCGTACCGTGCTCCGAGCTGTCGGCAATGCGCACAGCTCCTCCGTGCTGACACGCAATTTCTTTTACAAGTGCCAGCCCCAAACCTGCTCCGCCCATATCACGACTTCTCGATTTATCCAATCTAAAAAACGGCTCGAATATCCGTTCCCAATCATTTTTATCAATTCCCGGTCCCGTATCGGAAACAATTACTCTTGCAAATTCATCACTATCTTCAATTTCAACAGAAACTTTTCCCCCCGAATGATTATATTTAATAGCATTTTCAATCAGATTATAAATCGCTCTGTATATCAATGTATCATTACCCATAATCTGAGAGTTGCCCGGTTTTTGAATAAGCTGTACTTCCTTTTTATCAGCGAGAGTTACTAAATCGCAGATAATCTCCTCCGTCATTTCGGCAAGTATAATATGATCGCTTTTTTTCGCAGATTGAAGTTCGGTCATTTCCAAAAGAATATCTATTACATGAGATAAACGGTCTGTCTGCATTTGTACCATATTGATTGTTTCCTGATAGTCATTGATATCCGGATTATCATTTTTCCCGAACACCTCAAGCTTGGCTCGTACGATTGCCAGAGGCGTACGAAGCTCGTGTGCGGCATTGGCGGAAAATTGTCTCTGAGCGGAAAAAGTATCATTCAGCCTTTTAAGCATTTCATTAAAAGAATTTGTGAGACGCACAATTTCAACAGAATTGCTGTTTAAAACAACGAGCTGCTGCAGGTTTTTAGCTTGTATGTCCTCAATCTGTTTACTCAGCCTATGTAACGGACGCAGTGCTCCTCCTATGATGAAATACATCATTGAGCTGCTTATCAGTGTAATAATAAGCGTGATAAGCAGACTTTTTGTCCAAAATTCCGTCTGCGTACTTTTAATCGTATCGGAAAGTATTGCTTTAGGATCAAGGTGCACTTCAATATTATCATATGATTTTTCCGAAAAATTTTCTGCCGGCAATATCGCTATTATCGAGTTTTCAATTTCACCCATATACAGTATGGCGGATTTGCTGATAAAGTAACTGATAGCGAGACAGGATATAATCACCATAAATGCAGTAGTTAATGTAAGCTTCCACTGCATTGAATGCCTTTTATTCATTTTGAATCTCCTCCTATCATATAACCTTGTCCTATACGATTGACAATGGGATCATATTTCAAAACGGCTTTCAGTTTCTTGCGAAGCGCCGAAATATGTACACGAATAGAATTGCTGAAACTGTCAACGCTTCCGTCCCATACATGCTGTATAAGTTCTTCCTGACTTATCGGATGTTCCTGATGAAGCATAAGGTATTCCAAAAGTCCGAATTCCTTTCGTGTAAGAGAAATTTCCGTTCCTCTTGCCGAAACGACCCGAGATTTTGTATCAAGCGAAATTTCCCCACACTCAAGTATAAGATTATTTTGGACAACACGTCTTCGGGTAAGGCTTCGCACACGAGCCTCCAGCTCCTCAAAATGAAAAGGCTTACAAAGATAATCATTTGCTCCGCTGTCAAGTCCGTCAATTTTATCCTGAAGCTGCCCTCTTGCTGAAAGTATGAGTATACTCGTTTCCGTATCATCCTCACGAATATTTCGAAGTACATCCATCCCATCCATTCCCGGAAGATTTAAGTCCAATATTATAAGGTCATAGCTTTCTGAAAGCGACATATCCCATGCGGTATCTCCGTCAAAACAGGTGTCCACCTCATATCCGTCAAGCCTCAAACCTTTTGCGACGGTCTCACAAAGAGTTTTTTCATCTTCAACCACCAATATTCTCATATTATAAAATCCTCCTATTATTATATAAAGCCATAGTCCTTATTTACCTTTTACATAGGTTCAGCTATACTGATTTAAGATACTGACGATAATTTTTGTTTCCCTGCCGCTTGATACTTTAATTAAGGCTCTTGCCGCAGCTTTCAATTCTATTTTCCATGTGCTCGAGGAAATATTTTGCTGTTATTATAGCATACAAAAAAAATTATATTTAAATATTTATTCTCTTAACAGAAATTTTATATCCGATCGGATATACTTCTGATGTCAGAAAAAATAAACAGCATAAAGGAGGGATAACTGATGTCTTTTATCGGCAAACACTCTGCCCGTATAAAACTTGCCGTACAATTAATATTTATTATGACGGCGATAGCATTTATATGCTTAGGTATACATCGGGAGGAAGTCGAAACCGTGTTCAGCAAAGCAATTCATCTATGTTTGGAGTGTGTTGGAATTGGATAAGAATAAAAAAAAGGGAAAAAAGAGTTTTTCTTTTAAATCGTTCAAAAATTTCTTAAAGAAAAGAAATACGATTCAAATGTTTGCTGCTTTTCTGACAAACATTCATCTTCCTAATTTTGCAAAGGGAATCTTATATAACGGAAAAATTAAACAGGTATGTGTACCCGGACTTAATTGCTATTCATGTCCGGCTGCAACAGGATCATGCCCCATAGGCTCTTTTCAGGCTGTGGTGGGTTCATCCAAATTTAATTTTTCTTATTATATAACCGGTATACTGATTTTTTTCGGCGTAATGCTCGGAAGGTTTATTTGCGGATTTCTCTGTCCGTTCGGATGGTTTCAGGATTTGCTGCATAAAATTCCGACTAAAAAATTCAGTACAAAAAAACTTAAAGCCCTGCGGTATGTAAAATATGGAATTCTTGCCGTTACAGTAGTTGCGTTGCCTATTCTGCTTACAAACAAAGTGGGTATTGCTTCGCCTTACTTTTGCAAGTATATTTGCCCGCAAGGAATTTTGGAAGGCGGTATACCTCTTTCTCTTGTTGACAGCAACATCAGGGCGACACTGGGAGCTCTTTTTACATTGAAATTTGTAATATTGACAGCTATTATAACTCTCAGTGTGTTGCTTTATCGCCCGTTTTGTAAATGGCTATGTCCGCTAGGCGCATTTTACGCATTATTTAATAAATTTTCACTTCTAAATTATAATGTGGATCAACACAAGTGCGTTTCTTGCGGAAAATGCAGCAGAACCTGTAAAATGGATGTTGATATCACCAAAAACAACGCAGCTGCAGAATGTATTCGCTGCGGTGAATGTGTAAAGGTATGTCCGACAAAAGCAATCAGTGTTCATTGGGGATTAAAAAACCCCGAAAATAATAAAAATAATTTAGAACAAATATAATTTTCAGGAGGAAAAACAACATGAAAACAACAAAAAAATTAATGCTCATACTTATGGCTGCAATAATGACAATTTCATTAGCAGCATGCGGCAGTACAAACGGTTCCAAAGCATCATCCGACAATTCCAAGGCATCAGCTGACAATACTGCTAAAACTGAAGCTTTCCCGAAATTTCAAGGAAAGGATTTTGACGGAAACGATGTTGATGATTCTCTGTTCGGTAAAAATGAGGCAACACTTCTCAATTTCTGGTTTAACGGCTGCTCCGCTTGTGTTAACGAGATGCCTGCACTTGAAAAATTCAATGCCAAGCTTCGTGAAAAAGGAGCTGAGCTTATCGGTGTAAATGTTCAGGTTGGAGAAGATAAAGAAGCTCTTAAAGAAGCAAAAGATATCCTTTCCAAGCAGGGAGTAACATATAGAAATATAATCATCGATAATAATCAGGATGCAATGAGTTACATATCAAAAATCTTTACTTTCCCAACTACCATTATCGTTGATAAAAAAGGAAATATTATCGGACAGCCTATAGTAGGAAGCATCGAAAGTGAAGAAAAAATGGAACAAATTCTCAAAATAATCGATGATTTAAAGTCCGGCAAAGAGGTTAAAGAGGTTTCCGACTCTGTCGCATCTAATGACCCTACAAATGATAAATTGGCATCACTTTTAGAAGAAGAAAATGCTGTTTTTAATGGACATAAAGATGTTTGGGATAAGATGTTTGCAAAAATTCAAAAAGATGAGGTAAAACAAAGCGAAAATACTCCTTATGTAGAATTTTTAAAATCACAAATAGAAAAATCAAAAGATTCTTTTTCTGAAGAAGAATTAAATGTTCTCAATGATGACCTCAAGAAAATTGAAGAAATTGAGATGCAGATTCAGGAATTAGGCAAATAAGGATTGATTCATATGAAACACATAAATGAAAACAAGATAGATATATGGCATAATAAGCGATTTATAGCCATTCCTATTCTTGCAACAGCTGCACATTTCCTGATGTCAAACATATTGTATTATGTCGTTGAAAAGCTGTTTTTAGACATTCTTCATATACCTGAAGCCCGTTTTGCAAAATTTTCATATTTAGGTGAGTTCCTTATATATATTATATTGATACTTCTGTTCTATAATATTTACAGGCTGATTTGGAAAAATGAAAATAATGAATCGGGTGTAAAAACAAACTTTAAAGATTCATTGATGTGCAGCATTGCCGGAATGGGCGTTTCCGGAATTTCTCTTCTTTGGATAATGCTGGCTCAACAAATGCCTTCGCTTCAAAAAAGTATTGATGCAATGCATACGGGAAACGAGAATCTTGCCGGAGGAAGTTTCATAGGAGGAATTTTAATTGCAGTTATTTCTGCTCCTATTATAGAAGAAATTCTGTTTCGTGGAATAGTTTTCCGTTCTATACGCAAAGTCAGCCCTGCATGGTTAGCTATACTGCTGTCCTCCATATTATTCGGTGCATATCACCTGAATCCCGTTCAAGCTGTTTATGCTACTTTCATGGGAATCGTTGCCGGTATAATTTATGAGAAAAAGAAGAATCTTATGTTCCCGATATTTGTACATGTCGCAAACAATTTTATTGCCTCAATACAGGGATTTGTTTCTGCGGAATTAGAACAATTGATTAACATCTTTGTTCTTATCATGATACTCCCTTTGGGATATATCATATATCGCTTACTTGAATTTAACAGAACAAAAAACGATATTATAAATTCAGCAAACTTATAAAAAATATATCATCTATTGCTTATTCGAATATAGACACAAGGCTGAAAAACATTTCGTATAAAGACCCGGGCTCCAAATGTATTCAACATTCAGAGTCCGGGTCTTTCAGCTTTTATTTCAGTTACTTCAACAATATTTCTTGATGTCGTACTTTGATTTTAATTCATACTATAATTTTAAAATCAGCTGCGTCTTCTTGCTCTTGCATTCAAGATTAATCCGAGAGCTACAGTTACAAAGCTTATTGCTGCAAGCAGCTCTATCAACAGGAAACTTTGACCTGTCTGCGGTAATCTCGGCTTATTGTCAGTGAATGCGGATTTAGGTACAGGCTCTTTGAAGATTGTAACATTTCCGGTATCCGGTTGCTTTACAACATCAGGAGCTATTGATGTAGGTACATTTTCATCCTTGATGATTTCGTTGTCAGGCGTATCATCAGACTTGGCATCATCAGGTTTATCATCAGGTTTATCCCCTAAAGGAGGTTTATCGTCCTGAATATTATTATCAGACGGAGTTCCCGATTTACGAGGTTCATCACCACCACCATTCGATGTAGATGTAACTGTTAAAGTTCCGAATACTCGTGCTATATCATAATTATTAGGATTAGTACCTACAAGTTGATCATCATTTAAGTTTAATGAATTTATCTCAATTATAGGATAAAGCTCATATTCAAAGCTGTTAGGACTGGACCCCACTTCTGTCTGACTTCCTGTAAATGTATATGATTTAACCCCTTCACCCGGAAGGAATCCGTCACCTTCAATCTTAATCGGATTGTCTCCGTTTACAAGTGCAGTTCCGTCATAAACCTTGGAAAGATCGACACTTCTGAGAATAACCTGTCTCTTGGTCACGGTCAACGTACCTTCAGCTTTATTTATATCATAATTGTCGGGATTAGTGCCTACATGTTCTTCAGGATTATTCCCTAAAATCGGATTATTGTTTAAACTCAGTGAATTTACCACGACTAAAGGATAAAGTTCATACTCAAAGCTGTTAGGATCGGAACCTACTTCTGTCTGACTTCCTGTAAATGTATACGATTTAACCCCTTCACCCGGAGCGAATCCGTCACCTTCAATCTTAATCGGATTATCTCCGTTTACAAGTGCGGTTCCGTCATAAACCTTGGAAAGATCGACACTTCTGAGAACAACATTTCTCTTTTCTATGGTTAATGTACCCGGTACAAACTCAAGCTCAAAGTTCGGTTGCAAAACCGGCTCACCTTGTGAATCTTTTATAACCATATCGTCGTTATAAATCTCAGTCGGATATGTGCCTGCATTATAACTCGAAACACTTGCAGTCACACCTTCTATCGTGTATTTCTGTCCATTAAATACAAATTCCAGAGGTTCTGTAAAACCTTCCAATGTATGCAATTCCCCGTCATATTTTACTGTTTCGGACTTTGCAGTAAAAGTAAATTTAGTCTGCGGATCTGGATCTGGATCTGGATCGGGATCATTATTATATTTATCCGCATTGAGTACAGCGGATTCGAAATTGAGAACGTCTCCCTCATTCTCTCCCGCACCTGATATGTCGGCATTTTCCCGAGTCTCAATTTCCAAAGACTCCTCCGATATATCAGCAATTACATTTTCCGCTTCAAATCCACTGACGATATCACCTTCAGAAGGGATTAAGTCTTCCGAAAATGCTACTGTCGGTGTCAGTGCAATTGTCATGGCTATTGTCAATATGACAGCCAAAAGCTTTTTCTTAGATTTTAACATATCATTCTCTCCTCTCTTAAAATAATTAAGATGAAAAAATCCTTTCTGAAATGCTATAAAATATGCTTAAAATAAAATTATTTTCTTTTAAAAATACAGCACATCATATTACTTTCTACGCATATAATAATATTGTCAAGTTACAATATAGTTATATCTCATACCCCTAATTTAAGGGGGATGTAAGCGTAAATTCGTAATTAAAAACTATTTAAACATTGGTTTTTAACCTTTATACAGCTTTTCGGCAGACAATCATATCCATAAAAATATCCGGTTTTTTAATAAAATAATTTACAATTTTTTCTTCGGTGTTTTGATATGTGAAAATTTAATGTATATATGAGGGTAATATAAATACGGCTTGATTGATGATTCTCTTCGTAGAGTGCAAAGGAACTGAAATAAAATAACGCTCACTAAGATTATGCCCTCTATAGCAATATAGAGGGTCTTATTTTTTGCATATAGACCCGTTTTTTGCCGTTTTATGGTATTTTTGCCTTTGTGAAAAACACCAATAAAAAAGCCTTGCAACGTTAAAATTGCAAGGTTTCACTTCTGGAGGCGACACCCGGATTTGAACCGGGGATAGAGGTTTTGCAGACCTATGCCTTACCACTTGGCTATGTCGCCATATTATTTTTAATCGATGAGCTTAGGCTCAAAATCAGCAGACAGCTATGCACAAAAAGCCAAAGTCTCATAAAATGGCAGGGGTAGTAGGATTCGAACCTACGCATCATGGAATCAGAATCCATTGCCTTACCACTTGGCTATACCCCTACGTTTCAAATATTAAATTTTCAATCCGATATACAAATCAAAGCAAAAAACATATATTGTCATATGGGGTGGATGGTGGGATTCGAACCCACGTATACAGGAGCCACAACCCTGGGTCTTAACCGCTTGACGACACCCACCATATAATAATTGGCGATCCGGAACGGGCTCGAACCGTCGACCTCCAGCGTGACAGGCTGGCATTCTAACCAACTGAACTACCGGACCGCATATTCTCTCTGAATCCGTATAAACGGAATGGTGGGCGCTATAGGGCTCGAACCTATGACCTCCTGCTTGTAAGGCAGATGCTCTCCCAGCTGAGCTAAGCGCCCGTATGTGGTAGCGGGAATAGGGATCGAACCTACGACCTTCCGGGTATGAACCGGACGCTCTAGCCAGCTGAGCTATCTCGCCACATTGCATTTTTCAGAATATAGCTACTGTTCCGAAAAACACGTTCGTTTGATATATTAACATTCCATAAGCCTTATGTCAATGATTTTATTCTGAAAATAAAAACTTTTCATGAAAGCTTATGCACTGAATTTCAACCCTTTTTAACAGGGCATTATTTATAATACACTATCTTATATGCCTTTGCAATCCATATTTTGCTTATATGCGATTATTTTTCTTTCTTAACCGTCAAGACATTTATAATGCTTCTTATACAAGTAAATCTTGGCAATTCCTCTCCCTACCTATATAATTAAGATGTAATATTCTTATATGCCGGCGTTATCTTTCGGCATTATTTATACATAAAGCATTTCGCTTATATACCGTAAAAAATATTACGATGAAGTTGTTTTTTAATATATGTAACTTCATAAATGACGAATATTTCCATAGATAAATAAAGGAGCTTTTCAAATATGATAAAGAGTTTTAAAGAAAGTACAAAATATGTTTCCTCTCCTGAGCTTATGAATTCAGTTAACATTTCAATGGCTTTGAAAAAGCCTCTGCTCATAAAAGGTGAACCGGGTACGGGAAAAACAATGCTTGCGGAAGCCATAGCCGAATCTCTCGGCATGGAACTCAAAATTTGGAGTATAAAGTCCACAACAAAGGCTCATGAAGGACTTTATGTATACGATACCGTCCAGAGATTGTACGACAGCCAATTCGGAGAGGCTGGTGTTGACGATATCCGCAAATACATAAAACTCGGAAAAATGGGGGAAGCCTTTTCATCAAACGATCAAGTTGTCCTTCTGATAGATGAAATTGACAAAGCCGATTTGGAATTTCCGAATGACCTGCTTTGGGAGCTTGATAAAATGGAGTTCTATATAAATGAAACAAAAGAAACAATCTCTGCAAAGCACAGACCTATAGTTATAATCACTTCAAATGCCGAAAAGGAGCTCCCCGATGCATTTCTGCGTCGCTGCATTTTCCATTACATAGAATTCCCTAATGCAGAGAAAATGTCCGAAATTGTCGATGTCCATTATCCTGAAATCAAAAAAACTCTTGTGGGGCAGGCAATGCAAGCATTTTACTGGATTCGTTCCATGCCTGATGTTCAGAAAAAGCCAAGCACATCCGAACTTCTTGATTGGTTGCAGGCTCTCGTACTCGGCGGCATCGATGAAAATGAAATTCAAAAGAGCTTTCCTTTTATAGGGACTCTTCTCAAGAAAAATCAGGATATAGACACCTTCAATAATCATCGCCGCAGAGGGCGTTTCTAAGGAGTAGTAATATGCTGATCCAATTTTTCTATCTGCTCAGACAAAGAGGCTTAAAGATTTCCTTAAATGAATGGATGTCTTTAATGGATGCTCTGCAGCAGGGTCTCGCACAGTCAAGCCTCACGGGATTCTACTATTTGTGCAGAGCTGTGCTCATAAAAAGTGAAGCTGATTACGACAAATTTGACATGGCATTTGCCGAATTTTTCAAAGGTGTGAAAACTCCGGAGGAAATTCCGGAGGAGGTATGGGATTGGCTTGATAAGGATCTCGGTGCAGATGCTGAAATGACAAAGCGAATGCTTCAGAACCTGAATCTCCCCGAATATGATTTTGAGGAACTTCAAAGAATGCTTGAGGAACGTCTCAAGGAACAGAAAGAGGAACACCATGGCGGCGGCTACTGGATAGGTACAGGCGGTACTTCGCCATTCGGACATGGCGGCTACAATCCGGCAGGCATCCGCATAGGAGGCGAAAGCAGACATCGCTCGGCTCTGCAGGTTGCAGGCGAAAGAAATTTTCGTGATTTCAGAGATGATAATATTTTGGATATACGCAGCTTCCAAATGGCATTCAGAAAGCTGCGTCAATTTTCTTCAAAAAATGACGGTCCCCGTTCAGAATTGGATGTTGAAAAGACCATTCAGGAAACCTGTGACAATGCAGGACATTTAAAGCTGGTATTCGACCGCCCGCGCAAAAATACGGTCAAGGTGCTGCTGCTGTTCGATTCCGCAGGCTCCATGTCCTCGTACAGCGAGCTGTGCAGTCAGCTTTTTCAGGCTGCTCACAAGTCCAATCATTTCAAAACCCTGAAGGTTTATTATTTCCACAATTGCATGTACCAGCAGCTCTTTACCGATCCCAGCTGCAACAGACGCCGCACCGTACCTACGGATTGGATATTTAAAAACATGGACAGTGAATATAAGGTCATCATAGTCGGAGACGGCACCATGGCTCCCTCTGAGCTGACCGTTGCAGGAGGAGCATCATCCATGTCATTTTATAATCCCGAGCCGGGCATAATCTGGATACGCCGCTTCAGACAGCATTATCCTCATATAGTATGGCTCAATCCTATTCCTCAAAGAGATTGGAATTTCGTTTACGGTCACAGATCCTTGAGCATGATAAGAAATGAACTTCCGATGTTTGAGCTTTCGCTCAGCGGGCTTGACGCAGCTATAAAGAAGCTGCTTGTAAACCGATAGTTTTTACATGGCGGCGGATTTTTCACTCGCCGCTATGACAGCTTCCATCACTGCACTGCGAAAAGCTCTGTCCTCCAGAACCCTGACTCCCGTTATCGTAGTTCCTCCAGGTGAGCAGACCTCATCTTTAAGCTTTCCGGGACTCTTACCGCTGTCCAAAACCATACGAGCGGCTCCCAACACCGTCTGAGCTGCAAATTCTATCGCCTTTTCCCTCGGCAAGCCGCTCATCACAGCGCCGTCGGCAAGAGCTTCCATAAATATATATGCAAAAGCGGGACCGCTGCCTGAAAGCCCTGTAACAGCATCCATCAGAGCTTCGGGAATAACCGAAGCTCTGCCTGTTGCACCGAAAATTTCCAATGCTTTTTGCATATGTTCATCGTTTACAGCTTCACTTCCGGCAAGTGCAGTCATTCCTTCCCCGACTGCTGCGGGCATATTCGGCATAGCTCTTATCACAAGGCTCTTACCGTATGCCCCGTTTCCCAAAGCCTCCGTCAAACGCTTTATAGTCATTCCTGCAACTATTGATATTATGAGCTTCTTCCCGTCGGAAACGAGCGGTGCTATTTCCGCCGTTACATTTCCGGCATCCTTCGGTTTTACCGCAATCACAATAACATCACAGGCTTCCGCTAAAATCATCGTATCCCGAGCAATCATGATTCCGTATTCAGCCTTAAACCTCTGTAATACATCCGGATTATGTCCGCACACCATAACATCATGCGGCTTTGCGCCCGATGCAATATAGCCTTTTATGACAGCTGAACCCATATTGCCCGCACCTATTACTCCAAGCTTCATATCTCACCTACTTTCCGAAAAATATGGTAGCCTTTTCTTCACCGTTTGCAAGTTTCCTTAAAATTCCCGGCTTGCGGCTGTTGGTCAAAAGCATATCTATGCCATAGGCGTTCACCATATTAGCAGCATGCAGCTTAGTCACCATACCTCCCGTTCCGAAGCTGCTCTTACCCTCGGTATCTATTTCTCCGCTCAGCTTTTCAACATTCTCTACCGCTTCTATAAGTGAGGCATCGCTGTGGCTGTTGGGATCCTTATCGTATACACCGTCTATATCGCTCATGAGCACGAGCAAATCCGCATCCCACAATATAGCGGTAAGCGCACTCAAGGTATCATTATCACCTATACCGAATTCTTCAATGCTGACACTGTCATTTTCATTTATTATAGGAATAACATCTTCATCTACAAGAGTAAAAAGTACATTTCTTATATTAAGCTCTCTGTGATGATCTTCAAAATCATCTCGGGTAAGGAGAATTTGTCCCACATGTAAATCATATTCACCGAACAATTCTTTATAGGTATTCATCAATTCAACCTGCCCGATTGAGCAAAGAGCCTGTTTATAGTTTATATCACCCTTTCGATGCCACTTATTTATAGCTGCAATCCCGCAAATGCCTGCTCCCGAAGACACGATCGTCACTTTCTTGCCCTCATGTATCAGATCTATAAACTGAGCGACTATATCTCTCATCATTTCTTTATTTACTCTTCCGCTTTCATCGGAAATACTGTTGCTTCCAAGCTTTACCACTATCTTTTTAGCGTCTTTTATAGCCTGACTTACCGTTTTATTACTCATTAACCCTACCCATGATGTATTCTTAAGCATTTTGCTTATACAAAGAGCTTTAAAAGCAGCTTGCTTTAAACAATCAAATCCGCATCGCAACCCAAATATTCCCGATTTTCTTGGATTACAGGCTTGATATATTCATTGATAAACTCTGTGACCTGCTGTTCCGAACGACCCGTATAATCCTCCGGATTTATGAGCTTCTCGACAGCTTCAAGACTGAGTCCGAACATTTCATCGGAAGCTATACGCTCAAGCAAATCATTAGGACGCCCGAATTCTTTTACCTGACGCCCCGCCTCCATGGAATGAACTCGTATACTTTCATGCAGTTCCTGTCTGTCACCGCCTTTTTTTACAGCTTCCATGATAATATTTTCAGTAGCCATAAACGGAATTTCACTCATTACATGGCTGCGTATAACCTCAGGATAAACCACAAATCCCGAGCATACATTTATGGCAATATCAAGAACTGCATCCACCGCCATAAAGCTCTCCGGAAGTATGAGTCTGCGATTTGCAGAATCATCGAGAGTTCTTTCAAACCACTGTGTGGATGCGGTCTGAGATGCAGACATAACATTGCTCATAACATAACGTGACAAAGATGCGATACGCTCGCTTCTCATAGGATTTCTCTTATATGCCATAGCCGACGAGCCTATCTGATTCTTTTCAAAAGGTTCTTCGACTTCTTTCAAATGCTGCAAAAGTCGAATATCGTTTGTCATCTTGTGAGCACTCTGTGCTATGGAGCTTAGAATTGCAAGTACTCTGAAATCTATCTTTCTGGTATATGTCTGACCTGAAACCGGAATTGATTTTTCAAAGCCCATTTTTTGTACTACGAGTTTATCCAGCTGCTTCACCTTTTCGTGATCCCCGTCAAACAGTTCAAGAAAGCTCGCCTGTGTTCCCGTAGTACCCTTTACTCCCAACAGCATAAGACGGTCTGTTTCAGCACAAACATCAAGATAATCAAAATAAAAATCCTGCATCCAAAGAGTAGCACGTTTGCCTACAGTGGTCAGCTGCGCAGGCTGAAAATGAGTAAAACCCAAGGTGGGCAGCGACTTATATTTTTCGGCAAAATTGCTGAGACGATACAGCAGATCCGCAAGCTTGTGCTTGATGATTATCAAGCCTTCCCTAAGCTGAATGAGATCCGTATTGTCACCGACATATGCACTGGTTGCGCCGAGATGAATAATTCCCTTTGCCTTGGGACATTGCACTCCGTATGCATATACATGAGACATTACATCGTGGCGAACCTCTTTTTCACGAGCTTCCGCTACTTCATAATTGATATCGTCACGATGAGCTTTAAGCTCGTCTATCTGTTCCTGAGTTATGTTGAGTCCCAGTTCCTTTTCCGCCTCAGCCAGAGCTATCCAAAGCTTTCTCCATGTTGTAAATTTAGCATCCGGAGAAAACACCGCCGACATCTCCTTGCCGGTATATCTCTTTATAAGCGGATTTTCATATCTGTCTCTACTCAAATTAACGACCTCCTAAATATCCTTAAAATTAAATTTTCTTCTTCCCTCTGCGTAATCACCGACTATATGACCGTTACCGAACAGTTTGTATTTATAAGTCATAAGCCCTTCAAGACCTACAGGCCCTCGTGCATGCAGCTTGCCCGTGCTTATACCGACCTCCGCACCGAATCCGTATCTGAATCCGTCTGCAAATCTGGTGGAGCAATTCCTGTATACACCTGCAGAATCAACAAGCTTCATAAAATGCTCCGCTGCTTCGTCATCTTCCGTTATTATAGCATCTGTATGATGAGAGCCGTAATGATTGATATGCTCGACAGCCTCATCTATATCGTCAACTATCTTTGCCGAAATCACATAGTTCAAATATTCCGTACTGAAATCCTCTTCGTTTGCTTCCTCACACGGCACTATCTTTCTGATATCGGCAGTTCCCCTAAGCTCAACAGCTGCAAGTTCAAATGACTCTGCCAAACGTGGCATAAGCTTGTCTGCCGTTTCTCTGTGGACGAGCAAAGTTTCAGCCGCATTGCAGGCGGCAACATATTGAGTCTTGGCATCAAGAATAATCCTGACAGCTTTGTCTATATCAATAGTTTTATCTGCATAAATATGGCAAATGCCGTCCGCATGTCCCATAACGGGGATTTTTGTGTTGTCCATAATATACTTAACAAACTCGTTTGATCCTCGAGGTATCAGCAAATCTACAGCTTCATCGCATTTCAACAGCTCATCTATATCATCATGAGTCTCCGCCAACATAAGGCTTCCCTCAGGCAATCCCGCCTCAAATGCAGCATTGCTTATGATGTCGAATAAAATTCTGTTTGTATTCAGAGCCTCGCTGCCGCCTTTAAGCACCGCAC
Source organism: Anaerovoracaceae bacterium (assembly GCA_052169645.1). Lineage (GTDB taxonomy): Bacteria > Bacillota > Clostridia > Peptostreptococcales > Anaerovoracaceae > JAIKWW01. The sequence goes on from JBQNCA010000002.1 coordinate 120,404, forward strand.
AGTTTCCGCTCTTTATGCAAAGTGTCGCAACCTGCACCATGGCATCCGGACGAGCTTCAAATATTACCCCTATCACACCTATCGGGCAAGTTTCTTTGTAAAGCTTCAAGCCTTCATCCAATTCTCTCGCTAAAATAGTACGGTTTAAAGGGTCAGGTAATTTTAAAAGAGATTCTATCCCTCCGAGTACCTCGTCCAGCTTGTTCTCATCAAATCCGAGACGCTTCATAACCGGAGGCGATATATTATTTTTTTCCGCCGCAGCAAGATCTTTATTATTTGCTGCAAATATTTTATCCTTATTTTCGGTGAGCGCCTTTGATACCGCTATGAGAGCCGCATTTCTCACATCCGCTCCGACAGAAGCGACGAGAGGACTCACAACTTTCATTTTAAATATTTTTTCTCTTATATCCATAATTTTCTCCAGATACGTCACCGCCTCGTTTTTCAAAAGTTTCTTAATATATATGAATGAATTATACCACAATCACAATGCAACGGTTCCTCACATACAATGCTACAAACATTAAAACAATTTTTACAAATTGAAATATTAAAATATTCCAAACGAAATCCTTTACCGTATGGCGGCAATATTTATAATCATCAGCCCAGCAAGCTTGTCAGCAACGCTTTGATCAGAAGATTGGATTCATGATGTCTGATGCCTTTAGCATCCCTCAGCACAAGATATCCGCTTCCCCAACCGTCCGTTTTATCGAATGTTGACGGATCCATTTTCCAAGACTCTGCATCTGCAAATACTATTCCTTCTGAAACTCTGCACTCCAGTTTCATACTGAAGCTATGTCTTTTTGCATCTATATCAAGCTCTATTCCGTCATCAAATAAATGTAGACTGTTTTTTATTCCATATATACTGCCGCTGACGAGTATCCTGTTGGAGCTTATCTTTGTCTTTCCGACATTCAACAGCATTTCGTCAATTTTAACGGGAAAGCCTTCTCCATACATGATTTCATGCAAATCCAAGTTCTGCAGTATTCTCAGTATATCTGAAAGCCTTACTATATCGTCTCTGTTGTGCAGTAAAATCTCCGAAAGAGCATTTTCCCGTTCCTCTCCCTTTGCTTTCTGATAAATATCGTAAAGTCGTATATTTTCAGCACCGTCGATTTTATCCGTACGTTCATTCGAATCACCTAAATAGCTTTCCACGCTCTTCTGCTTCAAATCAGGCAAAATATCAGGCAGAAAGGAATAGTATTTTACTATCCTGTACAGATCCATGGAGTATAACCTGTCAAGCTTCGATGTATTCATCCCGTGGTAATACATTCGCTTTTTAATAAACGGTAAATCGAAACTCTGTCCGTTATAGGTTATGACCGCATCAAATTTGGACAACCAGTCGGAATATATTTCCAACAGTTCCTTCTCCTCCGATGCATTTGCTGCAAATATCTGTCCGGCTCTGCGACCGCCTCTGTGCTCTGCAACCGCTCCGCACAGCATTACAATACTGTTTTTCGGTGAAAGCCCCGTAGTTTCTATATCTGCAACAACTATTTTCATATTGTGAAAATATTCGGAAAAAATCGGCGATTTATACATTCCTCCGCCTATAGCTTCTCCGGTAATAAGCATTTTATACCCCTCACTGTATTGCAAAAAATTCAAGACAACGAACTGATAATAAAGTTATTATATAAATGATTTCCATTCATATCAACAGTTCAAAATTCTATATATTATCCTTTACTATGACCGTAAGGAGCAGGACTTAAATTCATATTGCCGGATTAAAGTTCCGTGAGAAGCACAGACAATGAAATACACACTGTAAACTGTTAAAATCAGATACAAATGTACAACATAATTTTTCTCAATAATTTTGATCCAACACTCCGAGAAATTCTCTGAGCCTGTCATCCTGTGATGCAAACATTTCATCGGGAGAACAATCCAAGGCTATAACACCTTTATCCATAAAAATCATTCGATTTGAAATATCATGAGCAAATTTCATTTCATGAGTAACTATGACCATAGTCATGTTATACTCAGCCAAAGCTTTTATAACTTTCAAAACCTCACCTGTGAGCTGAGGGTCGAGAGCTGAAGTCGGCTCGTCAAAAAACAGCAGCTTAGGTTTCAACGCCAAAGCTCTTGCTATGGCAACTCTCTGAGACTGTCCGCCCGAAAGCTGATAAGGATATGCATTCTCTTTATCGGAAAGTCCCATTTTTTCAAGAATGATTCTTGCTTCGACAAAGACTTCCTCTTTGTTACGCTTTTGGACATTTATAGGAGCATCCATCACATTCTTCATAACGGAATAGTGCGGAAAAAGATTGAAATTTTGAAATACAAGTCCGAAATCACGCTTCAGCTCCGCAAGTCTTTCCTTGGAAGCATAGACTACTTTTCCGTCCTCTCTCTCCCATGCGGCATTTTCTCCGTGGTATGAAAAGCTCCCTCCGTCTATGGATTCAAGCATGGTAGCACAACGCAGAATAGTTGATTTTCCGGAGCCTGAAGGTCCTATTATGGAAACAACCTCTCCCTCCGATACGCTAAAGCTTATATCTTTCAAAACTTCTAAATTATCGAAGCGTTTTTTTACATGCTTCATTTCAAGTATGCTCATTTTACGCCTCCTATCTGTAATAATTCAATCTGCGTTCAAAACTGCTCATGATTTCGGCAACGACAAAGTTAAATATGAAGTAAAAAATTCCGGCTACAATCAGCGGTAAAAAGCTGGTCTGTCCTGCCGCTATCTGTTTTGCTATGGAAAACATTTCCGCATAAGCCAAAGCATAGGCGAGAGATGTATCTTTTACAAGCGTAATGGTTTCATTGGTTACAGGAGGAAGCACTTGCTTCATCACCTGCGGAAGTATCAGTTTTATAAAGGTCTGCTGTTTATTATAACCCAAAACCTGAGCCGCCTCATACTGCCCTCGCGGTATAGCTTCTATTCCCGATCTGAATATTTCGGCAAAATATGCTGCATAATTCAGGACGAAGCCTATAATTATAGCCTTGTATCTGTACCCGTCGGGCAGTGTAGTCCCGAACAGATAAAACGGTCCGAAGTAAACTGCAAGGAGTTGCAGCATAAGGGGAGTTCCTCGCATTATCGATATATAAATTTTTATAATCCAACGCAGAACCGGATTCTTCGACATCCTTCCGAATGATACTATCATGCCTAACGGCATAGAAAGCAGCAATGTCCAACAAAATATAGATACGGATTTCAGCATTCCTTCCATAAGCTGTGTAAGCATTATACTTAATGGCATGTTAAGTTCCTCATTTTATAACAATAGTATAACTGCAAAAAGGATGGAGAGCTTTTCTCCATCCCTGCATGTTAAATTAATTCTCAGCTTCTTGATTTTATCTGATAGTTGGCAACCCCGATATCTATAGCCAACGCATCTATGGAGCCGGCTGAAAGTTCAGTGAATGCCACATTGTAATCCCCGAACTGCTGCAAGCTTCCGAAGCTGTCACCCAAAGCCTTCTGTTGTTCACTGTCCGTAAGAACATCATATGCTGCCGAAGCCGTCTGGACACCTACGGTTTTCCCTGCCAAATCTGACAGTTTCTTGATGTCCGAACCGTTTCTGACCACTATAACCTGACTGTTGTCGCAGTAAGCATCCGACCAGGTGTAATCATCTTCTCTGCCGTTAATGGTAAATCCGTTCCATATGCAGTCTATAGAGCCGGAGTTGAGCTCCATATCCTTTGAATCCCAATCTATCGGCGTTTTAACAAGTTCCCAGCCTTCCATGCTGCATATCTCGGCTGCCAGATCAAGGTCAAAACCCACATAGCTTCCGTCCTTATCCATATATCCGAAAGGCGGATATTCGGCATCGAAACCTACGATAAATTTTGTGCGACCTTCTTCGGCTTTAATATCGGCCTCGCTCTTTTCTTCCAAATCGGAGCTTATAGAAATCATACTCTCGTCCAAATCATATTTTTTGGCAATCTCAAGGACTTTACCGTCCGCCATAAGCTGATGCAGATCAGCGTTTACTATGTTTCTCAGCGAAGTATTACCTTTCTTGAAGCCTACACCGTACTCCTCGGAATTGAGATGTTCATCAAGTATCGTATACTTTGCGCTCTTGTCTGCTGCATCTCCTGCAGAGCCTTTGTCATTTTTTCCGGCAGCTCCGCAAGCTGTAAATGAACCGATAATCATTACCAGTGCAAGTGCCGTTACAGCTAATTTTTTCATAAAATTATCCTCCTTAAACATTAAGATTGCTATTCGAATTTGAATTCCAAATTATATGCTGCAATATTGAAAAATCAATTCCTTTAATCGCATATTTTGAAATGCCCGAACTTAAAAATGTTTTATCGCATTATCGCTTTATCATTTTACTATACTAAAGCAAATTTTGTCAACCTTCAATTTTAAAATTTTCTTTTAAAATTTCCATACCTGCCTATTATTTTGCTAAAAATCATTTGACAAGCTCACAGTATTAGGTGTAATATTAATAGGTAATTTTCGCACGCATGGCGGAACTGGCAGACGCGCACGGTTCAGGTCCGTGTGGATAACACCGTGGAAGTTCGAATCTTCTTGCGTGCACCATTATACGACCGAGTCATCGAACGGTGGCTCGGTCGATTTATTTTTTACAAGGTTTGCAGTTATCCCTGACAACTGCGGGTATGTTTTTAACCTTTATTACAGCTTGTTGTTATGATAGAATTACACATATGATTTCGTAACAATTCAAGGAGAATTAAACATGAAGATCATCATAATAGGCGGAGGCAAGGTCGGCATAACCTTGGCTGAGCATCTGTCGACAGAAGATCATGAAGTGACGGTAATAGATAAAGATCAACAACGTCTCGACGAAACGGTGGATAAGCTCGATGTACTCGGTATTGCCGGAAACGGAGCAACCGTGCCTATTCTTAAAAAAGCAGGAGCGGAAACCGCTGATTTGGTTATAGCGGTTACCGAAGCTGACGAACTCAATCTGCTTGCCTGCCTTATAGCACGACGAATAGGTGCTCGCTATGCTATCGCCAGAGTGAGAAATCCCGAATACTCCGATATGATATCACTCATCAAAGATGATATGGGACTGAGTCTTGCAATAAATCCCGAACTCGGTTGCGCTTCCGAAATAGCACGAGTTTTACGTTTCCCGAAGATGATAGACATAGATACATTTGCAAAGGGGAAAGTGGAGTTGCTGCAGTTTATGCTTCCCGACGACAGCCCTCTAATAGGGTTGAAGCTGCGGGAAATGGGCTCATTTACAAAAGATTGCAGTATACTTATATGTGCGGTGGAACGCAATGATCAGGTGCATATACCGTCGGGCGAATTTACCATAGAGAAAGGTGACAAACTGAGTATTATATGTGACCCTTCAAGTCAGATGAATTTTTTCAGCCGTATAGGAATGTTGCCGGACAGGATACGCAGTATTATGATAGTCGGCGGCGGTCGCATAGCTTATTATCTTGCCAAACAGATTATTCCAATGGGAATTTCAGTCAAGATAATAGAGGATAAGTATAATCGATGCCTTCAGCTTTCAGAGCTGCTTCCCGATGCCGATATAATATACGGAGACGGCAGCGATCAGCAGATTCTAATCGATGAGGGTGTTGAGAGCATGGATGCTTTTGCAGCACTTACAGGTATAGATGAAGAAAATATCATGCTCAGCTTGCATGTAGGTTCCCTTTCAAATGCAAAACTTATAACCAAGATCACGAGAAATCCTTTCACATCCGTTATCTCAAATTTAAATCTCGGAAGTGTATTCTATCCGAGGACGATAGCTGCCGAGCATATTCTCAGCTATGTACGGGCACTGCAAAATTCTTACGGTTCAAATGTGGAAACTCTATATAAAATAATAGATAACAAGGCTGAGGCTTTAGAATTTTATGTAACGGAGGATTGCCGCCTGGCAAAAATTCCTCTTGCAGAGCTTAAAACCAAAAAAAATCTGCTCATAGGCAGCATAAACCGTGCCGGAAGTATCATCATCCCAAGCGGAAGCGATATGATTCTGCCGGGTGATACCGTTGTTGTTATCACAACACATCAGGGTCTGAACAAGCTTGAAGAAATTTTGGATTGACGAGCTGTCGTAATTTTTGAATAATTCATAGGTCTGTTATCTGAATAAGCCGAAAGAAATCGCAGCTTGTAAAAAAATTATAAAATATATAAATTTAAAATATTTATAAGACATAAATTAAGGAAAATTATATGAATTATCGTTCCGTTTTTCGTACTATAGGAAATATTCTCGTGCTTGAAAGCATAATCCTGATAATACCCTTGCTGGTAGCAGGTATATACAGAGAACCCGAACAGGCAAAGGCTTTTGTTGCGACCATTGCGATCTCTGCGTTGACGGGTTCACTGCTTATGCGTATCCCACAAAAACACCAACATATACGAGCTCATGACGGACTTATGATAGTCGGACTGACATGGATAATAGTCAGTCTGATAGGCGCTCTCCCCTTTATTATTTCAGGGCAGATTCCAAATTATCTGGATGCCGTCTTTGAGACTATTTCAGGATTTACAACCAGCGGCTCATCCATTCTTAACGATGTGGAAAACATAGGTATGTCCCTTAGGTTCTGGCGTTGTTTCACAAACTGGCTCGGCGGCATGGGATTGCTCGTGTTTATGCTTGCACTCATACCGTTTAAGCATGAAAATATGATACATCTGCTGAGAGCTGAAAGTACCGGTGCGGATGTAACAAAGCTTGTTCCTCGAATGCGTACCACGGCACTAATAATGTACGGCATATATATTTCCCTATCCCTCATAGAATTTGTATTCCTGTTAATAGGCGGAATGCCTATCATGGACAGCATAAACACCGCCCTTTCAACCGCAGGTACCGGCGGCTTCAGTATGTGGAATGACAGTATTGCCCATTATAACAGCCCATATGTAAATATAGTCACAAGTGTATTTATGATATTGTTCGGTGTAAATTTTACCGTTTACTTTCTGCTGATAATCGGAAAAACACGCTCAGCATTAAAAAATAAAGAAGTTATTATTTACATACTCATATTGGCATTTTCGGTGATTTCAGTAGCTGTAAACATCCGTCCTATGTTTGATTCATGGGGTGAATCTGCAATGCACTCACTCTTCACCGTATCTTCAATAATGTCTACAACCGGATTTTCTACGGTAGATTTCAATTTATGGCCGACCTACTCAAAGATGCTGCTGATTTTACTTATGATGGTTGGAGCATGTGCTTCTTCAACAGCCGGTGGTATCAAAATTTCCCGAATAATGATATTATTCAAAGCCATGTATGCCGACCTTATAACAGTCATAAATCCAAGGCGTGTTCGTGTTATTCGCTTTGATGAAAATGTTATCAGCAGAAAGACCGTCAACGGCGTATATTCTTTCATGTGCTTTTACGCTCTTATTGCCATGTGCTCCATCCTGCTCTTATCATTGGATCATCTGGATATAGAGACAACCGTAACAGCCGTCATAACAACTATAAATGATATAGGTCCCGGTATGGGACAAGTCGGTCCTGCTGCGAATTTCTCAATAATGTCACCGCTCTCCAAGATAGTGCTTTGCTTTGATATGCTTGCAGGAAGACTTGAAATCATCCCTATAATAATACTTTTCACACCTATGGCGTGGAGAAAGTACTGAAAATATTTTTAATAGAAAATACTCTGCAAATAAATTTTGCCGATTATTAATCTTAAAACATGAGGTCTGTAATGGATAAAAATATACTTATTTTAATGATTATGAATTTTATATGGATTGCACTCGGTGCAGGTCTGACAGGCTTCGCCTTTGCTAAACGCAAAAAGCTCACTTCTCGCATGACTATGAGTCTTGCTGCTGTCGGGCTTGTCGTAATATGTGCAGGCTTCATCATACTTATGGGTTTAAAATCAAGTATGTGATTCGGCATCCGGCACTCTGCCGCCTCGGAGGAACGACACCAACAGTTTAAAATCAAGTATGCGATTCGGCATCTAAAGCTTCTCAGAAGAAGTCAAAAAGGTATTTCGCTTCATACGCACAGGCATTTGCTTTTCTATTGTATATTTAAGATTGAACAGCATAAGCAAAAAAGCCCCTTATTTCCGTAAAGTCGATGAGGACTCCTTCCGGAAATAAGGGGCTTTTGCTGTATTTTTACTACAGTTTCTTATATAAATCTACCATTTCAAGAGCGCTTACGGCACAGTCATAGCCTTTGTTACCTGCCTTTGAACCTGCTCTTTCTATAGCCTGTTCTATATTTTCAGTGGTTATCACTCCGAACATTACAGGTACACCGCTTGCGAGTGAAGTCTGAGCTATACCCTTTGCAGTCTCATTGCAAACCAGATCATAATGGCTGGTGGCACCTCTGATTACAGCTCCCAAACAAATTACGGCATCGTATCTGCTGGTTTCAACCATTTTTTTTGCCACTAAAGGCAGTTCAAATGCACCGGGTACCCATGCCAAGGTTATATCCTCTTCTCTTACATCATGACGAAGAAGTCCGTCAAGCGCTCCTCCTATAAGCTTTGAAACTATGAATTCATTGAAACGTGATGCAACTATACCGACCTTTATACCGTCGGCAATAAGTTTACCTTCTATTACATTAATATTCGGCTCCATTTTATGTTCCTCCTCTTTTAACAGCTTATCTTATTTGATTAATAGGTTTTAAGTATATGACCCATTTTTATTTTCTTTGTCGCCATATATCTGTCGGACGGCGCTTTATGAGTTGTTTCTATAGGAACTCTTTCAACAATTTCTATACCGAATTTTTCAAGTCCCTCAATTTTCATAGGATTATTTGTGAGCAGTCTGAGTTTCTTTACTCCGAGATATGTGAGCATCTCTGCACCTACGGTATAATCTCGCATATCCGCAGGGAAGCCCAAAGCAATATTTGCTTCTACGGTATCCATGCCCTGATCCTGCAATGCATAGGCTTTCAGCTTATTAATCAGTCCTATGCCTCTGCCTTCCTGCCTCAGATATATCATCACTCCTTTACCTGCATGAGAAATGGCATCCATTGCAGCTGCAAGCTGATCTCCGCAGTCACATTTTGCGGAACCGAACACATCACCGGTCAAACATTCGGAATGAACTCTTGTAAGAACGGGGGCTCCGTCATCTATAATTCCTAAACTCAAAGCAACATGATGCTCTCCCGTCAATTTGTTTTCAAATCCGTGTATTAAAAATTCTCCGTACTTTGTCGGAAGCTTTGCCGTTACTACAAAATCCATAATCGGCTTCTTGTCGCTTTCTCCGTTCAGCTTGGAAGAAGCTTCCTGCTCCAATCTCACTCCGCCTTTGCAAAGGTCACTCGTCATAGCAGTCCTCCTTAACAATCGTGCTTTCTACGATATTCACGCAGTGCACTGATAGTTGTCATCTTTAAATCATGGAGCTGCGCAAACTGCTTCAACTCGGCTGTCCGCATCATCTCGCCATCCTCTCTCATGATTTCACAGCAAAGTCCCGCTTCTCTCAAACCCGCTATTTTCAATAAATCAACAGTCCCTTCCGTATGACCTCCACGCTCAAATACTCCGCCCACCTTTGCTTCAAGCGGAAACATGTGTCCGGGTCTTCTGAAATCCTGTGGCTTTATGCCGTCTTCCACGCACTTTATGGCTGTCAATGATCTCTCATATGCGGAAATTCCCGTAGTTGTGTCAATATGATCTATCGATACCGTAAATGCCGTAGCATGATTATCCGTGTTATCGTTCACCATCTGAGGTAAACCGAGAGATTTACACATATCTATACTCATAGGCATGCATATGAGTCCTTTTGCAAAGGTCGCCATAAAATTAACATTTGCAGGCGTTGCAAATTCAGCTGCACAAATGAGATCTCCCTCATTTTCACGATCCGGATCATCGGTCATGACGATAATCTTTCCGTCACGCAAATCCTTCACTACATCCTCAATACTGCTAAATTTAAACATTTCATCCTCCATAAAACATCTTTCTCTTATATAAATCCGTTCTGCGCAAGCAGCTCGGCTGTAATATCACTTTTCTGACGGGAAGCCTCGCTTTTATTTTTTCCCGCTCCGCCATATTTCATCATTTGTTCTACATATTTACCTATCACATCATTTTCAAGGTTTACCACTGCACCTTCACGTTTTTCGAGCAATGTGGTCTCACTGCCTGTATGAGGTATGACGGAAACCGAGAAGAAAGCTTTTCCTCTTTCTGCCACTGTAAGACTGATTCCGTCTATTGCAATCGAGCCTTTTTCTATGATGTATTTCATGATATTTTCCGCAGTATGAATTTTTACCCAAACGGCATTTTCTTCCTTTTTCATCATAGCTATAGTTCCCGTTCCGTCTATATGTCCTGAAACTATATGTCCGCCGAATCTTCCGTCGGCAGCCATGGCTCTTTCAAGGTTGACCTGTGTTCCTCCCTTAAAAGTTCCCAAATTTGTGCGTCTCAAAGTTTCCGCCATAACATCAGCAGTAAAACTTTTGCCGGATATGGAAGTTGCGGTAAGACAAACACCGTTTACAGCTACACTGTCTCCTATTTTTAAATCATCGAAAATTATATTTCCTCTTACGGTCAGCTGCGAGGAAATCTGCCCTCTCCTTACCGCAGCAATACTACCGATTTCTTCAATTATACCCGTGAACATTCTACGACTCCTTTGTCAGGTAATATTCCAGAAGAATATCCTCGCCTAAAACGCTTACTGTCGGAGCATTCAGACTGACAGCCAGTGCCATTTCAGAAAAGCCTTGACCTCCTATAGGAGATTTGGCAGCTCTCCCGCCTATGAGCTTTGCTCCCACATAAACCTGAAGCTTTCGTACCGTTCCTGATAAGATTGCCGACCATGCCAGCTCCGCTCCGCCCTCTATCAACAGACTGTCTATATTCAATTCACCCAATGCTTTCATCAGCTTTTCAATATTTACATGACCGTTATCATCAGCATCTGTTTCCAAAAGTTCAATTCCACAGGCTCGTAGCTCCGATGCACGCTCAGCTGCCGCCTTATCAATCGGATGAAGATGTGCGACTATCGTCCTTATTTTATCTGCACTTTCGGCAATAGCCGAATCCTTAGGCAATCTCAATCGGCTGTCACAAATAATTCTTACAGGATCGAAGTTCTCTTTACCGGCATCGTTGTCCAAACGGCAATTCAGCATCGGGTCATCCGTCAGGACAGTATTTATTCCGACCATGATTGCAGACACACGTTTTCTTGTAATATGGACATTCCGTCTTGCTTCATTGTCGGTAATCCATTTGGAATCCCCGGTGTAGGCTCCGATTTTTCCATCCGCTGTCATGGCGTACTTGAGTATTACATACGGAGTTTTTTCAATTATGTAATGAAAGAAAATCTCATTCAATTTAAAACATTCATCTTCAAGCACCGGACCGGTAATCTCTATCCCCGCATCGCTCAGTATTTCTAATCCTTTCCCTGCAACCTCAGGATTCGGATCCGACACCCCGTATACCGCTCGTTTAAGCTTATTTTCAATTATCGCTTCGGTACACGGCGGAGTTTTCCCGTAATGACAGCACGGCTCAAGCGTTACATAGATCGTTGCTCCTTCGGGGCTATTTCCACGATTCACACAATCCTTCAGTGCATTTCTCTCGGCGTGCAAGCCTCCGTAGTATTCATGCCAACCTTCTCCCAACAATCTGCCTTCCTTTACCACCACTGCACCGACCAAAGGATTCGGAGATACTTTGCCTTCACCCCGTTTTGCAAGCTCTATGGCTAATCGCATCCAATGCTCATCCTCATGCATAGGGTCGATTCCTATATTTTCATCATTCATAATTTGCTCCCGAATTTATATTTTCATATGTAATCCTCATCGTATTTGAATAGATACTTTTGAAAATCAATTTTACAGCTTTGTATAATATCAAACAAAATACCCTGACCGAAAGATCAGGGCATACGAAAAGCAAATATCAAATTTATCACCTTCTCTCATCCAGACTGTACTGTCGGCTCCGGAATTACACCGGATCAGCTGTTGCTCGCGGGCTTTACCGCCGGTAGGGACTTTCACCCTGCCCTGAAGATCATATTATTTTATTATAGAAATAACTATGATGTTTTTCATAGAGTATCTTAGCACTCGTATATGATTATGTCAATAATATTTATGCTCAGCTTTCCGTTCTTCTTCCATAATTGTCAAACATATGTGATAAAAGCCGTTCGCTTAAAGCCTATATGGAATATTTATGCTCCCTCGACTGTCGTGACAAGGTAAATATTACATTTTCCCTCGTTTCGCTCTTAATTCGTGATAATTTATATCCTTACTCTGAGCTTTGAATCCGCCATTCTTGCAACTATCGCCGCTACCTGTGCTCTGTTTATCCGTGTTGAAGGATTAAAATTACCGTTGCTCCCGGTTATAACACCTGCACGGTATAGACGATATATAGCTTTACCCGTGGAATCCGAAGAACTTACATCCTTTATATCTCCATTTTTGATATTATTTATCTGAACAAGCTCTTTATCAGGCAAAGCTCCGTTCAAAATTTCGGCAAATTCGGCTCTGGTTGCAGAATAATTCATTACACTGCTGTCCGCATAGCGTGATGAAATAATTTTCTTTTTGCGTGCATAATCCACATATGGCGAATACCAAGCATCGTCGGCATTTTTCTTAAATTTTTCTCCGTCATTATTATATATAGAATAAATACGAGCCGCCAATGTCACGCTCTGGGCTATGGTGATATTGCTGTTCGGCTTGAAATAAGCATCATCCACTCCGTTCATCAAACCGCTGCTGTATGCCTTTGCAATATAATCATAATACCACTCTGAATCGCTTATATCCTTGAAATTCTTATTTACAAAGTCATTCGCAGGCGAAAATGCCGCATTGCCTGCATTGTTTTGTGAAGCTGCAGGCTTATTTGACGAATTGTCGCCTGCTCCAGAATCCGAAGTCACTGACTGAACCTCCGTTACAACAGGTGTAAGCAAAGTCTCTCCGGTAATCGGAGCTGTCGGCTTCACGTAAAAAGGAATATTCTCCGCATTATATGAAGCTATGTACCAATAAGAATCGAGTGCATTTACAATTATATCCTGAAGTTCATCGTCGGACACGGTCGATGTATTATATACAGATTTTAACCATGAATCTTTAAGCGGCATAAGCTTTGTGGACAGACCGGGGTCGGCACAATAAAAAGTGTCCGTATATTCATCATAGCTTATAAGAAAAACTGCATGCGGAACTCCTCTGTCATATATTGCTATACCCTCAGGATATTTATCGAGCAGATAGATAAGCTGAGATTTTATATCATCAGGATCAAAATTGCTGCGACCTACACCTACGCCGAAGTATTTAAATGAATTTTTCAAACCCTGTCCTGTAATCCAGCCCTTTCCCAGCAAACTCTGTTGAGTTATATTATTCCAAGTCGGATTTCCTTCATTAAAAGCCTTTTGACGCATCATCATAACCGTTGAAGCCAGAGTACAGTAACCTCTTGCGTCCTGCTTTACATATATATTCTCGTTTCCGGCAGCAAATGTCGACACGCTTCCGGCAAAAAGCGAAGTAAAAGCTATGCAGAATGTCATAGCAATACCGAATATTCTATTTCTCTCCATAAGCGAATTTTTCCTCCACATCAAATAAAGGCTGACTATAATATTAACAATTCCATTATTTAAATTAGAATTTTTAAATCCCGAAATGAGTTTTCAAAAGCATTATTTTTTATAATATTCTCATTTAATTTCGGAATGTCGGATTTATAATACATATATGCCTATAATTTTACAAAAAATAAAACAGGCACGAGTCTATTTCATTTTAATTTTAAAGACCCCTACCTGTCAATCAATGCTGTTCAAAGTTAACACTTCGGTAACAAAGATGTAATTTGTGAAGTTTTATTTATATGTTATATTACAGACAAACTCCTGCTTTTATATTGAGTAGTTAAAGTTTATCCAAAGCGTTTTTAATATCATCGATTATGTCATCCGCCGATTCTATTCCTACTGAAAAGCGGAGAAGATCCGGCGAAACTCCGGCTTCTGCAAGCTGTTCATCCGTAAGCTGTCTATGTGTTGTGCTTGCGGGATGAAGCACGCAGGTACGGGCATCGGCAACATGTGTAACTATGGCTGCCAGTTCAAGAGCATCCATAAACTTCTCAGCCGCTTTACGTCCGCCCTTTATTCCGAATGCAATTACTCCGCAGGTTCCGTTCGGCATATATTTCTTAGCCAAATTATAATATTTACCGCCCTCAAGTCCCGGATAATCAACCCATGCGACTCTCTCGTCGGATGTCAGATATTTCGCTACCTTCAAAGCATTTTCGCAATGACGTGCCATTCTCAAATGTAGTGTTTCCAATCCGAGATTAAGCAAAAATGCATTATGCGGAGAAGGTATGGAACCCAAATCTCTCATAAGCTGAACTGTAGCTTTAGTTATAAAAGCGGTATTTCCGAAAGTCTCGGCATAACGGATTCCATGATAGGATTCGTCAGGCTCGGTCAAACCCGGGAATTTATCCGCATGAGCTGTCCAATCAAAATTCCCGCTGTCCACTATGCATCCGCCTACGCTTGTTGCATGACCGTCCATATACTTTGTCGTACTGTGAGTCACTATATCTACACCGTATTCAAACGGTCTGCAATTTATAGGTGTGGGGAAGGTATTGTCAACTATTACAGGTACTCCGTGAGCGTGTGCGGCCTTTACAAATTTATCAAAATCCAATACCGCCAGTGACGGATTTGAAAGACTCTCCGCAAACACGCACTTCGTATTCGGCTTAAAAGCCGCTTCAAGCTCCTCATCGGTACAATCGGGATTTACAAAGCTTACATCTATTCCCAACTTTCTCATAGTTATGTTAAAAAGATTAAAAGTTCCCCCATAGATTGCGGATGTACTTACAACATGGTCGCCTGCTTCCGCAATGTTGAATACCGCATAGAAATTTGCAGCCTGACCGGACGATGTGAGCATAGCGGAAGTACCGCCTTCCAAAGCTGCTATCTTAGCCGCCACCATATCATTTGTAGGATTTTGCAGCCTTGTATAAAAATATCCCGACTCTTTCAAATCAAAAAGATTGCCCATCTGCTCGCCGGAATCATATTTATATGTAGTGGATTGAATTATAGGCAGTATTCTCGGCTCGCCGTTACCGGGAATATATCCTCCCTGAACACATTCGGTATCTATATGTCTGCTCATTTTTTGTTCTCCCTCTTCAGGTAAAAATGTATTAAAAATTAGAGACAAAAAGCTCCAAGCCCACATTTATATCCATTAATCCGGTCTTTACATTTCGGTCTATAGCATATGCATCCATGAGCAGCTTTCTTATCTTTCCCGAATTATAATTCAATACTTTCTGATATGCAAGTTTTATTCTGTACTCGTGCATCTTTAATTTTATTGCAGCATCTTTGTAACTGTATCCCGCCTCATACATTTCGCTTGCCAATAGGAGAGTTTCCAGCTGTGAGCATATCATTCCGAGCAGCATAAATTCATTTTCACCGTTGTCGAGCATCCGTCTGAGCATGGCTAAAGCATCGCCTTTGCGCCCTGACATCATTGCATCGGTAAAGTCAAAAATATATACTTGATTATTCCCGGATATCGATTGCCTGACATCATTTTCCGACACTGCGCCGTCGCTGTGAGCCGCAATGGCTCTTACGTCATTTAAAAGCCTGTCCAAATCAATATCGGTTTCTTTATCCAAATATCCTGAAACATCTACAATCATTGAAATAATCATATCGCTGCAACTGCATCCCAACTCTGAAAATCTCTTTTTTATGAAGCCCATCAAAGTTCTTCTATCCAACTTTGAAAAGTCATATTCACTGCCGTATTTTTTTGCAGCCTTGAAAAATCTTTTTCTTTTATCCGGCTCGTCCTCACATACGATAATAAGCATTGCAGTATTCGGGAAATTTTCAAAATATGCGGCAAGCTCATCCAATGCATCCGCCGGCTCGTCCTCTGCAACCGTCGTATCGGAAGAGGCGGCGTCGAGAGCTTTTGTTCTCAACTGATTAGCTTTCATCGGCATACCCTCGATAATCACTATTCTGCGCTCGGACATCATGGGAAGCGTTTCGCAGGATCTTATAATTTCTGCGTATTTGGCGGTATCTCCGTCCATTTTCATGAAATCGAAAAGTTCCGCCGCTTCATTAACATATTTGGATTTTATTTCGGAAACTGCCCATCTTTTCAAATAGTCCTCCTCACCGTAGAGAAGGACTATATTTTTCAAAGCATCATTTTTAATATCAGTGCCGAACTGCCTGAAAGCGTGCACTTTATTATCCTGTTTTTTTCTTTCAAATGCCATATTACTTTCCATTCCGCCGCCGTCACCTTACGGCACAAACAGCAATGAAAATCATTATTAACACTATTCCTCGGAATCCAGTATGGTAACGCCGCCTTTCAAACTCAAAAAATGCTTGAAATGCAGAGGAATATGCTTTCTCAAAATTTGGTACGGTAACGCCTTTCAAACTCTTCTATAAGTTCATCTCTGAACTGCGGATGAGCTATACCTATCAGCTCTCTGGATCGGTCTTCAAGCGATTTGCCCTTCATATATGCTATACCGTTTTCAGTAACTATGTAGCCTGCATCCTCTCTGTTCAATGTAACCTCGGAACCGGGGTTTATAAAAGGCGTGATCTTTGATACGAGATTTCCGGAAAAATCACGGACTGTCGATGCCATGGCTATTATGCTCTTTCCTTTGCGGTCGAGAGACATATTCGCCCCTCTGTTAAGACTGGGCTGACCGCCTACGCCCGAAAGCTGCAGTTCTCCTATGCTTGCAGACACGATCTGTCCCTGTAAATCGACGCTTACGGCGGAATTGACTATGCACATGTTTGACTGGCTGGCCAGACGAAAAGTATTGTTGACATAGGATGCCGACATAAATCTTACAACCGGATTTCTGTTTACAAAATTGTATAATTTTTGTGAGCCCATGACAAAGGCTGTAACCATAACATTTTTATCCGTAGTGCAGTGTTGATTGGTGATATTTCCGTTTAAATATAAATCCATCATGCCGTCGGAAAACATATCGGTAAACACACCCAGCTCATGCTTATTTTTAAGACAGTAACATACCGCATCGGGTATTCGCCCTACCCCTATGGAAATAGTCGCTTTATCGGGGATAAGCGATGCGCAGTATTCACCTATAGCCAAATCGTCTTCGCCCAAATTCCCATAGTGAGGCGGCAGGAATTGATTCAGCTCCTGATCCGATTCAACTATGCAGTCAGCCATTTCCACGGGAAAATAAGTATCTCCGTATGTAAAAGGCATATTTTTGTTTACCTGAACAATTATGCGATCCGCATGACGTACCGCATCCATGGTATGATCACACGAAACGCCCGTACAAAAAAGACCGTGCTCATTCGGCGGAGCAGACATCACTATAGCCACATCACAGTGAAATATGTCCTTATCGAAATACTCGGTTGTCTTGAAATAGTGATTCGGAGTGACATCTCCTCGACCTTCAGCCACGCAATGCATAGTCGCCGGTGTAAGAAACCATCCGTTGAAGTGAAAGTGTCCTTCGTATTCCGTCGATGTATATTTTGCATTACCTATTGTATATTGCTGATGTATTGTAACATCTTTAAAAGCTTCGACATTTTCGAGCAAAGCGTCTATTATCGTCTGAGGCTCTCCGATGCAATGCCCGAATACCAGCTCATCTCCGTCATTTATTATGCGTATGGCTTCGTCGGCAGTACACAAATGTTCATTGTAATATTGTTTCCAGTCAGACATCAATTTTTCCTACCTTTCACACTGATACTTTACTCTGAATCTTTTCTCAAAGATTTCTATGAGCTCAGGACGAAAATCCGGATGAGCCAAAGATATCATAGCCTTTGCCCTCTCTTTAAGAGTCTTGCCTCTTAGATGAGCGATGCCGTATTCCGTAATTATATAATCAACATCCTCTCTGCTGACGGTAACGGCTGAGCCGTCCGTCAAAAATCCTAAAATTCTGGATTTTCTTATGCCGTGTTTTTCGTATGTAGATGTCAGAACTATTATGGATTTTCCGCTGCCGTCCTGTGAAAGCAGGATTCCTCTGATAAAATCCGACTGACCGCCCGCTCCGCTTATTTGAGAAATGCCGTTTGTTCCTGCTACGACCTGTCCCATCAAATCCACTTCTATGCAGGTATTTATACTGACCTGATTGCGACTTTTCGCTATTTCAAAAGGGTGACTTACACGACGTACGGACTTCAATTTTATTATAGGATTATGATCGATAAAATCATAAAGCTTTTGAGTTCCGAGAACGAAGCTTGCAACCATGGAACCTCTGTCTATGGATTTTTTACTGTTGTCCACCGCCCCGCTCAGCCAGAGATCCATTATACCGTCGCCTATCATCTCCGAATGTACGCCCAGATGTTTCTTATCCTTCAAACATTCACATATGGCATCCGGAAGATTTCCTATACCCACCTGTATGGTATCTCCGTCATTTATAAGACTTGCACAATATTTTCCTATCTGCAATGCCGTATCTGTAAGCTCGCCTCTCTGAACCTCGGGCAATTCATCCTCATGCTCCACTATAAAATCTATTCTGTCTATATGAACAAGACAATCCTCTGCGGAGCACCACGGAAGTTTTGAGTTAACCTGAACTATTACCACGTCCGCCGCATCCACAGCCTCCTGTATGAAGTCCGCATTAAGTCCGCAGCTGCAATATCCGTACTTATCGGGAGGAGTTACCTGAAACATAAATACATCTATAGGTATAGTTCCTTCTTCAAAAAAATATGAAAGCTCACAATAATAATGTGGATAAAATTTCGCTCTGCCGTCTTTTACAGCCTGTCTTGTTCCTTTTGATACAAAGAGCGCTTCGTGTAAAAAATTTTCTTTATACCGTTCTTCACAATATTCTTCACCGCCGTGACTCAATCCGTGCATGATTTTTACATTGTGAAAATTTTGCGCATGCTCCACCATCTGCGCAAGCAGATAATAAGGTCGGGCAAGTGCTCCTCCCACCAATATTCTGTCGGAAGCCTGTACTGCTCCGAGAGCTTCAAGTGCGGAACATTTCTTTTCTTTATATCGGGTCTCCCAATCACCCATAAGCGTACTTTTATCCACGTCAATCTCCTCCGTCTTTGAACTGAAAAGCTGCTGAATACATGAAATATGAGCTTTGTATGATAATTAATATCTTAACATTTATAAGCTTTTCTTGCAATCAAAGACATCTGTCCCGTTTGCGCTTCGTATCCTAGGTTTATTATCCAAATCTATCATGAACGAAGCGAATTTGTTTTCCTTTAATATTTTGTCCGCAGCATCGACATCGGAACATTTCTCCGATATTTCCCTCAAAAAATCGTCATTCAAATTCAAACTCTTATTTTTCATAAATGCTGTGACCGACATACGATATGAATCAATTTCAGGCTTAATATCTTTCTCCTCGTCAAAACCTGCAATGGAAAAATGAAATTTTACGGATGCTGCCGATATTATATCTCCATTCTTTAAAAAGATAATATTTTTCGCAGAAACACCTGTGATTTCTTCAAGCTTTGTAATATCACCACTATATGCTTCCGATATCGCAAGCTTCTTTATTTTAATTATCTCTGCAAGAGATTTAAGCTCCGAACAATGCTGCTTGTCCAAATCAGTGAGAATTACCAATTCCAAATCTTTTATTCCGTTTGAAAGCAGGTACGGAATATACAGTTTCTCGGCAGTGTCATGATGGGAACTGCCGCCGCAGTTTATCAGAATATCGGTTTTAAAGGGCGCTCTTATATGAACGGCAGCTGCTCCGCCGTCGGAAAGCACCAGCAGCTCCGAGCTTATGTACTCCCATTCAGCTGCCGCCCATATACCTCCGCACAGCAAAGCGGCGGAGGTCAGGACGGCGAGAGCGCCCCTCGCATGTCGCCCTCTGCAAAAAGCCGAGCAGCCTCCGGGTGCAGCCGTGCCGAGTGTGTTTGCAGTTTTAAGCTGCTCGGCTGCTCTCTGTCCAAGCTCGCTGCAAAAAAAGAAAATGCAGAAATAATACATTAAAATTATGAACTTGCTCGGTGCAAATACGATTCTCGCATGAAGCATCGAATTCTCCGCAAAATTATTCATAGCAATCAGCAGATGCAACAACATTTCACTGACAGCAAGCAGGCATCCGCATATCATCTCCGCCGCTTTTCCGATTACAGGGATATCTGCACAAAGAAAAAACGGAATAATAATTAATCCGACAGGAACTGCCAAACCGGCTACAGCTATAGCCGGCGTATTCAGCAAAAATGCCGCCGGAGATATATAATGGAAGCTTACAGTCGCAGCCGGCGCCAGACCTGCCTGTATTCCCACAATTCCCTCCGCAGTCCGTCTTAAGCTGTTCGCAAATATTCCTGCGATAGATTCCCCTTCTGTATAAGCTCGGCTGTATTTTAACCGCTCTTCAAGTCTTGAATATCCGTCCGACCTTTTTTCAAATCTTTTCAGTATAACTGCAATCGTTGCAGCGGCAAGAAAAGTAAGTTGAAAACCTCCGGAAAAAAGCTGAGCGGGCTCCCAAGCCAACATACAGATAAAACAAAATGCCGTACACGATAAAAAATCATAGCGTCTGTGCAGCATTTGTGAAATTATATGAACAGTTATCATAAACACGGCTCTTATAACTGATGCCGAAAATCCTGCAAACGCCGCATATACAAGCATTACCGCCGCAATAAACAAATTTCCGGCAATTCGTGTCGGTCTGCGCAGCAATACCCTCATCACAGCATAAACAAAACCTGCATGAAGTCCCGAGGCTGCAAGCAGATGTCCGATGCCCTCAGCTCTAAAAGACTTTAAAATATTTTCATCCATAAATGAAGTATCTCCGAACAGTATTCCGCAAAAAACACCTGCAGCTTCATCGTCCATTTTATTGAAAAGTTCTTTTTCATATGCAGACTTTATCGAAACTATGCGATTATAAATTTTCCATAATCCTCGGGGCTTTTCAATAACTCTTATCGCAGCCTCTTTTGCCGACATGCACATATAAATTTTCTGCGATTTCAAATATAAACTGTAATCAAATCCGTTCGGATATACGGCTCCGGACGGCAGCTCCGGTCTGCCGCCGATGCTTACAACAGCTCCCGTACAGTTCACAGCCTCGGCATTAAAGCCCTTTACATATACAAGCACATGTTCTCCGTTCCCTATATTTACAGTTAAATTATATTTTCCTTTTTCTTTAATATTAACTGAGCTCACCACACCTTTAATCCGTGTTCTCACTCCGACCGAATCCTCAAGTACCGAATTTTTCTCCAATGCCGTTTTTCCCCAAACAACTCCCGTTACAAAGAAAAGTATCACCAATATAAGCATTTTTCGATAAACCGGACTCCTGTCCGTATCCGTTGTAAAATGATATTTATTAATATTTTCTATTAATTCTAATATTTTCCATTTATGCAGCAAATAAAAAAGCAGACCGGCCGATGCCGCTGCCGAAACTGTAATCAGCATTAAAGAAATCACATTATCTGCAAGCTTTGCAGCCGCAATTCCCGAAGCGGCAGACAAAGCTGCCGCCACCATGGGTCTTCTGAACATAAAAATCACCGTAGCTTATCATTTTTTCATATACAGTCCTCTGCCTACCTTTTTTACACCGTCCATGCGTTGTATAAGCTTGTCCATATAAATATCTATATCCGCATAATTTACATTAAAGCCTTTTTTCCTCAGGTACTTCAGCAATGTGAGCAGTCTTATAGGATAATCGCACGGATTTTTAAAATACGGATGCCTTTCTATAACCTCGATGATCCTGTCCTCGTCGGGAAGCATGGGCTCGGATATATTAAATTCTATAATTTGGTCTTCCATATTTTTTATTATAAAGTCCAAATCTTCCGTATTTTTGTTATATTCTTTGAAAATATCTCTCAAAAGCTTGTAAAAATTCAGTTCTTCTCGAATATTTGCAGTATCTATGGGTATTTTCAACACAGCTTCATGGTTGGGAAGAGCGACATCATCCATTATATTTCTCCTTGTTTTTCCATTATATCCTTTATTTTCCTGTTTGTCATATTTATTTATAAAATTATCATAAAAATTTCATATACCCGTCAAAAACGTTGATATTTCAATATATTATATGAGAGCAAAATCCAAATGTCAACTTTTTCAGTGTTATCGGCTTTTGTCTATGATATAATCTTTTTATATTTTATGAAAAGGATGCATAGGACTTCATTACATCTGATGTCCGTAAGGTGGTATATTTTGACTGATCATACAAATAATAATGGCGATAAACGTTCGTCCGATACTATGAATTTAAACCGCAGTTGGGAGGAATTGCTGTCGGGTTTTAAAGCTACAGACAACGAGGAAATTCATTCTCTCGCAGATCTCGGACTTGGAGGAGACGGACTTTCTACAGATGATACCTCGGAAGGCGATATCGAAATTCGTGATCTCAGCGATTTAAACCTTTTCAGTCCCGATACGACCGCTGTGGAGGATTCACCGTTTTGGGAAAGCGGAACTTCTTCCCGTCAGTCCGTCACGGAAACTGTTGCGGTACAGACAGACTTGAACGATCAATCCCAAGCTCTATCGAAAGAATCTTCGAATAATAATTCGGAGAAAAATACAGGTATTGATAAAATGGCTAAGAAAAAAGCGAAAAAAACTAAAAAACCTTTATGGCGCAGAATAATCAAATGGATTTTCGCCCTTATGCTTGTTTCTGTATTGGCAGGCGGAGCATTTGTAACATATGTAATACTTATGACCCCTTCCATAGATACAAATAATATATATGATATGATACACCAGCCGTCCGTAATTTACGACGATCAGGGCAATGAACTGGAATCGGTGTCGACTGCGGAACTCAGAGAAAACATTTCTATAGAACGAATGCCGCAACAACTGAGAAACGCTTTCCTGGCTATAGAAGACAAGACCTTTTATGAGCATCACGGCTTCAATGTAATCCGTATAATAGGTGCAATTAAGGAAGGTGTTTTCAACGGCGGACATGTAAGCGGTACGAGTACCGTAACTCAGCAGCTTGCAAAAAATCTTTATCTTTCCTCCGAACGTTCGCTTACGAGAAAGATAAGAGAAGCATATTATACGGTAATATTGGAAAAAAATCTTACCAAGGATCAGATATTGGAAGCTTATTTGAATTGTATAACCTTCGGATATAACAGCTACGGCGTTGAAGCTGCGGCAAATTCATATTTCGGTAAAGATGTCGGAGACCTTACACTTGCTCAATGCGCCACACTGGCGGCTATTCCGAAAAACCCGTCTCACAATGCACCTTTAAAAAGATATCCTACTGAAAATGTAGAACCCGGCAATCCGAATATCATACTTACGGATTCCACTTACACCACAGTATATAACGACGGTTACAAGAACCGTCAGGAACTGGTTCTCAAAAATATGCTCGAGCAGGAAATGATATCTCAAAGCGAATATGACGAAGCAATTGCTGAAGATATACGTGCCGAGCTTGCACCGAGCAGCGAAAAAAATGCCAGTATAACATCATATTTTGCCGACTATTGCATAAGTGAAGTCAAAAATGACCTGATGCGTGAATACAAGCTTGATGAAAAAGAAGCTTCAAACATGATATATCAGAACGGACTCAAGATTTACAGCACATTAAATGTCAGTATGCAGGCGGCAGCGGAAGAAAAGTTCGCTATTTCTTCAAATCTCCCGTCCGTAACGGGTCTGCGTCGTGACGGGAATCGAAACATTCTGAATTCAAGCGGTAAAATCATACTTTATAATAAGGATACTTACTTCAATTCCGACGGCTCATTCACCCTAAAACCCGGTGAATATGTACGACAAGGTGACGGAAGTCTTGCCATTCTCGCCGGGCATCGCTTAAATATTTATAATACGGAGTCTAACGGGACAAACAATGTGCAAATAGAATTCAAAGATTTGTATACATATCAGGACAATCTGTTCTACTGCATACAGGGCGGTTATTTTACGGAGCTGAGCTCTGAAAGCATTTCCAAGGATGCTGACGGTAATGCCGTTATTTCCGCTGATTTTATATCTAAAAATCCATCTTACTTTATAGAAGATGCCAACGGAATAAATATTTCATCCGCTCATTTTACGTTAAGACAGATGACCATTCAGCCACAGGCGGCAATGGTCGTTACCGATTATACCAACGGTCAGATAAAAGTAATGGTCGGAGGGCGAAGCCTTAAAGGCAGACTTCTCTATAACAGAGCTATAAATCCGAGACAACCCGGATCATCCATAAAGCCTATAGGCGTATACGGTCCGGCTATCCAATCAGGTGTAGAAAAAAATACACAGTGGACAGCAGGCACTACTATTGAAGACTCCGAGAACATAGTGAACGGAAGAGTATGGCCTCATAACTGGTATTCCGAATATAAAGGCTGGATAACTCTCAGAACCTGCGTCGAACAATCTGTAAATGTTCCTTCCGTTCGACTTCTTAACGATATCGGAACGGATTATTCGGTTAGATACCTGAAAGCAAACGGTATATCCACCATAGTCGAATCCGGTCCTGTCAACGATATGTCGGCAGCAGCTCTTGCACTCGGAGGTATGACAAAAGGAATATCTCCTATTGAAATGGCGTCCGCATACGGAACCTTCCCTAACGGCGGTGAATATGTGGCTCCGGTATCATACACCAGGATAGAAGATGCTGAAGGAAACGTCCTCATAGAAAAAAAGCCTTATACAAAGCAGGTTTATGATAAGGGTGTAGCTTACATCATGACAGATATTCTCCAAACTACTGTAACCAGAGGTATCGCCGGTAAAGCGGCCTTCGGCTCTCAACCTGTAGGCGGAAAGACCGGTACAACAACCGATAACTACGATGCGTGGTTCGTAGGTTTTACTCCTCAATTTTCAGCTGCCGTATGGATAGGAAATGATGTAAATATTGAGCTTTCACAAGGCTCAAGCGCCGCAGCCGCTCTATGGAGCAAGGTTATGAAGGAATTGACATCCGGAATGCCTTACGGTTCTTTCAAGAAACGTCCTGATAACGTATATATACAAAACGGCGAATTCTTTGTAAAGGGCACATCTCCTTCAGGGCATCCTGTAGGCAAAGAAGAAAGCATCGCCGACAAATACAACATTCTCAAGGATGAGGCAGGAAATGCATATTATATTGATGAGAACGGCACTAAGATATATCTTGCGATAGACCCTGAAACCGGCGAATATGTGGTCGCTGCGAACCAGCCTGCGGCAGAGCCCGTTCCGAGCAATCCTGAAGATCCCGGAACAACGGAGCCTGATGATACTGAAAATCCTCAGCAGGGAACCAATACTGATTCGAACGGCGAAAATGAAAATCCGAGTGATAATCAAAATCAGGGAAACTCCCCCGCTCAACCTGTAAATCCGTCACCCCAACACGGTGTTATAAATGACAATTAAATAATATAAGCAGATCAAACTCGGCATCAGAAATTTTATCTGATGCCGAGTTTTATATTGTTGAAACTTAAGTAGCGGATTCAATGAGCGAAAGCGAAGAAGCATTAAAGAACCGCCGGCTAAGCCGGTGCGGTTGCGATTAGGAAATTGCTCTAAATTGATTTCAACATTCTTAATTGTGAAAATATCTGTGAGATTAATGTAGAAAAGCAGTATGGCATATATACTATATTATTTTATTTTTATCGCCGAATTGAATCTTTTTACAACTAAAGCAAATTATTTGTAATATATTTTTTATAAATATATCGTAAATTCTATAAAAAATAACTTAACTATATTGAATTCATATAATTAAATATGATAATATTATTACGAAATAAATATTTCCTATATATATGAATTAAAAGAATATCTAACCGAATGATTCTTGATTAAACTCTCAAACATGCAAGAGCGGATGATATTCTTTTCAATTTGTTCATTTTAATTCTAACTTAAAGGAGGTAAAAATTAATGTTGAGCTTAAAAAAGCCTGCACAACGAGTTCTTTCGATACTCGTTACTTTGGCTATGCTCCTATATATTCCGGGAGGAACTATAGCTGCATATGCCGATAATAACAAAATCGAAATAACGATCGACAATTCGATCCAAAAAAATTCAGTAACAAAAATCAATGTTACGACCATTCCTGATAAAATGAATATCATCTGGAGTGTTGAGGGTGCATCCAATATATGCACTGAAGTCGCTACCCCTTGGGGAGGACCTTTCTTGAAGGTCTCGGCAAAAGAGACAGCTGATCAGATAACCTTAAAAGCTGTTTCTGCAACCGATCCTAAAATTTCATCTTCCGTAGATATCACTCTGACAGATGCGCCTGAAGCAACTGAAGATGATATCGTTTTCGATGACCCTTTCCTTGAAATGGTTGTTAAACAAAACATAGGAAATCAGAATCAAGTCGGATATATAAAAAAGGAGCAGGTAGAAAATTTACAAAAGGTAGAAACCACGAACTATAAAACTCCTATAACAGATTTAGGAGGACTTGAAAATTTTCCGAAGTTAAAAAATCTTAAACTTTATAATGATACTTTGACTAATTTCAATGCTCTAAAAGATAATAAAATTTTATACAGAATTGAAGTGGAATCAGAGCGAATATTCGATTTCAGCGGGTTAAATGCTTCCGTGAAAAGTAAAACTCTCAATATGAATTCCATGCAATTCGGACCAATCAATTCCAAGAAAGAGATCGAAGTTCCCACAAATGTTATAGACAATCCTTTAAAGCTTGCAAACGGAAAATACGGAAAATTTACAACGGACAGCGAAGACTGTACTCTAGAATATAATTCAGATAAAAGTCGGATCACTATCGAAGGATTGAATAATAACGGACAGATTGCTATTCTTAAATATGACGGACAAAATGATAATCCGAAAACAAGAATCTCTGCCGAACTGAAGGTAAAATATGTTATTTCCGGTCAGCCTGCGGACTATGTGACTTCTCTTGATCTCATCGAACCTTCAGCCGAGATAGAAGCAGGTACAAAAGGAAAATTCAAGGCGGATGTCAAGGGAAACGGTGACTTTAACCCTGAAGTTACCTGGGAGCTTGTAGGAGAACATGCTGCCAATACAACTTTGAATAATAAAGGTGAGTTATCTGTAGACATCGACGAAAAAGCCGCTTCTTTGGGCATAAAAGTATCTACTGTCGATAAAACTCTTAACGGAGAAACTCTTTCCAAAGAACATACCGTTAATATTACACCTGTAAGCAAAGACAGAGCTGTATCAATAAAATTCACAAAGCCTGAAGGCGAAGGTCCTACAAAAGTAGAAAAAGCTCCTTGGCCGGGTAAATATGTAGATCTCGAACTTGAAGCATCCAATTATTATGGCAATGTTATTTCAAATAATCCAAATTATTATACTT
This sequence comes from Anaerovoracaceae bacterium, assembly GCA_052169645.1. Classification (GTDB taxonomy): domain Bacteria; phylum Bacillota; class Clostridia; order Peptostreptococcales; family Anaerovoracaceae; genus JAIKWW01. Next base: position 147,983 of record JBQNCA010000002.1, read on the forward strand.
TAGAGCTTGACGAGTACTATAATGATGTAAGTGTAAGTATATCGGATGAGAAATGGACTCTTTCTATAGGAGAAGATGCTCCAATAAATACCGAAATCACTGTTACAGCTAAATATAATAATGATCCATATCCGGATGTCACGGCGAAACATAAATTCATCGTTGTCGGGAAGGAATCTCCTACATCAGTCGAAATCAACGGTCCTGATGAAATCCAATTAAAAAAAGATGAAGCAGTAATCGGACAATATTCCGCAAAAGTTAAACCTGACAGCGTTTCTCAGGTAGTTATCTGGTCTATAAAAGAAGATGTAAACAAAAAAGCCAATATTCATGAAGATACAGGCGTTCTGACAGTAGGCTCCGGATTCGACACAAATGCTCATCCTACATTAACTGTAGTTGCTAAAGCACTTGATGATCAGTCTATATTCGCTGAAAAAACAGTAAGGATACTTCCTGCAGAAATAATCCCTCCTTCTTTTGTAAAATCCGTAAAGATAACCGCTCCTGTAAAGGACTCATGGATAAAGAAAGGTGAAAATGTTATCTGCAAGGCTGATGTTGAAGTAGAGGGCGAGGCTTCCAAGGATTTATTATGGAGCATATCAGGTAACAATTCCGATAGTACGAAGATCACCCTTAAAGAGGACTTAACCTATCAACTTACAGTTGCAGATGATGAAACTGCTAAAAAAATACAGATCACCGCAACTGCCATGAATAAAGGTGAAAATGATGAAACTGTTTCAGATACTATAGAAGTGAATATAGGTGAACCTGAGTCTCCTTATGTTAAGTTCAATGACAATAACTTAAAGAAAGCCGTAAAAGCAGCTTTAAAGATAACAGGTACAGAAGTAACTAAAGAACAAATGCTTCAACTTGAAGAACTCAATGCGAGCAGAAAATTCATCAGTGACCTTACAGGTCTGGAATTCGCAACAAACTTGAAGCGTGCAAATCTTTCACAAAACAGGATATCCAATCTTGAACCTTTGAAAAATTGTACTTTCATGGAACAGCTTTTACTTGGAAAGCAGGAAGGTTTCGGTATCCAAGATATTGCACCGTTAAGCGGTATGACAAAATTGGAAAAACTCACTTTGGGCAGAGAAGCACCTGTTCAGGGCAAGTTCATGCAGGAACCTGTCCGTTCATTCGGAGCACTTGCCGATATGACGAATCTAAAAGAATTGAGTTTGGAATTTACAGGTTTTAAAGCTGATGATCTGAAATATTTGGCTAAATCTGTAAACACATTGGATAAAGTCAATCTGGAAGGATCTTTCCTTAAAGACATTCCTGAACTTCAAAATCTCAGCAATACTTCAGAATTGAATCTTTCAGGTACAAATTTTGTAAGAGATGAAAACGGTAAAGCAAAACTCACAACAGAAAATGAATTATTGGATGGTATCACCAATATCAGTGATTTCAACAACTTAAAGAGCATTACTCTGAGCAATACGAGAGTTGCCGACATGAATCCTCTTGCAAAAAATGCAAATATTGAGGAGATACATGCTTCATGGCTGACTTCCAAGACAGGTGCTGAATTCAAGCTTGATAAGCTTCATGAACTTAAAAAGCTGAAGGTTCTTGAATTGAATTATGATAACATCAAAGATCTCTCTTTCTTAAGAGGTATGGATACTCTTGAAAATCTCTGGCTTACCACAAATGCTATTGAAGATATAAGCATAATAGGCGAATTGACAAATCTTAAAAAGTTAGGACTTGGAAATCTGGGACTCAGCAGCAATTCAGGCGATGTTCCTAAAAATAAGTTCGATAATATAGAATGCCTCGGCAAGCTTACTCAATTAATCCATTTGGATCTTTGGGACACTGAAATACAATCTTTACATGGAATAGAGAACATGGAAAAACTTAATTTCCTGTCACTTCCTAAATGCCATGTAATAGACTTGAGTCCTATAAAAGCAGCAAAACTAAAAGGTGCTCCGCTGGCTCAGGTTAATTTTAACAATCAAAGCAGAAGTATCGAAGGTTCCGATCTTGTAATAGACAATCCTGCAAAGGATGCTGAAGGAAGACTCCCTAAATTCTCAAAATCTTCAAAGGATAAAGGAAATGCTCAGGTGCAAATGAGCGAGGATAATTCAAAGATAAGCTTTACCAACTTGGCACCGGGTGAAAGTATCACCATAGAATATAAGAGTTCAAAGCCTTTCGGTTCTATGCTGATAATCTATACTCTTACTGAAAAAGTTGTTAAAGATCTGATCCTCAGTGCAGACAAAACTAATCTGAAGATCGGAGAAAAAGCGAAATTAACAGCTAAACTCATACCTGAAGGAAGTGTTGGTGATGTCAAATATTCGATTGACAAGCCGGATGTTATAAGTTTAGATAAGGATTTGACTATAACTGCAAAATCTGAAGGAACTGCTGTAATAACGGCAAAGGTAAATAATATTGAAAAGACTGTCAAAATTAATGTAACAAAGTCCGGCAGCGGAAGCGGCGGTTCAGGTGGCTCAAGCGGTGGAGGCGGCGGCTCTTCATCATCTTCCGGCGGCAGCAAAGTTCAAGATAAGCTCCCTGCAAAAACAATAACGGATGATCCTACTCCTACTACATCGGTAGAACCTAATCAGTCAAACAATATTGCTTCAAAATTCATAGATATAAAAGGCGGATGGTATGAAGAAGCTGTAATCAAAGCTGTTGAGGCAGGATATTTTGTAGGTACAAGCGAGAATACCTTCTCTCCTGAAAAGAGCATGACTCGTGGCATGTTCGTAACAGTTCTGGGAAGATATCTAAAAGCTCCTACAGATAAAGCTTCCAATTTCAAAGATGTAAATCCTACTATGTATTATGCTCCATATATAGCATGGGCTGCGGAAGAAGGTATAGTAAAAGGTATCTCGGATACAAAATTCGCTCCTGAAGAAAATATTACGAGAGAACAGATGTCAGCTATAATTCAGCGTACAATTCTCAAATTAGGCAAAGAATTACCGTCCGGAAATTCTCAGATCAAATTCTCAGATGATGCAAAAATATCAGACTATGCTAAAACCGCCGTATATCAGCTCGTTGATGCAGGTATACTTAAAGGAATGCCTGATAACAGCTTCGCTCCTAACGCTAAATTGACAAGAGCACAGGCTGCTGCCGTCATGGTGAGATTAGGTGAAAAATTAGCTTAATGATCAATAACTATATGTAATATTTCAATTTAATATTACGGTTTATTTTAGGCAAGTCTTATTGATATGCCTAAAAACTCCTGTATAATGCAGATATGGGCAGAACCTGGAAAAGCGGCTCTGCCCATTTGTAACTGTTCACAAATCTTATATCAGTTTTTAACGTTTACACAAAACTTGAAACGATATCTTTGTTTTTTATATAACTTAAATTAAAGTTTAACTTTATTTATCCGTATCCTTATTTTCAGACTTTGCTTCAGTTGTATTTTCACTGAAATTTTTTATTATCTGTGCTACCTGAGCTCTTGTTGCATTTCTGTCAGGTTCAATTCCTATATTTGTACCATTTATGATACCTTTTGAAGTTGCCCAAAGCATTTCGGTTTTAGCCCAGGAAGCGACTGTATTCTTATCAGCGAATTTATTGAAATTGGTTTCATCTACATTATCTGTTGCAAGCTTCTTATAAGTTGCATAACGATAAATTATAGCAGCCATCTCCTGTCTTGTTATAAAGCCGTTAGGATTGAACTTATTATTTCCTATGCCCTTAACAATATCATTATTTGACGCCCAGTTTACAGCTTCAGAATACCATTTTCCCTTTTCAACATCCGTAAATTTAGATTCCTGATATTTTGATACATCTATATTTTCCATGCGACTCAGAACTGTTACAAACATCGCTCTCGTCATATTAATATTAGGAGCAAATTCATTTTTACTTATGCCGTTAAAGTATTTATTCTTTATAACAAAATCTATCGCATCACAATACCACTGCTTCCGGTCTATGTCTGAATAACCTGCACCTGGATGTTCCTGTTCAGGATTGCCCAAAAGCGGAACTGTAGAATCCTTTAGATCATCGATATTTTTTACAGGGTTAACAGTATTACCGGCATTATTACCGCTTCCTCCGCCTGAACTGCCGCTACCGCCGGAACCTGAACCTACTCCACCGCTGCTTTCCGATTTTAAGCCTTCGAAACGTTTAGTCTTAAACTCATCCATTGAAGCTTCCAAGAAAAATCTCGCTTCTTCAATAGCATTGTCGCTTGCATTTTTATCCAAAAGCTGGAAATTAGCCTCTACCAGTGCTCTTACAAAATCATCAATGTCAGACTTCTTTGCCCAGTATTTGCCTTTTGCCACATCTTTACCGTCTGTGGATTCTAAAGTTGCCGCTTTAAGAGCTTTAGCTTTTTCATAAAGCTTTTTCAATCCTATTTTATTTTCAGGAGTAGGATCATCTTCAGCTTTTTTACCAAATTGCTTTGCCGCTTTAAAGTTATTTACAGCTCTATTAAGTTTTGATACAGCCTTATCAAGTTCATCCTGAGTTGAAGCTGTTAATCTGGCAGCTTCACATTCTGCTATTGCATTGTTCAGCTCATTCATGCTATTACTTGTTACCCACTCTTTTGAAGCATCGATATTAGCTCCATCATCGCTGATCAATATACCTTTTTTAGCATCTTTTGCATCAACTATCGCCTTATCAAAATTTACGTAATTCAGATTTTCACCTGCATTTGAATCTTCTTCATATACAGCCTTTAAAACTGTATCGGAAAAAGCTTTTATACCCTTAAGCGGTACTACATTTTCTCCGTTAAGAGACCATCCTACAAATTTATAACCTTTCTTTCCTTTCACCTCAGGGGCTTCTGTAGGTGTATCCTGACGACGAACGGTTTCTATCTTTTCATCCTCGGTAGTACCCTTATCGCCTATATCATATATAAATACAAAACCTTCTTCTGCACCGAACCCCCCTTTAGGGAACAGCATACCATTTACGATTTCATCAGGAACAGTTACATACGGATCATCTTCTTTTTGATCGACACCGTTCAGTCTAACTGTTAAAAGATATCCTACCTGCGGTTTAAATCTATATTTTCCTTTTGGAAGCTGATAGATACAGCCTGCAACATTAGGGGCATCGTCTAAAACTTCTTTTTCACGATATGCTTTTTGTACTTTTGATTCTGTGGAAATAAAAGCAAATTCATATCCGTCAAGATTTTTTATATCATAAAATCCCGGAAGTCCTATGCGCATGAAAAATCTTTCGTGTTGTTCAGAAACTCCTGTTCCATTTTTCTTTCGGGTTTCCATTAGAGTTTTCACTGCTACAAGCTCATCATGAGCTTTTTCCACTGTTCTACCATCTATTGCATGCTTGTTATCCGGAGTCAGACCGGCTGCCGTTTCAGGTACAGTCACATCATAATATGCGTAATAGCCTTCATAAACGGCTTCATCTACTCTTTTAGCAAGTTCAGGTGATATATAAGTTTCTTTCTTAGGAACTTCAGAAGAATTATCCGTCACATACTGATCATGACGTAGTTTTAATACAGAAATAATAGTATCGTGAAGTGCTTTTCTTACTTTCGGAGTTTCTTCAGGATCGTAATCAGGATTTATCACATGACCTATACCTGATGCCAAATTATTCGGGTTGGATTTTTTATCCGGAGTGTATAAAGCAACCTTTCCGTTATATTTTGACAAACCTTTATTATGAAGAAATGCTTCATCATGTACGAATGACAATGATAACGGAATATCAACAGTTTCCAGAAGGTTTCCTTCAAACGCTTGAGAATCTATCTTTTCCAAGCCTTCATGTAAAATAAGTTTATTAATTTTATTTCCCGAAAAAGGAGCCTGATTTATCACTTTAACAGTAGACGGAATTTCAACTTCCCGCAAATTATTATTTGAAAATGCAAAATCTCTTATATATTGAACTCCTTTTCCTTCTTCTCCGTCATTCAATTTAATCTCATCGATTCTGTTTCCGAAAAAAGAGGATACTCCTATTACTTCAACGGTTTTAGGGAAAGTGACTGATTTTATATTATTATCTGAAAAAGCATACGGATAAACAGCCGTTATTCCTTCAGGAATATTTATACTGTTGATGCTCTTTCCTTTAAAAGCCTCTATATCTATAACAGTAACTTTCTCTTTTGTTACAGGATTGTATCTCGGAATAAACAGATCGTGATTCGTCTTGGATTTCATTTCACCATGTTCGCTGAAACCCTTTACTGTAGTATTCTCGTCGACATCCTTGCCATATGTAAAATCGCCCAATATCCAACCGTTTCCAATCGGAGTACTTTTATTTATCGCACCGGTCGTTTCTTCGTAGCATGCTGTTACAGTTACCGATTTTTCTATCCTATAAGTTTTTAAACTTATAGGTTTGCCTTCAACTGCCCAGCCTTCAAAGCTCCATCCTTCTTTAGGCTCTACATAAGGAACCGAACCTGTGTCATCCAAAGTTTCTCCAAGTATACATAAAACTTCTTTAAGATCCGATGTTGTACCGTTTTCCCCTATGTCAAAAGTAATTTTTATCCCTTTACTCATATAACAATATTTTGTTGTAGGATACTTACTTAAAACACTGAATTTTATATCATTTTCTTTTGCTCTGATTTTTGCAGATGTAGTTAAAATATACCCATCAGGAGGAACTATTTTATAATCACCGAGAGGTATATCTTTAAATTCAAAAATTACATCTGTGCTGTATATTTCTTTTTCTCCTTCCAAAGAAGTATATGTATTTTTTCCATCAGTTATTTTTATATTGAGATTCTTTACATCATCAAAAATATAATCTTCATTAAAATTAACTGATAATTTTACAGTTGCTTTATCATTTGACGGGTCTTCGCCCTCATTCTTGGTTCCAAGTGCTTTTTTGCCGTTAAAATCGTCTATAACGTTTTTAAGAGAATTAAATGCACTGTTTACCGTCTCCTGATCAACTGTATTGTCAAGATTTATTTCTTTTGCCTTTTTCAATTCAGCTTCCAAAGCGGACATAACATCCTGTGTTACCCACCATACCGTCTTGGAAAATTCAGAACCGTCACCTGCATCACTGACTTTAACTGTTCCTATAAGTTCATTGCCCTTTTTAATTTCGTTCTGCAGTTGCTCTTTGTTTGTTTCTACAATAGATTCATTCTTTTTTGTAAGAATCTTCTGTACAACGATATATTTATTTTCATTTCTCGAACCTGCAAACTCATAAGTGGCTTCACCTGTTCTCCAATCAGTACCGAGCTTGTTGGCATTCCAATCTTCACTGCTGTTCCAGAATATCTCCAATTCGCTCTCGCTTCCATCAGAGTGAACGGCTTTTGCCTTTTTAGGTAAATTATCTCTAATGCTGTCTCCCTGTACAACCTCCATTAGAGGAAATTCCTCTATCTGTGTTATGGCAGGAATGCTTCCTTCTCCAATCTGTGCAAATTTTTCAGAGATCCTGCCTGCTTTTTCTCCCTCAACAGTTGCAGAAAATCGAACGAATTTAAGGTCTTTTAAATCAAGTTCATCAAAAGTGAATTGACCGTCATCGCCTGCTTCTGTAGTTTTTATATCTACCCAATCGCTCCAATATCCGCTTCCTTCTTCTTTCTGTATAGCAATTTTTGCATGAGGATAAGCTTTGCCTGTAACGGATGTTTCCTGCGCATCAATCTTAAGAGGCGCTTCAAATGTAAACGGTGCAAAATCAAAGGTAAGTTCATTATCTACATTATTGAGAGTTATTTCTTTACTCTTTTCTTCACGAACATAATCCACAAAGGTATCAGCTATTCCCAGTGTAACATCTTGACCCTTTTGATAAAAATCCTCAATTTTTTTATACTTAGGATAGTTTTCAAGATAATCGCCTGTAGCTTTATATTCTTTAATAACTCTGCCGTTTGTCTTGTCCGCTAATTTTTTTGTAACACTTACAGGATCTACAAGATAAGAACCTTCTACGCTGTTAAGATTGTATTTATTTCCATTTCTTGTAAAAAGCAACATGTATGACTTTTGAAAAAAGCTGTCAATCTCAGGTAAAAAGACATTTGTATCAACTTGATCAGTAATCGAAGGAATATCCAATGACAGCTTGTCCAACTCGGCAAATGAACCTTCTGTCAATTCCTTTACTCCGTTCATGCCGTATACTGTAAACTCACCGCCAAAGGGGTCTGCCGCTTTTCTAAAAGCATCCTGCTCTATTGCTGTCACAGAATCAGGAATATATATTTCTTTTAGTTTATTATCTCTAAAAGCTCCTTCACCTATGACCTTAAGGTTATGCGGGAACTCAACGCTTTTAATATTTTTTCCTCTGAAAGCTTCTTTTCCTATAGCGTTTACAGGCTTGCCGTCAATATAACCCGGGATTATAACATTTTGACTGCTTCCCTTATATTCACTTATGTATCCGGTGATGCCCGTATTTTCATATGGTCCGTCAACATATACAAAATCCGATTTATCTGCTGCCAATGCCTGAGGAATCGGCATAATACCGATTCCTGTTATCAACATAGCTGCAGTAATAAGATAAGCTATGCTCTTTTTAAAAAGTGTCATCTATACAAATCTCCTTTTATATCCCCAATTCTGATTTATCGGAATTAAATTTTTCAGTTGCATCATTTAAAAGCTTAATTGCCGCATTATACTTATTTTCATCAATATTATCCAAGTATGTCATGGCTGATTTTATGGAATTTATATAATCCTGATTAATTTTCTTGCTTAATGCTTTTTTATCCGATGAAAGATTTTTTGTTATTTCCTTTTCAACAGTCACATAAAGATTATATTTAGCATTATATATACTGTTTCTCAACTTTTCTTCCAACTTTTCCTGAGGTTCGGGTTTAGGATTCACAACATCACTTCCTGTGCGTTTGGAACTGTTGAAATTACGTTCTGCAATTTCAAGCTCTAAAATATGTTTATCCATTTGTTCCTTTGTCAAATTTACTATCTTGCTTGCATTTTCAGCTGCTGTGACAGCATCACGAAGTTTTGCCGCATCACTTTCAGTGACCCATTTTTTACCGGCTTCTATATCAGATCCGTCACCTTTGGAACTTACCAATGTGGATGCCAGATTTGACCTAACCTTATTTATTTTTTCAAGAAGTGGAGTTTTATCTGTTTCTGTCTGATAATCTTCTTTAAGAAGCTTTCCGAGTGCATTTTTTATAGCCTCTACAATGGAATTACATTCTGCTTCATATCCTCTAACCGGCTCAATATCCAATGAATTGTTTTCACATATCTTTGTAAGATAATCACTTGCTTCGATAGCATCTCTCGATTCCTTACTGTCTCTCCAGTCGGCAATCCAAACTTGTATAAGTCTGCCACCCTGAACCTTTATCTTTACCATATTTGAAGCAAGTCCCAATACACTTCTGGCTTCACCGTCGATTTCTCCGTCCTTATATCTTTCATCGATTATAAAGCTTTTCTTTTTGCCGAGCTGCTTCACTGCATCAAAAGCAGCCTTTGCTTCATTCAAACGCCTTACAGCTGTATTTATTTCTTCATCGGAAATTATATCTTTATCATATGCTATTTTAGCATCGATAATAGCATTATTCATATTGTTCCATTCTTTAGGAGTTACCCAATATAAGTTTGAAGGGACATCATTTCCGTGATAACTTATCTTTACTGTCTTAAATTCAAGCTCTACCGCCTCTATGGCTTCCATCAAAGCTTTTTTATTCGGATATATATTTAATGATAAGTTTTTTATGGACTGATATGAATCACTTATCTTTACTTGAAGCTCCTTTATCTCCTTTGCTGTTGTTTCCAAAACCTTTTCAAGATTTCTTGCAGCTTCAATATTCCCTTTCGCAATATCTATCTGCTCTTTCATTTTAGCCTTAAGAGCCGCATCTTCTATGTTATTAAGTTTTCCTTCTGTAAACAGAACAAGATTCTCCAGTTTATCATAGCGATTTCTGACATATTGGACGACCGGTTCACTTGATATGCCGTTCTTATCCTGTGAAACTGCCGTGATCTCCGCACCCGGAAGTAAACTTCTCTTTACACCGACCTCAAATTTACCTTCCACATCAGTCATTGTCATCTTTCGTTCGCCACCCGGCAGTGTCACTGCAACGATTCTATTCTGTATCGCTTTTCCATCTGAAGCTTTAAGAGAACCTTTTATCACATTATCCGTAGGTATAATAGGATAAATAACAGGTTTATCTATAGATATGGAAATATCTTCTGCATTCTTTTCAAATGCCATATTTGCACTCATCAAAAGTGCTCCGCCCATTTCAGTAAACTGGAACTGGTATAAATTCAAACCTTGCCAAATGAATGATGCATCTGAACTCTTACTTCTGTCTACGCCTACATAAAAACCATTTGAACCCTTTTTTCTTTCGAGTATGACGAAGAAAGGCTCATCCGTCTTTATCTGATAGTGTGCCAACGGAACATTCATCATTTTTCCCGGTGTGAATTTCACTTCAAGATTACGCAGGAGGAAGTTTGTCCTTCTGCGTTCATCAAATTGAACTATATGAAGGAGACAAGTGTTTGTTCCTGCATAGTAGGCATCATTAAAAAACTTAGCATTTACAGAAGTAATTATTCCACCTTTCTTTTCAGGTACTATTCTGACAGCGGCTCCGCCATTACGCCCGCCATCAACATAAAAGTTGTTCTCTTTTATTTGTGACATTTCTCCGTCAGCCATTTTTACAAGACCCTGTTCTTTATCTATCAAATCGGTCTCAGCCTTAAGAGTTATATTTATATTGGAAAAATCAGAAGCAGGAGTTATATTTAATTCTTGCTCATTGTTTTCATAATTATCCTTAAATACTCTTAATGTACAAGTTCCTTCAAGAACATTATTTAATTTGAATTTACCGAATTCATCTGTCTGAACCATAGGCACGGTTGAATCTTCAACTATCTTGACCCATGCTCCCTGAACCGGTTCTCCGGTACTTTCATTCTTCACTGCACCGCTTACGGTTTTCTTTGCTTTAGCTTCCAGATCAAATGAAAGCTCAACCTTTTCCTGACCATTAACTATCTGTACCGGTTTTTCCTGCGTTTTGAAACCGTATGCGGAAGCTTCAACAGTCCAATTTCCTTCGGTGTGCATTATCTTATACTCACCTTTTTTGTCTGTTTTTACACTGCGATTTGTTTCTTTTACGGTAACTGTAGTTTCAACACCTTCATTCCCTGAAGGTAATACTACTTTCCCTTCGATAGAAGCTCTCTGCTTATTCATTACTTTTGAAACAGCATCATAAGCATTGACTATACCATGTCCATATCCGTGATTAGGAGAGGTTGAATATGTGCCGTCCGTTCTCGGCTCTGCAGTAGAAGTCAAATAGCTTTCCAAATCTTTTACCGACAGACTTGAATCTGCCGATTTTAGCAATGCCGCAACTCCTGCAACATGAGGTGCTGCCATAGATGTTCCGCTCATATATGCATATCCGTCCTCAATTGCGGAACGTATTTGCACTCCGGGAGCTGAAATTTCCGGTTTCCATCCGGATACTCTAGGGAACTGAGACGGTCCCCGCTTTGAAAAATATGCAAGAAGACCTTTGGAATCAACTGCACCGACCGCAAAAGCCCCACCTAAATTGGCAGGATTTGAAATGCTGGAAGGTCCCGGCGACGGTTCACCGGCACGCTGATTTCCTGCTGCAAATACAGGCAGAATATCTACCTTTCTCCAATTTTCAACAGCACTCTCAAACCAAGGATCAGCTACGCTGTTTCCACCCCAGGAGTTGTTTATTATGGAAGGAGCGTTATGGATATCTCCACCGGGTTTCATCATCCATTGTGCCGCTGCCAAAAAGCCTTCCGTTGTTGCCGATTCACCGTCGTTATTTCCGAAAACTCTCGCATTTATCCATTTTGCATCAGGTGCGACTCCAATCGCATTAAACACGTTTCCCTTGCCGTCACTTTCAGCTCCCATCATTATACCGACACAATGAGATCCGTGTTCTTTATCATCATTCTTCTGAGGTCTTCTATGTCCGTCTACCACATCTTTATAAGTGCTCCCGTCAAAATTGTAGCTTCCGTCTGCGGGATTATATCCTTTGAAATTATCTCTCAATGCCGGATGATCATAATCTACAGCAGAATCCAATATACCGACTGTTACATTTTTACCGGTTATACCGTAATCTTCCCATACCTTATCGGCATTTATCTTCTTTATATTCCATTCGATCTCATTCTTAGGAGCGGAACCTGCACCAAAAAGACCTATTCCGGTATCTTTTTTTACGTCTATAGGTTTATCTCTCTTTATTTCTCCATTTATGTCTATCTTTTCGACTGAAGGGTGTAAACTCAGTTCTTCAATTACGGATTTATCCGCCTTAACATGAATTGCGTTTACAATGAAAAATGATTCGAATTCTTCCACTTTACCTTTATTCTTTTCATTTTCCAGGTATTCCAATACCGGAGCCTGTGTCTTAGCTGCGATCTCTTCAAGACTTCCTATTACCGCATTCTTTTCTTTATCAACTATAGGTTCATCAGTCTTAAAGCTTGCGGCTTCTACTTTTGCAGCATCAGTATCTGCATCTCCCCTGATCTTTACCAGAACATCCATAACTTTTCCGGCTCCGTCCATTTTGTCTATAAGCGCTGTTGTCATGGTGTCTGCATATTCGGGAGTATCGACTTCATTCTGCCTCGCCCACGCAGTTGAGCTTACCGGCACAACCATCGCCGCAGTGAGTATGAAGCACATTAATCTTCTAAATTTCTGCTTTTTCATAAATTCATCCTTTAAATAATATGTTGTTTTCTGCTTAGCTAATACGCATCTTTCCTTGAAAATTTATAAAATGCTATTTTAATTCTTGAAAATAATGTTCTGTTTTTAATATATAACTCTTCTATCTAAAATATTATGTCAATTTGTTAAAACACTATTTTCTTAAAACTCAACCTCCTCTCTGCATGGAAATACCTTATAAAAAGACCAGCTTTAATACAATGCAGGTTTAAATTTCATCCTAATTTTGCAAATAATTAAATTTAGTAACAAATTAGTTATATTTTATTATTTTTAGATAGTGTTATTTTCAACCAGAATTGTATACTATCTTTTATTTTTAGTCAAGCAATTATAATCTATTTTGAATTGAATTTATGTAATATCTGAGTATTTATTATAAAATATTTAAAATAGTTTTAATTTTATATATTTATACTGTTTTCAATTGATAATTTTCGAATACGGGAGTTTGACATTAAATTAGAGGATTATATCGCAGATATAGTGAGAATCAATAATTGCATGTGGCATATAGTAATTGAAGCGTTCTCCGTTCCTGTTATAAAAATAGTCAAATTTCACTTTTGCACCTCCTCTCTTTTTAATTTTGAGCAAAGAAAAGACGATAGATGGTTTAATTTCTATCGCCTTATATCCTTAATATTCATTTTGTTTCCCCTACAAACTTGGATTTAATAGTCAATCTGTTATGCCAATAAATATTTGTCGATAAGTTCTATCAAAACATTTGCATTTATAATTTCATCATTTAACAAATCATCATATTCATTTTCTAATTTTTCTTGCTGTTCCATAATATAATATAAATGTTCTTTAGCAAGAGTATAATTCTGATTTACAAAATAATATTCACCTAAAAAGCAATGAGCTTGAACATTTGAAACTTTATCATCGTTCAATTCAATAACCTTTTTCATACTACAAACAGCACCCTCTATATCACCTTTTTTCATTTGCATAGATGCTTTATTTATATATAGTTCAGCTTTCATTTTTTATCCTTTCTTACAACTTCAATTTTACTAATCTCGACAATATTAGATTCGATTTGCTATTGATATTTTGAATATGTTTAATTCCCAAAAATTTTCCTAATATAATCCAAAACACTTTTCCAGCCATCTTCTTCTGTTCCATAACCCCAAAATTTTTCCGAAATATCCTCCAACTTTCCTATTTCAGTCTTATATTTTTTGCTTATTATTTTTCTATCATCCATATTAATTAAATTTAATTTTTCGTCTTCAACTTCAAATCTATGATTACTTAAAAAGTTTATTGCATCATAGTGAGCTTTTTCATCAAACTCCTTTTCAAAATCAAGAAACTCAACTCCTTCATTTGCAAAATATTCCTTTAACCGGAAAACGGTATTGTCGAATTGATTTTTTAATTCTATCAATCCTAATTCATTCAATGTCTCTGATATATACGGCAATATCGAATGCCCTTCTGCAAAAATATAATCCCAGCCATCACATTTCCAGTTCCCTATCATATTTACAATTATATGAAAATTGAACACTTCATAACTAACTTCTTTTTTGATTTCTTCAAATGAACCCAGTTGCCAAATATCATCAGAAATACTTGCAAATTTTGATTCATTATCCAAATCATTATAATTCTCTAATAGTATTTTTAAATCGTTCATAGTTATAAACATCCTTTCACATTTTGAGATATCATCTTATTTCGACAAATTCCAAGCCATCTTTTAGATTTCTCTCTTTATGTTAAAGTAGTTCCACATCAACACCGGCATCATCAAAAATTCTTTTTATTTTATCAAAATTACAGCTCATAACGGTTGCTTTCTTAAGATTTGAAAATTGCTGTAATTCTGACAAAGTTACTTCGTTCAAGTCAAAACTTTCATCTTCTCCATCCCACTGCGGAATGATGTGCATATACACATCATTACCTCCGTCCATATATATAGTTTCTACATGAGTCGCAAGCTTCTTTGGAATTTCCAGTTCCTTAAAGAAATTCATTGCAGGCTCAATGACAGTATAACTTTCTGTATCAATCTCTTCTCCCTTGTGTTGGTCAGCAAAATCATAAAGATCAAATTCCGGCTTTAGCAGCTTTAAGTCATACATAAGTACCTGAATGATAGCCAATTTAAAATTCAAATTGTCGAAATGGATAATATCTTCCGTACTTTTCTCATTAAGATTCATTAAATATGGCTCTTCCATATCATCCTTTTTCACACTGTCTATAATTTTAGCTACCTCAGCATTGATGTGTTTATTCCTATAGGCAAAAGCTGCCAATAAGGGGAATGCTATAAATGGAAGGCATAAAAGGCCTCCCAAAATAGCTAACCCTCTATAATGATTTTTTGTAGTGTTACCTTCTAAAGCACGATTAAAAAAATCTGCTACAAAATTAAAAGCTTCACCGCCACTTACCATAAACAGTAAAACACACTCTACTGCAAGCAGCACTAAGAATATCGCTGCCATCTTCCTTGCTACCTTGCTGCATATATCTATTTTCGCTTCCATACTGATGGCATCCGCATTAGGCATACTAGAAAACCATTTTTCTGCTCGTTCTTCCTTTGTCATATATCCAAGCCTTCCATAACTTCAAATTTCTCTATCTCTACAAATTTCTATTTATCAACCACTATTCCCACAAAAGCCTCACACCAAAATGATGGAAAGCTTTCTAAACAATTCACCTAAATTCAACAACTCCCTTTCAGACCTACTTTTTCTCGCTTTTAGTATCAAAACAGTATCACTCAAGAGTTTTTCGCTCCTATAAATAGCTGAATCGCTGTATTTTCAACGGTTTTTCAGCAGAAACATATTTGTTACTTTATTCCATTTCTTCATATAAAGCCTGCTCCCTATTATAAAACAAGCATTTACAGCGTTCTTATTTGCACCCATTCCATAATTTTGCAGTTTTTATAGGTGTTTTGTGAGCAAAATACTTCAAAAGTACTTCAACTATCTTCTTAGAATAAACCAAAATATTTTTCAAAAAACTTCTTCAATTTTTCAATAACCGCCTCCTTTTTTTGTGCACGATTTCCATCCTTAGAAAATCTTGAAACTGGTGGTAAAATAGAATCTATATCTGTTCCTATAGTCTTTATTTCTCCATCTCTGAATGCATTCTCTATGAATTTCTTTGTACCTTCTTCTTTCAGTTTTTCCTCTTTGATGATAGCATCAATATCTTCCTCTCTCTGATTATGAACAAATTTAAGCCAATCTTCGCTCACATTTGTTTTAATTGTCATTTGCTCAATGAAACCTTCTATCAATTCTTTCTTACTCCTAAGTTGAATACTTGCATTGATTGCTTTATTTATGCTTGTTAAGATAGTTTTATCTTCACAGTTTGATTCGTGATATTTCATTACAAGCATTAAAATATAATCAATGTTGACTTCTACCTGTTTAATAAGCTCGATTTCAAATACAAGATCCTCATTTATTCGCTCTTTTTCTACCTCATCTTTTTTTGTATAGCTTTGATATAAATCAATATACTTGCTCTGATAATCCTGCAAATCTCTTTCAGAAATAGCTGTATTGTTTTCAAACTCATCAAAAGAAATCAAGATATTTCTTAATTTTAAAATTCTACCAAATAGTTTTATAAAATCTTTTTCAGCAATTTCGCCTACAATATCCTCTTGAAGAGGGAATGTTCTTTTTAATATTTCCACCAATTCAATATAACCCTGTGTATAAACGCCATTCTCTTCAAATCCGTTTAAATAGTCATTATAGGTCTTTAACAAAACTATGCCATTAGCATCTCTATCTCCAAAGAGAGCAAGTGCTTTATTTGTATTGTCTTCCAAGTTTCTAAAACAAATAATATTGCCGAATGTTTTTACTGAGTTTAATATACGGTTAGTTCTTGAAAAAGCCTGAATCAATCCATGTTGCTTTAAGTTTTTGTCCACCCATAGTGTATTGAGTGTGGTTGCATCAAACCCAGTTAAAAACATATTAACAACAATGAGCAAATCAATTTCTCTGTTTTTCATTCTTAATGACAAGTCCTTATAGTAATTAGGAAATTTATCTGCTGACGTATCATAACTGACATTGAATGTCTTATTATAATCATCAATCGCCTTATCAAGAAAATCTCTGGAAGTTTGGTCTAGTCCATTGGTATCAAAATTCTCATCCTGCATAATATCTTCCGGATCTTCTTCATTTGGACTAAAACTAAAAATAGTAGCAATATTAAGTCGCTTACCACTTTCTACCATCTGCTTTTTAAACTCATTATAATAAAGAATCGCAGCAGGAATGGAGGCTACTGCAAAAATAGAATTGAAGCCATTTACTTTTACAGTTTGTTTTATTTCCTCCACTGTATTTTTTTTAGATTTTGCCATTTTATCGATATTCGTTATTACTCTATGTTCATAGTAGGAACGATTTTGATTACGGTAAGTCTTCTGATCAAAATGCTCTAAAGTGTACTTCACTATATCTGCTATTCGCTGAGAATCAAGCAATGCTTTCTCTCTATCAATAGTCTTAACCTGTTTATCTAATAGAATTTCAGGGTTTTTAATAGTATTAATGTAATCAATCCTAAAAGGTAATACATTTCCATCATGAATTGCATCAACAATAGTATAAGTATGAAGTTTATCTCCAAAAGCTTGTTCTGTTGTTTTCAAATTTGGGTACTTTGTACTTCCTGAGTTCACCGCAAAAATTGGGGTTCCGGTAAATCCAAAAATATGATATTTCTTAAATGATTTCGTGATAGCTTTATGCATATCTCCAAACTGTGAACGATGACATTCGTCAAATATCAATACTACATGCTTGTTGTAAATACCATGCACCGAGTTTTTGGATATAAATTTATCAAGCTTTTGGATTGTCGTTATAATAATTTTTGCATTGGGATCTTCAAGTTGTTTTTGAAGAATCTTAGTAGAGGTGTTGCTATTTGCAGCTCCTTTTTCGAATCTATCGTATTCTTTCATTGTTTGATAATCCAGGTCTTTTCTATCTACTACAAATAAGACTTTTTCAATAAAAGATAAATCTGTTGCAAGCTGAGCTGTTTTAAAGCTGGTCAAAGTCTTCCCGCTCCCGGTAGTATGCCATATATATCCACCAGATTCAACTTTTCCAAGTTTTTTCAAGTTGGTCGTAATTTCCACTCTGTTTATAATCTTTTCAGTCGCCACTATCTGGTATGGACGCATAACCAAAAGCAGATTTTCTGATGTAAACACACAATATCTGGTTAATATATTGAGTAGAGTATGTTTTGCAAAAAAAGTCTTTGTAAAGTCCACGAGATCAGGAATGGTATTATTGCTTTCATCAGCCCAATAGCTTGTAAATTCAAAGCTATTTGATGTCTTTGATTTTATTCTTTTATTATCTGCCTCATCTTTGATGTGTTGATTCCTTGTTGTATTTGAATAATACTTCGTATGAGTGCCATTTGAGATTACAAAAAGTTGCACAAATTCAAACAGTCCACAACCAGCCCAAAAACTATCCCTCTGATATCTTTTAATCTGATTAAATGCTTCTCGGATTGCAACTCCTCGTTTTTTTAGTTCTATATGCACTAACGGTAACCCATTCACTAAAATTGTAACATCATAACGAGTTTTTCGATTTCCATTTCCTTCTTCATATTGATTAATTACTTGAAGTTGATTATTGTGAATATCTTTCTTATCAATAAGCTTAATATTTTTAGTATAGCCATTATCAAGTGTAAGAATTTGGATATAATCCTCCTGAATTTTTTTTGTTTTCTCCAAAATACCATCATTACCATTTGCAATGATATTTTGATAGAAATCATTCCACTCTTTATCAAAAAAAGTAAAGTCATTTAATCGTTCTAACTGTGTCCTAAGGTTGTTAATTAAATCCTGCTCAGATTCAATTTTTAAATATTGATATCCTTGACCAATAAGCCGATTGATAAAATCTTTCTCCAATTCAAATTCACTTTGATAATCTGTACTTTTTCTTTGCTCAGGTGTATATTTTGCTACAACTGTGCTCTCAGTGGTAGTTGCTACTATGTCATAATTATTCATCCCTATCTACCTCTTTTTTCTTAAAGGATAACAACTCATTCCTATAGTATTCATATTGTTTTTGTCGTGCTTCTATTTCAGCTGGAAGACCCTGACTGATATCACTACAAAAATTTTCAAACTGCTCAAGAATACCTATTATTCTCTCTTGTTCAACTATTGAAATAACTGGTATTTTTATATTTTTCATTTTTTCCATTGAAACACTTTTGACTGTTCCTCCTGAAGCGACGGATAAATATGATCTTTTTATTTCTGTTGATTGCAATAAATACATTAAAAATTTGGGCAATAGTTTATTTTTATCTGTTTTAATCGAATAAATACCTTCTTTTATGTTCCAATTATTTGGTTCTTCTTCAATCAAAGCCGTTGCTCCTATCGTTCCTGTGGCAGAAAAAAGAACATCTCCTATTTCTAAATTTGATCTATTATTGCATAAGTTTAAAGCCGAATCATCTATTTTGTCTGTTTTATTCGTGAATACAATTTTATTATTCTGAATTTCTCGAACGGTAACATAGTAATTAGTTGCATTGTTAGTGTTCAATGAAAAAAATTGACGTGGATTTAATCCTGTTCTAAGTGATTTTATAAAAGATAGTAAAGGTTTCCAAGTTACTTCTCTTTCGAAGGAAAATAATGAATCCCTATAATATTCGTATTGTTTTTCTCTCGCTGTAAGCTCTGCTGTAAGCTCTGCTGTAAGCTCTGTAAAACTATCCAAAACACGAACAATTTCATGTCTTATCTTTTGATTTGAGGAATAAGGTACACGAAAGTGTGAATATTTTTCTATCCACTGACGTGTATGATCTACAGGAACATAGATTATATTTTTCATACAATGGTATAAATATCTCAAGTCCAAGCGATTCCTATTTTTGACAGTAAGAATTTTCATGGCCGATGATTTTACTTTAAATCTAAAATCTACCCATTGAAATGATGTAGTAAAATCATCAAATATAATGACTGGATTATCTTTCGAAGCTTCATAAATTCCTTCTTTTTCATTGGTATACCCTAAGATAAATGTTTGTCCTGCTGTTAAAACAGGTATTTTATACTCATCACTGTAATTAGTGCTTTTAACTATATATTTAGTAGGTTGTCCATAGTCTATCAACATGTTGAGTTTAGTATATTCAACACCATCAAATTTCAGCTTCTCAAGTATACGCTTTAAATCATTCACTTCGCTCACCTCCATTCCAACCAAGTTTCCCTATAGCTTCCATCATTTCTTTGTTGTTTTTGACATTCTCTATAACACCTATTACCAGTCTGTACAGAGCATCAAATTTAAGCAACGCTGTTTCTTCGTTGTAATCTCCATGAACAACATCACTCAATTCTCCAAAAAGTTTATATCCATTTTCAGAGAATTCCCTTGGTATTATGGAGCATTGAGAATCAACAAGTTCCAATACCTCTTTAAAAGGTTTAGGTTTCCCGTTTGATTTCTTCCATGGAATTCCTTCAGCATCAGCCGCTTGATGAGTTACTCTCTCCAATATTTTACGCAAATACACAATAGCACCCGCTCCTAAATGATCCCTTGCAGCTCGTTTTGATTTCTCTAAAAGTTCCGTAAAGTCCCCATATTTTTCTTCATTTAATAATACCTTTTCTGAAAGCTTTTCACTTCTTTTTAGAATATGAATTAATGGAAACTTAGATGTAATTTCGTTTTCGCTTTCTAACAAAAACCATACTTGTACTAAAGCTCCACACCGTGGACATTCAAGAACACTATCAACACTTATAATATTTTTATTTACTCCTATACAATACAATTCTTCACTGGAATAAAAAGTTCTGACGTCTCCACATTCTTTGCAAAAATAATTAAGAGCAATCTTTCCAACACTTATTTTAGTGGAATTTCCGCATTTCATCCTTTTATTAACCACAAATCCTTCTATTTGCTCAAACTCATTTGAGGGTGGTTTTGATAATACATCTGATAATCTCATTTTACGCCCTCTCAATCTCTAAAATAATTTCATCAATTTGTTGGCGTAGTATATTTTCTCTTTCTACAATCTGCTTTATTTCTTCATTTAATGCTTTAATGTCTATCACTTCTTGATCATCCTTTTGTTCTACATATGTTGAAACAGAAAGATTGTAGTCATTTTGTTCAATCTCGGATTTTTTTGCAAGATAGGAAATGTGCTCTGCCGTCTTCCTTTGCTCATACCAAGATAAAATATTCTTTATATTATTGTCTTCTTCATCTTCAGAACCATCAGTTAATTTGTTGCTATTTGTTACTTTTTTGAACTCCTTCGATGCATCGATAAAAAGAGTATTGTTATCCATTTTGGATTTTTTTAAAACCATAATGCATGTAGCTATACTTGTTCCAAAAAACAAATTTTCCGGCAATTGAATAATACACTCTACATAATTGTTATCTATCAAATACTTTCTGATTTTTTGTTCTGCTCCGCTGCGATACATGATTCCAGGAAAACATACAATTGCTGCTGTACCATTTGTCGACAACCAGTGCAAACAATGCATAATAAACGCAAAATCCGCCTTGGATTTCGGAGCAAGAACACCCGCTGGAGAAAATCTCGGATCATTAATCAGAGTACCATTATCAGATCCTTCCCACTTAATAGAGTATGGCGGATTGGATACAATTGCTTCAAAAGGCTCGTCATCCCAATGTCTTGGATCAGTTAAAGTATCTCCGTGCTCAATACTAAACTTTTCATATCCAATATCGTGCAAAAACATATTAATTCTACACAAGTTGTAGGTAGTAATATTGATTTCTTGACCAAAAAATCCGTTTCTGACATTCTCTTTTTCAAGTATTTTAGCAAATTTAAGAAGCAACGAACCGGAACCCACTGCCGGATCATAAACCTTATTTACTTCCGTTTTCCCAAGCAATGTAATTTTAGTAAGTAACTCTGACACTTCTTGAGGAGTAAAAAATTCTCCACCACTCTTTCCCGCATTTGATGCATACATTCCCATTAAAAATTCATATGCATCACCGAAAGTATCAATCGAGTTGTCTTTATAACTACCGAGTTTCATCCCTGCAATTCCGTTCATCAATTTTACCAAACGCTCGTTTCTTTTTTTTACTGTTGGTCCCAACTTATTGCTATTTACATCAATATCATCAAATAACCCTTTGAAATTTTCTTCACTCTTACTTCCAACTGCTGACTCTTCTATACTCTTAAATATTTTTTCAAGCCTCTCATTCAAATCTTCTAAATTCTCTTTGGAAGAAACTTGTTCGCATATATTTTCAAAAAGTTGACTTGGCAAAATAAAAAAACCTTTACTTTCAACTATTTCTTCTCTAATCGATATAGCCATATCGTCATCAATTGATGCATAATCAAAGTCTTCATTTCCAGCTTCTTTCTCATTCTTATTAATATACTCGGTGATATTTTCTGATATATATCTATAAAAGAGCATACCTAAAACATATTGCTTAAAATCCCATCCATCAACACTTCCTCTTAAGTCATTAGCAATCGACCATATCGCACGATGTAATTCTTCTCTTTCTCTCTTGTTTGAGTTATTCATTCGCATTTTAGATTTCTCCTTACCTGAATTAATTTTCTTTTTTGTTGTCTTCTTCAAATTCCATAATATCATCTAAGCTACATTCTAATACCTTGCAGATTTTCCCAAGGACTTCCACAGTAACATTCTCATTTTTATTGAGCTTGTTAATCGTGTATGTACTGACACCTGCAAGCTCTGCCAATTCTTTCTTCTTCATATTCCTGTCCAGCAGAATATGCCATAATTTTTTATAATTAGCTTTCATGATGAACCTACCTTCCACAAATATATAAAACCTTTTACATTATAACATAAATTCGAATTAAAATATAGCAATAACTCTATTTTGATTAAAAAGTACTGATATTAAGTTTCCAAAAATAGCAAATGCACATGACAAATTTTCATTCACCATGTGCGTTACCTCTATCGTTCCATATCCTTTGTTCGAGATTTTGATTTAACTTCCAGAGATTTATCGGATTCTCTTTTTATCTGCTGAAGAATACTTTTTTTAGGTTCTTCATTTCGTCCAAGGTACTGATCGATGTTTACTTTAAGCCCATCAAGTTCGCTACGCTTCTCTTGCAACTTATCATGTTCTTCTGCAAGTTCTTTCTGTATGTCGTTTAGGCTCTTTGAATGTTGATTTAGTTTTCTGAAGATTGACTTTCCATCGCCTCGTTTTAGTCCTTCCATTATTTCTTTCTTTAGATGCGGAAACTGTTTTATAAAAATCTCAACTTCCAAATAAGCTTCCTTGTAAGCTTCTACATCCTTCTTATTCATCATCATATAGATTTTATCATTCGGATTTTTCCTATATCCATCGTAATGAGCTTTTTTATTGATGCAGATTTGAAGTTGTTTCGTAATTTCCTTGATTCGCTTTAGTTCAAATTCCTTATCTCTAAACTCTTTCCTAAGTTGATTCGCTCGGGAAGATAATCTCTTAATCTCAGACTCCAACTCTTTCATTGAATGAAAACCCTTATCCCGAATCGCTATCATCGTACTTGCTGCGGTCGTCATATTATGTTTCGTAGCCCATCGCTCAT
This sequence comes from Anaerovoracaceae bacterium, assembly GCA_052169645.1. Taxonomy (GTDB): domain Bacteria; phylum Bacillota; class Clostridia; order Peptostreptococcales; family Anaerovoracaceae; genus JAIKWW01. Next base: position 171,515 of record JBQNCA010000002.1, read on the forward strand.
ATCCTTTGCTTGAGTTCACTTTTTCATTGTTCTTGATGTCGATGATATCGCCAAGCTCTTTCTCTTTATTCAGAATCCTATCTTTAATCCGTTCTTCGGTATAGTTGTTTCCAATCGTCTTTGCTCTGGTAAATCTCTGCTGATTTTTACTTCTAAAAGCAATATGCTTACCAAATTTTATCTCATATCCGGAGCTTTCCATTTTAGATAAAAAGTCTTGCCAGTTGATTGACTGTTTTATAATCCTATCAATATCAAATTGAAGTCTCGACTTGTAGCTACTGCCTTTTTTGTCCTCATTCCAATCATGCCAACTTACAAATTTTCTTCGCTTAATTTCGTTGATTT
>JBQNCA010000003.1:0-115593 GCA_052169645.1 Anaerovoracaceae bacterium
AAGAAAGCTTTTAAGATGATTAAGAGTATGGAAAACAACAATGAATTATCCAAAGTGTATCTTAGGATAGATAATGGATATGGTGATTTCTATGATGTTGAGGTCAGTTATGATGGTGAAACGTGGCATAAAGCCTTATTTTCCGAAAAAGTATTAACACCATCGATACTACTTCCACCGGGACAATATGCGATTAAATTTTCCGTGAAATCACGTTCGGGAGTTTCAGCATATCACAGTAAAAGGGGAGTTTTTTATACTGAAGTCACAGTAGAACCGTTTATTGATACGATGATCGTATTTGATAATGATACATTGGATAGTTGGCAGGAAGCTTATATGGAGGAAAATTTAAATGGGTGACCTAAGAATCAATTTTATCGACAACTGGGAAAAGAAAGACGTTAATCTGGAAGAGCTTACACGTGCATTAGAGGATGGTAATTCATCTGTTTATACTGATGCGAGTCTTAAGAAGGTATCAGCCAAGTGGAAGAAATTCAAGGATAGAGGTGTTTCAAACCTTTACCTGATTAAAGAGGTGAATGATGATGGCGTGGCATGTGCGTACTATGCGTATTCAATTACTGACGGTGTAATTGATGATGAGACTTTAGAGAGAATCAGAGAAATATGCGCACAGAAGCTGTCTTCGGGTGAAATGAGAGCCGACGGTTCGTTTTCAAAGCCTAATGAATGGTGGGATACACATCCTCTACGTTCGATAAAGGCGGTTGAGACCGGTTCAGCAGACAGCTTACACCAGTATTTATCAGCTGAGTTATATCCAAAGGGCATCGTACTTAATTCCAGGAGTATCAAGGCAAAGCATGCAAATGAATTAGCGTGCTCGGCAATTGCGTGGGGTGTGAGTACATCACTTTTCAAAAAAGGTGCATATATGAGTGTTCTTATTCATAACGATTCATTGTAAATTTTAATTTTAGCAGATTGATAAAAGCGAGTTATTAAATTAGTTATTTAAAATGAATATGAAATAAATTATAAGTCTTTTATTTATGAGTTTTAAGAAATCAGATAAAAAGATTTATTTGAAAAAGATAGAAAAATTATAACGAAAGCAAAAAGAAACAGGAACTATCAGAAGAGCAAATTGTAATTTTTCAGAGTTGGAAAAAGCAATGTTGTAAAGGGAATAAAACATAAATTACTTATGAATCGGGGAAGTGGATAACAGTCCACTTCTCTTTTTTGTAGCGGTAGCTTCGCACCACTTACAGAACCCCGCACCTCTGATATGTACCCTCCTTACTGGACAACCAGTAAGGAGGGTATTTTTATGCGTTACAGCCATGAGTATGAGTTAGAGTGTATTAAGCTATACCGGCAAGGAATTTGGCCTGAAACACCAGAAAGAACAATGACAACAAATTTTCGCAAATTGATTCGATACCGGGTTCGTATTGAAGAACAAAATGGAGCAGATGCATTAAACTATTCAGGTAATAATAAAGTGTGGACTCCTGAAATGAAATATGAATTGGTTGCCAAAGTATTAGCAGGACAATCCAACAAGTCAGTTGCTATTTCTGCAGGTATAAATCAAGGGATGTTATATACTTGGGTTCGCAAATACAAAGAATTAGGTTACAATGGTCTTGTGAATAAACAGAAAGGTCGCAAGAAGTCTGATATGAAAAAGAAAACTATTGAGCCCAAGCCTTTAACTGAATCAGAACGCGAAGAGTTAATCAGACTAAGAGCAGAAATTGAGGCAATGAAAGCGGAGATTGAAGTAGTAAAAAAAGGATCGCCTTGAGGCAAGAAATATGGGCTGCGCAACTCAAGGCGAAAAAGCAGCAATCATCAAAGAACTCCGAGACGGATGATACCAATTAAAGTATCTACTTAAAGGTTTAAATATGCCTAAATCGACTTACTACTACGAAATAGCATCCATGTGCTCCGCTTAGTTTATAACATGTGTCCAGGATTCTGGGTACATATCACTAAGCCGGTGGTTATTTGTTCAGTATCTCCTGCAGCGCTTCCGCATTGAGTATTTCTATTACGGGCGGTTCATATGAGATGATGTTTTGCTCTTCCAACCGTTTCAGCTCCCGGTGAAGAGATGGACGGGAAACGTTCATGAGCATTGCCCACTTGGATATCGATTCAGGGATACGCACCCGGCTTTTACCGGATTGGCGTGCCTGCATCAGTAGCCAGAAGGCGGCCTTCTGTGAGATACCGCTGTAGGAAAGCAGTTCCAGGCGTTGCTGCAGCATGTAGGTTGCCGTGGCGATTTCCTTTGTGAAGTTTTCAAGGATGCGGATGTTGGCTTGCATCAATTTGAGTAGGTCTTCTTTCCGGAACATCATTATTGTGACGGGATCTATGGCTACGATGTCACAGGGATATTTTCGTCCACGCGAGAAAACAGCTGCCGGACCGATCATTTCACCGGGGGTTCTCACGGATACATTGATCTGGCTGCCGTTCGGAAACGGTTTCCGTGCTTCCACACGGCCCTCAAGGATCACGCCGGCGCGAGCGGCAGGCTTCATCATATGAAAAATGGTTTCTCCTTTATCATAACACTGTATATGATGCGGTGCGGCTTCCAGAGCTTCCCTGAGCGCAGCCGCCGTCAAACCCTGAAATAATGTGCTCCCTTCCAGAACCGAATAATCCGTCATGATACGCCTTCCTTTCTTTGACTGCTCTCATTATACACTAAAAAACTTTTAAATCTGTATCTGTGGATACAGATTTTCGAGAAATCTTCGACTATACTGATGCCATAACTTGAGAGGAGGATTCATCATGAATAACATGGAATGGAAAGAGAAAATTTCTGGATTTAAGAAGGTGGATGTCAGAGGCATCCAGGGCAATTTCTTTCAGGGGCTGAAGAAGCAGGCAATGCAGCTTCCTGCCGGTGAGGGCATGGAGATTATCCAGTCCTTTGAGCCGATCCCCCTTTATGAGGTCATGGAAGGACTCGGATATGAGTATTTCACAGAAAAAACCGGCGATGCGGAGTATCACGCTTATTTCTACAGGAGCGAAATGAAGCAGGAGGAAAAGGATATCCCAATGCGTCCGGCGGCTCTGACCAACATGCCGCTGATCGACGAGAATCTTGGCAATATCGCCGTGAACTTCTGGGATCTGACCTGGAATGACGATAACCGCTATCTCCCTTACGAGATACGGCTGCTGCTTTCCCTGACAAACGCCGTTGGCGCAGGCCGGATGCGTCAGGCCACAAGAGAGCTTGTCAAAGCCTACATTCATGGCCTTGACAGCGCGGCACTGGACGACGTGTTTGAGTTGCTGACATGGAACCAGGGCATCGGTTATTTCAGTTCAGAGATCGGTCCGTCCACGCTGTTTGCGGCTTACAAGACTATCAAAAATATGGAGAAGCAGGGCAAGGAACGCAGCGAAATCTGTGCGGCACTGAAAGAAAAGTTCGGAGAGAAAAATCCTGATGTCAGAGTGGGATAAGGCGGTGCTGATATGAATGTTACGAAGGATACAAAGCTGAAGGATTTAATCGAGGCATATCCGTGGCTGAAGGAAGAAGTCGTGAAGGTGAACGACAAATTCAAGATGCTGAAAACCCCTGTTGGGAAGTTTATGCTGGGCAAGGCTACGATTGCTGAAATGAGCAAAAAATCCGACATGGATGCCGATGAGATTATCAGCAAAATCAAAGAACTCATTGATGCACATAAGTAAGGCGGTGCCCCATGAAGGAAAAAGTCGGAGAAGTATTCTCAATTGCAGAAGATAATCAGCCGGTACCGGGCTGCACGATCTCTAAGGCAGTGTACAGCGGTACAAATGACATCATTTACTTCTCGCTGGCAAAGAATACGGACATCAGTGCGGAAATCTATCCATATAACAAGCTGCTGATTGTGGCTGAAGGAAGTCTGGAAGTATATGGCGCAGACGGTTTTTACAAAGAGCTTCTAAGCGGTGACAGCATCATTACGTTTACAGATACACCGATGGGGATGAGAACCACAGAAGGTGCAGTCTATACAGAGATTACGATCAGAAAGGAAGATGTCATGAATGAAGCGATTAAAGCAGGCGAGGTTTTTAAACTGGCAGAGCTTGTTCCTTATGCAGAGGGCAGGATTGTCAATATGGATGTGGTGCATAACGACAAGATGAAGTTCGTTGTTATGGCTTTCGATGAAGGCACGGGTCTTTCCGAGCATGCTGCTCCGGGAGAGGCAATTATCTTCGTGCTGGACGGCGAGGGCGTGATCGGATATGAGGGAAAAGATCATCCTGTCAAGGCAGGAGAGAATTTCTACTTTGCCAAGGCAGGTCTGCACTCGGTGAAAGCAACAAAGAAGTTTAAGATGGCGCTGCTTCTGACCCTGGAATAAGGAAAGGCTAAACCTATAAGAAAACATGTTAAAGGCAATATCAGCCGGGTCGGCTATATCGACTGGGAACTTGAGAGCTTTCACGGAGATGACTATTCCATTATGAACGGCTCCAGTCAGAACACATATCTGATCGGACCGTGCAGATATGTTTATGATCCCGAGAAGGACGATCCTGACATAGGCATCGCTCCCGGCACTCCCTTTGAAGCGCTTCTCGATGACTGGTGCTGCCCGGTCTGTGGCGTCAGCAAGGATATGTTTGAGTTGGATAGCAAAACAGGGGTGACTATGCTGAAAAATAATATTGAAATAGATGTCAAAGTGAAATGCATCGAGAGCACCATCTCGCAGGCGAAACTGGCGAGTGCAGTGGGGAGGTCTCCCTTCTATGTGAACCGCCTTATTAAAAAATCGGTCAGAATTGTAAACAATACTTTCGTTCATATGATGGAGCATCTTGGTTACGATGTCGAAATATCCTATGTAAAGCGTGACCGGTAGGGAGCATAGAAATATGACACAGCAAACAATTGACCGCATACGCAAATTTACATCGGACCGGGACTGGGAGCAGTTCCATACCCCGGCAAACCTTGCCAAGTCCATATCCATCGAGGCGAATGAGCTGCTGGAGTGCTTTCAGTGGAGCGACACGGATTATGAACTGGAGCAAGTGAAGGAAGAACTGGCAGATGTGATGGTCTATTGCCGTAACATGCTGGATGCGTTGGGACTGGACGAAGATGAGATCATCAATGCCAAGATGACGAGGAACGAATCCAAATATCCGGTGGAGAAGGCCAGAGGCAGGAATACGAAATATGATCAGCTCTGATAAGACAATGATAGACGAACTGCTTGAGCAACCGTATTGGATCGTCGATATCCTTCCGGTGCAGTTGCCGGCGTATTCGCAGGGGAAGTATGCAGAGCTTGAGCAGTATTACTTGCAGGAACCGCAGTTATCACAGCTGCGGCGCAAGTATCTGGCTTTGTTGCTGAAGCTGAACTGCTACTATGACCTGAGCGCTTCTATTGACGGCGGCGATCATTGGACGAAGAACCCTAAGCCGCAGTTAATGGAAAGCTGGCTGGTACATGATGAAAATATCCGTGTGCTTCATGTGATGATGGCGGAGCAGAATACTCTGCTTGTCATGGATTTCTGTGATACCTACATGACGGTCTATCATCCGCAGAAGGAAGCTCTTCAAACACTGGGGACGTTGGCCGATTCGGAAGGATTATTTATATGGCAACCTTCCCGGAGTATTCGTTGTCATAGAATTTATGATAAACCGGCAGCAGAAGGATATCGAATTCTTGTTGACAAGCTTTGGCCGCGCGGTATTAAGAAGGAAGATGCAGTGATCGATCTGTGGATGAAGGATATTGCTCCGTCCAATGATTTGAGAAAGTGGTTTGGGCATGACCCGGAGAAATACGATGAATTTGCCGCCGGATACCGGAAGGAGCTGGATGCTTCTCCATCAGCGGCAGAGTTTGCAGCTCTTTGCCGAGATAAGCTCGCTGCACAGGATGTGATTCTGCTCTACGCAGCTAAGGACGAAGAACATAACAATGCAGTCGTCCTGCGGGAATGGCTGCTGGAAAAATTGACATGATCGATGTTGCGAAGACAAGCTGCATTGTTATTGAGAAAGACGTGACCTTCGGTAATAAGACCCAATGGAATGCACAGTTTGACTGGATAATAGAAGTTATGCTCAAAATGAAGAAAGCTTTCAAGAAATATTTTTAATGAGTGAAAAGATGGTGAATGGGTCATGATTAGAATACGAAAATTTGAAGATAAAGAAATACCGTTCATGAATGCGGTTTGGAACGAGGTCGTGGAAGACGGCATAGCGTTTCCGCAGGAAGATACGCTGGACGAAAAAACGGGAAAAGAGTTCTTTTACAGCCAGAGTTATTGCGGTGTTGCGGAAACCGATACAGGAGAAATCGTAGGTCTTTATATACTTCATCCGAACAATGCTGGGCAGAGTGCGTAACGATCATATCTTCCATATGACGAGCGATAAGTACAAAAAATATTTGATCTGCAGCATTCGCAAGGGTGAAACCGATCTGCTGAAGGTCTTCTTATATGAAGAACTATTTATTCCGAAGGGAGCGTAACCGCCAACGCGGAATATCATTGAGAAGTCGGAGCTTAGAGTGTACACGGACGATTTCGGTATCCGGAAAGGAGATAGCTGTCTTTTGGCTGATTTCGGAGGAAAGGTAGTCGGAGCAGTCTGGACTGGGATCATGGACGATTACGATCATGCGGATGATGACACAGCGTCCTTTGCTATTTCGCTTTACAAGGAATATCGCGGTCAGGGAATCGGCTCACAGCTTATGGTGAAGATACTCGAACTGCTGAAATGGCAGAGCTACGAACGAGCATCATTGGCGGAGTAGAAGGCGAACTATGTCTTGAAGATGTATAAGAATGTCGGGTTCAAAACCATAGATGAGAATGCCGAAGGATATATCATGGTGTACGAACTATAAGGAGAAATTTGGAAGATGGCATCGAGCAAGGAATACCGGGATTTTATATTGAAGCAGCTTTCGGAACTGGATGATGTAACCTGTCGGGCAATGATGGGAGAATACATTATTTACTATCGCAGCAAGATTGTCGGTGGTATTTACGATAACCGTCTTCTTGTAAAACCGACAAAATCTGCTGTGGCAATGATGCCGAATGCGGACATGGAACTACCGTATGAAGGTGCAAAGAAAATGCTGCTCGTGGATGATGTGGATAAAAAGGAGTTTCTGCGTAAATTGCTGAACGCAATGTATGAGGAACTTCCTGCTCCGAAAAAGAAGAAGTGAGTAGAACGCAATGTACGCACAAGCAGCAGTAAAACAGAATCACATACGCCGTAACGGTGTATACGGTATCGTTAACAAGGGCATGCAAAAATGCACACGGGGTTCTTATGAATTCCGGTGTTGAAGAAGTAAAGCTTTAAGTATGTGGGTTCGATCACGGATCTATGCCCACCTGCAAACCTTTGGGATAATCAACGACCGCTACAAGGACTGTCCATGCAGGCAGAAAATTATAAACGAATACCCCTTCGTGATAAAACGGCGGGATCATGAGGTGATGAGATGATGAAGATTTATTGTTACAGCCGTTGCACAACATGCAAGAAGGCTCTGAAATGGTTGGATGAGAACAAAATCGAGCACGAAGTTATTGATATTAAAGAGAATCATCCGGATGAGGATACTCTGCGGGAGTATTATGCTGCAAGCAAGTTGCCGTTAAAACGCTTCTGGAATACAAGCGGTATTCCTTACCGTGAGATGGGTCTATCCAAAAAGCTGCCGGAGATGAGCGAAGATGAACAGCTCATGCTGCTGGCAACTGACGGTATGCTGGTAAAGCGACCTCTTCTGGTGGGAGACGGTTTTGTCCTGACCGGATTTAAGGAAAACGAATGGGCGGAGAAGCTGCTATAAGGGAACGGATATGATCGTATATTTTTCAGCAACCGGCAACTGCAAATATGTTGCGGAAAGGATCGCTCGGGCGACTAAGAAGCATGAACAATACCGAAATCCGCATGTGAAGGTATAAACAGGATTTTTGAAGAGTGGAAGAAACGTTAATTTACAGGTGTTATTGTTCATCGTTTTTGATCCTTACACTATCAAAGACATCAGCTTTGGAAAGACACATAAGGATGTTGATGCGCAGGTTGAGCTTGCGAAGAAAATAGATTATAAATATTTTGTAGATGTAATTGGTTTGCCAATAGCAAGAAGTATAAATGATAAAGTGGCAAATTTATGTAAGTTTTTTAAGGTTGCAGATTTAAGAATCATGTTACAGCCGGATTTCTTAGTGAATTTCAGATCGAGTTCATCTTGCAATAGTGAGAAGAACATAATAAATTCCAGAGCATGGATTCAAACAGCTATGAATATCTCAAAAAGTATCGGGACTAAACCTTATAATGCTGAGAAATTAAAAGGATATTTACCTGAACTGAGAAGTATGACTGTTAAGAAGCCGGAAGAATTCCTGCCAAGAATGCGTGAAATCTTTGCTGAATGCGGCATTGTTTTTGTTTTACTACCTCATTTGAAAAATTCAGGTGTGAACGGTGCTGTTAAATGGATATCAGAGGATAGAGTGGTGCTTGCGATGAATAATCGAGGATTGGATGCGGATAAGTTCTGGTTTTCATTATTTCATGAAATTAAGCATGTTCTTCAACAGAAAATAAAAACTGTATTTATCAGCAGTACAGTTGAAGAAATGATGGATATTAACAATAATCTGGAAATAGAGGCAGATAAGTTTGCAACGAACTGTTTGATTCCACCTGCGGATTATAAAAGGCTGGCTCCAACAAGATATACTTCTGATGATGAGATTGTGGAGTTTGCCAAATCGATAGGAATTCATCCGGGGATTGTGGCCGGAAGGCTGCAGCATGAAGGTATCATTGCGCAGAACAGATGCTCAAAGTTAAAAGAAAAGTATGTGATAGAAATAAAGCATACTACATAAATATGTACCGCAAAATAGCCTGCGATAATGGTGAACGGGCAGCAAATAGAAATAAGGAGATAGAAAACAATGAAAGAAAGAGAGAATATACAAAAACTAACTTCATTTTTTATCAAGGTTTTCGTTTAAATGTCGAGTTTGCGTTGCCGAAGTCTTCACGGTTTTCGATTTTTAGAATTACTGTAATGTCTTTCTTAATTAGCACAAGAAGTTTTTCTCGCTCTTAATTTTTCCTGTGCTGTTATCTCAGATTTTGTATATTCTTATTTGATAAATATTGAGCATTTTGATCTTATTATTGACAGCTTGGATTATGCGGAGAGAATTTAATATGGCTTGAGGATAGCCCGTGGTTGTTTGCAATATGCGAATGGCTACGGGCATTATTCTGTTTAAGAAAGGAACATGAATACTGCTTTTATCTGAAAGGAATGATAAAAACAAGAATTCCGGTAAAAGGGATTAATACAAAATTACAAAACAAGGGATTATTTTGCATTTTGTTAAAAATTACTTGATAAGTCGAAAATATGTCTATATAATGCAGACAGACATTCGTTCTGTAAGATAGGAGATGTAATGAAGAAGGGAAGTAAGCCGCCGGAAGAAAGGCGCAAGGAATTAATGGATATTGCCGCACGGCTGTTTGCTGAAAGAGGTTATGAATCTGTAGCTGTCAGGGATATTCTTGCGGAGGTAAATGGGGCACCCGGAATGTTCTATCATTATTTCAAGTCAAAGCAGGACATTTACCTGGCTGTTATGGAAGATTACATAAATGATAAGCTCGAAAAAAAGTGTAAACTGTTGACAGATAAGGATATTACATTTGAGAAAAGACGAGAAATTCTTGCAGAGTTGATAGCGCAGGATATAAGAGGATATGCTGAACGCTTTTCCGGAACGCCTGATGACACGATATCGGATGTATCATATAAGCTATATGATTTGGTACATATGGTGAGTAAACTTATTGAGCCTTATGCACAATTTATGCTTCAGGGAATAAAGGAAGGAAAGATAAAGAACCGGCTCGGCATCAATGAGAATAATGCAAAGGAAACAGCAGCATTTGTGCTGTATGGGTTGTGGGGAATTATTTATAATGATCGATTTACATCTGTGAGGATAGATGCTGATGTAGATAATATGAATGATATGGTAAAAAGACTGTTCTATTGATGACGGTATAAAAAATACATAATTGGGATTTAACATCGGAAATGCATAGGCTTGCATTTCCGATGTGTCGTTTTAGGGAAACAGAACGAATTCTGTCTGAGAAAAAGGGAAAAACAACCCACATTATCTCTAACGGTATAGCAATAAAAACAAAAGAGGATGTTATTACTATGAATTCAATAATAAAAGGAGGAAAATATGTTTCAAAGAGGCACTTATAAATTCAACGATGATGAGAATTTTAATTTTCAGCTGAATCGTGTAGTGATGTGGGGCGGCGGTAATCCGGACAAGGTAGCTCAAGTTTCCAAGGGAATAAAAGACAGTGCAAGCTGGGTAAAAGCTTTAACAAAGCTTGCCTCTAATGCAGAAAAAGATGGTAACACACAGGAACAGATTGTTTATTTGCGTATGTCGGAATTTTTTATGTATGATTCAGATCCCCAAAAACTTGAAACATACAAGAAAGCAAAGGAACTATTCTACCTATATAATAAAGACAGGCTTAAACATAATGAAATCCGGATAACACGGATTCCCTATGATAAGGGATATTTACCCGTCATGTCATGCAAAGCTAAGGGCGAATGTGCGGGAAGTATTTTGCTTCATGGCGGAAATGACAGCTATATAGAGGAATTTTTCGATGCACTTCTTTATCTTCAAGAAAACGGATTTGATGTTTATCTCTTTGAAGGACCGGGGCAAGGTGGAGTCTTGCGGGAACAAAACATAAAGTTTACGCATGAATGGGAGAAGCCTGTCAAGGAAATAATTGATTACTTCAAGCTAAGTGATGTGACCATAGTCGGAGCATCTCTCGGCGGATATCTTGCTCCGAGAGCGGCGGCGTTTGACAAGAGAATTACAAAAGTTGTGGGCTGGTCAATTTTCCCGGATTTCTTTGACATTCTGCTTGCTGATGATCCGAAGCCTGTTCGTAATCTTATGGATACAGCTTTCAGAAAGGGTTTTGCAGGTATTTTCAATGGATTCTATAAGAAGATGATGGAGAAGAGTGAGCTTGTGAAGTGGAATCTCATGCATGGAATGTATGCCTATGATGCTCCTGATCCGGTAGGATATGTGAAGAAAATACGAAAATTCACACTAAAAGGAATTGGAAATATGATAACACAGGATATGCTCATAATCGGCGGCAGGGACGACCATATGATTATGCCGCACCTGTTTCACGAGGAGTATGACTTGCTTCCGAATGTAAGGTCACTGGCATTTCATCTTTATTCGAATCGTGATGATGCCGGAAGTCATTGCGGCATTGGTAATATGGAGCTTATTCTCGACACCGTCGTTTCATGGGTAAAGCTTATGAATAAAAAGGGAGCGGATAAATGAAAACAATAATAAAACTTTTGCGTCAGTCGGTGTGATAAGCGGTAGCTTCGCACCGCTTACAAAATCCCGCACCTCACGCAGGGTTTTCAGAACAATCGAGACAGAAGCTGGAAATCCTATACAGAGCCCTGCGCCGCACGCGGGGTTTTCTTTTACAATGCTGTAAAGACATCGATAAACGAATTTGCATGCGCCTAAAAAGACTTTCCATCAAATATATTTAAAATGTAATAAACATGTTGACATATTGAATGAAATAAAGTATATTACATTTATTAAATGCAGCGAGTTTAACTTTTCGAGAAAGGACTGTAGGATGAACGTTCAGATAAAAGATGCAGATGCAAATAAGCATAAAGAGATTGGAAAATGTCTTTCTATTTTGAGAGAAATTAAGGATGTGGCATTTGCCACTGTTGATGAGGAAGGATTTCCGCAGGTTCGCATTATAGATATCATGATTGTTGAAGAAGATAAGCTGTACTTTTGTACCGGTAGGGGAAAGGATTTTTACCGTCAGCTGATGAGAAACGGTAATGTGGCTGTTACCGGACTGAATAAAGATTTTCAGACGGTGCGCCTCATGGGAAAAGCCGAGAGGCTCGAAGAACAAAAGTATTGGATTGACCGAATATTTGATGAAAATCCTTCGATGAATGATGTATATCCGGGGCAGAGTCGATATATTTTAGAGGCATTCTGTATTGAAAGCGGGGTGTTGGAATTTTTTGACCTCGGAAAAAATCCGATATTTCGTGAAAGTTTTGTATTCGGAAATGATAATAACGAAGGGAATATAGATGGAAAGTCCTGCAACGCTATTAAGGAAAAGGGCTTTTTGATTACTGATAAATGCATCGGATGCGGCAAATGTCGGAGAGGATGTCCTCAGCAATGCATAGCTGAGGGAAAACCGTATGCTATAAATCAGAATAATTGTTTACATTGCGGTCTATGTTTTGAAAACTGTCCGGTAAATGCAATTATTAGGAAAGGATAAATAAATGTTAAGAGCTGTGTTTTCATTGCTGATTTCAAAAAGAGACTTTTTTGGAAAGCTGTTCATAGAACATATAGAGATATCGCTGGCAGCAATATTGATAGCGATAATATTCGGCGGGGCGGTCGGTATTCTGATAAGCGAATACAGCCGAAGCTCAAGGCCTACGCTTGCAGTCATCAACTTTTTATATACAATTCCATCTATATCAATGTTGGGATTTTTGATTCCGTTCTCGGGAATCGGAAATGCGACCGCTATAATTGCTCTGACCATATATGCACTGCTTCCTATGGTTCGAAATACCCATACGGGAATGACAAATGTCGAACCTTCTATTTTGGAAGCGGCAAAAGGTATGGGGAGCACGAGGCTGCAGATTATTCTACGCATTAAACTGCCTCTTGCAATGCCGGTAATCATATCGGGTATCCGTAGCATGGTCATCATGACAATTGCTCTTTCGGGTATAGCATCATTTATAGGTGCAGGAGGACTGGGTGTTGCCATTTACAGAGGGATTACAACTAATAATGCCGCAATGACGATAGCAGGTAGTGCTCTGATTGCCGTTCTTGCTTTGGTATCGGATATGATTCTCGGATTCGTTGAAAAGAGAATGATGAAGCGTGGAAAGAAGGCAAAGCGGAATAATAGAATAATGGCAATAGCGTCAATTGCCGTAATTATATGTATGGTTGCAGCTTTGGTAATTCCTAAAGGTGAACATAAGGTAGTTCATATAGCGACGAAACCTATGACGGAGCAATACATAATCGGTGAAATGCTGAAACTTATTATTGAGCAGGATACAAATCTTAACGTGGATTTGACTCAAGGTGTAGGAGGAGGTACTTCTAATATAGAACCGGCTATGGAAAGCGGTAAATTTGATTTGTATCCGGAATATACAGGTACCGGGTGGAATATGGTTTTGAAACGGGACGGCTTATATTCGGAGGAACAGTTTGATGTGCTGCAGAAGGAATATCAGACAAAGCTCGGGCTGACTTGGAATGTTATGCTCGGATTTAACGATACATTCGGAATTGCAGTGAGAAAAGAAATTGCAGACAGATATGATCTGAAAACATCGTCGGATCTTCAGAAAGTTAACGGACAACTCATAATTGGTGCACAATATGATTATTTTGAACGTGAGGACGGCTATGATAAGTTGTGCAATGCATACAAGCTTTCTTTTAAAGCTACCGATGATATGGATATGGGACTTAAATATCAAGCTATTAACAGCGGGAAGATTGATCTCATGCCTATAAATACTACCGACGGGCAGTTGGCGGAATCCGATGTAACATTGCTGGAGGATGACAGGCAAATTTATCCTTCTTATCAATGCGGGATAGTCGTGCGTCAGAATACGCTTAAAAAGTATCCTGAGCTGAAATCGGCACTTCACAAGCTTGAGCGAATAATTACGGAGTCAGATATGCAGCGAATGAATTATGAAGTTGAGACTGAGAAAAAAGAGCCTGCGGATACGGCAAAATTATTTCTTAAGGATAAAGGGTTGTTGAAATAGGGTTGCAAACTTTAGTTTAAACAGTCACTCTATTTAAAATTTATGTAAAACAGCCCTTACATCAAATTCTTGGATAAAGCATTGTAATTATAAAGAAATATAATCAGTGTAAAAAATGCTTTTCAACGCTGTTCATGCCGCCGGCGGAGGTGGCGGAACGGGGCTTAAAAATATAAGCAATCTCAGCATGAAAGATATGTCGCCGGTATAGGCGGCGGAACGGAGATTATTATGAATACAGCAATTGAATTTCGCCATGTACGAAAATCATATGGTGATAATGTCGTTATTCCGGATTTGAATTTAAAAATATTTAAAGGTGAATTCATTACAATCATTGGAACTTCAGGATGCGGAAAGACTACTGTTCTAAAGCTGGTCAACGGATTATATGAAGCGACGAGCGGTGATATTTTTATAAATGAAGAGAATATTAAGGATAAGGATTTAATCATGCTCCGAAGATACATCGGATATGCGATTCAGGGGAGCATTCTGTTTCCAAATATGACTGTGGAACAAAATATATCTTATGTTCCCCGTCTTTTGAACAGGAAAAACAAAGCTAAAACGCTTCAGGCAGTGGATAAATGGATGAAGCTTGTCGGGCTTGATGATTCAATGAGGGAGCGGTATCCTTCGGAGCTTTCAGGCGGACAACAGCAGCGTGTAGGTATAGCGAGAGCACTTGCAGCTTCGCCTGATATACTGTTAATGGATGAGCCTTTCGGTGCTGTGGATGCTATTACACGTGATCAGCTTCAGACTGAGTTGAAGAATATACATAGCCGAACCGGAATTACCATACTTTTTGTCACGCATGATATTGAGGAAGCACTCAAGTTAGGAACAAAAGTTATGGTTATGGATCATGGAGAAATCCTGCAGTTTGCAACCCCGGATGAGATTTTGCGCAATCCTGCCAATAGTTTTGTGCATAGACTCGTAGAGAAGCGACGTCGTGTGTGTAATATTCCGGAAGAACAACTTGGTGAGTGTAAATTCAGCGGAGTATCTTGCGGAGCAACCGACAGACAACCGGTGTAACAAGACAATGTAAGAGGGAAAGGAAATAATAGCTTGTCATGCAAATTACCAGTAAATTTACGATAGCAGTTCATATTCTCAGCTGTATTGATTATTTTCATGGAAAAGTGCCTGTAAACAGTGGACTGTTGGCAGGAAGCATAGGTTCAAATCCTGTTATTGTGAGGGGTGTAATGTCTGAACTCAGCAAAGCGGGAATTATTAATGCGAGTAAAGGAAAAAATGATATTTCACTACAAAGGCAACTTGATGAAGTGACATTTTATGACATATATCGAGCAGTAGATGATATCGATAAAAAAGGGCTGTTTCGCTTTCACGATAACCCTTGTCCGGACTGCCCGGTCGGCAGAAACCTTCATGCGGCGCTTGACGGTAAACTCCGTGAAGTGCAGACCGCTATGGAAAATGCTATGAAAAATATCACAGTCGATTCTGTAGCGAAAGCTGTTCGAAAAGAAGCTATGTCGAAGAAGCAGCTCTGATCGGGAGATGAATTGATGCTCCTTTTCGTATGAAAGAAATTCTGCTGAAAATTATTTCGGAAAAAGTTTTAAGGTCTAAAACGGCAGATTATATTTTAATTTTTATAAGAACTATTCACATTTGATTTAAAAAAATTAGAAATACCTTAGAAAATAAAATATATTGTCGATATTAAGATAGTGAATACGAGATGTTGATTTTTAAAATTTCGAATTAAGTACAATACCGGATTACAAATTTCATGTGAAAAATATGAAATTTTGCAGATGTAAGAAATTTTCCTGAAGGGGTATAGTTTTAGCAGGAAAATTTCAAAGGTTGTACTATGTTGCATTCATCTTTGTGTTTCAATTAAAGTTCTATCATATTTATATTATCATTTATAACAATTTGTGATTATAAGATTTTTCCGAAAGTGGGATTTTTAGTAAAAGCGAACGAGGAGAAGAGGGAAATGGTTATTATTAAAAATTTTAAATTATTTCAATCGAAAAAGCTGTCTACTAAGATTGCTTTATTGCTGATAGGCATATTGCTGGGATTGAATGTTCTTTCAACCTTGAGCATATTGCTTGTAGTCAATTTCAATATGAATTCCAAAGAAAATGCATTTTTGGGTCAAACACTGACAAATGCGGATAATCAGGTAGAAGATTTTATTGATAAGTATATTACACTTACAGAAATGCTGGTCAATGACAATGCAATTATAAGCGTGGCAAGCTACGGGAGTGAAACTTCACCTATTTCCGACAGCGAGAATTTTGCGGAAAGTCTTGCTATACTTCAAAATACGGAAAACAGGTATCCTGATATTTTAGGGATATCCTTCGGAAGTACAAAGGAAAATTTCTCATATACGAGTAAAGGCCAAAAATCTAAAAGCCCTATGAGCGAACGCCCGTATTACACTACAGTTACAGAGGACAGAACATATGTAACACAGCCGTATATTGATCAATTTACAAATAAATTGTGTATTTCCGTCGGAATGACTATAAAGCAAAACAATAAAACTGTCGGGGCAATATGCGTCGACCTGGATCTCTCCTATGTGTCAAAGGCATTGGCAGAACTGAACTTCGGTCGTGAAGGCAAAGTTATTCTATTGGGTAAGGACAATACTGTTATCGGATATGAAAATGCTGAATTGGTAGGAAAAAATTTTACCGAACTTGCAACAGGTAAAAATCTTTTAAAGGAATTGGATAAGCCTACGGGTAAAATTGTTAAGTATAAATTAAATGGACTTTCCAAGCGTGCGATGATTATGAGCATGCCGGAATATGATTGGAAGCTTGTAGTAGGGATGTCAGCTCGTGAATATAATGAGAAAACTGTTCAAACTGCAATTATTCTTATAGCAATTCTGCTTTTGACCACAGTTATAGTTGCAATCGTATTATGGAAAACCATAGATAAGAGATTGCGCCCTATGGCACAACTTAATTTTGCAGCAAATGCATTACTGCAAGGCAACTTTGACTCTCAAATCACATATGAATCGGATGATGAAATCGGACAAGCTTGTAAAGATATGAGCATTGCATTTGAATCTCTTCAAAGAATTATTAAAGAGATATCCGCTTGGATGGTTGCGCTTGAGAACAGAGATTTAACCATGCTGCCGACAATGGAATTTCATGGGGAATTTGAAACTATCGAAAAATCATACACTCAATCAATTCGTACGCTAAATGAAGGTTTTAATGAAATCAAGGCTTCAGCGGAACAGATTAATATAGGAGCTGATCATGTTTCAGACGGAGCACAGACTCTTTCACAGGGAGCGACGGAACAAGCAGCTTCAATTCAGGAATTAACGGCGACTATATCTGATATTGCGGAAAAAATTAAGTTTAATGCAGGTAATGCCCTTACAGCGAATGAGTTGAATTCAAAGGTCAGCTCGGAAATTTATGAGAGCAGTCGACTTATGGATGATCTTATGGAAGCGATGCGTAGAATTACAACTGCTTCCAATGAAATTAACAACATTATAAAAGCGATTGAAGATATAGCATTCCAGACAAATATCCTGGCTTTAAATGCAGCAGTAGAGGCGGCTCGTGCAGGAGAAGCGGGACGAGGCTTTGCCGTTGTTGCGGATGAGGTGCGCAATCTTGCAGCCAAATCGGCAGAGGCGGCTCAAAGCACCACGGTTCTGATAGAAAATGCGATTGCTGCTGTGGAAGACGGTACGAAGATTGCTGAAGATACGGAAAAAGCCTTGGAGCATTTGGTAGAAGATTCAAAAATTGTAACCGATAAAATTCAAGAAATAGCAGTTTCTTCAGAAGAACAGTCAAATTCCGTAGAGCAAATCAATATCGGTGCGGAGCAGATTGCATCTGTAGTGCAGACCAATTCCGCTACGAGTGAAGAAAGTGCGGCTGCCAGTGAAGAATTGGCAGGGCAGGCTAACATATTGGATTCGTTGATTAATCAGTACAAGCTTATGAATGAATGAACATCTTTGACGAAAAAGCTTGGACAAAGAAGGCGGATATTAAAATTTTATAATCGGTGCGCGGTATTCGCTACCGTAAAAGTGCAGCAGATAGAGAAAATTCTCTACTTGCTGCACTTATTTTTATGTTGTTTACAAATGTTATATAGTGTTATATACTGTTATAAAGGTGATGTTATGAATATTATTAATGAAGATAGTTATTACAAAGGTAAGGCAATGAAAATAATCATTACAAATGGCAGCAGCATCCCCATATATGAGCAAATCATGGAGGCTGTAAAGGAGAATATCCGCAACGGCACTTTATCCGAGGATGAAAAGCTGCCGTCGGTAAGGGAACTTTCAAAAGAGCTTAAAATCAGCATACTGACAGTAAAGAAGGCATACGATGAACTTGAAAATGCCGGTTTCATAGTAGTCAGGCAGGGACTTGGAAGTTTTGTCGCTCCTCACGGCAGTGAGCTTGACAGAGAGGAACTTCAAAAGGAGCTGGAAAGGCATCTGGGTGAAGCCTGCAGGATAGCTAAAAGATTGGAAATTGCGATGCCGGAATTTATGGAGCTTACGGAATTTATTTTTGGAGATAAGGGTTATGAATAATATATTGCAGGTATCAAATATTTCAAAAAGGTATGAATCTTTTTCGATAGAAAGCTTGTCGTTCGAAATACCCAAGGGATACATAACCGGATTTATTGGAGCGAACGGCGCAGGGAAAACGACGATTATAAAAGCCGTTTTATCGTTGATTAAAGTGGATTCGGGAGAAATATTTTACGACGGTAAAAGTATCGAGGATATTTCCTATATTCAAAATATAGGAGTTATCATGGACGAACCGTTTCTTTCAAAGGATTGGAACATAGTAATGACGGAAAAAGCTATGTCGGCAGCTTACGACAGGTGGGAAAGTGAAAAATTTTTTCATTATATTGATGATTTCAATATAGATCGCCGCCTTTGTGTGAAAGAACTTTCGAGAGGAATGAAAATAAAACTGATGCTGTCGATTGCGCTTTCACATAATGCGGAAACGCTTATACTCGATGAGCCTACGAGCGGACTCGATCCGGGAATGAGGGATGAGCTTACTGATATTTTGAAGGATTTTGTAAGAGATGAAGATCATACAGTGCTTTTTTCTACACATATCACACAGGATTTGGAAGCTATAGCCGATTATATCATTTTTGTAATGGACGGCAAGCTCGTGACATCATCTGCAAAGGATGAATTTATGGATAAGTACAGGCTGATTAAGGGTGCGACGGAGGATTTCAGCGATATCAAGTCGGAATATATTATCGGCAGCAAGTCAAGCTCGGTAGGGTTTGAAGCCTTAATTTTAAGTGATGATTTGAAAAATATTTCAGGGAATTTTGAAATTGAAATCCCAAGCATAGATAAGATTATGATTTATCATGGAAGGAGCTGAGCCGATGAAAGATATAAAAAAGATAATCGAATTGGATTTTTTATCAATAATGCCCTATTTCACGATAAAAAATTTATTTATATACCTTTGTTTCGGAATATTCTACAGCTATATAAGTAAAACTGCTGTTGTAGTGTTCGGCATAGGATTGCTTATGTCGGTTGTTTTTTCGACATATCCTTTCATGGTAGGCGAGGTTTCCGGAATCGATGCCCTGTACAGTTTGTGCGGCATTTCAAGAAAGAAAGTGGTATCAGGTAGGTATATGACTGCATTTTTGCTTTCAGTAATTAATACTTTGCTGTGCAGTGTTTTTGCATATATTATGAGCGTTGTATTTAAGCTTGAGTTTAATATCGGTATATTTTCAGTGACGGCGGTATACTCCGCAATACTTATGATGCTTATGATAATGATACAGTACCCTGTTTATTTTAAGCTCGGTCATACGAAAGGTAGGATATCGGCAGCAATTTTAATGATACTGTTTTTTATAGTAATAGCTACTGCAGTATCCTTTTCGGATAATATAACAGATATATTTGTCAAAAATCCGGACTTGGGAATCCGAGTGATTATCCCGACAACAATAGCTATAGTCACAATATCATATATCGTTTCTAAGCGATTGTCGATACGCTTTTATGAAAAGAGAGATTTCTGATGAAAAAATATTCGAGGCTCAGATTCCTTGCTGTGATGCTCACACTGCTTATGATTATAACCGGCTGTGCCGACGAAAAATCGGAGCTGCAAAAAAAGCCTTTGGGTATTTTCATAGGCTGTGATTTTGAAAACATACCTGAGGATATAGCCACGTACGAAACTGTTATCTTGGATGCTCAATATTTTTCAGCCGATAATATTTCGGAGCTTAAGGAACAGGGATGCCGGATTTATTCATATCTTAATGTCGGTTCTATAGAAAATTACAGAGACTATTATGACAGATTCAAGAAGAGTCGACTCGCAGAATATGAAAATTGGGAGGATGAATATTGGATAGATATGTCCGATACCGAATGGCAGGATTATGTATCGGGAACGATTGCGGCGAAGCTTATTGACAAAGGAATAGACGGTTTTTTTATAGATAATGCGGATGTGTACTATATGTATAAAAGTGATGCTGTCTATGAGGGTTTGAATAATGTTATGAAAAAACTCGGCGAATCAAAGCTGCCCATAACTATTAACGGTGGAGACGAATATGTTAAAAGACTTATTGACGACGGAAAAGCTCAGCTGATAAACGGTGTAAATCAGGAATGTGTATTTTCAAGCATAGAGGATTATGATGAAAATCTGTTTTCCCGCAATGACAACGATACGACTGCATATTATACGGAATATTTGAAAATTTGTAAAAGTGCGGGGCTGGATGTGAGCCTGACAGAATACACAAGAGATGACGGACTTGCAGCGGAAATCAGGGAATATTGCGATAAGCACGGCTATATATATTATATTTCGAATTCGGTTGAATTGGACGGATAAAGTCAAGGGAAAATCGTCGAAAGCTGTTGCAAAATGATTAAAATTCATTCTGTGGCAGTTTTTTTCTTGTTCTTTCCGCATCTTATGTTCAGCTTAATGCAAATTAAATCTCTTAATATTAATTAAGCTTCTTCAAATATTGACATCGGGAAAGCAAGTGATATAATATGAAAATGGTTTTCAAATTGTGAGGTGAAATAATGAGAATAAAAGCACAATATAAAACTCGCCAGAGGGAAGAGCTTTTGGCATTTCTTCAGGCTACACCCGGCAGGCATCTTACTGCGGCGGATATAGTCAATCATTTTAAAGAATCGGGGATTCCTATAGGAACTACTACTATTTACCGTCAAATGGAAAAGCTCGTGGATGAAGGTATTGTTCATAAATACATAATAGACGGAAACAGCCCCGCATGCTTCGAGTATACGGGTAACGGGCAGCGTAGCGGGGAAGATAGGCATTTTCATTGCAAATGTGAGCGCTGCGGAGATCTTATTCATCTTAAATGTAATGAGCTTTCCGCTGTAACCGGTCATCTCAGAGAACATCACAGCTTTGCCGTAGATCCTGTCAGAACGGTATTTTACGGATTGTGTGAAAATTGCATGGAATATGAAGATGCCCAAAGATAAAATCGTAGTTATGCTTTAAGGGGGGATTGATATATCATATTAAATTCAATTCTGATTGTTCAGAAATACTCCTATGCCGAGAAAAATGAGATTCCCCTCTCATTTATTTTTAATTGACGGAAATTTTAAGTTTTATATAAAAGCAATATGAAAACCGTGTATATATCAGCCTATAAGAGCTGCTATATTTTATAAATTATATTTAGCTATATAAAAATATATTTAAAAATTTATATTTTTAACGGAGGATCGAAAATGAAAAAGTTTTTATCTTTAATGCTTGCTGTTGTATTTATTACAGTATCCCTTACTGCCTGCGGGGCACAGAAGCCTGCGGATACAAAAGCCGATAATGATAAAATGAAAATAGTTACCACCATTTTTCCTGAATATGACTGGGTGAATGAAATATTGGGAGATAAAGCTTCGGATGCGGAAGTTACCATGCTTCTCGACAATGGAGCGGATCTTCACAGCTATCAGCCAAATGCTGAAGATATATCCAAGATTGCAGCCTGCGATCTTTTCATTTATGTAGGTGGGGAATCCGATGAATGGGTTGAGGATGCTTTGAAGGAAGCGACCAATAAAGATATGAAGGTAATCAATTTACTTGATGTTCTGGGCGATAAGGTCAAGGATGAAGAAGTAAAGGAAGGCATGGAAGCTGAGCATGAAGAAGGCGAAGCTGACGATCACGATGATGATATTATTCCTTATGAAGCTGACAATCACGATGAACATCACCATGATTCGGAAGAACCGGAAGCTGACGAGCATGTATGGCTTTCGCTCAAGAATGCTGCCGTGCTTTGCGATGCCATAGCAACTGCCGTTTCAGAAATTGATTCTGAAAATGCAGCTATATATGCTGAAAATGTAAAGGCTTACAAAGAAAAGCTTTCAGCTCTCGATGCTGAATATGAAGCTGCCGTTGAACATGCCGGAACCAAAACTCTGTTGTTCGGAGACAGATTCCCGTTCCGCTATATGGTTGATGATTACGGTTTGGACTATTATGCTGCATTTGTAGGTTGTTCAGCTGAAACCGAAGCTTCTTTCGAAACTATAAAATTCCTCGCAAATAAGGTTGATGAACTCAAATTAAAGTTTATAATGACTATAGACGGTTCGGATCATAAGATTGCAGAAACTATAATTCAGAACACAAAGGATAAGAATCAGACTATTTTGACAATCGATTCAATGCAGTCAAAAAATGCAGATGATGTCAAGAACGGAGCAACTTATCTGGATATAATGACCGATAATCTTGAAGTATTGAAAACCGCACTGAAATAAGCGGTTACAGGAGACGTTTGCATGGCGCAGATCAGCTGTAAGGCTTTAGCTATAGGCTATGATTCAAAAATTGTTGTCGAGGATTTGAATTTTGAAGTAAATACGGGAGATTATCTCTGTATAGTGGGCGAAAACGGTGCAGGTAAATCGACCTTGATGAAAACACTGTTGAATCTTCAAAAGCCTATAAGAGGAACGATAACAACAGGCGACGGTCTCAAGGTCGGACAGATAGGTTATCTGTCCCAGCAGACTGCGATACAGAAGGATTTTCCGGCATCCGTGAGAGAAATAGTTCTCTCCGGATGCCAGGTTAAATGCGGCATACGTCCTTTTTACAATTCTGCCGAAAAAAAGCTTGCAGAAGAAAATATGGATAAAATGGGAGTGCTGTCCATGGCAAAGCGCAGCTACAGAGAGCTTTCGGGGGGACAACAGCAGAGAGTTCTGCTTGCCCGAGCTTTGTGTGCAGCCGGAAAGGTACTTCTTTTGGATGAACCCGTTTCGGGTCTTGATCCCAAGGTTACTGCCGACATGTACAATCTGATTGGAGCTTTGAATAGTGAAGGAGTAACCATTATAATGATTTCTCACGATATAAATGCAGCAATAAAATATGCCGATCATATTCTGCATATAGGAAAACCTCTGTTTTTCGGAACTACGGCAGAATATCTCGAAAGTAGAATTTACAAAGGATTTATTGAACGAGAGGATGAAAGATAAGAATGGGCGCTGTTATTGAAAAACTGGCAATGTATCTGGAATATCCCTTTGTCAGATACGCCATTATCGTGGGAATACTGATAGCATTGTGTTCATCACTTTTAGGCGTGACTCTGGTATTGAAAAGGTTCTCATACATAGGGGACGGGCTTTCACATGTAGCTTTCGGAGCTATGGCGATTGCCGCAGTGCTCAGATTTACAAATCAGATGTTGATTATACTTCCGGTCACGATAATATCGGCGGTTCTCCTGTTGAGGACGGGCCAGAACACCAAGATAAAGGGAGATGCCGCTATAGCCATGATATCTGTCGGTTCGTTGGCATTCGGATATATGCTGATGAATATTTTCCCGACATCCTCAAATGTTTCCGGAGATGTATGCACTACTCTGTTCGGTTCCACATCTATACTGACGCTTACGCTCAATGATGTTTTACTCAGTGTTATACTGTCGATAATCGTAGTGTTGCTGTTTATCTTCTTATATCAAAAAATATTTGCGGTCACATTCGATGAAACCTTCGCAAGTGCTGTCGGAACCGATGTGGACAGATATAATTTGATAATTGCAATAATAATTGCGGTAATCATAGTGCTTGCAATGAATCTGGTAGGCTCACTGCTGGTATCGGCATTGATTATATTTCCGGCATTGTCTGCCATGCGCCTGTTCGGAAATTTTCGGGCAGTAACTGTTTGCTCGGCTATACTTTCGGTTTTATGTGCATTTTGCGGAATGATTACATCCATATTGGCAGGAACACCGGTAGGTTCTACCATAGTAGCGGTGGATGCACTGGCGTTTCTGGGATGCATGATAATCGGAAAGCTGACGGGAGGTGTGTCAAATTGAAAAATAAGCTTGCGATAATGATAGTCCTCTTATCAATAGCGGCAGTTTTATTTGCAGGCTGCGGCGGTGGCGACAATGTTTCCGATAAGGGCAATCATACAAAAAACAGGCAGACTACCGTAAACGATATTCTTAAAGAAAAGACCTCTCAGGATGAAGGATCAACCGGAGAATCACAGGATCGTTCAAAAGATGATGACAATAGTGGTAATGCTTCATCAAAAAAAGATAAAAGCGATAAGGAAAGCAAAGCTAACGGTACAGCCGATTCTAAAAATAAGAGCGAGAACAACGAAGTGAAGCAAAGCGAAAAGGCTGCTTCGACATCGGGAAAATCGGTAAAATCGAAATCTTCGGATTCGGATGCTGTAGACGTAGACCTTACAACTCTTTCAAGCACCATGGTTTACTCAGAGGTGTTCAGTATGATGGCTGTACCGCAGGAATATGTGGGCAAGCGCATCAAAATGGAAGGTCTGTTTGCATATTATCAGGATACTCAGACAAACAAGGATTATTTTGCCTGTATAATTCAGGATGCGACAGCCTGCTGTTCTCAAGGCATAGAGTTTGAGCTTGAAGGCGATCACAAATATCCGAGGGATTACCCTAAATTGGATGAAAATTTCTGTGTGCAGGGAATATTTGAAGAATACGAAGAAAACGGATTGAAATTCTACAGATTGGCTCATGCAAAAATAGTAAAATAATCTAAAATTTTAAATCCGCATAAAATTACGTGATTAAACTTGAATCAATGAATTTGTCAGCACGAGAATTTTAAATATTAACATTATGAATCCGAGAACAGCAGATTTGCGAAGTATTGCAGGTAGGCTGTTTTTTCTTTGATCGATTTATAAATCTATAAATTGTTGAACTATTCCATAAATCGAGGTGACTTGATTTTTATATTGTGATACAATCTGTATGTCACGTTAAAACGGTTAGGTACTAAAGGATATGCTTTAATTATATGTATATTTATAAACAAAGGTGTATCCTTAAACTTGGACAGCTATACTCATATGCTGTCCGGCGCTGACCTGATCGATATAGGTGCTATTTTTATTGTGTTATTTCAAAAGGAGAATCTTATGAGTGAAAGAGAAAGTCTGAAATCAAGACTGGGCTTTATTATGCTTTCGGCAGGCTGTGCCATAGGTATAGGAAATGTCTGGAGATTCCCTTACATGACAGGTCAGAATGGAGGCGGACTTTTCGTTCTCATATACATATTGTTCCTTGTCATATTGGGAATTCCTATAATTACCATGGAATATGCGGTAGGTCGAGCAAGCCGCAAGAGTATACTTCCGGCATATAAGGTGCTGGAGCCGGAAGGCAGCAAATGGCACCTTATCGGATATTTGGCTATGGCGGGAAACTATGTGCTTCTGATGTTCTATTCGGTCGTATCAGGCTGGATTTTATATTATTTCTATAAAATGCTGACAGGGAGCTTTGTTTCGGCGGACGGATCGAAGATTGAAGGAATTTTCGGGCAGATGATGGGCAGTCCGAAAATTCTCATAATAAATATGCTGATTGTTATGGTTATAACTGCTGTAGTATGCGGAATGGGTCTGCAGAAAGGTGTTGAAAAGATAACAAAGGCTATGATGATAATTCTCATAGTTCTGATGATTGTTCTCGGAATTCGAAGCCTGACTCTGCCGGGAGCCGCCGAGGGCTTGTCCTTCTATCTGAAGCCGAATCCTGAAAATATAAAGAAGGTGGGACTTATAAATGTAATATATGCTGCGATGAACCAGAGCTTCTTTACTCTCAGTATAGGTATGGGCGGTATGGAAATCTTCGGAAGCTACATAGACAAGAAACGCAGCCTGACCGGAGAAGCTGTAGTTGTAGCGGGACTGGATACCTTTGTAGCATTATTGGCAGGTTTTATAATTTTCCCTGCCTGCTTTGCATACGGAGTTGCGCCTGACAGCGGTCCGGGACTGATATTTGTTACGCTTCCTCACATATTCGGCAGCATGCCGGGCGGTCAGATTTGGGGCTCATTGTTCTTCCTGTTCCTGTTCTTTGCGGCATTGTCAACGATGATAGGTGTATTTGAAAACGATGTCAGCTTTTCCATAGACCTGCGTGGAACGCCGAGAAAGAAAGCGGCACTGATCATAGGCTGTGTAATAGCGGTACTCTCTGTACCTTGCGCTCTGGGATTCAATGTGCTTAGCGATTTCCAACCTTTGGGAGAGGGCAAGGTTATAATGGATTTGGAGGACTTCTTTGTCAGCAACATATGCCTGCCGCTTGGATCGTTTATATTCATACTTTTCTGTACGATGAAGTACGGATGGGGCTTTGAAAACTATCTGAAAGAGGTCAATACGGGGGAAGGACTTAAGCTTTCACGCCACTTAGCATTTTATTTCAAATACATTCTGCCGGTGCCTGTAGCCATACTTCTGACATATGGAATAATTTCGTATTTTTAGAGGACGGAATATAATTGAACATAGGCATTTAAATTCAAAATGAGCTTCGCAAAGTTAATTTGATTTTTGATGAAGATAAGGGCTTAAAGAAGAAATTTAACAATTTTTAATTTTATTTCCTGTTTATAAAAGCAATTTTGCGACTTTCATACCGGTTTTGAATATAAGGGGGAGTTTATTATATGTACAGGCTCATATCAAAGCTCATAGTTTACAGAAAGGCGGCAGAGGATGATATTCTCAGCAGAATGTCGGAGCTGTTTAAGAGCTTCGACGGCGAATATAATGCCGAGGAGCTTATATCCGACAGCTTTGAAATCATTAACAGACTTCTCGATTTGTCAACTCTCAACGGATTCGACCGCAATCTCTGGCGCTGCTATCTCTCATACCTTATCGCAATGACGGAAACGCCGTTTACTTTGGTCGCGGAAAAGACCGGCTCGGTTGAAGGAACGGTAAACGAATTTGTATTAAACGATTTGAGAATATTTAAGAGTCTGTTCGATTATGATTTTTCAGAAATAGAGGAAGCTTTGAATATCACTTGCTTTTCCACAGTCAGCGATTATCGCTCCGTGGCAAAGAACGACAGGGTGGTCAATTTCAATGTCAGTGAAAAGGTAAAGACTCTGAGCCTTGAAATCACTGAGGCTGACGATGAGTCCGAGTTGTACGAAATCGTTATGAAATTTTATAAAAATTACGGAGTCGGAGAGCTCGGTATGAACAAAGCTTTCAGAGTGCAGGAAAGTGAGACCGATATCTTGGAACCGGTAGCTGCCGATTCCGATGTAAGGCTTGAGGACATAATAGGTTATGAAAAGCAGAAGATGCAGCTGACAGCAAATACGGAGGCATTCATAAACGGCTGCGGCGCCAACAATGTGCTTCTTTACGGTGATGCCGGTACGGGTAAATCCACAAGCATTAAGGCTCTGATAAACGAATATTATGATGACGGTCTGCGGATGATAGAAATTTATAAGCATCAATTCAGATATTTGCCCGCAATTTTAGCGAAGATAAAAAACAGAAATTATCGCTTCATAATATATATGGACGATCTCTCCTTTGAAGAATTTGAAATTGAATATAAATATCTAAAAGCCGTTATAGAGGGAGGACTTGAGGTTAAGCCCGAGAATGTGTTGATCTATGCGACCTCCAACAGACGACATCTGATAAGAGAAACGTGGTCCGACAGGAGCGACATGACAAAGGACGATATACATCGCTCGGACACTATGCAGGAAAAGCTGTCACTCTCATCAAGATTCGGACTTACTATCGGATATTTCAATCCGTCTCGTGAAGAATTTTATGAAATCGTAAAAGCTTTAGCGTCGGATAATCAAGAAATACAGCTTTCGGAGCAGGAACTGCTTGCCGAGGCTGACCGTTGGGAGATGAGGCATGGAGGAAAGTCGGGGCGTACGGCAAGGCAATTTATTGATTATCTTTCGGGGGCTAAGAAATTATGATATGTCGTAAATTTATCAGACAAATTACAGCAACGTCGATAGCAATATTACTGTCGTTCGTCCCTACCGCAAACATTTTTGCAGAAAATGTAAATGCCCAAAACAGTGAAGTTCTATATTCGAAAACATTATCATCTTCAGAAGAAGTATTATCGGAAAATATTTATGAGGATGAGAGGTATGACAGTTATGAAAAAAATTACGGCGGTGGACTTATGCGAGCTGCAGCAGAAGAAACTGAAACGGTTTCGGAGATTGATAATGCTCGAGGAAATACCGACAAAGCTTTGAAACCGGGAGAATCAAGATTTTTCAATGAAAATTTTGATAAGATCATGAACGGTAAAATCCCTGAGGGTTGGGAGCTTACGGAACAATCAGGTTCACAGCTTGATATCGTAAACGGAATGCTGCATTTCAATACTCGTGCAAATGAAGGAACGGACGGAAGGAGACTGCTGCTTCCCGATCTTGATGTGAAAGACGGTTCGGAAATAGTTTATGAAGCAGATTTACGCTTTGCCGGAGTCAACGACAAATTGAGATGGAGCGGTCTGATGTATGCTTATAAGGATGAATCGCATTGGTGGCAGTTCATTGCCAGAAAGCTTTCGACAGCGGAAAACGGCGTGGAGCTGAGCCGGATGTCAGGGACATGGACTGTCATGAACAGGGGCTGGACCCGGACCGATATGCCGGATGATGCTATGCGGCATTTTAAGCTCGTAATCGAGGGAGGAAGAGCTACATCGTATATTGACAATATACTTATAGACTCCGTTCCGTACAGCGGCAGCACGGATGGCAGACTGGGAATAACGAATAGAGGCGTTGACTTATACGTTGATAATATTTCAGTAAAGATTACAGCCGGAAAGCCGGATTCGGATTACAGAGCCGAGCTTTATAAGCCTAAAACCTCAATAGTATCGGTTCCTGCCGTAATAGCGAAGTCGGGAACGGATGCAAAGGAGACAGCCCTTGCAGCACGCAGACCTTCCAATATTATCATTTATCCCGATTCGAAACTTACGGTATACAGTGCGGACGGAAAGCTCATAGCAAACAGCTTGGATGAATTCTATGAAAAGACTGCATCAACCGTGCTTCCGATTATATATCTCAGAAACTCGTCGGTCGCAGATGCTGTAAAAGACTGGACAGATCGGAATTCTGTAATGGATATTTCAGTGATGGCGGATTATGCCGATGCAGGACTTGTACGAACCGTAACTTCATCGAGTGAAGGTGTGAGAGGGATAGTGCGTTTTGAGCGTAATTCCGTAGATGCCGATAAGAATGGAAAGCTTTCCGATAAAGAACTTTGGAATATAGTTTATACGACGAATTTCAACTTGGGAGAAATTGCGATCTTGGATTCGGAACTTGCATCAAGGGACAATGTAGCATATATGCAGCGTAGGATGTTGACTGTTTGGGTCGAAAGCGACGGAGCAAAGGAAAATATATGCAGTGCAATAAATACCGGAGCGGACGGTATTGTAAGCACGGAACCCCTGAAGGTGTTGGATGTGTTGGAATCTCCGATATACAGTTCCGCACCTGTGGTCAGTCGCACTATGTATCTGACAGGGCACAGAGGACAACCCTCAACAAATACGGAAAACACTCTGTCGGGAGCCATACGGGCAACAGCTTCGGGAGCCGACGCTGTAGAATGTGACATTTGGCTGACTGAGGACGGAGTCTTGGCTATAAATCACGATCAAAATACCGGAGGTCTATATAATAAATGGCTGAAGGTTGAAAATTCTTCATGGAATGAGCTTTCAGCTCTGAGCTTCAAGAAACCGAAAAATTTGAAAGCCGGCGAAGGAATGGCACGTTTGGATCAGTATTTTCAAACATTCAAGAATCGTGATGTCGTCATATTTGTAGAATTGAAAACCACTAAAAAGGTCGGAGTTGTAACGGCATTACGCAGGCTTACTCAGGAATTCGGAATGGAAAATCAGGTAGTTGTAATCTCCTTTGACGAAAACCTTCTTTCGATAGTAAAAAGGGAATGGCAAGGTATTCCTACAGGCTTGCTTGAGAAGATTTCTCTTAATTCGGATATTTCCAATAATCTTTCTTCGACAGCTTCAAAGAATTGGAGACTCGGAAGCGTGTGGCAGCCGAATTATAGAGGCGGAATGGAGAATATGCGCAAGCTCAGGAATGAGGCAACATTTCGAGGAATGAGTGTCCGGACATGGACAAGCAAAAATATATGGCAGATGGATTCTCAGCTGTTTGAAGGCATTTCAGGGGTCACTACGGATGCTGCATATTTATATGGGAAATATGCAGTGTCGCTGTCTCAAAAAGATGTAGCGGGCAGCAATGTCAGATTTTCACCCGTCCTCGTGAGCTATGACAGAAATATAACTGCATCTCCTCAAACCGAACTGACAGTCCTTAGCGGAAATGCGCCTATTAAAAACAGAGACGGTTCGTATTCACCCGGACCTGGAATAACAAAAGCTATGCTGAGATATACGCAGCATACCTCAAGCGGTTCTTATTATATATATTCAAATGTGTTTACGATAAAGCAGTCTTAGGACTGCTTTTTTGGTGAAAAATGCAGGAAATTAAGAATATGAATAGAAATTATAGATTGTAAGTTGATAATCCCGGTGTTAATATATTTATATCAGTTATATTATTTTTTTAATTATATTAATTTACTTTCCTATAAAAAATATCGAATGGACATATTTATAATAATTTAATCTATAGAAGCTGTGATATAAATCTTATCTATTGAAAAAAGTTATTTTCATGAAAAAAGATTTATTTGTATTAGATTTAAATTTGATTAAATATGTATTTTTATGGAAAGATGCTTATTTATGGAGGTTAAAAATGAAAGTATCTAAAAGTAAAATTACTATTTTGATTTTGGTTTTATCCATGGCTTTGTTGATTACAGGCTGCAACTCCGATAAAGCTGCGGACTCAAATGATGGGAAATCTCAGAGTGCAGATGTCAAGCAGAGTGAAGCTCAGGTTGACCTGAAGGGACACAGCCTTATGATTTATTGCGGTGCGGGAATGAAGGCTCCTATGACCGAGATTGTGGATAATTTTAAAGCTGCTACCGACTGTGAGGTTGATCTTACTTTTGGAAACGGAGCTCAAATTAACAGTCAGATCGTCACAACAAATCAGGGAGATTTATTTATTGCCGGAGCAAGCACGGAACTGGAAAATTTAAAAAATAAGGATCTTATAACGGACAGCAAGGATTTGGTCAAACATATTCCTGTAATAGTTACTCCTAAAGGAAATAAAGCCGGCATATCATCTATCAGCGATTTAGGCAAGGTTAGACTTGTTTTGGGAGATGCGGAAGCGACACCTATAGGAAAGATTGCAAATGCCGTACTTAAAGATGCGGGTTTGTCGGAAAGTGCAAATATTATAGCTCGTACATCTACAGCGCCTGAAATGATAACGGCTCTTTCTACAGGGGAAGCTGATGCAGCCATAGTTTGGAAAGAAAATGCCGAGGGTAAAGAAGGTATTGAAATTCTTGATATAGAAGGTATGGATAAATATATAAAGACAATACCGGCAGCAAGTCTTTCATGTTCTGCGGATAAGAAAGCATTGGATGAATTCCTGAAGTATCTCGATACGGATGAGGCTCATAACGTTTGGACGGCAGAGGGTTATGTTGTCATCTGATAATAAAGGCTCCGCTTTTGAAATGGTGACTGTCACGATAGCCGTGCTGGTCACCGTTTTTATATTTACAGCTATGGCAGCCATAGTGATATGCGGAGTACCGTATCTCAATCAGGTGTTTGAAAGCAGGGAGGTACAGTTTGCAATACTTCTCAGCTTAAAAACATCATGTCTGTCGACGGCAATATGTCTTTTACTCGGAATCCCCACAGCATATGCATTGACACGAACCGATTTTAAATTAAAGGGTTTGTCCGGGATTATTGTGGAGCTTCCTCTGTCAATTCCGAATATAATGTTGGGCTTGAGCCTGCTGCTCATATTTTCTTCCATGCCTGGTAAATATCTCAGTGCTCACGGCTTTAGCGTTATTTTTAATGTAAAAGGCATAGTTATTGCTCATATACTGGTAAATTTACCGTTTGTGATAAGAATAATAAAAACCGCATTTATGGAAATGGATCCGAGACTGGAGCTTATTGCAGGTACGCTCGGAGCGAGCAGAGGTCGAAGCTTCTTTTCCATAATACTGCCGCTTGCAGGAAATTCAATAACGGGTGCGGCGGTGATCGCATGGTCGAGAGCTATGGGTGAATTCGGAGCGACTCTGATGTTTGTGGGAGCAACCCGAATGAAAACCGAAACTTTGCCCACAAGCATATTTTTGAATATGGCTACGGGAGATACCGGACAGGCGATGGCATGTGCGATGATTATACTTATAATGTCCGGTGTTGCGCTTTTGATTTCAACACTTGCAGACAGGAGCAGCGGCGCTTCCCGGGGACGGCGTTTGTTTAGAGCCGTCAAAGGATTTCTTCGGAAAGAGGTTGGAAATGATAACAGTAAGTGACTATTCGATGCAATTGGGCGATTTTCGATTGGATGATATAAACCTGAAAATCGAGGACGGAGAAATATTTGCATTGATAGGAGAGAGCGGAGCGGGCAAGACGATACTGCTCGAAGCTATGGCGGGTTTTCACGGTTCCGCTGCCGGAGCGGTGTACTATGAGAATACTCCGGTCAGACAAATTCCTTTGGGTTTGAGAAAATTGGGCTTTGTATATCAGGATTTGAGTCTTTTTCCGAATATGACGGTCAGGCAGAACGTGGAGTTCGGGCTTAAAATGAAAGGGGTGTCCGGAAAGCAAAGGCATAAAATCAGCAATAATATAATGAAAGAATTGAAGATTTATGATATATGTGAGAGATTTCCGGAGTCTCTCAGCGGCGGTGAAAAGCAGAGAACCGCTCTTGCCAGAAGCATAGTTCTCAAGCCGAGAATACTTTTTATGGATGAACCGTTTTCAGCATTGGATCCAGCCACACGATTGCAGATGTACGATTTGATAAAATATATTCATGCAAGCTGCGGTTGTACAATAGTTTTCGTAACTCATAATTTTGAAGAAGCGCAGCTGTTGGCGGACAGAGTGGGAATATTGCTTGGAGGACGTTTGAGAAAGGTTTGCGGAAGTGCGGAGCTTTTTGCAGATAATTTTGATTCGGACGTTATGAATTTTTTAGGAATGGAGAACAGACTGGATGACTGTAGAAATATTATTTGAAACGCTCAGAAAAGAATTTAAAAAAATCCTTGCGGAGCACGGCTGTGATGTAGGAAGCATATCCATACATGCACAGGGTATGACTCCTGAAGAAGCTATAGGTAATACTTCAAGAAAGGATTATCCGATTTTAAACGGAAAGGAAATAATGCTCAAGGCTGAATATAAAGGCTGCATAGGGCAGGCCTTTACGTCAACGCCTGCCGATTATGAGGGCAGTTTGCAGGATATAATAGAGGCGGATATAGTTCGGGATGAATACGCCAGAGCTTTATTTATAGCAGCGTTAAATGCCGTAATGAAATACCTCGGACTTACGGATAAGACCATACATTGCAGAAACGATGAGCCGGAGCTGTGTGCGGGCGATTGTATGAAATGGCTTTCCGATAATTACGATAAGCCTAAGATTTTGCAGGTCGGATATCAGCCTGCGCTGTTTGCACGCCTGGCTGAAAAATATGAAATGAGGCTCTTGGATCTGAATCCGGTGAATATAGGCAAGGAACAGCATGGAGTAACAGTTGAGAACGGTAAAACCGCTATGGATGACGCCATAGAATGGGCGGATCTTATTCTATGTACCGGCAGTACTTTGGTCAACGGCTCAATAGTGGATTATATGGAGCTTAACAAGGATGTCCGTTTTTACGGAACGACTCTTGCGGGGGCTGCCGCTTTGCTTAATCTCAATAGAATCTGTTTCAGAGCTGAATGATATATAATTTTTGAAAATCAGTAAATAAGAACCGATAAGCTGTTGTAGACAGCAATAAGTATAGGTGAAGAAGCCTGAAGCTTAAAAGCATGATTCAAACGCAGCTTTAAAAAATAGTATAAATTCGGGATAAATATCGTATAACAAGGTGATTACGCTTTTTGCACGTCACCTTATTTTTTGTGTTAAGAATTTTATTGAAAGGTATATACTGTGATATAATATGCTTTTGAAAAGAGGGAAATGCATGATTTACATTGCAATATTTACAGTAATGATAATACTGATTTTGATAAGCTGTGACATGAGATTGAAGCTTGTTAAATACAGCATAAAGACTTCCGATGTGAAAAATCGCATAAGGCTTGCATTGGTAACTGATTTACATTCATGCCGCTACGGCGACGGACAAAGCAGACTGATATCTGCAATAGAAGCACAGACTCCTGATGCAGTGGTGATGAGCGGAGATATATTTGATGATGAGCTTACAGAAAACGAGGCATGGAGCTTTGTCAATAAAGCGGTGAAACTTGTGCCTTGCTATTATGTTACAGGGAATCATGAGCTTCGCAGACCGGATGCGGAGGAACTATTTGAGCGGATTGCAGCGTCAGGAGTGACGGTTTTACGAGGCGATAATTCACTGCTTTCCGTCGGAGCATCTCAAATTAAAATTTGCGGAGCGGAGGATCCGGAGATAATAGGGATACCGGCTATGGAACGGCAGGTTGAAAGCGCCTGTGATTCGGGAGCATCCGATAAATTTTCGGTGCTTCTCGCTCACAGACCCGATTTGATAGAAATGTACAGCAGGCATAGGGCTGATCTGGTTTTATGCGGTCATGCTCATGGCGGACAGTGGCGTATACCCGGAATTCTTAACGGAACCTTTGCACCGGATCAGGGAGTCTTTCCCAAACTGGCAGGAGGTCGCTATGATTTTGAAGCCTGCACTATGATAGTGAGTCGAGGTCTTGCGAGAGAAAGCACGATGGTTCCCCGCATTTTTAACAGACCTGAGCTTGTGATAATTGATATAGAAAGCATAGATTCATAGCTGCCGAAATTTATTTTTCGATATATATTAAAATATGATAATATTAATATATGATAATTGTTGTGAATATAATTTTGAGGGAAAGAGTCGGTTATGAAAGCTTGTCTACCTGAGGTTGACTTTTTAGCGCAAAGCCATTATAATCTTTCCGGTGCTCAAAATGGAGGACACTCTGTTTTTGTGCGCATTTTGTGGTTTTATTATTAAAATATGCGTGGCTGACCGAAAAAAATTCGGTCATAAGCAATATAGTGTAATATATTTCGAGATATTTTCGTTATGATATAGATGTGAAGTTGCGTGAGCAAGCAATTTCAGGAGGATAGATGTGGCAAAGTTTTTAGTTGAAAAGAGCGGACCGCTTAAAGGTGAGGTTACTATAAGCGGGTCAAAAAATGCCGTTTTGCCTATAATGGCGGCTTCACTGCTTTCGGATGAGGAATGTATTATATATGACGCTCCTGATTTGAGAGATGTGGATGTCATGTGCAAAATTCTTGAGAGCCTCGGCTCAAAGGTTAATCCCGACTTCGGAAGTAATGCCATATCTCTGAATGCGGAAAAAATAACATCCAACGAAACTCCGCAGGAGCTGGTTCGCCGTATGCGTGC
The DNA here is from genome assembly GCA_052169645.1 of Anaerovoracaceae bacterium. Lineage (GTDB taxonomy): Bacteria > Bacillota > Clostridia > Peptostreptococcales > Anaerovoracaceae > JAIKWW01. The sequence continues at coordinate 36,071 of JBQNCA010000003.1, forward strand.
ATCCATTCTCACCATGGGACCTTTGCTTGCACGCTTCGGCAGTGCGAGAGTTCCGCTTCCGGGAGGCTGTGCTATAGGAGCGAGACCTATAGACCTGCATCTTAAAGGCTTCGAAAGCATGGGTGCTGAAATTGAAAGAGGCATCGGATATGTGGAGGCAAAGGCGACGAAACTGCATGGAGCAAGAATATATCTTGATTTTCCGAGTGTAGGTGCAACCGAAAACATAATGACGGCTGCAGCTATGGCGGAGGGCGTAACTATTATTGAGAACGGAGCAAAGGAACCTGAAATCGTTGACCTCGCAAACTTCCTTAACCAAATGGGAGGAAAGGTCAGAGGAGCCGGCACCGACACCATAAAGATAGAAGGCGTGCCGCATATGCACGGAACAAATCACATAGTCATTCCCGATAGGATAGAGACGGGAACTTTTATGGTGGCGGCAGCGATTACTCACGGTGACGTGTTGATAAAAAATGTAGTGCCCGATCATGTAAGACCTATAATTGCAAAGCTTTCAGAGTGCGGCTGTACGGTAGAGGATACTGTCGACGGGCTCAGAGTTAAGGCTGATGATTGCGAGATGATTGCAACCGATATAAAGACCATGCCTTATCCGGGATTTCCGACAGATATGCAATCTCAGTTTATGGCGCTTTTGACAACTGTCAAGGGTACGAGTTCTGTAATAGAAACTGTTTTTGAAAACCGTTATATGCATATAAATGAACTGAACCGCATGGGCGCGGGTATTAGAATTGAAGGTCGTCAGGCTATAATTCCGGGAAATACAAAGCTTGTCGGAACTCATGTTGTTTCTACCGATTTACGTGCAGGTGCGGCATTGGTTATAGCGGCGCTTGCAGCGGAAGGAACAACACAGATTTCAGAAATATACCATATAGAACGAGGCTACAGCGAATTTGTGGATAAGCTTAAAAAGATAGGTGCAAATATAAGAAGAGTAGAGGATTGAGAAATATCTTCATAAATAAAAAGTAGATTCTTATCAATTTTAATATGCCCATCCTTGCCGCTTTGCGGTAAAGACGGGCATATTGTCGTTTTAAACTTCAATCTGATTTTCAAGAATAAAAGTAATTTATATATAAAACCGAGTCAATCGGAGTTGCTTCTCCATTTTAAGCTTGTTCGTGCGAAAACAGGCTCGAATTCATAAAGTATTACGGGCAGCACTACTACACATATCAGCATGGATATTATAGCACCTCTTGCAAGCATTATGCATATTGATGAAATCAGATCTATGTGAGAGACGAGCATTACGCCCAGCATGGAGGTGAAAAGCACCAGAGCGCTGGTAAATATTGATTTGTCGGATTCTGTAGCAGCTACCGTAATCGCAGCTTTTCTATCCAGACCGTTCTGTATTTCCTCTTTGAATCTTGTAGTCATTAATATAGCGTAGTCTATAGTTGAACCCATCTGTATTGCCGATATAAGCGCCGGCGTTATGAAGAACATCTTGCCGCCGAGGAAATACACGAAGGACTGGTTTATATATATGGAAATCTCTATCGGTATAATCAAAGCAATCGGAATACTCAGCGAGCGCAGTACGAAAAGTATTATAAAAAATACCGCAGCCAATGTTATATAGTTCGTAACCTTGAAATCCGTAGAGGTCGTGGAAATCAGATCCTCAGTCATAGCACTTTCACCGGTGAGCATCGCTGATGAATCATATTTTTTCAGTATTTTATTCAGAGTTTTGACCTGATCGGCAATTTGCCGGGAAGCTGTTTCGTATTCCGTATTTATCATAATCAGCTGTTTTCCGTCCTGCTTCAGCATATTGTGGATATCTTCGGGAATGAAGAAATCGGGTATTCCGGCACCCAATATTGAATTATAGGAAATAACGGAGCTGATGCCGTCTACTTCCTTTATTTCAGCTTCAATATTATTCATTGCAGTTGAAGGTAAATCCGCATCAACTATTGCGACATGCATACTTGCTATATTAAAGTTGCTGCTGAGTTTTTCGCTTGCGATTGTGGACGGGGTTTCTCGAGGAAGAGAATCCGATATCTTGTAGTAAGTATCCGCATGAGCCTGACCGTAGTAAGCGGGAATTATCAACAGAGCGAATATTACGAGAGTCAAAGTTTTATGTTTCATTATGAACGCCGTGAGCTTTGAGGTGTCAGGGATAAGGCTCCTGTGAGTGTGTTTCTGAATATGTTTATCCAAGAGAAGCAGTATGGACGGGAGTACTATAATTACGGTCAAAACACCGAGAATTACACCCTTTGCCATGACAAGTCCTATGTTTAATCCGAGCGAAAAGTGCATAAAGCACAGCGCCAAAAAACCGGCGATGGTTGTGAGCGAGCTGCCCGAGAGCGAACCGAAGGCAGCCTTTACCGCCACGGACATCGCATCCCGGGGGTCATCATAGTTGCATCTTTCCTCCGAATAGCGGTGATATAAAAATATGGAATAGTCCATCGTAACGGCTAATTGCAGTACCGCAGCCAGAGCCTGCGTCACATATGAAATTTCTCCGAGAAACAGATTGCTTCCCATATTATATGCTACAGCCAGACCTATATTACCGAGAAATGCAAACGGGAGCACACTTGATTCGAGAGTGAGGAGCATGGCACCCATTGAAAGAAGCACGGCAAGCATTATATATAAAGGAAGCTCCGCATCCATATAACCTCTGATATCTCTCATCAGAACGGAAAATCCCGATAGGAAACAATGCTTGTTGCAGAGGGAACGGATATTATCTATAGCATCCATGGTAACCTGTGAGGATGCCGCTCGACTGTATTGTATTACGATAAGAGTTGAATTTTCTGAATAAAGGTGGGATGTCAGCTCTTTCGGGAGCATTTCCACAGGAAATTGAGGACCTACCATATCGGAGAGCCATGTTACGCTGCTTACGCCTGTAACATTTTTTATATCCCTGACCAAATCCTCGGTATATACATTCGGCATGTCTTCAACTACAAGCATACTGGTAGCTGCCATTTTGAAAGGCTCTTCGAGCAGGGCTTCGCCTTTGGTAGTTTCCAAATCCTTGGGAAGATATGACAGAATGTCGTAATTTACTCTTGTACTTAAATATCCTATGATTGACGGGATAAGCATAAGCAGAGAAATTGTCAATATCAGCTTCGGCTTACGGGTCAGGATATGTGATATTTTATCTAACAAAACAATACCTCCCGATTACTTGAACAGATTGGCTACGGCATGACCTATATCGACGAACATCTGCTTTACACGTCCCCAGAAACTGGAATTTTCTATAGCATCCTCAGCTGCAGTCCTTTCGGAAGAATCGTCCACTTTTATTTCCTGTGAGCGAATGAGAACCTGAACGGTGGTAGGAGACGGATTCTTTTCAGAGGTCAATGATACAGCCGGCAAGGAAGTGTCCATATTCAGAAGATTATCTATTTCTCCTGTATGTTCATCCCAGATGTCCCGTATTATGCTGTCGATATCGTTCTTTGCCGATTTGACATCCTTTGCCGTGCCTACGGCATCAGCCGTTCTTCTGAGTGTTTCTGAAAGGGACGACAGTGTATCGAGAGTTCCCTTATCAAGGTATGTTCCGCTTTCTTTTGAAAGCTTGGTGGTATTGGAAATCAATGTGCTCAGATTCTTTACGGAGCTTGCCGTATCTTTGGATAATGTTTGCATATTTTTTAATGCATTCTGTGCTTTCGGCTCATAATCGTTCATTATATCTTGAAGACTGTGAATTTCATCTATAATTTCATTGATTTTATCTATAGCCGCACTTGATTTATCAATAATATCTTTTGCATTTTCAACCGAATCTCCGGCGGCACCGTTTACATTTTCCAAATCGTCCAAAGTCTTTGAAAGCACGTCCAAGTCATCCAATATATCCGAAGCTCTTTTCAAAAGCTCTGAGGTCGGGTGCGATATGGAATTGATATTATTGTTAAGAGTGTTGGAAGCATTGTTCAGCGCACCGCTTATATTTTTGTCGATGTTGTCAATAAGGGCTTTCAGACCTTCCATATCTTCACCCTCGTTGCTTTGAGCATAGAGTAAGGCGACGGTGGATGCCAACTGCTCGGCAGTTGAATCACTGATAGTCTGACCTTTTGATGCATATGAAGCCTTTATGGCAGCAAAAGCGAATTCCTTGATACTCGGATTGCCACCGCCGGTATTTATGTAAATAACGTAGTATGGTGCCAGTCGCTTAAGGTTCTTATATGCTGCAAGTATGGAAGAAAGAGTACCGGTAGGAAGACCGTTCTGTGTCTCGATTTCTGCAAATGCTGCAGCTTTACTGCTGTCGGCAACAGCTGCAGCTATAGGAACTGCAAGAGCGGCAGCCGCTGCATCCGAAATTCCCAGCTTACTTTTAAGCAAAGCGGCGATTGCGGCATTTTCATCCGTAATTCCGTTCGGATTTATCAGTCCGGCGGCATTTAAAAGATTCAGAGCACTTTTTGCTCCGTTTTTGTCTTTCTTTAAGGCATTGTATGCCTTTATCAAATCTGCAGAGTCTGAAAGCTGCGATGTACTGCTGCTTGAGCCTCCGGGTATGTTATCGAGTTTATCCAGTGCATAGCTGATATTATCTACGTAGCCGCTCAGCTCTTTTGTCTTTGTGATTAAATTCTTTAAGTCCTTATTATTTTTTGAAAGAGAATCCGTACTCTTTTTTATCTTGTCCAGATTACCTTTTACGGCATTGAGTGATTTGCTTATATCTTTCAGATTGCCTTTCATGGAATCGGCTGAATTGACGATACTCTGTGCTGCGGAATTTGAATCGGCGACCGCTTTGCTCGTATCTGCAAGATTTTGATATATAGGCTGTATATCGAGTGCGAGACCTGATAAATCGGCATTACTCTTATCTATATCGTTGTAGATGCCGCCCTTGCCGGCGGAGATGATACCTCGAGCGGTGTTCAGTTCATCCAAGCCGGCAGCCGATGAATTTAGGCTGCCTTCCATATTTGAAAGTGCATCAAGCGTTCTGTCAATGCTGCCGCTGAGCTTGTCATAATCCTCTTTAATTTTATCCTTTTTATCCTGTAAATCACCGAGCATGTCCATCTGAGATAGAGTGGCGGGAGCCATTATAAAGGTAAAACCCGAAAATTGAAATTTATCCGTTCCCACCGAAATTTTAAAGTGCTCTTCGGCACCGGGCATGGCTGCAAATATTACGGTGCGAAGATTGCCTATAAGCTGCACCTGACCGCCCTCCTGCTCAAGTGACAGTATATCGCTCTGGTTGAAGATGCTTATAGCTTCAAGAGTATAATTATTTTTCATATAATCCGAGGCGGATTTATTGGGTACGATATTCAAAGCTATTTCCACCATACCGTTTTTACCTGCAAGCTTTTCAGCTTCTACAGGAACACCGTTGAGCTTGTAGGTCATGGAAATTTTCCAAGGCAGTTCATTATAGATAGCTGAATTTTTTCCCTCGAAATAGAAGTGATCGGGGATTTTATCATTTTTGAAGTTGAAGCTGACAACACCGTTTTTTGATACGGGTTCGGTGCCGTCCGTCAGATTGTCGACTTTTTCATAATTGCCATAATCGGTTATTGAGTTTGCACCGTTCATGATATAGCTTTTTACTATACTGCCGTCGGTCAGATTGCCGTAGTAGTCGAGTACACCGTAGTATGCTTCGTCATAGGTAGGGGTTATTCCTGCGGTGTACTCCTGTGCGAAGGCGGGCGCTGCCGAGGTGAGCATGCAGATTGCGAGCAGGAGTGAGAGCGCCCGCTTGGGAGCTGCTTGCCTGCTACGGGCGGCAATTTTTCTGCGTGCTTCTGAAACGGAAGCTATTTTTAAACTTTTATTATAAGCTTTCATGAGAAGTAGTCCTCCTTGTATAATAAGAAATGTATATCATATTAATTGAAAACGTGATTTTAATAAGTAAAAATAAAGCGTAAATAGTTGATTAATTGATTAAAGTTGATTATAATACTGATATCCATAAAAGGCAATACAAATTATTGTCTTTGTGTAAAAAAATAAAAGTTGTGCCGCAGGCAAAAGAAAATTGTACAGGATTTGATACTTTCCCACGCCGAATAAAAAATAATATTATTGAAGGCAGAAAAAAGCTTGGAGGAATTTTATGGTTATAAATAAAGATGACAGAAGAGTAAAGCGTACCCGCAGATTGCTTAAGCAGGGTTTGGCGGAATTGCTACGGCAAAAACATTTTTCAGATATTTCTGCACGGGATATAACGGAAAAAATGGATTTAAATAAAGCGACGTTCTATTTACATTATAAAAATACTTACGAGCTGTTACAGGATTTAGAAACAGATTTGCTTGAGCAGGCTCAGGAAATGATAGATCGCTATGAATATGATGAAACGGAAGATTCGATGCGCAAGTTTTTTGAGCCGCTGCTTGATTTTGTAGTTGAAAATAGAAGTGTATGTGAGGCTCTGTTCGTAAATAATGCAAGCAGCGATTTTACAGGCAGGGTTGTTGAATTTATTTACAAGAACGGAACTGAAATTATGAAGAAACGGTTCCCTAAGATTTCGGTGGAGGATGCGGACTATGTGTTGAGCTTCGTTGCATTCGGATTGATAGGACTTTTGCGCAGATGGTTTGAAAAGGAAATGTCCATTCCTAAAGAAAAGCTTTTAAATATAGCGGATGAAATGCTCGCAGGAATAAATTATCAGCTTTTAAATCCGAATAGATGAGTTTGAAGCTACAAAACAAATAATATTGAAAAATAATACTTAGTAAAAAGATTAATCCGCCATACACGTTGAAAAATCAACACGCATGGCGGATAACGGTTTTGTCGGATCTTTTGTTCTATCGCCGATTTTTATACACGTTTTTGTCTTACAAATCTCCTTTTAGCGTTCAGGCTTGAAAATTAAAAATAACATGACGAGTCGGTTATGCGATATGCATAATCCTACTGCTTCATAAGCAGCTCGGCGACCTTGTAAATATCACCGGCGCCCATAGTGATGACCACGTCGCCCGGCTGAGCATTGTTTCCGACGAAAGTGGCTATTTCCTCAAGGCTGTTGAAATAGTAAGCTTCTTTTGCAGGTTTTTGCTGCTTTATTTCATTGATAAGTTCTTTGGAACTGATTTTGTGAATATTTTTTTCACGAGCAGCATAGATTTCCGCCATTATAAGAATATCCGCATCGTCAAAGCATTTGGTAAATTCATCAAAAAGTGCCATGGTGCGAGTGTAGGTATGAGGCTGAAACAAACACCAAAGCCTGCCGTGAGGCATATTTTGTGCAGCTCTCAGGGTAGCGCTTATTTCTGTAGGATGATGGGCATAATCGTCTATTACCTTTACACCGTTTGACGTTTCACCGATTATATCAAAGCGCCTGTGTGTGCCTTTAAATTCCTTAAGCGTGTTGATTATGCTTTCTATATCGACTCCCAGAGTGTAGCAGCAGGCTATGGATGCCATTGCGTTTGAAATATTGTGCTCACCCGGTACGGAAAGGGTGACTCTGCCGAGCAGTTCTCCTTTATTATATACATCGAAGGACGGGTAACCGTTATTATCGAATTTGATATCGGAAGAATAAAAATCGCTGTGAGGGCTGAAGCCGTAAGTCACAACTCGATCACGCAGTTCCTTGCTTTGAATTATACCGGATACGAAAGGATTTGCATCATAGGCGAATATTATGCCGTCATCGGGAATAAGTGATGCAAATTTGTCAAATGAGTTGACTATATGCTCTATGTCTTTGAAGTAATCCAAATGGTCGGAATCTATGTTCAATATAATTTCAATCTTCGGGTGCAGGCTCAGAAAGCTGTCCATGTATTCGCAGGCTTCCGTGACGAAGTAGTCGCCGTGTCCGATTTTTACGTTGCCGTGATATTGAGGCAGATTGCCGCCGATTAGTATCGTAGGGTCCGTTTCCGAATTATCCAAAATAAGAGAAACCATAGATGTGGTAGTCGTTTTTCCATGTGTTCCCGAGATTGCAATGCCGGTAGGATAATCCTGCATCAAAGCGCCCAGAGCTTCCGCACGGGTTGCAACGGGAATGCCTTCAGCTTCTGCAGCTGTAAGCTCCGGATTTTCCGGTGAAACCGCAGCCGAGTATACTATTAAATCGGCACCCTTTATATTATCCGCACTGTGTCCTTCGTATACCTTAATACCTTTCGATATGAGGTGTTCGGTAACATCCGACAGCTTCATATCGGAACCTGACACCTCACATCCTCTGCTTGCAAGAATTTCAGCGACTGCGCTCAGACCTATGCCTCCTATACCTATGCAATGAATATGTTTAAATTCTTTTAAATTCAACATTAATAAATTCTCCTTAAAGTTTAATCCCAATAGAAATACTGTGTATATCAAGTGAGTTCGGAGTTAATTTCCATACTCAAGACTTATCTGATTGAATAAATCCAGAATATCATCTATAGAGGTTGAAGCTTTTTCGACATCCTCTTTATCAAGTATAACGTGCCCTTCGTGCATCATAAGAATGCGATTGCCGTATTCGATAGCATATTTCAGGTTATGTGTGACCATTATCGTTGTGACTCTCTTTTCCCTGACGATTTTATCCGTCAATTTCATTATGGTCTCGGCAGTCTTGGGATCAAGTGCAGCAGTATGCTCGTCAAGAATAAGAAACTTTAACGGGTTCATTGTAGCCATAACTAACGAGAGTGCCTGACGTTGACCTCCTGAGAGAGCGCCTACGGGAATATCGGTTTTGTCTTCCAAGCCGAGGTTCAAATCTCTGAGTATTTCACGATAGAAATTTATGCGTGAACGATTAATTCCACGGCGCATATTATAGCTTTTACCCTTGTTGTCTGCAATAGACATATTCTCAATTATATTCATAGACGGACAGGTTCCCTTTGAAGGATCCTGATAAACTCTGCCTATGCTGCGATGTCTGAGATATTCATTTTTGTGAGTTATATCATCACCGTTTATGAGCACGGCGCCGCTGTCTATATCTATGCTTCCGCAGATAATGTTGAGCAGGGAGGTTTTTCCCGAACCGTTGCTGCCTATAACCGATACGAAATCTCCGTCATTGACGGACAGGTTGAAATTCTTGAAAATGCATTGTTCGTTGACGGTTCCTCTATTATAAATTTTTTCGATATGTCTCAATTCCAGCATTTTATCTGTCCTTACTTTCATCATATGAATGAGGTGAAGCGGCGGAAGCCTCCCTGCTTTGCGAAGTTGATAAATCGGAAGCGTTTGAGCCGTTTATGTACGCTTTTTCATCGGCTGCGGCAGCAGTCACAGCCGTTTTTGCTGAAGCGGGCGTATGCTTATGCTTGCGCTCCATGCTCAAGACCAAGATTGCAAGAAAGAGTACGGCGGTTATAAGTTTGAGATATGCGGAAGGCATGCCAGCTTTAATTGCCGCGGCAACACATGCCTTATAAATGACTGAACCGATTACGACACTTGAGGTCACTCTTATGAAGCCTGCATGTCTGAAAAGGCTTGTTCCTATTATTACGCTTGCAAGTCCTATTACAACTGTTCCCGGTCCCATCGACGCATCATAGAATCTCTGCTGCTGAGCATATATGCAGCCGCTCATAGTGACTAAAGCATTTGAAATTGCGAGACCTATAATTTTTACGGTACCCTTGTCGACACCCATGGATGTTACTATGGTCTCATTGTCGCCGACCGCACGGAGCATAAACCCTGAACGAGTGCTCAAATACCAGTCGAGGCAATATTTAAAAAATATTGTAAGTATGAATATTATAATTACGGTCTTATAAGTGACAGCAGCTCCGGTAAAAACGGAATTTACAAAGTCATTGTCAAATATAGTTTTCTTTCCGTATATCGGAAGATTGGCACGACCTGCAATTACGAGATGCACAGTATAGAGCGCAGTCATCATGATTATTCCGGACAGCAAATCTCTGATTTTAAATTTTACATGTATAAGCCCTGTAAGAAAGCCTGTTAAAAGTCCTGCAAGGCAAGAAACGAGCAGTGACAGAAGCGGATTCATATCTCGTGAAATCATAGTCGCTGCAATGGCAGCCCCCAGAGGGAAGCTGCCATCGACCGTTAAATCCGGGAAGTCCAGAATTTTATATGTTATATATACTCCAAGTCCCATGATTGCATAAATCATGCCCTGTTCAAATACGCTTAAAATAAGTGACACGTTCTTTACCTCATAGCCGCAGAGGGCTCAGTTTCGAAAAATTATGTTATGCTTCAATTTTATCAAATACTTCTACAGCATTGGAAATATAATCCTTATCAAGAGAGAAATTTATTTTTTCCGCAGCTGCCGTATTTACATATAAATCAGCCTTTGTTGCTGTGATAAACGGCGTTTGTGAAGCTTTAGCCTCACCCTTGAGAATTTTTGCGGCAAGCTCGCCGGTCTGTTTTCCGAGAGTATAATAATCTATACCCATGGAAGCTGTACATCCTGCCCTTACCTGTTCTATTTCACTTCCAAAAACGGGAATCCCAGCTTTATTCGCCTTGTCAAGAACGGTCTGCAGCGCCTCGACCACGGTATTGTCCGTAAGGTTGCAGAGGCAATCAACCTTTGTAATGATATCGGATGCTGCCAAATCGACATCTGATATGGTATTTATACCTGTAGTGACGATTTCAAAATTATATTTAGGAGCCAATTCCTTATATTTATCAATGGCACTGACGGAATTTGTTTCACTGGTAGTGTAAAGAATACCAATTTTTTTTGCATCCGGCATAAGACGGCGAATCATCTTGAGCTGTTCCTCGACAGGAAGAATGTCGGAAGAACCTGTTATCTCACCTGTACTTTTTCCGTCAGCAGTTGCAAAACCCGAGGCTACAGGATCCGAGACAGCTGTATAAATTACGGGAATATTTGAACTCATAGCGGAATTGAATGCAGCCTGTGCGGAAGGAGTAGCTATTGCGGCTATCATGTCCACACCCTTTGAAATATAGCTTTCTGCAATAGTGCTTGCCGTGCCGGTATCTGTTTGAGCATTATCATAAGTAATTACAAGGTTTTTACCTTCCACAATACCTGCATCCGCCAATCCTGCGATAAATCCTTCTCTGCAATTATCGAGAGAAGCATGCTCGGCAAACTGAGAAATTCCTATATTGTAATTGCCTTCGGCGAGAGTCGGAGCTGAGGACTGAGCGCCGCCGTTTTTATCGGACGTTCCGGTGCCGCAGCCTGCAAAAGCTGTCAGCAAAAGAGAAATTGAGAGTGCTGCGACAAGCATTTTTTTAATTTTCATTTTACTCCTCCTTAGGTCGAAAATATCGTAATAGTCAGACATTTCAATCCTGTAATGATATTATGACACCGAATGTCGCTTATATTATTTGACAGGCAACGAAATAGTGCTGCACAAGGACGCAATGGTCGACAGAAGCAAGTATTTAATAAAAAAATCCATCTTCCACAGAGGTGATGGATTTCTGTTTCATTCGTACAGTTTGTGGATACTGCTCCTGAGCGACGGATTACCTATATTTGTTATGCAATCTATTATAATGTTGAAAAGGCCAAAGTGCAAGCGGTTTTTGGCACTGTATTGTTATATGCTGTCAGCCGCATTACTTGTCACGAAATAAGAAAAAAATTGCATAAATTGATGATAAAAATGATTAATTTATTAAATTTTTTCAAAATTTAACTGATATACCAATGTTTTATTCTTGCATTTACCAATGCGTTAAAATATAATAATGAATGTTCTTAAATATAGAACAAGTTGTTGTTATCGTTGTAAGTGTTATTATTTTTAAGGAGGAAAAAGTATGAGTAACAACGGAGCGGTTACACCTGAAGTAGTAGCTGCAAAAAAAGCCCGTGACAAAGCATACCGTAAAAAAGGTATAATGATAGCCATTCTTTCAGGCTTCTTATACGGCGGATACACTGCGTTTATGACACAGGGCATGGCGACAGGCGTATGGGGCGAACTTTACGGAGGTACAGGTATCGCTGCGGGAATATCCGCATTTGCACTTGTTTATACTTTGAGTGCGCTCGGAGCGGCTGTAAATGACATTTGCTCAGGAGTATGGTCACTTATTTACGGCGGATTCATCGGCAGACTCGGAGAATTCGGTCGTACGCTCGCAACCAAACCGGGCAGAATTTTGATTCTTGCAGCTATCATAGGAGGTCCTTTAGCTTCCACTGCATATGTTATAGGTCTTCAGATGGCAGGCTCTATCATCGTACCTATCGCAGCTCTTAATGCGGCTATAGGTGCTATCATAGGACGTCTCATCTATAAGCAGAAGCTCTCATTCGGCATGATTTTAGGTATTTTGATTTGCTTCGCCGCTGCGGTTCTTATCGGATCTTCCAGCATGACGGACGGCCTCAACTTTGACGGCAAGGCTATACTCGGTATGGTAGCGGCTTTCTGTGCAGCTTTGGGCTGGGGCATAGAAGGTGCTGTAGGTGGATATGCTTGCTGTATAGCTGATTATGAAGTTGCAATTATTATTCGTCAGTGCACATCCGGTATCGTAAACGGTGTTATACTTGTATCTATTCTGTCTCTCATAGGCGGAGACGGCATCGGTTCAGGCTTTACATGGTTGGGTGCGGCTCTGACCGATATGCCTTCACTTTGGATGTTCTTTGTTGGAGGTATGTTTGCATCATTCTCGTTCAAATTCTGGTATAAAGGTGCTTCAATGTGCGGCGCTGCGCTGGGCATGGGCTGCAACGGCGGCTATGCATTCTGGGGTCCGCTTTGGTGCTACATCGTAATCGGTCTGATATTCGGTGTTGACGGCTATGCTATTCCTTGGCAGGGATGGACAGGAGCGGTTATCATGGTAGCAGGTATAGCACTCCTCGCTATTTCTCAGGATAGAGCAACAAGGGAGGCGTAAAAATGTTATTACCGTTAAATATGGCAATGTTAAAGTTCTTTACTTCAGGTAAAGAGGCTTCCAGGGAAGATGTTCAGGAAGCATTGAGAGCGGACTACGGCAATCTCAAGGCTTTTTCGGACAAGCAGATGGATGAAGCTCTTCAGACAGCTTTTTCAAACGGTCTTATCGCTGAAAGTCGCATGGAAATCGTTGATGGCAGACTTAAGGTTTATTATAAGGCTGATAAGGATATGATAGATACCATTAACAGCTATGTTAAATAGAATTCATCATATCGACCGTTAATAAAAACGAATAAAATAATATTAATAACCCGGTTGGAGATGTTTCAGCCGGGTTTTATCGTATGCAGAACAGCCAAGGACGCTACCCCGTAGAAATTTATTATTTAATAAGATTAAAAAATCTTAAAAAATTATAAGAATGTGCAATCAAGTATTTTAAGTGATGTGCAATTATGTAATAATAAAAACCGATATAAAATTTTCTTTAAATATTTAAATATATAAAAGGACAGTAAAATATGAAATCTATTTATATATTGCTTACTCATTCAAATACATATGTTTCGAAGCTTATAAAACTGGTCACAGCCGACATGTACACACATGCCTCCATATCCTTTGATGAAAACTTGCAGCCTCTGTACAGCTTTGCCAGAAAGTATGTGTATGTACCTCTGCCGGCGGGACTTAGAATCGAACCTCTTATAAACGGCTTTTATAAAAAAGACAGGTATATTCCATGTGCACTTTATGAGCTTAAAGTAGAGGACGAGATTTATGAGGCGGCAAAGAGGGAAGTTGAGGATATGCTGAAAAATGCAAGAGCTTATAGATTCAATATAATAGGTCTTTTCCTATGTAGATTGGGGATATCCTATCGCAGAAAATACAGTTATTTCTGCTCGGAATTTGTAAGTGAGATCCTTATGCGCAGTAAGGCTCTGAATCTTCCCAAAGAACCTTCGCTTATGCGTCCCAATGATTATACGAAGATCACTCAGATAGAATGTTGCTATGAAGGGACTCTGAGCAGCCTTATAAACAACATGGCATAGTTCCGAAAATATAATACCCGCACACAAGGGAAAAGAACTTATAAATGAGCTTTTTCAAAGAGATTAAAGAAAAACAAAATCCGCAGGAAAAGTTGAAAGGCAGGATTAATAAAGACTATGGGATTAAAAAAGTATGCAGCTTGTGTATTGGCGGTGCTGGTTATAATTTCAGCCGTTCCAGTGTTTGCGGCAGGAGATGATAAAGCAGCTTTATCGGCTTCTAAAAGTGGAAGCCTGTCTGCAAAAAAGTACAGCAAAGCTGAAATCTGCGAGATGTTGAATAAAAATCGGATTCATTACAGTTATGCCGACTTGTATGAAAAAACGCCGTCTTACAGAACCCCGTACAAAGCGGGAACTGTAAAACAGGTCTATTTGCAGGCTGCTGCAGACAGACTTAATGTACTGAGAAATTTGGCGGGACTTTCATCGGTAAGGCTCGATGCGGAGTATTCCGAGAATGCTCAATACGGGTCTGTCATATTGGCGGCAATAAACAATTTAACTCATTATCCTTACAGACCTGTAAATATGTCGAAACGTTTTTATGACAGGGCTTTGAATGCCACATCACACAGTAATATATATTACAGCAGTTATCGTGCAAATTTGATAAATTCGGTAGACGCATTTATGGATGACAGCGATATTGAAAATATAGATGTATTGGGGCATAGGAGATGGCAGCTAAATCCCGTTATGGGAAAAGTAGGATTCGGGCAGACGGACAATTATATAGATGAATGGGTAGTTGATAAATCGGGCAATGATTCTGACTATAACTATATTTCGTGGCCGCCGTCCGGGAATTTTCCGGCATCGGCAGTCAGTTTTAAAGGTTATACGGCATGGAGTATATCGCTGAATCCCGACAGATATGGAGTGCCTGATGTTTCCTCAATCAAGGTTAATCTGACAAGAAAGAGTGACGGTCGTGTATGGAAATTTTCGGATAAGACACTTTATCCGGTAACCAACTCTTTGTACTATAATATCAATCTTGACAATTATGCGATTCCTAACTGTATAATATTCCGTCCGGGAGAAATTTACTCTTACGATGGGAAGTATAACGTTGAAGTCACAGGACTGAAAAATAAATTGGGGAATTTCGAAAGTCTTAATTATGAAGTGGAATTTTTCGATCCGGAAAAATATCCTTTCGAGGATGTGAGGGCTTCGGATTATTTCTTTAAGCCTGTAGTATGGGCGCTTGAAACGGAAGTTGCTTCGGGAATATCAAATACAAGATTTGAACCCGAGACGGCTTGCAGCAGAGCTCAAGCGGTTCAGCTTATATGGGGGGCTGCGGGCAGACCGGACCCGACAGAGGAAATGAAGTTTACAGATGTTCCGTCATCAGCTTATTATGCGAATGCGGTTGCATGGGCACTTTCCTCGGGGGTTAGCGAAGGAACCTCGGAAATGAGATTTTCGCCTGAAAAGACTTGTACCAGAGGACAGATTATCACTATGCTGTGGAGAGCAAAAGGCAGTCCGGCATCATCCGCACAGACTCATGTTTTTAAGGATGTAAAAGCCGGAGATTATTATCGTGATGCCGTAGCTTGGGCCATAGGAGAAGGTGTTACAAGCGGAACTGCGGCTTCGACCTTTTCGCCCGATGAAGCATGCAGCAGAGCGCAGATCACCACTTTCCTGTACAGAGCGTTTAACTGAAGCTTAAATCAGTAACGAGTATTGATATTATTCTAAGTGCATTATTGCTGCATATTGATATTATAGTCAATATGCGGCAAACACTTTGAATATGGTATTTATATAAATATTTCGGAGATATCTATATAATGTATATTTGAATATTGATTTTATAATCAAACTTTGTTATACTCGGGATAATCATTAGTTCAAACTAACAGTATATTGCATAGTCGGAAACATAAAAATCATTTGATTTTGTCAATTGATTTTTTTTAAAAGCAATGAGTTAGTTTAGTCTAATTTGATTATATTTATTTATGAAAGGAGTGATAAATAATAATATGCATTTTGATGCAAAGTTTATGCAAACAGTGTGATTTGATAAAAAGGTTGGTGAATAGAATTTGAAAGTTTATAAAAAAGTATTGTCGTCAGTTCTGGCATTTACCTTGATTTTTGCAGCGATTCCTCTTGCTTCGATTACAGCGGCGGCAGAGGAAAGCTTGCCGGATAATATATCTGAAAATAATGAGGTGATTTCGGATTTAGTAAATTTCGATCAGGAAGAAGCTGTCGGAAACGAAACGAATGATTTGATTTTGAATGACACTGAAAGCTATGTGCTTATGAACATACCTTATGCGGATTTTTACAAGTCCGAATTGAATCCGGATTCCGCACAGGTTGATGCTGTAAGCTCGGCTACAAAGATGAAGCCTCGCACAGGAACGCTTGCTGCAGGCTCTTATCATGTAAACAGTGACGGGAGCGATATATCGGGGATTATATATCCTGTAAAGATATCCGACAACTCCATATTGAGCGGAAAGACGGAAATTACAGACGCATCAGAGGTAACGATAGTAGTAACGAACAGAGGTAAGACTGTAACCACTACATATAGAGGTAAGGATGCACTTTTTGAAAGTCCGGATTATTCCTATTACAAACTGAGTGATGCTCCTTCGCATTATAAGGAAGTGTCGATGAACAGCGGAAATATTTCTTTTTCGGAAATCAAGGGAAGTATTGAATCTAGGGACGGAGTAACCGCCAAGCTGACTGTAGGAGCCAGACATGCAGATATTGAAATGACTCTCGAAGGGACAAGTGTCAATCCGAGTGACGCTGTAAGTGCTGTCGTACTGACTTTTAATGACAACAGCAAGCTGGGGTTGAAGCATGTTGTCAATATTTGGAGAGGCATAGAGTTGGGCGGAAGCTTTAGCGAACTGGGCGGCAAGACCGTTACAAACATACGTTATTATAAAAAAGACGGTGTTACAGATTATCCGGTCAATATCGTGATTCCTGTCAGCCAATATGCTCTTATGAACATACCTTATGAGGATTTTTATAAAGCGGAGGGCGTAGACGGAGTTGATACCGTAACATCGGCAACTGCAAAGGCTCACGGCAATATGGCGACAGGCTCCTATCATGACGGGGCTGAAGGTACAAATATTTTGGGCGTAATCTATCCGGTGCTCATTACAGATAAAAGCAGCATTGACACTTCAAAAAAAGTTGTACCGCAAGGAGCTCAGAGTAACGATGAGGCATTGTTCGGTGCGGGAAACTATGCGTATGTGGAGCTTGGAGATAAACCTTCGGCATTTAAAGCTCTTACAATTAATAATGGAGAATATTCCTTTGCAAAGGTAGGTGTCAGAGCATCACAATTGAATGATATATCGGCGAGTGCAACGGTTCTGACCAGACGTGGCGATTACGAAATTAAGCTCGAAGGAGCTAATGTCGATAAGCTCAAGGAAGCAACCGTATGCGGAGTTATTCTAACGACTGACGATCGAAAGAGCTTCGCACTTCGTCATTTGGAAAATATTTGGAAGTCAATAGAATTAGCCGTCTGCACCGGTCATACCGATACGATAAAAGACGGAGCATTGACACCTGTAAATGATGATTATGCTCAACTTGAGGGCAAGACTGTAAATAAGATAATGTACTATACTCGTGAGTCTGACGGAAGCTATAAGCTTTACGCTATAAACTGCAATGTGCCTATTCCGGAGTATCCCGAAGCATCCTTTGAAGCTGCAAACAAAATAAAAATAAACAAGCTCTCGACTGAGGATGCCGCAAAAATTTCTACAACGGCAGAGGCAAGCCCTAAGAACTATTATTCGGCTGATATATACAAGGGTAGCGGAGCTGATAAAGCTGTCGTTGCCTCAAAGCTGAATATAGGAGCTGACGGCAGCATAGAATTGCCGGAGAACGCAGCGACAGGAACATATACTGTAGAAGTTAAACAGACAAGAGTCAGAGTTAAGGACGGCGTTGAAACAAGCTCGGATCTTTTGCTGGCAACATTGACGGCAGATCTTTCGGAAAGAGGAAAGGGAAGCAGCTCACGTGGTACGACTCCTGCCGTAAATACGGGTAATATGGAGAATACATCGGATACATCTACCGGAGCGGACAATACTACGGCAAAGGTTATACGTGACAAGGACGGCAAAGTGACTTCCGTTGAAGCTGCAGTGAGCAAGGAAGCGGTCGAAACGGCATCTCGGAGCGGAAAACCCGCTTCGTTGCCTGTTAAAATAAATGCATCAAGCAATGTGACGGATGCGGCACCGATTTCGGTAGCATTGCCGGACAGCGGAAATGAGGGCGTAAAGATAAAGCTTGAGATTCCGATTAATAACTCGAATTCGGGCATCGTAGTATATATCATTACAGAGGACGGAAAACCTCAGCTTGTGAAAAGCGGAATTGCGACACAGAACGGTGTAGTGGTAGAGCTTGACAAGAGTGCAAAATTGATGGTTGTGGATAATTCAAAGAACTTTTCGGATGTCGGGCAGAGCTGGTCTGCGGATGCCATAAGATTTGTAACAGCTCGGGAAATTTTCAACGGAACTTCCGCAAATGCGTTCTCACCTAAGAATTTTATGAGCAGAGGTATGATTGCACAGGTGCTGTATAATTTCGACAGTAAAGCGAAGGCTTCGACTTCAAACGGTTTCAGCGATATAAGCAAAGACAGCTGGTATGCGGATGCTGTAGGCTGGGCGGCAGCCGAGAATATAGTAACGGGATATTCAGCAGATAATTTCGGAGGTGAAGACAATATAACCAGAGAGCAGATGGTTGCCATACTTTATCGATATGCGGAAAAATGCGGCTGTGATATGAATCCGGGAAAGGATGCGGCACTCGGTTTTGCGGATTCCGCCGAAGTAAGCGATTTTGCTCAGCCTGCGATGAAATGGGCATCAGCGACAGGCATCATAAACGGTTCAAACGGCAGAGTTATGGCTAAGGAAAAGGTAAGCAGAGAGCAGGCAGCTGCTATTATT
Organism: Anaerovoracaceae bacterium; assembly: GCA_052169645.1. Classification (GTDB taxonomy): domain Bacteria; phylum Bacillota; class Clostridia; order Peptostreptococcales; family Anaerovoracaceae; genus JAIKWW01. The sequence continues at coordinate 55,034 of JBQNCA010000003.1, forward strand.
ATGAGATTTGTCGCCTTGCTGTAGGAATGCGTTGATATAAGAATATTACATGGAACAGGCGATGTGTCGGAATGAAATATTTCAGGTGCACCGCCTGTTTTTTATGAATAAAGGATAAACAGCACTGTTTGCAGCTTATAATCCCTTTTAATTTTGTTGTTTTCATTAATTTTCTATAATAAGCAAGAAATTCATTGTATTTTTTTGATTTTATGTTAAATTAGATATATGATGATTTTTCTTGAAATTGATGTAGTGGAGCTTGTTTATGAGCAAAAGTCAGAAGATAGAGGAAATGCTTAATGAGAAGTTCAGGAGCAGATACAGGGGGTTGCTTACTCTGAGCGATCTTCCTCTTGCAACGGTTGATGTGAATGGAAATCTGATAGCTGAAGGAATTCCGATGCCGGATTTTTGCAAACAGGTTTGTCAGGATGAACCGGGCAGGATTTGCGAGCATCTCAGAAGCTTCATAACTGAAGGAGTGGATGACGATTGCATGAAGCTGCCGATTTGTAAAAACGGTTTGCATTGTCTGATCGCCCCGATCAGAGATACTGACAGAACAAGAGCATATCTTGTAGGAGGCTTTACTTATTCACCCGACACCGAATATTTGAAGTTTATATTGGATCTCCGTGAATTGGATAAAAAGCACGGAAGAGGAACCGAATTTGTAGCTAAAACCTTTGCGGCGCTTCAAACCGTGCCGATTCAAAAGGCGGAAGCGCACAGACAGCTGTGTTTGTATTTGGCTCAGAGTATATCCCGATGGCTTTCAGGCGGAGCTGCAGAGGAACAATCCATAGAAAAGGATTTGCTGGAACGGCGAATAAGAGAGCTTGAAGCCAAGGACGAGCCTATGTCGGTTAATCCGAATTTTTTATTTAACACCTTGAATTGTATAGCAAGGATAGCATTTTTTGAAAAAGCTTCGGAAACTGAGACTCTTATATATTATCTGTCCGATATATTGAGATTCAATGCACGTACGGAATTTTATCTGAGAAATCTTCAAATGGAAATGGAGATGATAGAAAAATATCTTTATATACAGAAGGCTCGCTTCAAAACGAGGCTTCAATATGAGCTTGATTTGCCGGATTACATAAAATCGTGTAATATTCCCAATATGGTAATCCTTCCTATCGTTGAAAATGCGCTTGTGCACGGAATTTTGCTCAAACGTGAAGGCGGGACTGTGAGGATTACGGCGGAGAGCAGAGATGATAAGGTTGTAATATTCGTAATTGACAACGGTCAGGGCTTTTCTCAAGAGAAGCTCAAGACCTTGAAAGAAAGTGATTTTACTGCTGATGACAACAGCAGTCTTTGTCTGACAAATCGAAGATTAAAAAATTATTACGGCAAAGATTACGGCATAGATGTTGTAAAGTCCGATTTCAGCGGGAGCACTGTATCAATAACCATTGCAAACAGCTTGTTTATGGGGTAGCTTATGAGTGGAATACTTATAGTTGATAACGACGATCTCGAACTGGATTTTATCAAAGAGATGATTAGGGAAGAAGTCGGGACTCAATACAAATTGCAGACTTGTATTGACGGAAGGCATGCGGTTAAAACGGCAAGGCATATGGCTCCTGATATTATTGTCATGGACATAATGTTGTCAGATATGGACGGAATGGATGCTGCGGAGGAGATCAGCAAGATGCTCCCTGATTGCTGTATAAGCATTTTGACTGCATGTGCGGATTTTCATTATGCGAAGCGTGCCATACATATTCATATTTTTGATTATATGCTGAAGCCGGTGCGTCCGGATGAATTCAAAAAAACGCTTAGAAATATGTTATCCTTTATCGAGGGCAGAAATGAACGGAAAAATCTGTTTCCTGTCTATGCAGGCAATGATGCGGATAATGTTGAGCAGAAAAATTTCATAGAAGATTCCATTCAGTATATTCAGGAGCACTACAAGGAAAGATTGAAGCTGTCGCAGGTGGCATCCAGAGTATATATGAATACTCAATATTTTTCACGTGTTTTTAAACGAGAGCTGGGAATATCATTTACGGAATATGTAAATCAACTGAAAATAAAATATGCGTGTCAGCTCCTTGAGACGACCAACTATCCTGCGTACCGCATAGCAAGCGAATGCGGGTTTACAGATCCTTCATATTTCAACAGAGTATTTTGCCTGTATATGAACCAAACGCCTCAGAAATACAAAAAATCTTATAGAATAGAAAAAGATAATCAAAGAGAAAAAGAAGAAACCGAGTAGCTTTTTACTCGGTTTCTCTTATGGAATGCCCCAAGATGTCCTCCCCGACATTCACGTTATAAACTTTACGCTTATAATGGAGATTATCATAAATCTGCATGCTTTCATCCACTAAGCTGTAGCTCCCGCCCAAGGTATTGAAGCTTTGTTGATTTTCCTTTGCCTGCTCCCACGGCATGATATCCCCTTCATCTCGGAGATGTTCCAAAAGCTCGGGTATGCCTTCGCCGGTATAAGAACTGATATAAAAAATTTTTCTGCAGCCTGCCAGCCTGAGCCAAGCCGCCGCCTGTTCGGGATTTGCCAATCTATGATCAGTCTTAGTAACTATTCCCACGACTTCCCTGTTTGCAAGGACAGTTATGCAGGGCGGATACAAAGAGTACGGCTCTATGGCGCTCAAAAGAAGCCCTACTACATCAGCTTCATATGAAAATGTCGCCAAGGCGCCGCTCAGCCTGTTGGTCTCGGCATATTCTCCGGGAGTATCAATTATCACGTCAAAGGTATTGACATATTGAGTTTTATGATAGCTTATGGTTTTGCCGCGCATCGCTTGAGTCAGTGATGTCTTTCCGCATTCACTGCGTCCGATGAAGATGATTTTACGCATAAAGCGTCCTACCTTTTGGTGATTTTACAGGCTGCAAACCCGAGCTCTTCGCTGAAATAATCAACTATTTCATTTACAGCGGTTTCAACCTCGGCCAGTTCACCGGTTATTATAAGAGTTCCGGAAAATCTGTCTACAAATCCGAGATATATATCAGCTGCCTTGGTTGCGATATCTGCGGCAATAACGGATGATTCATACGGAATCAGAGTCATAATACCGATTGCAGCTCCTTCATAGTCTATGTCGGGGTTGAGTCCCAGTTTCTGATATATTATCGGCTGAGGTCCGCCTATTATATGAGCCAGAGAAATCTGATTTCCCGGTACCGTTTCCTGTATTATTCGCATCATGCCGTTCGAGGATGTCGACAGCATATCGGTAAAATTTTTGTCATTATAATTCATATAAATGTCCACCTTTTTATCTGAATAGAAGTATAGCAAATTAACCGGATAATAAATTGAAATTATCCGAGTTTAGAAATCAAATTTCATACTTTAAAATTTTAAGTGAAGATAAGGAATAAAAAGATTTTTCAATTATATCTTATTACTACAATAATTTTTCACATATAATCAAATAATCGTGCTACTTCGGCTATGTTTTGTTTTATTTGAAATTTTGCCGATTTGATATAATTACAAGTATATGAGGAATATTGTATCGGATGGGAGAATTTTATGAAGGGTATGGAGCTGGCTAGAGCCTATTATGAAAAATACGGGAGAGATATGATTTCTTCAAAATTCCCGAAGTATGAGGAGCGTGCGGCTTGCGGACTGGCGGGCGAAGGCTCTGAATGTTTCGGATATGATGACGAGATTTCAACCGATCACGATTTCGGACCGTCCTTTTGTATATGGCTTACCGCAGAGGATTATGAGACTGTAGGAGCTATAATGCAGGATGAATATAAGAAGCTTCCCGGAGATTTCCTCGGATATAAGCCAAGAAAAGCATCCGACGGAGGCGAAGGTCGTGTCGGAGTTATCTGTATGGATGATTTTTTCAAGAGGCAGATAGGACGTGCGGATGCGGAGCTTACCGTACGTGAATGGCTGACAGTGCCGGAAACCCGTTTTGCGACAGTGACGAACGGTGAGGTGTTCAACGATCCTCTCGGCAGATTTACGGCAATAAGAGAAAAATTATCGGAGTATTATCCGGAGGATGTTCGTAGAAAAAAACTTGCAGCAAGGGCGGCTATTATGGGGCAAGCGGGTCAGTACAATTATCCTCGCAGTATGAAACGTGGAGAAACCGTTGCAGCCATGTATGCACTCAATGAATTTATTACCCATGCAATATCGACGGTTTATCTCATAAATCGCAGATATATGCCATATTATAAATGGATGCATCACGGTATTTTCGAGCTTCCTTTTTTGGGAAGTAAGGTCGGTGAATTGACACGCACTTTGGCGGAGAACGGTTGCAATCAGTCTGCATGGAGCGCTTATCCTCAGGGCTGTGGTGATGCCTTGAATTTGGAAGACAACAATGTGCTTGTCATTGAAAAAATTTGCAGACTGATATCCGAAGAGCTTCAGCTTGAAGGACTTTCCCGCACCGGAAGCAGCTTTATGGTGGATCAGGGAATTTCGGTAATGCAAAGTATCAGCGACCCGCAGATTAGGTCCATGCACCTTATGGTGGGATAATTACATATAGGAGATGTGTGTAGTATGAATGTTATTGCAAAAATTATAGCTATGGAATGGGAACAGTTTCAAAAGGTTCAGGGACAGAACGGCAGAGCGGCTTGTCAGGAAGATCCTAAAGGCTTTGTAGTCAATAGACTTGCTCAGTTTCTTACATGGGATGAAATTACTCTTGAAGGATACTGCCGAGATTTGGAAAATGCTGTGGCTGAGGGTAGAAATCTGATGACGGAAAAGTATGCCCGAATGATGAGAGATACTCAGCCTCAGGAATACGGGAAGCTTTGCGAGTTTCTGCCTGAAATAGAATCTGTGAGAGTGATGCTGGTAGAAAAGATAATATCAATACAGACAATCTGGCAAAAGGAGTTTATGGAAAGATATCCGATGATTGCAAACGGCTCCAGACCTTTGTCGAGCAGTAAAAACAATCCGGACAGCACCGGTTTCAGAACTTATCTGAGAAGCGAATTATATACGCTTTCAGAAAGAACCCTGCGCAATTATCTTGCTCATATAAAAGATTTACAGGCACAGGGCAGAAATATGACTATAGAGAATCTTGAATATGTGGCAAAGCTTTACGGGTTTAAGTCTTTACAGGAAATGGAGAATCTCAGCGTTAAGCATTAAGCCGCAGTTGAATAATATACAGTGACACGATTTTCTGAATTAAAGCAGTAAAAATAGCAGCCCGAATGTTAAGCAAACCGAACTTCGACTTTCGGGTATGCTTTAAGTCTATGAGGGACTGCTATTTTTAATTATAGGACAAATGAGCTGCTATTCTGCGGCTTTAAACTGTGCAGGGAGCATTATGCATCGCTGTTAAAATTTTCATTGCAACAGCTTACTGAAAGCTTCAAGCTAAGAGGGAATACTGATTATTGTATTGATTTTAATTTATAAAATGTAAGGAGGAAATTGTTATGACCAAGAGAATCTTATTATTGAAGGGAAGCCCACGCAGAGGCGGAAACAGTGATACGATGTCGGAAGCCTTCATAAAGGGAGCAAAGCGTAGCGGTTATAATGTAAAATGCATAGAAACCTATCCTATGAATGTAGGATGCATTGCCTGTGAAGGCTGTTATTCATCACCCGATGCGCCATGTTGCATGCATCCTGAGTTCAATGCCGTAGCTCAGGATGTACTCGATGCGGACGGCATGGTTTTTGCGACACCTCTTTATTGGTATGGGCTTCCGGCGGGTCTGAAAAAATTTATAGATAATTTCTTTTGCTTTTTTATAGGCGAAAAGGATTTGGGAGCAAAGCGCAGTGCGGTGCTCTGCTGCGGTGAAGCTGATGATTATAATATGTTTGACAGCGTACAGAGAAATATAGAGCTTATATCTGCTTATCTGGGGTGGAGCGTAAAGGGGCAGATATATGTTCCGGGAGTTCTCAATGTCGGTGATATAGAAGGAAATAAAGCCCTTGCGGACTGCGAAGCTCTGGGAGCATCTTTCTTTGAAGGGCTTTAATATCTGAAACGGGAAGAAATAATATTTTGTTATGCCATACGCTGTTTGAATGCGGCTTCGAGGGAAGCAAACTGTTCGTAAGTATCGGATACCTCGGGCTTTCCTCTCAGCAGGTTGCACGCCTTAGACATTTCCTCCGCAGCTGCATTCCAATTTTGGCGTGAAGAGTGCATGGCAGCTAAATTGGCATGAGTGGTGGCAGCTTCATAATATCTTTCAGGCATACTGTCCACTATATTTGCCGCAGCTCGCAGATATTCGATCGCCCGTTCCGTCTGACCGAGATCCGCACAAGCTGAGCTGATATTGTTATAAAGCCCTGCAAAATGATAGTCACCGGGGGTAAGTTTTTCTTTGTAGATAGCTTCGCACTGATCGAACAAAGCCATAGCTTTCTGAGACTGCCCCGCAAATCTGTAAGCAGTTGCTCCGTTGAGCAGAGTTGTTGCAAATTCAAGTGTCCCTTCTGCTCCGAGCTGACGGCAGAATGCCAGCGCCTGCTCGGTCACACGCACTGAATCCTCATGGCGCTGCTGTGAACGGTAGTAGCCGATGAGCTCATTCATTATAGCAACGGACGCAGCACTGTCATTTTCCTGATTTGCAACTGCCAGCTGATTGAGCATATATGGTTCGGCCTCCGCTATTTTGCCTGAGTTAAAGTAATCGTCCAGTTGTGAAAAAAATGCTTGTATATTCATATTCATTTTAGTGCTTCGCCGCATTATGAAAGGCGAAGCGTCCTTTCTCCCGGAGCGTCCGGGTACGAGAAAATTTATTTTACCATTTCACACAGAGGATATTCGATATCTTTCATGAGTGTTAAAAGATTTTTTGAAAATCTGCCATATCTCATATTCAAATATTCAAGAAAGTCCTCTCCGCTGTAATGTCTTATTATGCCCCATGTCGACCAGATGAGGTCTTGAGCGAGACACATGCACTTGAGCTTTATCAGAGTTTTTTTATCGGGCTCGGAAATTCCGTAGTATGCGGTTAACAATCTGCTGATGGCATCATCCGAGAGCTTTGATTCCAATATATACATTGCTATGTCCCATGAAGGATCGTTCATGCCCGAATATTCCCAGTCGATGAGGAAGGACTTGCCGGTACTTGTATTCATGAGAAAATTTTCGGGAACGGTATCATTATGGCAGGGAGCTGCAGAAAAGTCGGTTATATTTTTTGATATGAAATTTAAAAGCTGTTCCTTGCGCTCCTGATAATTGAAAAAAAGCGCGCCCCTAAGAGATGTTACAATCTGTTCGTATTTTTCAAGTTCGAGGTACCAATTAAACTTGTTCGGAAAATTCGAACTGCTGTTATGAAGGAGCTTCATAAGATAAGCCGCCTGTTCTATACAGGGCTGAGAGCCGGGCTCCAAGTTTGCGAAATTTTCGGCAAATTGTATGCGACGACTGATTTTTATACCTGTTGTGCTGTCAAAATATATACATTCGGAATTTATGTCGAGCTTAGAAGCAAGATCGTTGTTGGTTTGCTCGGCGTGTCTGTCTATTATCAACTCCGTACTTACCCCGGGCTCTCTTACTATATATTCGTTGCCTCGGATTTCGATAAAATAGTTATAGTTGGTAAGCCCTCCGGCAAATCGAGAACGGTCGTAGACGATACTTTCATCATCAAATATGCTATGAAGTATCTGCTCTATATTTTGTTCTATATTAAGGGATGCCACTGTTTGTACCTGCTTTCAAAATGTTTTCCTTATAAAGTATAAAACTAATTTAGCAAATAATATGTTAAAATTCAATGTAATAAAAGAAGTTAATGCTGTAGAATTATGACTTTCGGATTCAGGGAATATATTTAAATCTGTTAAAATATACTTTATTTTAAACTGATGTCGGCACATTGAGTATGAAACACAAAGATTTAATGATAAAGAACATATCGATATAATACAATTACATATTAAAAATACAATAAGTTTTAACATTTTTGAAACAAAAGTCCTACATTCTTATATTGAATATTCAATTCTTTTATAGGCGACTATGCTATTCTCTATAGTAGAATTGGATAGTCTGGGAGCATGTCTCTTCTAAACCATTTCACAAACAGTTCTTAGAATAAATTTTCACCATATCATAAACCCGTAAAAGGAGGGCAATTCAATGAGATATCATGGCGAAGAAGCATTGGGCCTTGTAGAAACTTTGGCATTGGTCCCGTCTGTGGAAGCCGCAGACAAAATGCTTAAGGCAGCTGATGTAGAGCTGGTAGCTTTTGAAGCAGGCGGTTCCACACTCTGCACAGTTTTCGTAAAGGGTGATGTGGCGGCATGCCGTTCATCAGTTGAAGCCGGTGCAGCTGCTGCGGAAAAGATAGGCAAGCTTACCGCAAAAAATGTTATGCCTAGACCTATCAAGGCTATAAGTGCAATTGTCAATACTCACGACATAGATGCAGGCTTTGATGAAAATGAAACTCTGTCTTCTCCGGGACAGGCTCTCGGACTGCTGGAAACTTTCGGCGTAGTTTATATCATGGAAGCTGCAGATGCAATGTGCAAGGCCGCCGATGTTGAACTTGTAGGCTATGAAAATATCTATGACGGATATGTATCCGTACTCGTCAGAGGTGATGTAGGTGCCTGCAAGACTGCCGTTGATGCAGGCGTAAAGGCTGTAAAGGACATGGGTGCGGAGCCTTATAGCCACGTTGTAATTGCAAGACCTCATCAGGGTCTTGAAAAAATTATCAGAAGATATTCTATCGACGGTCTTATCGACTGATATCTGTTGCAACAAACTTTTTGATGAAAGTCATCACATGTGGAGACGCATATGAATACAATTATAGATAAAGATCTGCTCTCCATACAGGAGGCTCGTATACTGGCAGAAAATGCGTCAGAAGCTCGCAAAAAGATGGCGGAGCTTTCACAGGATAAGCTGGACAGCATAGTGGAGCGCATGGCGTCCGAGATAGAAAAGCATATTGAAGTTCTGGCGAAGATGTCTGCGGATGAAACCTCTTACGGAGTATGGCAGGACAAGCTGCTGAAAAATCGTTTCGTGTGCAGCTGTGTACTGAAGCAGCTCAGAGGAATGACATGTGTAGGAATTATAAGTAAAGATGATGCCGCACAGACTGTGGATATAGGCGTTCCTATGGGAGTGGCGGTATCTGCGGTACCCGCTACAAATCCGGTTTCTACAACTATATATAATGCACTCATAGCGATTAAGTCGGGAAATGCAATAATATTTTCTCCGCACCCTCGTGCATTAAAAACCACGGCACGTGCTTTGGACATATTGATAGAAACGGCGGAAGCTTTCGGTTTGCCTGAAGGTGCGATGTCATATCTTCATACGGTAACGAAGTCGGGAACAAATGAGCTTATAAACCACGAAGCTGTAAATCTGATTATGATTACGGGAGTTCCCAAGATGATGAAGCTTGCTTCACGCACGGGAAAACCTGTCCTGTACGGAAGTGCGGGAAACGGTCCGGCATTTATAGAAAAAACGGCGGATATAAAAAAATCCGTAAGCGATATCATAAGCAGCAAAACTTTTGACAACGGGGTAGGTGCCGCATCGGAGCAATCCATAGTGGTCGATTCCGCGGTTGCAGATGCGGTTAAAACGGAATTCCTTAACAGAGGAGCATATTTCATGACCGGGGACGAGGCGGAAAGACTTGGGAAACTGCTTTTTTTAAGCGATGGAAGCACGGATCCGGAATTGGTGGGCAAATCTGCTGAATATCTTGCAAAACGTGCAGAAATCGAAGTTCCGGAAGGAACGGTTTTGCTTATATCACATCAGGAATATGTGTCGGGAACAAATCCTTATTCCAAGGAACGTCTGTGTCCCGTGCTCGCATATTATATAGAAGATGATTGGCAAAATGCCTGTGAAAAGTGTATAGAGCTCTTGATTACGGAACGAAGGGCACATACTTTGGTAATTCATTCTCGTGATAATGATGTCATCCGACAGTTTGCAATGAAAAAACCGGTGGCAAGAGTTCTGGTTAATACACCGGCAGCATTTGGAGGCATAGGAATGACAACAAATCTCTTTCCCGCACTCACCTTGGGCAGCGGAATTTCCGGAGAGGGATTTACATCCGACAATGTGTCACCCATGAATTTGGTATATATAAGAAAAGTCGGATATGGAGTGCGTGATATTCAGGATTTGTTTCCTGACAAATCAAGCACCGCTTTGAATAACTCAACAGTTGAAACGGAGCATGACTCCGAACAGCTGGAACAGCTGCGCAGCCTCGTTGAACAGCTGCTGTCAGTTCACAAAAAATAATGAAAAAGAGAGGTATGGAAATTGGATATTCGTGAATTTTCAAACAAGTTTGCAGAAGCTACGAAATCAATGTCTCAGGAAGAGCGTTCAGCTCTTATGAAGATGTTTGAAGGCTTTGCAGATGAAATTACAAAGCCGGATGCTCCGGCATCCAACAGAGTTTTTGATGCTCCTATTGACGGCGGCATTCCTGAAGGAATTACACCGAGACTTCAGAGACTCAAAGAAAACTATATGAAGCAGCGTCCTTCAATCACAACCTTTGCAGCTCGTGCAAAGACCAAGATCATGAAGGAAAATCCGGGTATGCCTGCCATAGAGCTTAGAGGAAAGGCATTCCGTTATGCATGCGAAACGGCACCTCTTGTAATTCAGGATAATGAGCTTATTGTAGGTGCTCCTTGCGGTGCTCCTCGTGCAGGTGCTTTCTCGCCCGATATCGCATGGCGTTGGCTCAGAGATGAAATGGAAACTGTAGGAACTCGTCCTCAGGATCCGTTCTATATTTCAGAAGAAGACAAGAAATATTGCAGAGAAGAATTGTTCCCGTTCTGGGAAGGCAAATCCGTAGATGAGTACTGTGAATCGCAGTATCGTGAATGCGGCGGCTGGGAGCTTTCAGGCGAATCGTTCGTAACCGACTGCTCTTATCATGCAACCTCGGGAGGCGGCGACTCCAATCCCGGATATGACGTAATCCTTATGAATAAGGGTATGCTCGACATTCAGCAGGAAGCTAAGGATCACCTTGCAAAGCTGTCTTATACGAATCCTGACGATATAGATAAGATTTATTTCTATAAGTCGGTAATTGATACTACAGAGGGCGTAATGACTTATGCTAAGCGTATGTCGAACTATGCGCTTGAGCTTGCAGCCAAGTGCTCCGATTCTAAGAGAAAAGCGGAGCTCGAAAAAATTGCGGAAGTAAACGCATGGGTGCCTGCTCACAAGCCTCGTACTTTCTGGGAAGCTGTACAGTCCGTATTCACTATCGAGTCTCTGCTCGTAGTTGAGGAAAACCAGACAGGTATGTCTGTAGGACGTGTTGACCAGTATATGTATCCGTTCTACAAATCCGACATCGAAAATGGAATAGCTAATGATTTCCTTCAGTTTGAAATTGCAGGCTGCTTCCTCATAAAGCTTTCGGAAATGATGTGGGTAACTGCAGAAGGACAGTCGAAGTTCTTTGCAGGATATCAGCCTTTCGTAAACATGTGCGTAGGCGGTGTAAATCGTGCAGGTCAGCCGGCAGAAAATGATCTGACTTATTTGCTCATGGATGCTGTACGCCACGTAAAGATTTATCAGCCTTCACTGGCAGTTCGTATTCACAAGAAATCACCTGACAAGTTCATGAAGAAGATTGTCGATGTAATACGTTCCGGTATGGGCTTCCCTGCTTGCCATTTTGATGATACACATATCAAGATGATGCTTGCTAAGGGCGTTTCTATCGAAGACGCAAGAGACTACTGCCTCATGGGCTGCGTAGAACCTCAGAAATCAGGACGTCTTTATCAGTGGACTTCAACAGCATATACTCAGTGGCCTATATGCATTGAGCTTGTGCTCAATCACGGTGTACCTCTCTGGTACGGCAAGAAGGTTACTCCTGATGCCGGTCCTCTGAGTCAGTTCAAGACATATGAAGAATTTGATGCTGCAGTTAAAGAACAAATCAAGTATGTTACTTATTGGACAGATATAATGACAGTTATCTCTCAGAGAGTTCACAGAGATATTGCACCTAAGCCGCTCATGTCAATCATGTTTGAGGGCTGCATGGAATCCGCAAAGGATGTATCCGCAGGCGGAGCTATGTACAACTTCGGGCCGGGTGTTGTATGGAGCGGACTTGCTACTTACACAGACTCGATGGCAGCTATCAAAAAGCTGGTATTTGATGATAAAAAGTACACTCTTGAGCAGCTCAACGAGGCTCTCAAGGCTGACTTTGTAGGCTACGAACAAATCCGTACAGATTGCTTAAATGCTCCTAAGTACGGTAATGATGAAGATTATGCGGATCTCATTGCTGCCGATATTATTCACTTTACAGAAATAGATCACCGTAAATACAAGACCCTTTACTCTATAATGTCACACGGTACTCTGTCCATTTCAAACAATACACCTTTCGGACAGATTACAGGTGCGAGTGCGAACGGACGTAAGGCTTGGCTGCCTCTCTCCGACGGTATCAGCCCTACTCAGGGTGCAGACTATAAGGGACCTACTGCGATCATAAAATCTATATCCAAGCTGAACAATGATGATATGAATATCGGAATGGTTCACAATTTCAAGATTATGGGAGGACTCCTTGATACACCTGAAGGCGAAGCGGGCATCATAGCATTGCTGAGAGCCGCCTGCCTGTTCGGAAACGGTGAGATGCAGTTCAACTACTTGGACAATGAAACTCTCATCGATGCTCAGCAACATCCTGACGAGCATCGTGACCTCATTGTTCGTGTAGCGGGATACAGTGCTTTCTTCACAGAGCTTTGCAAGGATGTACAGGACGAGATTATCAGCAGAACAATGCTGACACGAATCTAAATACACGAAGTTCATCAACTCCTGTTGTCGGGGCATCTGTGCGGATGCTCCGACAAGGAGAATGATAAACTCTATCATGGAGATATTTAAATGAGCGGAACCAACGGAATACTTGAAAGAAAAGCTCAAATTTTCAATATTCAGAAATATAATGTTTATGATGGTCCCGGTATCCGCACCTTAATATTTTTTAAGGGTTGCCCGCTTAGATGCAAATGGTGTGCAAATCCGGAAGGATTGCATCGTCAGAAGCAGGTTATGATAAAGCACGATGCATGCATAAATTGCGGCAGATGTGTTGAAGTTTGTCCTGTAAACATTCATAAAACGGATGCGGAGGGTAAACATTTCATAGACAGAAAAATCGATTGCATCGGATGCGGGAAATGCGTTGAAGTTTGTCCTGCAAGAGCTCTTCAGATAATGGGTGAAGAGAAAACAATTTCCGAGCTTTTGGAGATAGTAAAGGAAGACAGGACGTTCTACGAAACATCAGGTGGAGGTGTAACTCTCGGAGGAGGAGAGGTTACCATGCAGCCGGAGGCTGCGGCGAGTCTTCTTCAGGCATGTAAAATGGAAGGCATAAACACAGCCATTGAAACCTGTGGATATGTTAAGAAAGAAAAGCTTCTTATGATCGCCGAATTTGTGGATCTTTTCTTATTTGATATCAAACAGTTTGATTCGGAAAAGCACAGCAAGTGGACAGGTGTGCGAAATGAGATGATTCTTGACAATCTCCAGGAACTGCTTCACAGAAGAAATAATGTGAAAATCAGAATGCCTCTTTTAAAGGGCGTAAATGACTCTAAAGAAGACATAGAAGGCGTTATAAAGCTTCTGACCCCATATAAGGATGATAAAAATTTCCAAGGGATAGACTTGCTTCCTTATCATAAAATGGGAGTCGGAAAATACGATCAGCTGGATATGGAATATCCTATAGAAGGGGATCCGAGCTTGAGTACGGAAGATTTGAACCGTATCGAGTCCTGGCTCGCGGATAAGGATTTTCCCGTGAAGGTTATAAGGCATTAAGGAGGGGTGTAATATGAGTGTGTCTGAAGGACTCGACAGGATTATACAGGAGTCGGTACCCGGCAAACAGGTTACAATTGCACACGTCATAGCATCTCCCATGTCGGATATCTATGACAGACTGGGCGTAGATGAAACGGGAGCCATAGGCATCCTCACAATTTCTCCGTATGAAGCTTCCATTATAGCGGCGGATGTGGCTACAAAGGCTGCAGATGTTGAAATCGGTTTTCTAGACAGATTTACAGGTTCGGTTTTGCTGAGCGGTGATGTTCAGAGTGTGGAAACGGCTTTGAAATCGGTATGTGATACGCTTAGAGAAAAACTGGACTTCTGTGTTGTCGATATCACAAGATCATGAGAAGAAAAAGAGTTATGGTCATAGGACCTTCGAGATGCGGGAAGACATCTTTGGTACGTCGGCTTGATGATGATGAGCGACCGGTGAGACGAACGCCGGATATGATTTATGGAAAACATACTATAGATTGTCCGGGTTCATACATCGAAAATACGGATCACTATCAGCATTTGATAGCCGCATCACAAGATGCTTCACATGTCTTGATGCTGATTGATCAGTCCAATCCCGTACATGTATATTCTCCTAAATTTGCAAAAGCTTTTACCAAGCCTGTAATTGGAGTTGTTACAAAGTCGGATTTGAATCCGGAAAATCGTGAGGACTGCCTGCATCAGATGAATCTGGCTGGAGTCACAGGAAAAATTTTTGAAATAAGTGTACATGAAAATAAGGGAGTGGACGAATTAAAAAAATATTTATTCGGCTCTGAGGACACAAAGTAGAAGGGAGGTATGTGTATGAAATTTATCACTGAAGATGATTTGCGGCTGAAATATCGCAATGAACCTTTTACGATTTATGATCCAGAGCCCGGCACCCGATTAACTCCGGGAGCTCGTCAGTTTCTTATAGACAGACGAATAGAAATTCCCGAAGATGAAACAAGGGTGCAGCCGGTAATCCGTGAATCCCTTAAAAAGGAGATATGCTGTCCTACGGCAAATCCGTCTCATAATTCGACTTCGACCAAGTTGAATATAATGAGCGGAGACTGGCGCATACATATGATACGTGCAAAGATGGATACCGTACATGCAATGTTTTTAAAGACGGAGCAGGTACTTCTGGAATGTGATGTGAATGCGGCACAGCAGCTGACCGAGCTTGGCAAGTATTATGAAAGCTTAAGGCGAACGGTCAACGGCAAAGGCGGCAATACGGATTTTGCATATGAAGCCTGCGATGTATTGAATGAAGTTGATTCTTTACAGGATGTTGAAGCCGGTATAGAAATAACGGAATTTCACGTGCAGCTTGAAAACGGCAGAGCGATATTGGAATTGAATGAATTGCGGTATGCACTGAGAGAAATACATCCTCTGGTGCAAATGGCGGTTGAAGGAAATTCATTGGAAAATTCCTTAGGAACCGAACTCGTCTGCTGTGTAAATAAGATTATAAACAGTTTGTCACATATGATAAATGTGGCGATAGGAGGAAAAGCATGCCGGAATTAAAGACCACCGATTTTGAATTCTGTGATGAAATTATACAGCAGTTTGAGGATGCGTGTCGCAAGCCGATAAAGTCGAAATCTTCGACCTACTATTGCGGCGTGGATTTGGGAACCGCATGTGTAGTGGTAGCGGTGCTGGATGACAAATTTCATCCCGTAGCCGGCAGATTCAAGTATGCGGATGTGGTAAGGGACGGCATGGTGGTTGATTACTTCGGTGCGGTAAATCTGGTGCGCACTATGAAGGAAGAGCTGGAGCAGGAACTCGGCGTTGAAGAACTTGAATTTGCTGCAGCTGCTATTCCGCCGGGTACTGATACACTTGATGGCGGAGCCGTAAAAAATGTCGTGCAGGGTGCAGGCTTCACCCTGACAAATCTGCTTGATGAATCAACGGCTGCAAACGCCGTTCTTAAGATAAAGAACGGTGCCGTTGTAGATATAGGCGGCGGAACAACGGGTATTTCCATATTCCGTGACGGTGAGGTTGTCTATATAGCCGATGAACCTACGGGAGGAACACATTTTTCTCTTGTAGCTGCGGGAGCTATGCATATTCCTTATGAGGAAGCGGAGATTTATAAAAGAGATCCCGCACATCACAGGGAGCTGCTTCCGGTATTGAAGCCGGTTATAGAAAAGGTCGCAGCTATAGTAAACAGGCATATTCAGGGGCATGATGTCGATGTTATATATCTGGTGGGAGGCACATGCTGCCTGACAGGTATAGAGGGTATCATCGAAAAACAAACCGGGATTACTACTCTTAAACCTAAGAATCCTATGTTTGCCACACCGTTAGGTATAGCGCTCAACTGCAGACAGGAAGAACTGTACTGATATCGAGGAGGATATATGGAGTCTTATATTATTAAATCTCCTTCTCCCGGAACTTTGGACATACTGATGCGCCGAAAGGGCACTCCGGGCAAGGATTTACCGGAATACGGAGTGGATGCGGTAGGTCTGGTGCAGGGACGCCTCATAGAGATGGTAGTGGCATCGGATATAGCTGAAAAGGCTTCCGGAGTTACGGTTGAAGATATAAAAGGCAGCTGTCCGCAGAATATGATAATGCTCGCAATATTCGGCGACACCGCTTCCGTGGAAAATGCCATGGAAGAAATAAAGGCAGCCATGAACAAGTGAGGAATCGGATATGCTGACAGCTAAATTGATAGATAATATTTGGGCGACAAGAAAAGCGGAGTCGCTCAACGGACTTAAGTTCATGATGGCAGAAATCATAGGAGACCCGACAAGAAAGGGAGAGCGGATGGTCGTAGTTGATATCATAAGCGCCGGTATAGGCGACAGAGTGATAGTCAGTACAGGCTCCGCAGCCAGGAGAATGATCGGAGATGACACTATCCCTGTGGATGCGGCAATCATCGGTATCATTGATGAGGATTGCGATTATGGAATGGATTAAAGGGAGGTGTTTCTAAATGGGTCTTATGGAACAGGTAAGAGATGCCGGCGTAGTAGGTGCCGGCGGTGCCGGATTTCCGACTCATGTGAAACTTAACAGCAAGGCGGACTTCATACTCATGAACGGTGCTGAATGCGAGCCTCTTCTGCGAGTGGATCAACAGCTTATGGCTATGCATCCCGATGAGGTGATAGCAGGCTTTAAGGCTGCAGGTGAATATGTAGGAGCGGCTCAGGCAATTATCGGCGTAAAGGGTAAGCATGCAGAACTTATAAAATTGCTTGAAAATCGAATCAAAGCTTTGGGTATGAATACTTTTGTATCGGTAGGCATATTGCCTGACATATATCCTGCCGGTGATGAGCATGTACTCGTTCATCAGCTGACGGGAAGGATAGTTCCTGAAAT
Organism: Anaerovoracaceae bacterium; assembly: GCA_052169645.1. Taxonomy (GTDB): domain Bacteria; phylum Bacillota; class Clostridia; order Peptostreptococcales; family Anaerovoracaceae; genus JAIKWW01. Next base: position 72,340 of record JBQNCA010000003.1, read on the forward strand.
GGGAATTCCTATAAATGCAGGCTGCGTAGTAGTGAATTCCGAAACTTGCTACAATATATATATGGCACAACAGGACAAAGCCGTTATCGACACTTATGTCACGATTGCCGGCGATGTCCCTGAGCGCAAGACGCTGAAGGTTCCGGTAGGAACACCGATTGCGGATCTTGTAAAAGCGGCGGGTATATCCGATCCGTCGGAGTACCGAGTTATAGGCGGAGGACCTATGATGGGACCGCTGCTTTCAAATATTGACGGATATATTACTAAAAGAGACAAGGGTCTTATAATACTGAAAAAAGATCATCCGCTGATTAGAAAAAAAGCGACTACCTTTGATCAGGCAAGACGTATCAACAGATCGGCGTGTGAGCAGTGCAGGATGTGCACGGATTTATGTCCGAGATTCCTGTTAGGGCATAATATGCAGCCTCACAAGATGATGAGAACTCTCAGCTACGCTTCGGACAAGCCGGAGCAACAGACAATAGCATCTCTATGCAGTCAGTGCGGACTTTGCGAATATTTTTCATGTCCGGCGAACCTGCATCCTAAGATGACGAATATGATCTTCAAAGAGAACCTTGCGGCGGCAGGACTGAGATATCAGCCTGAAAAGTCGGAGTACGAAGCAAACCGAAACAGAAATTACCGCCTTGTACCGAGCAAACGTTTGGTCGCAAGGCTGGGACTGAAAGAGTTTGACAAACCGGCTCCGTATACCGAAGCTTTCCCTGCACCTTCAGAGGTGCACATTGCCTTGAGTCAGCATGTGGGAGCACCTGCGGAACCTTCGGTTCGGGTAGGCGACCGTGTTGAAGCGGGGCAGATGATAGGACGGGTGCCTGAAGGCAAGCTCGGAGCTCCGGTTCACGCAAGTATATCAGGTACAGTTACTGAGTGCGAAGGCGCTTATATCGTTATAAGGAAGGAATAGTATGGCTATTGCAATAGGATTAGTAGAATTCTCAAGCATTGCCCGAGGTATATATGCTGCCGATCAGATGGTAAAGGTTTCCGATGTGGAAATCGTCACTGCACAGACCATCTGTCCCGGGAAGTATATAGCGCTCGTAGAGGGTGATGTGGCAGCTGTACAGGATTCTGTGCAGACGGGAGAAAGCTTTGCCGGGGAATATTATGTAGACTCGTTGATAATACCTAATGTACATGCAGGAATTTTTCCTGCGATCACGGCGGCTACAATGCCGGAAAGAGTTGCAGCTCTGGGAATATTTGAAACATTCTCGGTAGCGACAATGATAACGGCTGCGGATTCGATACTTAAATCCGCAGAGCTTGAGCCGATAGAGCTTAGACTCGGTACAGGCTTGGGAGGTAAATCGTTTTTTACCTTCACAGGTGATGTGGCGGCTGTCGAAACAGGTATTGAGGCAGGCAAGGCTACAGCAGAGGAACAGGGACTTATGGTTGATGCGGAGGTTATTCCGTCACCATCAGAAAGGCTTATTCCATCAATTTTATAATATATAGTTTTTAAGGAGGTGAAGTTAAAATGAAAAAGTTGATTTGTTCAAAAGACATACAGGAAGCTGTCAGAGACGGCAAGAAGATTCTGTATGTAGATGAGAACACAATCATCACGGCTTCAGCAGAGGATGAAGCTAAGGCGGCAGGTATAGAAATTTGCTACGGTGAAGCTGCAGCATGCTGCAAAACCGATTCTTCATGCACGACTTACAGCCCTGTTCAGGCTCCTTCACAGGATGCATCTTCAGAAATCAGCAGTGAACTTATTTATAAAGTTCTGAAGAATTTATCTGATAAGGGTATGCTGGGGGATATTTTCCGTGAGACTTCAGCAGCACCGGATGTACCTTATCTTTGTGAAAAGGATCCGAGCGGCTTAAAAGTTGTAAGAGGAAATACCGTTCGCATGGATGAGTTCTTTGAAGGCAATCCGAGAGTTACCTATCAGGAAATTATTGATAAGAATGATTCAAAGATCAGCTCCGGTATACTGGTTATAGATCACGATACATATGAATGGACTCAGACCTATGATGAAAATGACTATGTAATTGAAGGAACTATGACGGTTACTATAAACGGCAGAAGCTATACTGCAAATGCCGGCGACAGCATCTTTATTCCGAACGGCGCAACCGTAGTAATGGGCTCCAAGGATCATTACTGCAAGGTATTTTATAATACTTATCCGTCAAATTGGGCAGATTTGCTCTAATCATATGGAGGAATAAAAGATGCAGGCGATTGGAATGATCGAAACGAAGGGTTTGATTGGATCCATTGAAGCGGCGGATGCAATGCTGAAAGCGGCGGAGGTTTCCCTGTGTGAGCAGGTTAAGGTTGGCGGAGGTCTTGTAACCGTTACCGTCAAAGGAGATGTAGGTGCAGTTAAGGCTGCTACCGATGCCGGAGCCGCAGCCGCACAGCGTGTAGGTGAGCTTCTTTCGGTGCATGTAATCCCCAGACCTCATGCATCTCTCGAAGGATTGGTGGTACATACTTCAAAGCCGGACGGAAATGGCGGCGATGACGGTCCTGACGGACCTGATGCTCCGCAGGATCCCAATCCGAGCGGAGATGACGGCAAACCCGAAGAAAATGAATCATCAGGGGACATTGTAAAGGAAAGCGTAGAAAAGGATGCTGTTGAGAAAGTTTCTGAAAATCAGGAAAAACCTGAAAAAGTTTCAGAACGGCATGCTATAAAATCTACACCTGTAACTGTTGACTACGATACTTTAGGCAGAGGTGTTGTAGACGGATGGTTCAGGGATATGGACGATTCCGATGCCATGGAATTGCTCAGTAAAACACCTGTTGTTAAGCTGCGCAGATTGGCAAGAGAATATACGGATTTCGGAATAAGCGGAAGAGCTGTTTCCAAGTCCGGTAAGAGCACTCTGTTGGATGAATTTCGCTCATATTACAGCAATTAAGGTTAAAGTTTAATTTGAAAGAAGGTAAAAATGGAGAACTTTGATTATGACCTGAGATCTATTCAGGAAACCCGTAATCTGGCTCGCCAGGGTAAGATAGCGACAGATAAGCTTCTTGACTATACCGATGAGCAGATCGACAGGATTCTGCGGAATATGGTAAGAGTTGCGGAAGAAAACTCTGTTATTCTCGCCCAAATGGCAGTCGAAGAAACAGGTTTCGGAAAGGTTCAGGACAAAGCATATAAGAATCATATGGCATCAACTCTTGTTTATGAGTCTATAAAGGATATGAAGTGCTCAGGCATTATATTTGAAGATCCTATGAACAAGATGATGGAAGTTGCGGATCCTGTAGGTCTGGTTATGGGAATTGTTCCGTCTACAAATCCTACTTCTACAGTCATATATAAGGCAATGATTGCTATCAAGGCAAGAAATGCAATAGTATTTTCACCGCATCCTTCCGCACTGAAATGCACATTAAAGGCTGCCACTCTTATGAGAGATGCGGCGGTTGCGGCAGGAGCCCCTGAAAATGTAATAGGTTGCCAGTCGCTTCCTTCAAGACCTGCCACAACCGAGCTTATGAAGTGCGATGAGGTAAAGATCATCCTCGCTACAGGCGGACCGGGCATGGTAAAGGCTGCATACAGCGCAGGTAAGCCGGCTCTCGGTGTAGGTGCGGGAAACTCTCCTTCATATATAGAGCGTACTGCGGATGTTCATCAATCCGTAAAGGATATTATAGCATCGAAGACATTTGATAACGGAACTATTTGTGCATCGGAGCAGTCCGTAATATGCGAAGAAGTAAATCATGACGCAGTCGTTGCGGAATTCAGAGCTCAGGGCGGTTACTTCATGACAAAGGAAGAAACTGAAAAGGTATGTGCGCTTCTCTTCAAAGGTGGCGGTCACGATATGAGCGCCAAGTTTGTAGGCCGTTCTCCTCAGGTAATTGCCGCTGCTGCAGGAATCAGTATTCCTGAAGGCACAAAGGTTCTTATCGGTGAACAGGCGGGTGTAGGTGACGGTTATCCGCTTTCATACGAAAAGCTGACAACTGTTCTCGCTTTCTACACTGTAAGAGATTGGCATGAAGCCTGCGAACTGAGCTATAAGCTTCTGCAGAACGGCATAGGTCATACCATGAACATTCATACAAATGATAACAAGATTGTTCGTGAGTTTTCAAAGAAACCGGCTTCCCGTATTCTTATAAATACCGGCGGGACTCAAGGCGGTACGGGCGCAAGCACAGCACTGGCTCCGTCATTTACTCTTGGTTGCGGAACATGGGGCGGAAGTGCTACATCTGAGAATGTAACACCTATGCATTTGGTAAATATCAAGCGTGTTGTATACGGACTCAAGGATGCAAGCACCCTCGCTCAGAACGACCCTACATTCAAGCCTGACTTCAGCGGAGTGAGCAGTATTTCGGCAGGCGGGGCAACATCTGCACCGACAACAAGCTGCAGCACGGCCTCTCCTCTTCAGTACAGTGCCTGCTGCGGCGGAAGCAGCTCCGATACGGGCAGACAGCCGAGCGTTACCGAAGAAGGTATAAGCGGCCAGCAGCTCATGGATATGGTTAATGAAATTATTAAAGTGATGAAGACTGGGGCATAATATAGAATGGACAATAAATACACAGAAGTCATGAATCTGCTATTGGAAGCAATGAACAGCATGAAGCCAAGCGGCAATGCCGCAAAAACTGCTTCCGAAAGCTGTGTGAAAGGATGCGACGGCGCCATTCCGGTAGGAATTTCAAATCGCCATATACATCTTTCACAGGCGGATCAGGACGTGCTGTTTGGTTCAGGTTATGAGATGACCAACATCAAGGATCTTTCACAGCCGGGACAGTTTGCTTGTAAGGAAACCGTAACCATAGTAGGGCCTAAAGGTGCTATTGAAAAGGTTCGTGTTTTAGGTCCGGTCAGAAAAGAAACACAGGTAGAAATATTGGCGGCTGACGGCTTCAAGCTCGGTGTAAGAGGTGAAGTGAGAATGTCAGGTAAGCTGGACGGTACTCAGGGCTGTACCGTTGTAGGTCCTAAAGGCTCCGTACAGCTTTCCAAGGGAGTTATAGTGGCACAGCGTCACATACATATGCTTCCGGAGGATGCTGAAGCGCTTGGCGTATATGACGGTCAGATAGTGGATATAAAAGCTGAAGGTGATCGAGGCGGAATACTTTCAAATGTAGCGGTTCGAGCAACTTCAACATCAAAGCTGGAGTGCCACCTCGATACGGAGGAAGCAAATGCACTCGGGCTCAACTCAAAATCAGTTATCAAAATTGTAAAATAAATAAACTTTTTAGGAGGAAAATACAATGACAGTTAAGAATGAAGCACTCGGAATGATCGAAACTAAAGGACTTATCGGTTCAATTGAAGCAGCAGATGCTATGGTAAAGGCTGCAAACGTATATCTTATCGGTAAGGTACATGTAGGCGGCGGTCTTGTTACCGTTATGGTTCGTGGTGATGTAGGCGCTGTAAAGGCTGCTACTGATGCAGGTGCGGCAGCAGCTCAGCGTGTAGGTGAGCTTATCTCCGTACACGTAATCCCTCGTCCGCACAATGAAGTTGAGAGCATTCTCCCTTCAACTGATGCTCAGGGTGTTCAGTAATCTATAATATTTAAAGTTGTAAAAATTGTTGTAAGTGTTATTTAAGAGTGCCGCTTGTCGGCACTCTTTTTGTTGTTAACACTTAAGTAGCGGATTCGATGAGCTAAAGCGGAGAAGAATCAAAGAACCGTCGGCTGAGTCGGTGGTTGTGATTTTATAAATCTGTAATTATAAAAAACACATTTTATAGCGATTTTTGCTGTAAAATGAAGCTCTTTATAATTGACTTTTTCATCTAAATAGGCTATACAAATAAAGGGAGATAATACCGCTGAAGAAAATTGAATGGAGAATAATTTGACTTTTTTTGATGTATTGAATCTGATAGGTGGTCTCGCTCTTTTTTTGTTTGGAATGAATACCTTGAGCGACGGACTGACAAAGGTTTCAGGCAGCCGACTGGAACGATTGCTTGAAAGACTTACTGTAAATAAATTTACTTCAATACTGCTTGGTGCGGGGGTAACGGCTGTTATACAGTCGTCATCAGCTACTACGGTAATGGTAGTAGGCTTTGTAAATTCCGGTATTATGAAGCTGTCACAGGCGGTCGGAATTATCATGGGTGCAAATATAGGTACTACAATAACTTCATGGATATTGAGTTTAACAGGTATACAGAGTGAAAGCTTTGCGATGCAGCTGCTTAAACCTACTTCATTTTCGCCTGTGCTTGCTATAATCGGAGTCATGATGATATTTATGTCGAAGCGTGAAAACAGGCGTGACATAGGAATGATTCTTGTAGGCTTCGCAGTTCTCATGTTCGGAATGGAAATGATGAGTTCGTCAGTAAAGCCGCTTGCAGATGTACCTGCATTTACAAATATGCTTATTACCTTTTCAAATCCTTTGCTGGGAATGCTGCTCGGCATGCTGGTAACGGCGGCGATTCAGAGTTCATCAGCATCTATAGGTATATTGCAGGCGCTTTGCCTGACGGGTTCAGTGACTTATTCGACGGCAATTCCGATTATAATGGGACAGAATATAGGAACCTGTATAACTGCCATACTTTCGGCAATAGGTGCAAATAAGAATGCAAAGCGTGCGGCATGTATACACCTTTACTTCAATCTGATAGGAACACTGGTATTTATGGCTATGTTCTATTTTGTGAATGCATTTGCCGATTTTGCGTTTATGGATAAAGCTGCCGGACCGGCAGGTATAGCGATAGTACATTCCCTGTTTAATATTTCAGCTACACTGCTGTTGTTTCCGTTTTCGAATTTATTGGTAAAGTTTGCAACCGTTACAATAAGAGAAACTACGGATGAAGAAAAAAAGGTTTCGATGTATGCCGAGGATTCATTCCTTGATGACAGATTTCTTGACCGTCCGGGCTTTGCCCTTCAGCTCAGCAGATCTGAAGCTGAAGCTATGGCGACTTTGTCCAGAGATTCCATGTATATGGCGTTGAAGCTGTTAAAAGGATATAATAAGGAAAAGGCGGAAGCTGTCATAAAAATGGAACAGCGAGTCGATAAATATGAGGATGATTTGGGAACATTTCTTCTAAAGCTCAGCGGAAAACAGCTTTCTCAGGCGGACAGTCGAATTTTGTCTATAATAATGCACGGTATGGGTGATTTTGAACGTATTTCCGATCATGCAATAAATATAGTGGATGCTTGTGAGGAAATGCATAAAAAAGGTCTTAAATTTTCTCAGGAAGCTCAGGATGAGCTGGAGGTTATGACGGACGCCGTTTATAGAATACTTCGCAGAGCAACACGCTGCTTTATAGGTCAGAGTATAGAGCGTTCACGCAAGGTTGAACCGTTGGAGCAGGTTATAGATGCGCTTTCTGTAGAGATCAGGCAGCGTCATATAAGGAGACTTCGTGCAGGAAAATGTACAATAGAACTGGGCTTTATACTAAGCGATATAGTTACAGTTCTTGAAAGAGTAGCCGATCACTGTTCAAATATCGCAGTCTGTATAATAGAAGTCAATAAGGACGGATTCGATACGCATGAATATCTTGATATAATCAAACGTGGAGATAATCAGGAATTTCAGGAAAAATTCAAGAAATATCAGGAAGATTATCAGCTTCCTTATGTAGATTATGACGAGCCGGAAGAAACAACGGAGGAGGTAACACATTAATACATTATTAGGAATGGATTCCATAGCGGATTTTATAGTCGGCAGACTTCTCATAATACCCGGTATTCTCATAGGACTTTCATTTCATGAATTCGGGCATGCATTCGTATCGGACAGATTGGGAGATCCGACACCGAGAATGCAGGGCAGAGTATCTCTCAGTCCGGCTGCCCATATAGATCCTTTGGGTTTGCTTATGCTGTTCATAATAGGTTTCGGGTGGGGACGCCCGGTTCAAATAGATCCTCAATATTACAAGCACAGACGCAGAGATGAACTTCTTGTTTCACTGGCAGGGGTTATTATGAATCTTCTATTGGCAATATGCTTTATGGGAGTTTTAAGGTTGTTTTATCAATTTGCGGGCGAATTTGTAGCGAGCGATGTAGGTGCAATAGTCTGGCAGATATTGATAGGAGTAATTCAGATAAATTTGGTGTTGATGTTTTTCAATCTTATTCCGCTTCCGCCGCTTGACGGCTTCGGAATTATAACACAGATATTCAAGCTTGACCGAAAAAGCTGGTATTACAGCTTTTATCGCATGGGACCTATATTGTTAATGGTAATAATTATTTTTAATATAACCTCATGGATAATAATTCCGGGAGTGACATTTATGTATAATCTCCTCTCGGCAATATTTTTTTAAATCACGGCTTCTCCTGCAAATTCTGGAGAAGCTTTTTAATATTAAGAAAATTATGTATTTGATGAAGAACATTATTTGTTCGTTTAATTGCGATATGACAGGGTATAATCGTAACAGAGTTCGTAATAATGAAGTTTTATCCGTATGATTAAACATATTTTACAGGAGGTGTTGAGTATGGATTTTGAAAAATATACAGAAAAGGCCCGTCAAGCTGTAATAGATTGTCAGAATTTTGCGATAGAAAACGGACATCAGCAGGTAGACGGGGAACATCTGCTTTTGGCATTGTTATCACAGGAACAGGGCTTGATAGGCAAATTGCTGCATTATATGCAGATATCGACAGAGGACATTAAGGCGGATGTTCGTGCCGAGCTTGACAAGCTTCCGAGGGTTAGCGGCAATGCACAAATTTATTCCACTACCAGATTAAACAGGTTGTTTATAGATGCCGAGCGCATTGCAAAGGATTTTAAAGATGAATTTGTAAGTGTGGAGCATTTATTTATTGCATTGATGAATGAAAACGGAACACCTGCGGCTGCTATTTTCAGAAAATACAATATCACCAGGGATTCGTTCCTTCAGGCTCTTACAAAGGTAAGAGGAAATCAGCGTGTGACAGGACCTAATCCCGAGGACAGCTATGAGGCTTTGGAGAAATACGGCAGAGATCTGGTGGAGGATGCACGCTCAGGCAAATTAGATCCTGTTATAGGCAGAGATTCGGAAATTCGTCATGCTATACAGATTCTTTCCAGAAGGACAAAGAATAATCCGGTGCTTATAGGTGAGCCGGGTGTAGGAAAGACCGCAGTCGTTGAAGGCTTAGCACAGAGAATTTTAAATGGAGATGTGCCTGAAGGCTTGAAGGACAAGACCATATTTGAGCTTGATATGGGATCGCTGATTGCAGGTGCAAAGTTCAGAGGTGAGTTTGAAGAACGCTTGAAAGCTGTATTGAACGAAGTTGAAAAGTCGGACGGACGAATCATATTGTTTATTGACGAAATACATACTATAGTCGGAGCGGGAAAGACCGAGGGCTCAATGGATGCCGGAAATCTGCTCAAGCCTAAGCTTGCAAGAGGTGAACTGCATTGTATAGGAGCGACAACTCTTGATGAATATCGCAAGAACATTGAAAAGGATAAAGCGCTTGAAAGGAGATTTCAGAAAGTTATCATAGAGCAGCCGACAGTTGAAGATACGATTTCTATTTTGAGAGGCCTGAAACAGAAATTTGAAATTCATCACGGTGTAAGGATTACGGATAACGCCCTGATAGCTTGTGCAACTCTGTCCGACAGATATATAAGCGACAGATTTTTGCCGGACAAGGCTATAGATTTGATGGATGAAGCAGCTTCTATGATTCGTACGGAGATAGACTCCATGCCTTCCGAGCTGGATGAGATATCACGTAAGATAATGCAGTTGGAAATAGAAAGACAGGCTTTGAATAAAGAAGATGACGCAGCATCTCATGAAAGACTTTTAACCTTGGAAAAGGAGCTTTCTGAATTGAAATCAAAAAGTGATGTAATGAGGGCTCAGTGGGAAGATGAAAAACGTGAAATCGAAGCATCAAAGGATATAAAGCAGCAGATTGAAGATGTGAAGCATCAGATGGAAGAGGCTGAAAGAAATTATAACCTTGATCTTCTGGCTAAGCTCAAATACGGCAAATTGCCCGAGCTTGAGGCGAAACTTGGAAGCTTGAAAGAAAAAGACGATATGGATGATGAGGGCAGACTTCTCAAGGAACAGGTAGACGAGCCGGAAATTGCCGAAATCGTATCCAAGTGGACGGGAATTCCTGTATCAAAGCTGGTGGAGGCTGAACGTGAGAAGCTGTTGCGCCTGCCGGAGGAACTGCATCGCAGAGTAATAGGACAGGACGAGGCTGTGGAAGCAGTGTCGGAGGCTGTTATGAGAGCTCGTGCGGGGCTTAAGGATATGAACAGACCTATAGGCTCATTTATATTCATGGGGCCTACAGGCGTCGGGAAAACGGAGCTTGCAAAATCTCTCTCCGAAGCACTGTTCGACAGCGAGAAAAATATGGTGCGCATAGATATGTCCGAGTATATGGAAAAATATTCCGTATCCAGACTTATAGGTGCACCTCCGGGATATGTGGGCTATGATGAGGGCGGTCAGCTGACCGAAGCTGTTCGAAGACACCCGTACAGCGTTCTGCTATTTGATGAAATCGAAAAGGCTCATCCTGATGTATTCAATGTTTTATTGCAGCTTTTGGATGACGGCAGACTTACCGATAATCAGGGACGTACCGTAGATTTCAAGAATACCATAGTAATAATGACATCCAATCTGGGCAGTGCGTATCTGACTGAAAATATTCATCAGGACGGCAGTATAGATGAAGCTGTAAAGCTTAGAGTTGAAGATGAGCTGAAGCGAAATTTCCGTCCTGAATTTATAAATCGTATAGATGATGTTGTGGTATTTTCACCGCTTACAGAAGCTCAGATAGGAAGTATCATAGAGCTTAGCCTGAATTCACTCGGAAAGCGCTTGAGTGAGCGTCGCATGGAGCTTGAGATAACGGAAGCTGCAAAGCGCTTTATCGCAGGAGAGGCTTACGATCCGCAGTACGGTGCACGACCTGTTAAAAGATATTTGCAGAAGCATGTGGAAACGGCTATTGCAGAGCAGATAATCAGAGGTGAGATAAAGGACGGCGATACGGTGCTCATAGATGCCGACGATGAGGGACTTAAGGTGACGTCAAAGTGATTTGATATCTGCGACAGTGATGAGCGAAAATTAGAATATCAAATATAACGATGATTCGAAAATTTGTAATAAATTTAAACAGGAAAGCTGCGGACGGCGGCAACTTGAAAAGCCCGACTTCAAAATTCAGAAATTTCTGAGCTTGAGGTCGGGCTTGTTTATATAATATTTGCAGCACTCGGATGTCGTGATAAATAAAAAGGAATGTTACCGTCCGGTAACATTCCTTGCTGTCGGTTATAAATTATTCTACAGGCTTGATATTTTCTGCCGGTACATGAAATTCCATAAAGTATTGACCTTTTAAGAATACGCCGGTGACTTCGACTTTGCTCTTATCTTCAGGTTCGTCATAATCGCCTTCGACAAACATTACCAGACCTGTATAGTTTCCGTTGCCGGCATCCTGATCAATTGACGGATTGGATCCGCCCCTTGAGTACAAACCGGTAATCTTGGCGACTGTTCCCTCCTCAATATTGAAAGATTGAGACTTTGAAGCAAGTTCGGTTGTTGCGTCCACATCACCGAAATCAACAACTATGGACGGTGAAGAAAAATCAAAGTTTGTCATATCCAAAGTTTGTGAATTATCACCGTTCTGCGCAGAATCTGTCGAGTTGGAACTACCGGTTTCCGAAGAGTTCATTGAATTCTTGGTTGCATTGTCAGTTTTGTCGCCACAGGCTGTAAAGCTGAGAATGAGACAAATACTTAAGGCTATCATTAGAATACTTTTTTTCATAATTTTATTTCTCCCTCCAATTAAATGTATACAGATATACCATTTTAAAGCATTTTTATCATCAAAAGTTGCTTTATAAACTAATAGTACACTAATTTGTATATAATGTCAATAAAAGTGAAAATAATTCGAACACTTCAAACAATAACGGAAGCAATGATGCCTATTGATGCTCAAAAGTTTATAATGTGAAGATTGTGTGAAACAAGCTTAATCAATCTTAAAATCTGTTGACATCATAATTTTACAGGATTAATATGATAGAATCTCAATCTGACCGGCTGGTCGGAAATTTTATTTTATTGAAGAGGGATGCTTATGAACGAAGATAATAACAGGACATTGACCGGGACGGAGGAAGGAGTGCAGGAAGCACTTGCTGCCAGAAATGCTGCTGCGGAAGCATCGGTATCCGAAGCAAATGCAATGCAGGTTGAACTTGAAGCGGAGGTTGCGGCTGCAAAAGCCGATATTCCGACTCCGAAAAAAGGGGTAAAGATTTTTATAGCAATAATCATAATTTTAATTTTATTGATAATAGCTCGTATAGTGCAGATTCAAATGACAAGCAATGACGGAGCTGTCGAAGAAGCTCCGCTCACAAACGTTGCCGTGCAGAACGTCGAACGAGGCACTATTCAGATGACTGCTCCCGTATCAAGCAGGATAGAAGCTGAAAATACATACAACGTAATGCCGCTTGTATCAGGAGAAGTTAAGTCGGTAAATGTAACAGCCGGAAGCTTTGTCGTTGCCGGACAGGTACTGTTCTCAATAGACGGGACACAGGCGCAGCTCACATACAATTCATCGAAGCTGCAATATGAAAATGCACAAGGTACATATAACACGGCACAGGCAAGTTTAAATCAGGCTGAATCAGGGTTGATGCAGGCACAGAATGCACTTGCCCGTATGCAGAAGCTTTATGATGCAGGTACGGTATCAAAAAGTGAGCTTGAGCAGGCGGAAAACGCCGTGACAAATGCAAACTCCGCTTTGGAACAGGCAAAAGCCGGTCTTCTACAGGCGCAAAACGGAATCAATACGGCACAGAACGGAATTGATCAGGCAGCTGACGGATTGAAAAATTATACCGTTACGGCACCCGCATCAGGATATGTTTCCGCCGTCAATGTTAAGGTCGGTGATATAGCTTCACAGAGTCAGCCTTCTGTAGTTATTTCCGATACATCGGTGCTTGAATTGAAAGCCAATGTTTCCGAATATTTGATTTCGGGCGTAAAGAAGGGCGAAAGTGTGGATGTTTACGTATCATCCGTTTCAGACAAGCCTTTTACCGGACTGATTACAAATTTGAGCGAGGTTCCTTCCGCAGGAGCATTGACCTATCCTGTTACAGTTCGAATCAACGATCCGACAGGGAAATTAAAAGCGGGAATGTTTGCGGAAATACATCTGTCTTCGGAGAATCGTGAAAACGTAATAATTGTACCTTCAGGAGCGGTAATAACCAAGGACGGTCAGACCTGCGTCTATCTCCTGGACGGAAAAAAAGTAAAGCAGACACCTGTAAAGGTGGGCATTGATAACGGCACCATAGCTGAAATTACCGAAGGACTCAATGGCGGTGAGAGCATCGTAATAAAGGGTCAGAATTACGTGGATAACGGTGATAAAGTCAATGTGGTAAAACAGAATGTCGATAAAAAGGAGAAATAGCAGCTCATGATTTCAAAAATTGCAGTTAAACGACCTGTGACGATGATCATGGTGCTCATAGCTATACTTGCTTTAGGTACTGTATCCATGTTCAGCATGCCGCAGGCTTTGATGCCTAATATGAATTATCCGGTGGCTCTTGTCACGGTTTCATATTCGGGAGCCTCTCCTCAGGAAATTGATGATGTCATTACCGATCCTCTGGAGTCAGCTTTGGCATCGGTAGAGAATGTAAAGCAATTATCGTCGTATTCCATGGAGGGTTCGTCTTCGGTTATCATGCAGTTCAATGTAGGTACGGATATGAACTTTGCGACTCTTGACATAAGAGAAAAGGTATCCATGGCTCAGCAGGCTTTCCCTAAGGAAGCAAGTGCTCCCGTTGTAATGAAAGCCAATATGAATATGATGCCGGTAATGCAGATTTATGTAACATCCGAAAGCATGAATGAAGGCACTCTTTCTTCGTATCTTGAAGATAATGTAATATCGAATTTCAAACGATTGCCCGGTGTTGCAGCTGTAGATATTTCAGGCAATACAAATACTGAGATAAATTTGTATTTTGACCAGTCCAAGCTTCAGGGATACGGCTTGTCGATGGCAACCGTAAATCAGCAGCTGTCTGCAGAAAATGTCAATATGCCGAGCGGCAACGTAAAAAACGGCTCTACGGAGATGGTAGTCAGGACAGACGGAAGGCTGAGATCAATTGCAGATATCAGGCAGATGTCTATAACCCTGTCTGACGGCAGCAATATCATGCTTCAGGATATTGCGGATATTTCAGAAAAAAAGCCTGAGCCTGCTACTATAACAAGGATAAACGGGAAACGTGCAATTGACATAAGTATAACGAAGGCTTCAGATGCGAATATCGTAAATCTTTCAGATTCAATACTTAAAGAAATGCATAAGCTTGAGGCGGAGCATGGTGATGAAATAAACTTTGAAGTAGGTTTCGACGGAGCGGAATTTGTAAGAACCTCCATAAAATCCGTAAGCAGGTCTGCGATTCAGGGAGCCATACTGGCTATTCTTATAATATTTATATTCCTCAGAAATTTCAGATCGACGCTCGTAACAGCTCTCTCAATACCTGCATCCATGCTTGCAACTTTCGGAGTGATGAAACTGATGGGGATGTCATTGAATATGCTCACCCTTGGAGCGCTGACCATTTCTATAGGAATGGTAGTGGATAACTCGGTAGTCGTATTGGAAAATATATTCCGGCGAAACAAACAGGGATTAAACGCCACGGATGCCTCAATAAAAGGCAGCGGCGAGGTTATTTTGGCGGTAATGGCTTCCACGCTGACAAGCGTAGTTGTATATCTCCCTATTGCCCTTGCACCGGGAATTGCAGGTCTGATGTTTAAGGATTTTGCATTTACTATAATTACGGTGCTTGCAATGTCACTTATAGTTTCCGTTACGATAGTTCCTATGCTTTCATCCAAGCTGTTGGACAATTCGGTATCTGAGGATTATGTACGCATAGGAAAATTTTTCTACAGATACAGATTTATAACCGCATTTACAAGACTCATAGAAGCTATGCAGTCGGGATATGTACATGTTGCAAAATGGATGTTGGTGAGAAGGAAGCGTGTAATAGCATTTATGCTGGCATTATTTATATCATCCATAGCGTTGATAGGCATGGTAGGAGTGGAGCTGATGCCGTCTACAGATGAAGGCAATTTTACAGTAACCGTCGATATGCCTGCAGGTACAAAAACAGCTGAAAAAGACGCTTATATGAGTCAGATAGAAAAATACTGCATGGACATACCGGAATCAAAGACCGTAACGCTTTCCACAGACAGTTCAAGCACATTATCAACTTCTACAAACGGAACCATAACGGTGCAGCTTGTGGATTCGGATAAGCGTGAGCGCAGCACCAAGGCTGTAATGAATGATGTAAAAAAGCAATTCAAAGATCTTGCAGGTGCCGATATCAACTATTCTTTAGGTTCAGATTCGGATGGCGCCGCATCAGCCATAGGCGGAGCGGATATGAGTTTACAGCTTGAAGGAAATGATATGAGCGCAGTTCGTGAAGCTATTGTGAATGTGGAAGCATACATAAGAGAAAACAGCAAAAATGTGGAAAGTGTAAACACGGGAGTAAATAACGGAACTCCGGAAATAATTATCAGTCTCGATCGGAGTGCAGCCGCAAAGTACGGAGTTACCGCTTCTTTGTTGTCAAGTACTTTATCGGACGCACTTTCAGGCGTGTCATCCACCAAGGTAAATATAAATGATGAAGATATCACACTCAAGCTTCAGCTTAACGATATGTATAAATCGTCAGTGGAAAATATGAAGTCCATAATAATTACCGCTCCTACGGGGACTCAGGTTCCGGTAGGTCAGATTGCAAAGATAAGCTATGATAATGCTCCTGTGACCATTTATAAGGAAAATCAGAAGATTCAGAGCTCGATTGATATCAAATTTAAAGAGGATGTTGATATAAAGAAAGGTACCGCTGAAGTGGATACTCTTATGAAAAAATATATCATGCCTTCAGGTGTAAGCCTCAATACGGGAGGTACAACGCAGCAGATAGATGAATCCTTTAATAATCTGTTTATAGCGCTGATACTGTCGATTTTGCTCGTATATGTAGTGCTTGCATCCCAGTTCGAATCATTCATACTTCCTGTGATGATAATGATGTCGATACCGTTTGCAATGTCCGGATCTTTTCTGGCACTTTTCCTCACCGGCAATAAGCTTTCCATGGTATCAATTATAGCCCTTATCATGCTCATAGGTATGGTTGTAAACAATGCGATATTGTTGGTTGAATTTATCAATCAAAATAAAGAAATTATGGATAGAAACGAAGCTATAGCTCAGGCGGGAAGCGTCCGACTCAGACCTATTCTGATGACCACGCTTACAACCGTATTGGGAATGCTCCCTATGGCTACCGGAATCGGAGGGGGTACCGCTACAATGGCTCCTATGGCTATAGCTATGATAGGCGGCATGATAGCTTCAACCGTTATCACACTATTTTTGATTCCGGTACTCTATGCGATTGTTGATGATAAGGAACAGCGCATCCGTATAAAACGCAGAGGAAAGAAGAGGTTGCACCTGTATCAGGAAGCTCTGTGGCTCGCAAAAGGAGCTGAGAAGCGTGAAGAAAAGAGAATTAAAAAAGAATCAAAAAAGAAATCTCATAAAGCAGACAGCATTTAAGCTGTTTGAAGAAAGAGGCTATGCAAGCACTCGCATGTCTGATATTTCAAAGTTAAGCGGTATTGCAAAGGGCACCTTATATGGATATTATTCAAATAAGACGGATCTTTTTAGAGAATATCTGAATTGGCTGTCTGATGCCTTTAAAAATGAAATCGCAGATAGGGCGGAATCCGTCGAAACGGTTCAGGATGCTATGAGAAAGCTTATAACTTCCATGTGTAACAGCAGATATTTTTCGATAAATATGAAGGTTTTGTTTGAAACGGAATCAATCGGTGAAAAGGCTGAAAGAGTTGCTATAAAAAGTTTGCTGAGGGATTTCATAGTGAAACAATATAATTTCATCCATGAAAGAGTTTCCGAATCGATTAATAAACATTTTAAATTGGAAGCTGATAGCGGACATCTGGTAACCGCTGTAATTATTGGGGCGATAACGTTCTATGCAAAGATTAAAATAAATTCAGATTATGAAACAGCGCACGACAGCGGTAAAAATTCTTTGCAGGAATGTTTGTATGAAAGCAAGAAATGGACAGATGATAAGCTTTTTAACATATTGATGTATGGAATAAATAGTCAAGATACTTTATTGCAGAAATGATATGCTTGCATTGAGGACATATTGAGATAATAAATGAGTGAAATTCTATAATAACGGAATTTAAAATTTTACAGATGATTTTGAAGCCGGAGTATGATTTGATGCCTGCCCGCAAAACAATCAGACTGCCGGCTCTTTATCATATATATCGGAGAATGAATGACGCTCGAAGGACGGATATGAGATATTTTTAAATTAAAATCCCGATGACATATAAAACGTTTTTCATTGAGCCGAAAACAGCCGAGCCGTGACGATGCAGTCACGGCTCGGCTGTTTTACGCTTATGATCAATATTTGGGATCCATATCATCAGGGATATGTTCATCGTCAAAGATATCTTCTCTGCGAGCATAGAGACCTATACCGGCATTGGTATCGGAAGCTTCCGCCTTGCGTTGAGCGGAAGTCTTGGCAGGATTATCTTTTGAAGAACTGTCTTTTACTGATTTGACGCTTTCAACGGAAGACTTGGCGGAAGATGCGCGAGCTGCGGAATCAAGCGACGAATTTGCGACGGTAGGTGCTTTTGAATCGCTTACAGCCTTTATCCTTTCAGTGCTTTCCTTATTTGAAATTGAACTTGAAGAAGCTGTCGCTTTTGAGGTATTTTTGTTCGCTGTTTTATCGATATCGGCTGATGCTTTTGATGCACCTTTGCTCGGCATTTTATCGATGCCGGCTGTTGCTTTTGTAATATGCACGGTCGCCGGTTTTTCTATATTAACGGCAGAGCTCATAGCCTTTGAAGAGCTTGCAACTTTTGATTTGTCGGCATAATTCAAATTTTCAGCAGGCACCGTTTCCGGAGATATGTCATTCGAAGCATCCGAATTTTCGGTTTGACTTGCAGCGGATTCAAGCCTGTCCGAGCTTATTTTATATTTCGATACGATTTCCTTCATCTCCTGAGCCGTGAGATATAACTCCGATGTCATATCTGCGTTTGACTGCGAATTTTCCGCTTCAAATTGTGCAGCTTCGTGCATTTGTGAAATACCTTCATTTATTTGAGCTATGGATAGAGTTTGCTGTTCAGCCGAGGCTGTGATTGTTTCTATATGAACCAGCAGATTGGATGCATGTTCTACGATGTCTTCAAGAGAAGAAGCTGTATTGTTTACTATGGACGTTCCGTTGTTTACAGCGCTGAGAGTCCTCTTTATAAGCGTATTTGTATCATTTGCAGCCTCCGCACTTTTATTGGCAAGGTTTCGAACTTCATCCGCAACAACTGCAAAGCCTCTGCCCGCCTCACCGGCTCTTGCCGCTTCCACAGCGGCGTTGAGCGCAAGAATATTAGTTTGAAATGCGATATCCTCTATTGCCTGAATTATTTTACCTATTTCATTTGAAGCGATACTGATTTCATTCATCGCTTCAATAGCACGATGCATTTCCGCATTGCAATTCTGAATTTCAGATGTTGTGCTTTCCCCTTCCTCACGAGCATCCTTTGCTCCGGTTGCAGTATTTTTAATTTGTGTGGAAATATTATCGGAATTGTCAACCAGGGCTTTTATAAGCTCTGTTATATTATTCATTCGTGCATTTACGGAAGAAGCATCGGAAGCCATGCTTTCCGCTCCTGTGAAAAGCTCTGCGGCGTATTTCTGAAGATCGGCAAAGCTTGAACTGAAATTTGTGGAAATATCATCTAAATCCTCGCTTACTGTTTTATATTCATCACTGAGAGCAGGCAGCTTAAAATCAAAATTTCCATTTGCAATATTTGAGAGCAGCTTATGTATTTCTTCGATTCCGTTGTCAGTTTTTTGACTGTTGAGAGTTTCTTTTTGAATATTTTTTATTATTTCGGCAAAATCGGGATAATCGTCGGGATTGAGTCTTGTATTTTTGCCATTATCTTTATCTGATATAAATTGTTGTATCGTGCTTACGGCATCAGACGTTTTATTTACATAAACGCTGATCATGAAAAGCATTGCAATAGGCGTCAAGCAAAGAACCGCCGCCAATATCAGCATCAGTGAGGAAGTCGGTCTTACAAATATCGCAGTCAATAAAATGATGCATATAAAAGTCAGTCCTATAAAAACAAAAAAATTTTTCTTACTCTGCATAGCAATCCTCCGATAATCTCAATATAAAATCAAGCCTATTGAAAAGCCTTTTTATATAAATAAAAGAACTGTTAAAAGATTAAATTTCGACAGCTCTTTAAACTTTCTCCATTTTATATATCGACGTATACAGCTTACGGTTAAGATAGATAAGCAGGCGTTTTTGCAGTATATTTGAAGTACGGAAATCTGCTAGTGTATAAGAGTATACATGATTTCAGGCTGTTGAATATGTCGTATGGTGTTAAGAACGATTTTATGTGTTAAAAATGATTTTGAAATTATCGTGTAAAAGTGCAAAATCGCATTTGATTTATAAAGATGCTATAATTGCTATTAAAAATGGGGGTGCGATATGGAAGGGAGATATTCAAGGCAGGAGCTTTTCATAGGAATAGGCAAAAACGGACAACAACGACTTTTGCATTCACGAGTGGCAATCGTGGGAACGGGTGCACTCGGAAGCGCCTCTGCGAATTTTTTAGCTAGAGCGGGGGTAGGATTTTTGAAGCTCATCGACGAAGACGATGTCGAGCTTTGCAATATTCAAAGGCAAATACTGTACGATGAGAGGGATGCGAAACGCTCCGCAAAAAAAGTTGAAGCCGCATATGAAAAATTAAAAGCGGTAAATTCCGAAATAGATATAGAGATTGCGGCAGAGCATCTGAGCGAGAAAAATTATGAGAAGCTCTTGAGCAATGTTGATATGGTTTTGGACGGAAGTGATAATTTTGCAGCCAGATTCATTATAAATCGAGCCTGTCTGGAATTTAACATACCGTGGATATACGGAGGAGCTGTAGAAGCCGAGGGGATTACGATGAATTTTATACCGGGGGGAGCCTGTCTTGGATGCCTGACCGGAACGGAGAATGCGGAAGCTTTGAGCACCTCCGTCTGTGCAGAGGTCGGTGTTTTGAATACCGTTCCGGCTATAGTGGCAGCTTTGCAGTGTACAGAAGCTGTAAAAATCATGACCGGAGCATCCTGTAAAAGGAGCAGCCTGCTGAAATTCGATATATGGAACAATTTATTTAAAAGTATAGATATCCCGAAAGATAAGGATTGCCCTATATGCGGAAAAAAGAACAAGATTATAGCCGAAAAGTGTATACAAATTTGATATAATGCTTTAAGGTTGAAGCATAGGTTAAATCTCATGCATTAAAAATATTATATAGATATATTTTAAATAAGAAATATTTAAAGGAGTGGAAATATGGATAAAATACAGATGACTACACCGCTTGTAGAGATGGACGGAGATGAAATGACACGTATCCTCTGGAAGCAGATAAAGGAAAAGCTGATAGAGCCGTTTGTGGATTTGAAGGTTGAATATTATGATTTAGGATTGCCTCATAGAGATGAAACCGGCGATAAAGTGACCTTGGAAGCGGCAGAGGCTGTAAAAAAATACGGTGTAGGCGTTAAATGTGCTACCATAACTCCGAATGCCGACCGCATGACCGAGTACAAGCTTCATGAGATGTGGAAGAGCCCTAACGGAACTATCCGTGCAGCTTTGGACGGAACCGTTTTCAGAGCACCTATACTTGTGGACGGCATAAAGCCTGTGGTGCGTACATGGGAAAAACCCATAACTGTAGCCAGACATGCCTACGGCGATGTGTACAGAGCTACGGAAATGCGAGTCCCTCAAGGAAAGGCGGAGCTTATATTTACGGACAGCTCAGGAAAGGAAACTCGTGAAACGATTTACGATTTTGAGTGCGACGGAGTTTTGACAGGACAGTACAATAAGGACAGCTCCATAGAATCATTTGCACGCAGCTGCTTTGAATATGCCCTTTCCGAAGGGCAGGACCTCTGGTTTTCTACAAAGGATACGATTGCAAAGAAATATGACGGTACTTTCAGAGCTATATTCGATACCATGTATGAAAATGAATATAAGGAAAGCTTTGAAGAAAAGGGCTTGGAATATTTCTATACACTCATTGATGATGCCGTAGCTCGTGTTATACGTTCCGAGGGCGGATTTATCTGGGCGCTTAAAAATTATGACGGTGATGTCATGAGCGATATGATTTCCACGGCTTTCGGTTCTCTCGCCATGATGACTTCCGTATTGGTAAGCCCTGACGGCAAGTACGAATATGAGGCTGCGCACGGCACCGTTACCCGCCATTACTACCGCTATATAAAAGGAGAAAAGACTTCCACAAATCCGATAGCGACGATCTTTGCATGGACGGGTGCTCTTCGCAAAAGAGGCGAGCTCGATAAGCTTCCGGAGCTTTCAGCATTTGCCGACAGATTGGAAAAAGCGAGCCTTTCCGTTATAGAGAGCGGAGTCATGACGGGAGATCTGACCAGGCTTTGGGAAAAAGACAATGCAAAGAGCGTCAGCTCCGAAGAATTTTTAGATGCTGTTGCTGCAAAGATGCAGTAACGATATATGTTTGCAATCTGAAAGTTTCAGATTCACATATCTGTAAAAGTATTATACATGCTCCATGTTCGGGCAATTAAAATTAATTATGATAAAAGCTGTAAGAAAGAATAAGCCGTTATCGGAGAAATCAATCCTATGCGGTATTATTCATAAAATTGCAGCTTTTTTTATCTAGTATATTTACAAAACCTTAAAAAAACATATAATTGTATACAAAAGAAAAATTGTATAAGGATTTAAAGGATTCAGCATATATCGGACGAAGTATGCGGCTGATTTTATTAGGAGCAAATCAGTTTAAAAGCAGTTATATATCGGGAGGTAAAAATGGGAAAAACACTTGCATATAAAATTTTAGAAAATCATCTGGTTGAAGGAACACTCGCACCGGGTGAAGAAATTAAAATCAGGATAGATCAGACACTCACGCAGGACTCCACAGGAACTATGGTATATCTCCAGCTTGAGGCTCTCGATATAGAAAAGGTTAAAACCGAGCTCTCCGTTGCGTATGTCGATCACAATACTCTCCAGACAGGGTTTGAAAATGCTGATGATCATGAGTTTATAAAAAGCGTGGCACGCCGTCACGGAGTTCTTTTTTCAAAACCGGGCAACGGAATCTGTCATCAGCTACATCTGGAAAATTACGGAATACCCGGAAAAACTCTTCTCGGCTCAGACAGTCATACGCCTACAGGCGGCGGTATAGGAATGATAGCTATAGGTGCAGGAGGTCTTGACGTTGCAGTAGCTATGGCAAAGGGAACATACAGCCTTACCGCTCCCAAGGTTATAGAGGTAAGACTGAAAGGCAAACTCAGACCTTGGGTATCGGCAAAAGATATTATACTTTATGTATTGCAGAAGCTTTCGGTAAAGGGCGGAGTAGGAAAAATCATTGAATATACGGGCGAAGGCGTAAAAACACTTTCCGTGCCGGATCGTGCCACCATTACAAATATGGGAGCGGAGCTCGGGGCTACAACATCAGTGTTTCCAAGCGATGAAAATACAAGGGAATTTATGGAGCATGAGGGTAGAGGAGCGGATTTTATTCCTATGAGTGCCGATGAGGATGCGTTGTATGACGAGCTTTTGGAGGTTGACCTTTCAGAGCTTGAACCGCTTGCTGCAATGCCTCACAGTCCCGATAATGTAGACAGTATTTCATCAATAGGCAAGATAAAGGTGGATCAGGTCGCAATCGGAAGCTGCACAAATTCTTCTTATACGGACCTTATGAAGGTTGCAAATATCCTTAAAGGTAAGAAAGTTTCTCCCGATGTCAGCCTTGTTATTTCTCCGGGTTCCAGCCGAATACTCAGCAAGCTGGCTCAGAACGGAGCATTGGCAGATATGATAGATGCCGGAGCACGTATAATAGAAAATGCGTGCGGACCATGTATCGGCATGGGACAGTCGCCTCGCTCGGGCGGCGTTTCCCTGAGGACCTTCAATCGTAATTTTAAAGGCCGCAGCGGCACTAACGATGCGGATATATATCTGGTAAGCCCTGAGACGGCGGCAATTTCCGCCATAGAAGGGGTGCTTACCACAGGCTTCGGAACTGTTCTTGATGAAGTCGCCATGGTCGATTTTGCTGCAAACGACAGCTTTGTAGTATATCCTGAAGGCACCGATACGGAGAATACTCCTGTAGCGATGGGACCGAACATCAAACCGTTCCCGTTGAATACAGCTTTGGGTGATGAGCTTGCAGTAACTGTAACTCTTATTACCGGAGATAATGTTACAACAGACGACATAATGCCTTCCGATTCCAGGATTCTTCCGTACAGATCAAATGTACCGCATCTTTCAAATTATTGTTTTGAAAAGATAGATAAGAACTTTCCTGAGCGCTGTAGAAATGCGGGTAATTGTGCAATAGTCGGAGGAGATAACTACGGTCAGGGCTCAAGCAGAGAGCATGCGGCTCTTGTACCTCTGTATTTGGGAGTTCGCTTTGTAACGGCAAAGTCTTTTGCACGTATACACCGTTCGAATCTCATAAACAGCGGAATTATTCCTTTGGTGTTTGAGAACTTTGAGGATTATAAAAATATAGAACTCGGAGATCGTCTTGTGATAAAGAATGCCGCTGCACAGATTGAGAACGGCAAAGTTACAGTATGTAATGAGACAAAAGCCTGCGAATATTTGATGAAGGCGGATTTGTCTCCGCTTGAAAAGAAGATGATAATTGCCGGCGGCAAGATAAATATGCTTAAAGCGGAATAGTATAATTAATTCTCTGCCTTGAAATTATAAGCTTGCGCTATAAATATATTCGGAGAAACAAATGTATTACAAAGATGTAAATGAAGAAATCGTTTCGGGACTGCCTTTAGCTATAAAAATTTTTATACGCTTGAGAGATGATATTTTGAGACGCAATCTTGTGAGAGGTGAAAAGCTCACGGAGCAGCGTATATGCAATACTTATAATGTCAGCAGAACTCCTGTCAGAGAAGCTTTCAGGCTTCTTGAGCAGGAGGGACTTATAGCTATGATTCCCAATCGGGGAGCATTTGTAATAGGTTTTGTTGAACAGGATATAGCGGATATGTACGATATGCGCAAAGCCTATGAAGAGCTTGCCTTTGAATGGGCGGTGGAAAGAATCACATCGGAAGAACTCGAAGAGTTAAGAAATTATTATGATATGATGGATTTTTTTACCAATAAGAAGGATTATGAAAAGGTTGCGCAGTTGAATGTACATTTTCATGAATTGATTTATAAAGCATCTCACAACAGCATGCTCAATCAGATACTGACGAGTTTTCAATATTATACCAAACAATTTAAATTGTATGAAGAACCGAAACAGGATGAAGCGTATCTGGAAGAGCTTTTAAGGGAGCATTATGGAATTCTGAAAGCGCTGGAGGAGCACGATACAAAAAAGGGCATAGCTATAGTGAGAAAGCATCTTGACAAATCAAAGGAGAGAGCAGGCTACGGAAAACTCGGAAAATCCGCCGATTTATAAATAACCTGCTCATCAGCTGCCTGCTTGCAGTAATAAAATGATATGAGAAAAAAGCTTAACAAAAAAGAAATAGATGAAGTTCTGAACATTCTCGAAAAAACCTATCCCGAGGCTGAATGTATGTTGGATTACAAGTCCCCGTATCAGCTGCTGGTAGCGGTTGTAATGTCGGCACAGACCACGGATAAAAAGGTTAATGAGGTCACTGAGGAATTGTTTAAGCTGTATCCCGATGCGGCAGCCATGGCTGATATAGACAGAGATGAATTGGAAAACAGACTTCATTCAATAGGAATGTACAGGCAGAAATCTAAAAATATAATATCACTGAGCATGATATTGACGGAAAAATACAATGGAAATGTTCCTGAGGATCAGGGCCTGCTCGAGGAGCTTCCGGGGGTGGGCAGAAAATCCGCAAATGTTGTCATGTCGGTGGCATTCGGACATCCGAGAATAGCGGTGGACACGCATGTTTTCAGATTGGCAAACCGCATAGGACTTGTTGATGAAAAGGATGTTTTATCAACTGAAAAGGCATTGATGAAGGCTATTCCGGAAAAAGCATGGACTGCAAATCACCACAGATTGATTTGGCACGGACGGCGCATCTGTATGGCAAGGCATCCTCAATGTGAATTGTGTCCGTTGGAAGGAATATGTCTTAAAAAGGAAGTTGCAAAGGTTTAAAAATAAATATATGATATAAGCAGAAGGCACCAAGCCTCACAGGAGAATGATTTTATGAATGAAAGCTTAAAATTTTATGGTGCGGACGTATTTGAATTAATACAAAATTATGGAACACCTCTATATATAGTGTCAGAGGATTATATAAGAGAAAGATGTGCAGAGATAAAGGAAACTTTTACGGGAAAGTATCCCGATACTCGTGCGGTTTATGCAAGCAAGGCTTTTCAAACACTTGATATGTGCAGGATTATAAATTCTGAAGGCTTGGGTTTTGATGTGGTATCCGGCGGAGAATTATATGCTGCACTGAAGGCGGGAGCCAATCCGGAGCATATCATATTTCACGGAAACAGCAAGACTGTTTGGGAACTCGAAGAAGCCTTGGATGCAAAAGTCGGAACCATAGTTGTAGACAATATGTCCGAGCTTGAGCTTTTAAATGAAGTCGCCGGCAGAGCGGGTGTAGAGCAGAAAATTTTACTGCGTATTACACCGGGTGTAGACAGCCATACACATCAGTATATATCTACAGGACAGTCGGATTCAAAATTCGGGTTTTCTGTAGAAGAGGCACTGAATATAGCTGTGGAAAGAGCTTTGAAATCGGAGCATATTGATCTGTACGGGATTCATTTCCATATCGGCTCCCAGCTGTCGGAGAATGATTCTCATGTAATGGCGGTTAAGATAATATTGGAGCTGCTCGGAAAGCTGAAAGAAAAATACGGTTTCACGGCAAGGGAATTGAATTGCGGCGGAGGCTTCGGAGTCCATTATGCGGGAGATCCCGAAAGACTTCCGATTTCAGCATTTACAGATGAGATGATGAAGCTCATAGATGAATTTTATGAAAGCATCGAAGATAAAAGACCGACGGTAATAATAGAGCCGGGAAGATGGATAGTTTCGGAAGCAGGTATTACCGTATATGAGGTTGGAGCCGTCAAGACAAATGCCGCAGGTCGTACTTATATAGGTGTCGACGGTGGAATGTCCGACAATCCCAGAGTCGCACTTTATGAAGCGAAATATGAAGTAACGGCTGTAGAAAAATATGGCGAAGAATGTACCGAAAAAGTTACGATAGCCGGAAAATGCTGTGAATCAGGGGATATTCTTGCATGGGATGTAATGCTCCCGCCTTTAAAAAGAGGAGAACATCTTGCATTACTTTGCACAGGAGCATATAATTTTTCTATGGCATGTAATTATAATAAACTTCCTCGTCCGGCTGTGGTGACGGTGACGAACGGCAATCCGAGACTGTCGGTACGCAGACAAACTTATGAGGATATGCTTATAGGTGAGATATAAATATTATCAAATGCTGATATATAACGCAGCATATGATATATTTATTGTAAGCATGCAGGGTGCTTACATTCATACTTTCAATAATGAAGGTATGAAATATTAATTCTCCTGAACAGAATAACAACTTACAACACGAAAAAAGCGCCGTACGGCGCTTTTTTCGTTGATGAGCGGAGCTTAAAAGCTGTTTATCTTTCAAATTCCGGATGCTCTTCAAGCCATCTTACGGCATACGAACAGGTGGCTTCTATGTGGCCGCCCTTTGCACGGATATTTTCTATGGCTGTACGAACCAGCTTATCCGCAATGCCCTGTCCTCTGAGAGAATCGTCTACAAAGGTGTGGTCTATTGTAAATACGCCCGGAGCGGTTTCGGGAAAACTTATTTCTGCAATCATTTTGCCGTTTTCATCATTTTTATACAGGCGATTATTTTCTGCTGAAAATTCCATAGTTATCAGTCCTTTCTGTACATTATCAATGAAGTTCCGTTCATAGAAGCTCAGTTTTAAAAATTAAAACAACACTGTTTCATTTTAAACGGTATACTGCTCTTCATGAAAAATTTACGGAGAAAAATATTTGTAGAGATTGTAAAGATAATTCCGAAGCTTGAAAGAACTGTTCGGCTCCAAATTCCGTTTTAGGGTCGATACGGATATTACAGTTCATAATTTTCGGGATATATTAATCTCCTCGTCTTTTATTATATTATTCCTGTAAAACAAATGCAAAATAAATACACAAGGAAGTAAAACACAGCAGCCGACAGCAGGTAAGTCGGTATTTTTCTGCGGTGTATACCGCCTTTTTGAATCTGTAACAAAATTTAAGACCGAATTTGTAATAAATCTTAAAGTAAGTCGTTACACAAAGTCTTTAATCTGCTAAAATTAATATTACAAATATTTTTAAGCTTCAAAGTATGAGCTGATTCCTGTAAGCTCATGCAAAGCGGAGGATAATCTTATGGTAAAGATACTGGGAAAAGATGTGGATAATGCGGCAGGGTTGACGATTTCAGAATACTTGGAATCTGCAGGATATAAAAAAGCACAGGTGGCGGTGGAATGCAACGGTGAGATTATTCCTAAGAGCAGCTTTGATACAAAGGTTATAGAAGACGGAGAAATTATTGAAATTGTAAGCTTTGTGGGTGGAGGCTGATAATTAAAAACGGGAAAACGGATATTCGTAAGCATAATTATAAAAAGGGCTCGATGCTTTTTATAATGCCTTATATGCGTCAATGATTTTTTACATAGGATGAGTTGTTTGAAAATTCAATGCTTAGAACAGATGAAATCCGGACGGTATCTGTGTGATGCCGAATTTGATTATACAGAGGTTTATTCGTATGGAAAATGAGATTATAAAGGACAGTCTGGTAATAGGAGGTCACAGCTTTAATTCGAGATTTATACTCGGTTCGGGTAAATACAATCCGGAGCTTATACGATCGGCAATAGAGCTTGCAGGCGCCGAAATTATAACCGTAGCTGTGCGCAGGGCAAACAGTGCGGGAGAAAATAATATTACGGAGCATATACCCGAAGGTATTACGCTGCTGCCCAATACCTCAGGCGCACGCAATGCCGATGAGGCTGTACGTATAGCAAGACTCGGACGGGAATTGGGCTGTGGAGATTTTGTGAAGATTGAAGTTATCCGTGATTCGAGATATCTTTTGCCGGATAACCTTGAAACTGTAAAAGCCACGGAAATTCTTGCAAAAGAGGGATTCATTGTAATGCCTTATATGTATCCGGATTTGAATTCTGCAAGAGACATGATGAATGCGGGCGCGGCAAGCATTATGCCGCTGGCAGCTCCTATAGGAACCAATAAAGGTCTTTGTACCAAGGAATTCATACAAATTTTGATAGATGAAATAGATCTTCCGATTATAGTAGATGCAGGTATAGGGCGACCTTCTCAAGCCTGTGAAGCTATGGAAATGGGAGCGGCTGCAATAATGGCAAACACAGCAGTAGCGACTGCGGGAAATATTTCAATAATGGCTTATGCTTTCAAGAAAGCGATAGAAGCCGGACGTTTAGCCTATATTTCAAAGCCGGGCAGAGTGTTAAGAGGGAAAGCCGTTGCATCCTCTCCGCTGACGGGATTTTTGGATTGACGGATATTAAATTGGAGAATAACATTATGAACGGATATGATAGAGGAAATTAAAATTACAGAAGGGTATACAGATGAACGGATATAATAAGGAATTGAAGGATCCGATGCAGTACCTTTCAGGGATGGATGTAACGGAGGATTCCGATATAATGAATCAAATTCTGGAAGCATCGGAATCTTTGGATTTTGAACGCTTTACAGATGAAGATATCAAATCGGCAATCAATAAGGAGCACTTGGATTTGAAGGATTTTGCCGCATTGCTGTCACCTGCGGCGGAGCCTTTTCTGGAGCGGATTGCACAGAGAGCACAGGAAGAGAAGTTGAAACACTTCGGTAATGTTATATATATGTTTACACCGCTATATATTGCAAATTATTGTCAAAATCATTGTGTTTACTGCGGATTTAACTGCAAAAATAAAATAAAGAGGGCAAGGCTGGATTTTAAACAGATAGAAAATGAAATGAAAGCCATAGCGGCGACGGGATTAGAAGAGATACTTATTTTAACGGGAGAAAGTCCGGCTATGTCGGATGTAAAGTATATAGGTGAAGCCTGCCGCATAGCACGCAGATATTTTCGTATGATCGGACTTGAAATCTATCCTGTAAATGTGGAGGATTACAGATATCTGCATGAATCCGGAGCGGACTTCATAACGGTCTTTCAGGAAACATATAATCCTAAGCGCTACGGTGAATTGCATCTCGGCGGCAACAAGAGAGTTTTTCCGTACAGATTCAATGCTCAGGAAAGAGCGTTGCAGGGAGGAATGAGAGGTGTCGGTTTCGGAGCACTTTTGGGACTTTCAGACTTTCGTAAGGACGCATATGCGACAGGGATGCACGCTTACTTAATTCAGAAAAAATATCCTCATGCGGAGATTGCTTTTTCATGTCCGAGATTAAGACCGACTGTTAATAATGAGGAGCTTTCTTCCGATGAAGTCGATGAGCGCAAGCTGTTGCAGGTTATAACCGCATACAGGCTGCTCCTTCCGTTTGCGGGTATAACCGTTTCGACAAGAGAAAGAGCATTATTCAGAGATAATGCCGTAAATATTGCCGCAACGAAAATTTCGGCGGGGGTAAGTACAGGTATAGGCAGTCATTCGAATGAGATAGAAGAACAGGGTGACGACCAATTTGTGATATCGGACAACCGCAGTGTTGACGAGGTCAGAGAGGCTATATCGGAAAAAGGATTGCAGCCTGTTATGAATGATTATGTATATGTAGAGGAAAATATTTTATGACAATTGTTGATAAGGAAGATTTTAAAATAATTGCGGTTACGGATCCTGACGGCTGCGAGCAGTACTTCCCTGATCGACTGGCACTGCTCGCAGCCTGCGGAGCGGATGCGGTCATACTGAGAGCTAAAGCTTTGACTTTAACCGAATATTGCAGAACGGCTTCCGTAGCGGCAACAATTTTCGATGACCGCATCCGTCCCCGCATCATCCTCCACAACCATATGGAAGCGGAGGATGAGTCAGGAATCGACGAGATACATCTGTCTATGCCCCGGCTTGAAAGCCTGTCCCGTCGGGAGCAGAACAGGCTTTCAAGCTTCCGGAGAGTGGGGGTTTCGGTGCACTCTCCGGAGGAGGCAGTTCGGGCGGTCGAGGCGGGTGCGGATTATTTGGTATATGGGCATGTTTTTGAGACCGCCTGCAAGCCCGGACTGCCTCCACGGGGCATACTCGGACTGAGCGAAGCGGTAAATGCCGTCTCGGTTCCGGTGTACGGCATAGGCGGAATCAATACCGGCAATATCGCACAGCTTCAAAAGGTCGGTGCGGCGGGAGCCTGCCTTATGTCGGCTTTTATGACCTGCACCGATCCCTCGGAGCTTACAAAACAGCTGAAAGCCGCTTTGATATGATATAAATATAATATTTATATCATATTTGTTACAATTATGAATTAAGTTGAATATTTTTGATAATATATATACAAGCCGACCCGTGTTATTTTTTGACGAGGTAAAATAAAATTATGTTTGATATCATAAAGTTTTTTGAGAAGTTGGGCGAAATCGTATATATTTCAGATATTGAGACAAAGGAACTTGTATATATAAATGAAATAGGTCGCAAGACGTTTGGTATATATTCAGAGGCTGATTATAAAAATCGTAAATGCTATGAAGTTCTTTACGGCTTTGATTTGCCGTGCTCAACCTGTGATATGGAG
Source organism: Anaerovoracaceae bacterium (assembly GCA_052169645.1). GTDB lineage: Bacteria > Bacillota > Clostridia > Peptostreptococcales > Anaerovoracaceae > JAIKWW01. Next base: position 103,559 of record JBQNCA010000003.1, read on the forward strand.
ATATTGACCGAGGATGAATTTTTATCATATATAAGCTACAATACAAAGCTGAAAAAATATTTTCGCTTAAAAAATACTATAATGGAAATCGACAATCGTTTTATGAAGTTCGAGATTGCAATAGATATTGATGACCAGCAGCGTCAAAGAAATGAGCTGGAAACCGTTACTTTCAATGAGCGTATTATAAATGAAGCCATGAAGCTGGCTTTGCAGCAGGATGACTCCGATAAATCCATATATGCCATGATGCAGTATTTGGGTGAGCAGTTTGAATGTGACAGAGTTTATATATTTGAAGAAAATGAGGATCATTCATTTTCAAATACCTTTGAATGGTGCAAGGCCAATGTATCTCCGGAGATTCACAATCTTCAGAATCTCCCGTACAGCGTGGTAAAGGTATGGTACGATGAGTTTGATAAAAACAATAATATAATAATATCGGATATAGAAGAATACAAATATATAAACCGAGCGATGTATGATGTTTTGAAACCTCAGAATATAAAGACTCTTGTGGTAGGACCCTTGATTATACAGAACAGAAAAATCGGGTTTTACGGTGTGGATAATCCTCCTGTTTTCAACATAAATTCGATTTCTGTAATGTATCAGGTTTTGGGCAATTTCATTTCTTCTCTTATGAGACAGAGAGAAAATATGAAAGAGCTTGAAAGAGCAGGTTTTACGGATTATTTAACAGGATTGCCCAATCGTCGTGCTTTAGATGAATTTATTTCCGAAGTGGATAAAGAAAAAAGTATAGCCATGATTTTCTGCGATTTGAACGGGCTTAAAGATACCAACGACAATATCGGACATTACGCCGGAGACAATTTAATAAAAAAAGCTGCGGGAATATTGATTGAATGCTATGGCAGAAAAAGAGTTTTTCGTATGGGAGGTGACGAATTTCTTACAATGTTTACCGAAAATTCGGAAGCGGATTTGGATTTTATTCAGAAAAATTTGAGAGAACGTTTTGATGCTGAAAATATAAGTGCTTCTATCGGCTCGTTATGGCTTCCTCGAATGAATATGACTTTTGATCAGATGTTTAAGGAAGTGGATATTGCCATGTATGAGGATAAACACAGATATTACAGCAAACATGAACGCAGAGGTGACAGGAGAAAGCTATGATCGGTATAAGGAGAACTGCATCGATATTCCGGTTTTTGTTAATGCTTGCGATGCTTGTTATTGCTTTGACATGCAATGCTTTTGCAGTAACATTGGCAGATTATGATGATGTAAGAGGTCATTGGGCGGAAGCTTTTTTGGAGAGAGCCGTTTCGGACGGGTTGCTTAACGGAAGCAACGGAAAGCTTGTTCCCGACAGCACGGTTACCGGAGCGGAAATGGCAACTATGCTCGTTAGAGGTCTTGACCTGCAGGAGTGGGAAAAGGCTTATCCGGGGACAAAGGTGGAAGACTGGTATTACAGATATGCGGCGATAGCACAGAAAGCATGTATATTGCCTGAGGACGGAAGCATTGATCTGAGTATGCCTGTAAGCAGAATGCAGGTATTTGAAGCATTGGGAAATGCATATAAATTTGACAAATCGCTTATTAACGATACCGCATTGGAAGCTTATGGTGATGCAGAGAACCTTGAAGGTGAAAGCAAGTTCGCTGCGGCATTTTTAGTAACTGCGGGAATTGTTAACGGTAATGAAAATCGTCAGTTGGAGCCTATGAAAAATATTACAAGGGCGGAGCTGGTAAAGCTTCTTTATGGAATAAAGGATGCTCAGTATGTTCCCGCTCCTCCAGCTGAAGGAGATGTATCGCCGCTTTCAGGCGTAAGGATAAGCTTGCATGCCCCGGATGTTGAAGTCGGAGCCAAGGTTGAGGCGGTTGCCGAGTTCTACGGTGTAAGAAACTCTTTTGACTGCTCAGCCACATGGTATTACAACGGTATAAAATCCGAAGAATACAGTTCCGTGGAAAAGCATATAGCTGCGGGTGAGAAGTCATCATTTTCAAGAGTTATCGACTATAAGCGATATATGTCCGAAATGAATAATATAGCGCTTGAATTGAGTTACGGTAATCCTGAAAACGGGATTACCACAAATGTATTTGCACAAAAAACCGTATCGGTAAAAAATTATCCGCAGTCATACTATGATGAAAAAGACGGAACTGCTGCGACTAACAGCGATATATCGCATTCGATAAGTAATCCGGCTCAGAAGAATAATTTTATAAATAAAAGAGGTTATGCGAGCGGTACGGGATATTTAATTTGGGTAAATCGAGCGGCGCAGACGGTGAATGTATTTACAGGGAATAAAAATAATTGGAATATTGTACGTGAGATGCGCTGTGCGACAGGGGCGTCAGCTACACCTACACCTGCCGGTATCACTTACATCACATACAAGCAGAGGGACGGATGGACAACGGACAGATATACGGTCAAACCTGTTGTAAGGTTTTATCCCAATTCGGGCTATGCATTTCATTCAATATTGTATTATCCCGGAACTGCGAAGATAAAGGACGGAAGATTGGGCAGACCTGCATCTCATGGCTGCGTAAGAATGGCGGGGCCTGATATATGGTGGCTATTCAATAATGTACCGGTGAGAAGCACTGTGGTTATTTCATGAGGGAATTAAGCAGGGCGGTAAAATTTATGCCGACTGCTGCTTGATAGACATATGAAGATTATCTGAAAATTATGAAGTTTTCGTTGACTTTATTTAATGACGGCGTAAAATATCAGAATATATGATAGTCCTTTTTGCTGTTGCACGGGATTTTGTTGAAACAGCTGCGGAGTGAGGATGGAAGAATGAATAGTATTATTGATAAAATAAAGTCGGCGAAGCCGAGGTTTAAAAAGCTTATAGCGAAAGTGACCTCAAAGTTTGAGCCGGCAACTCGTTTTTTCGGGAAAATTTATGCTGTCGGCGGAAGTCTCATGAAAAAGGTCAGAGTGTTGGAGAGACGCCCGTTTCTGTTTTTGCTGGGATTTTCTTTTATACTCTACATGTTGGTGGAACTTTTAAGCAGGCGTTCGCTTGTTGCGGCTGTAGAATATCTCATAACGGCTCCGACGGTATTCTTATATAATTGGCTGATTGTTTTGGTGACACTTTCAATCTCGCTGCTTTTCCGAAAGAGAGAATTCATAGGTGCTCTGGTAGCCGTAATATGGCTTACATTGGGAATAACCAACTGTATATTGCTCGGATATCGTACCACACCTTTAAATGCTATGGATTTCCGAACCTTCGGAGATGTAATGGGCATAGTTACGGTATACTTCAATAAAATCCAGATTGCGGGAATGATAGCTTTCGGAGTAATTATCGCAGTGCTTATAATATTCATCTTTATAAAGGCGGAAGTCGTTCCGTGGAAAGAGACAAAGCTGCCGAGAGCTATAGCATTTGTAGGAGCACTTTCTCTCGGATTGTTTACAGCAACGTCAGTATTTGTTTCCAGCGGAGCACTTGCTACAACCTTTCACAATATACAGGATGCTTATAAGCAGTACGGATTTGCATACTGCTTCGCCTGCAGTGTTGTGGACAGAGGAATGTCAAAGCCTGAGGGCTATTCGCAACAATCCGTACAGGCTATTTTGGATGATATCAATGCATCCGGAGGAAATCTCGGAGCTTCGGTAATCCCGTCGGACGCTCCTTCTGAAAGCACTCCTAATATAGTAATTCTCCAAATGGAGTCAATGTTTGATGTAAAGCATCTTAAAAATGTGAAATTTTCCGAGGATCCGTTGCCTATATTCACTGAGCTTAAGAAAAAATATACTTCAGGATTTCTCACCACGCCGTCCTTCGGAGCGGGTACCGCCAATACCGAGTTTGAGGTAAATACCGGTATGGGACTGGATTATTTCGGTCCGGGAGAATATCCGTACACCACGGTTATGAGAGAGCATGCGAGTGAATCAATAGGCTATATTCTCAAGGAACACGGATATTCCACACATGCCATTCATGATCATACGGGACGTTTCTACGGCAGAAATTGGGTATATCCTAATCTGGGGTACGATACCTTTACTTCTGTAGAGTATATGAACGGAATCGAAAGAAATCCTCTCAACTGGGTGGATGATTCCATACTCACGGGAGAGATTATGAAATCTATGGTATCTACCGATAATCAGGATTTTGTATTTGCGGTTTCGGTGCAGGGACACGGTAAATATCCGTCACAGATCATAGATCCTACACAGACTGTTACCGTTGAAGGCTTTAACGAGCAGGAAAAGGTAGGATTTGAATATTATGTAAATCAGGTAAAGCTTATGGATGACTTTATCGGAGAATTTACAGATGCCATAGCGAAATATGATGAACCTACGGTGGTTGTTATATACGGAGATCATCTGCCTAAATTCAGCATAGAACCTTCCGATTTGGAAAATAACAATATATATCAGACGGAATATGTGATATGGGATAACTTCGGCTTGGAAAAGAAAGACAAGGACTTGACGACATATCAACTCTATCCGTATGTTTTGAATCAGCTCGATATGCACAACGGTGTTATGAACGCTTTTCAACAGTATGACAGGAACAGTGAATCGTATTATTCCGATATGGAAACTTTGCAATATGATTTGTTATATGGAAAGAACTATGCTTATGGCGGAAAAAATGTATTTACACCTACCAATATGCAAATGGGTATAGATCCTATAATCATATCGGATATTTCAGTTGTAGGTAAAAATATATATGTAAAAGGGAATAATTTTACACAGGCAAGTAAAATTTTCATAAACGGTAAAGAGCTGACAACAAACTTCCTGAGTACAAACCGTATAGAATGTGCGGCGGGTGACAGTATAAAGGACGGGGACCGGATAGAGGTTATACAGATGAGCAGCAAAAAGACTCATCTTTCTACTACAGGTACTTGGATATGGCATCCTGCAGGAGCTGTACCTGAACCGGTATCGGACGACACGACTGTCGGGAAAGGCATAAGTTCCGAGGCTACATCCGAGGATACCGTAAAAAGCGATATCTCCGACATGAAGGCGGAGGGCGGAGAATAAAATAAAATATGTTAGGCATATAAAGCTCGTGATAATATATAGGGAGAACAGGCGCAATGCTCTGTTCTCCCTATGTGCATATCGGTAAACGCACGATTAAGAGAGAATTCGAATTTATATGGATATCAAGCTTGGACAAAAGAATACAGGTATTGCGGTGTTGGCAGTCTGTATGATGACATCGCTGGTAACAACCTTTACGGGCAGCGCTTTGAATTTATCCGTACCTGATATAAGCACGGAATTCAATATGGGAGCGACAAGCGTAGGTTGGATAGTTATGAGTTATATTTTGGCTACCACAGCTATGTCGGTTCCCTTCGGAAGATTGGCGGATCTTACAGGCAAAGCTCGTATACTTATTGCAGGGGAATTTGTATTCACTTTTTTTGCACTTATGACAGCTTTTTCATGGAACGGAATATCCATGCTTATATTTCGAACAGGTCAGGGAATAGGTGCTGCTGCAATATTTTCAACCAATACGGCATTGTTGACAGAAAGCTTTCCGCTGCAAAAACGAGGTCAGGTACTGGGGTTGTCAGTGACAGCGGTATACTTGGGCTTATCTTTGGGACCTGTAATTGGAGGTTTGTTGGATAATTACTTAGGGTGGAGATCGATATTTTATCTGTCGGCTGCATGGACGTTAATTACTCTGATTATTGCTGTTTTAAAGGTAAGAGATCCCGAGCCGGCAAAAAGCTTTTTATACACCGTGACGGAATCGAAGAAATCGGAGGACTTGGAGAGTGTGAGCCTTTTCAGACGCATGGATATAAAAGGCTGCCTGCTTTATATAATTTCAATTATTTTTGTCGTTTACGGATTTTCTTCTTTGAACAGCAGGAAATCGGCAGTATTTATTCTTATTTTAGGAACAACTTTACTTGTATTATTTATATTTAACGAAAAACGAGTGAGATTCCCTTTGATAAGCATTGATTTGATAACAGGAAACAAGGTGTTTGCTTATTCAAATATTGCTGCATTTTTGAATTATGCAGCATCCTTTGCTATAGCTTATGTTCTATCTATATATCTGCAAGGCATAAAAGAAATGACTTCGGCGGAAGCGGGTATAATACTGATTACCGCTCCTGTATTACAGACATTGCTGTCGGCTGCAGCAGGTCGTATGTCCGACAGAATAAAGCCTCAAATTCTTGCTTCCGCAGGAATGGGCATAACAGCTGCGGGAATTTTTATCATGACCTTTATACATGAGGATTTCAGCATAGGACTTATCATAGCGGCACTTGCAATCATAGGCATCGGCTTTGCCTTATTTTCATCTCCCAATACAAATGCAATAATGAGCAGCGTTGATAGAAAGGATTTCAGTGTAGCATCGTCAATACTTGCAACAGGCAGAACGATGGGACAATCTGTCAGTATGGGACTTGTTACGGTTATCGTATCGGTTGTAGTGGGAAATGTAACTTTAAAAGCTGCGCCGCCGGAGGATATAATACTTGCAATAAGAGTGATATTTATGGTAATGGCAGCTCTCTGTGCGATAGGCATATGGTTTTCATCACATCGGAATTGATTTGAAATCATGGCTGTGCTATAATTTCAGAAATGCAGCCTTCCCGTGAAAAACGGGTGGGCAGCTTCGTTTTTATATCTGATAGAAAGGAAAAGACTATGTATTTCAATTATCTTGATGATGCTGATATGGAAGTGAGCGCATCTATAAAAAGGGAGCAGGAGCGTCAGGAAAACAAAATAGAGATGATTGCGTCCGAAAACTTTGTAAGCAGGGCGGTATTGGAAGCAGTCGGGAGTGTTCTTACAAATAAATATGCCGAAGGGCTTCCGGGAAAGAGATATTACGGAGGATGTGAATTTGTAGACGAGATTGAAGTTCTTGCCATAGAGCGTCTCAAAAAGCTTTTTAATGCAGACCATGCAAATGTGCAGCCGCACAGCGGAGCAAATGCTAATATAGCTGTATATCAGGCTGTGCTTGAATACGGAGACACCGTACTCGGTATGGATCTGTCGAACGGGGGACATCTCACACACGGATCTCCGGTAAATTATTCGGGCAAATCATATAATTTTATACCGTACGGCTTGGACGAAACAACCGAGAAGATCAATATGGACAATGTGCGTCAGCTTGCACTGAAGAATAAGCCCAAGCTTATAGTTGCAGGTGCGAGTGCATATGCAAGAGCTATAGAATTTGATAAATTCCGTGAAATCGCAGATGAAGTAGGGGCGGTTTTCATGGTTGATATGGCGCATATAGCAGGCTTGGCGGCGGCAGGCATGCACATGAATCCTTGTGAATATGCGGATATAGTTACAACAACTACACACAAGACGCTCAGAGGTCCTCGAGGCGGTGCGATTCTTTGTACGGAAGAATATCATAATGCAATAGACAAAGCGGTATTTCCGGGTACACAGGGCGGTCCTCTCATGCATGTTATCGCAGGTAAGGCTGTATGCTTCAAAGAGGCGGCTGAGCCCGAATTCAAGACTTATATAGAGCAGGTATGCAAAAATGCTCAGGTATTGGCAAGCGGCTTGATAGATAAGGGCTATAAGCTCGTGACCAACGGTACCGATAATCATCTCGTTCTGCTCAACCTTGCCGATAAGGGTATTACAGGAAAAGAAGCGGAAAAGTGGTTGGATGATGCCAATATTACCACAAATAAGAATACTGTGCCTAACGATCCTCAAAGTCCTTTTGTAACAAGCGGTCTGAGACTCGGAACCCCGGCTTTGACTACAAGAGGCTTTAAGGAGGATGATGTGCTTGCAGTTGTAGATGCTATAGATATAGTCATAAGCGGCAAAGGTGAAGAGGCTGCTATGAAAAAGGCAAGAGCCGTTGTAAAGGAACTTTGTGATAAATATCCTCTCTACGTTTGATATCGTTTAATATAACTGTACTGTGGATACGATGAACAGCCCGTGCTTCTGCTGAATTCTCCGAAATGAGGTGTGCATATGTTTACTGCTCGACGCTTAAAAAGTGTATATGAGCAAGCTGAAAAGATGGATTTTGACGATAATTCAAAATTTGTGTTTATGTCGGATATTCATAGAGGTGACAATAGTGTCGGAGATGAATTTGCACAGAATCGCATAATATATTATCATGCGCTTCAATATTATTATCAGGACGGATTTACTTATATAGAAAACGGTGACGGAGATGAGCTTTGGGAAATTCCGTATTATAAATATATAAGAAGTGCGCATCCCGATATCTTCGATTTGCTGAGACAATTTCAAAAAGAAGACAGGTTAATAATGTTGTATGGAAATCATAATGTTCAAATAAAGAACAAGGAATTCGTGAAGCGCCATATGACACGAGAGTACGACGATTATCTTGGTGCGGAGGTTGAAATTTTACCGGGTATAGAGGCACATGCTGCTCTGAGAATGAGGCATACCGAAACGGCTCAGGAGATTTTTGTTATTCACGGGCATCAAGGTGAGTTGTTCAATGATTACCTGTGGCCGATTACTCTGTTTATGTGCAGATATGTTTGGAGATTTTTACACAGACTCGGTTTCCAATATGCGGCAAGTCCCGCTCGCAACAGATTTAAGAGAGCGCATACGGAAAAAACGCTGAACAGGTGGGTCAGAGATAAAAATGTATTGTTGATATGCGGACATACACACAGACCGAGGCTCCCTCAGCCGGGAGACGGAAAATATTTCAACTGCGGCTGCTGTATACATCCTCACGGCATAACCTGTATAGAAATGAGCTATGGAGAAATTGCGCTGGTAAATTGGATGGCGCATACTCGTCCTGACGGAATGATGTATATAAAACGTACCCTTGTCAAAGGCCCGGAGGAGCTTCGTTCGTATATGAAGTCTGATGACGAGGTAACTTTGGAGAAAAAGCAAATTTAAACGGAAATAAAAAGAAGCGGTGCAAGTAACATTAAAAGCTTGCACCGTCTTAATTTTTTGGTTGCGTAATCTCCACCGAGGCAATATAATATTCGGGAATGGTTGGGAGCTATGGATACGAATACGAATATAAATATATATACGGAAACTGAAAAATTAAATAAAAAAAGAATATTATACATGGTTCTGAGCTGGCTGTTTTTTATAATTGCAGCGATTAACATATCCGTGATGAGCCTTATATTTTCATCTGAAGCCTTGGGTAAAAAACTGCTTGAAAGTTATTTTGAAAGCATAGATATACTGTTGTTAAATACTGTTCCTGTAGTGCTTCTCATGCTTTTTCTCTATTTCCTTTTAAGGCGAATGTGGATAAGTCACTTGATAACAGCGGCGATTATAATGACCGGCACTTGGGTAAACTATTTCAAAGTGGAACTCAGAGACGATCCTCTGCTTGCATCCGATTTGGGACTCCTTTCAGAAGCATTCAAAATTTCGGAACGTTATACGATAAATTTCAATCAGAATATGTGGATTGCGATAGCGGTACTGCTTTCTGTAACGGCAATATTTTTCTTTTGTATAAATCCTAAAATGAAGCATATATGGACAGGACCTCTTATTGCGGTCCTTTTGGCATGTGCGGCAACAGGCTTTATGTGGAAATTTGCTTTGAACAATCATATATACAATAATATTGAAACGAAGATAGATGTAAATCAGTTCAATGATAAGGAAATATATATTTCCAGAGGCTTTGTATATCCGTTCCTTCACAGTCTGAACTATGCTTTTCCGGTAAAGCCCGAGGGCTACAGTTCTAAAAAAGCTGCTGAAATTTTAAATTCGTATAAAAGCGACGATATTCCGGAAAATAAACGTGTTCATGTTATAGGCGTGATGTTGGAAGCCTTTAATGACTTTTCAAAATTTGAAGAAATAAAATGGAGGGATGATCCGTACGATGTTTATCATTCAATAAAGAAGCACTCGTACAGCGGAAGACTTATTACCAATATATTTGCCGGAGGCACGGTGAATACGGAGAGGTGTTTTCTTACAGGGTATTCAGATTTAGGAAATTTGAGGACTGCAACACCGTCTTATGTGAGATATTTCAACGAACAGGGCTATCATACTTTCGGTAGCCATCCTTCATATCAATGGTTTTACAATCGTGAAAATGTAAATATAAACCTCGGCTTTCAGGACTATTATTATTTTGAAAACAGGTATAAAAGATTGACTGACGGCAGTATAGCCATGGATAATATTTTCTTTGAAGACCTGTATGATATGTACAGAGATAATCTGGAAAAAGATGAGGATAAATGGAATTTCTCATTTAATGTTACATATCAGAATCATGGACCTTATGAAAGATATCTTACTCAAAGATCCGATAAATATGTTTCTACGAGCTACAGTGATGAAAATGAATATATCGCCGATAATTATTTTTCAGGGTTGAGGGATACATCCGTTCAGATAAAGAATATGATGTCAAGGCTCGATAGGGACAAGGAACCGGTTGTACTGGTATTTTTCGGCGACCATAATCCATGGTTGGGGGATAACAACAGTGTTTATGATGAATTCGGCATAGATATTGACACCTCGACGACAGAAGGCTTTTTGAATTATTATGAAACGGATTATGTAATTTGGGCAAATGATGCTGCAAAAAAGAAGCTGGACAATGATTTTAAAGGAACAGGACCGAGCATAGGACCGTATTATCTGATGAATGAGCTTTTTAAACAATGCGGATGGAAAGGAAACTCGTTTATGAAGCTTTCAAACAGCTTAATGCGTATAAGCCCGCTGTTGAGCGAAAAGGGGGTATACCTCATAAATGGAGATATAACTTCCGATATGCCCGCTTACGGTCGGGATACATTAAGAAAATTCAATAATGCCCAATATTATATGAAATATTATATGAAAGTCAAATCGGACGATGTTAAGTAGAAAGCATAAGCCTGATTTTATAGATGAAAGGAAAAGCGATGATAAACGGCAAACAGCGGCGCTATTTGAAAAAGTTGGTTCATTCGATGAATCCGACTGTGTATATAGGAAAAGGCGGATTAACCGATAACACTTTGAAGGAAATGGATAATTATTTGAATGCACACGAACTCGTAAAGGTCAAGGTTCAAGAGGGTTGTGACGATGCTCCCGAGCTTTTGGCAAATCAGGCGGCGGAAGCCTTAAAAGCCGAGTTTGTGCAAGCTATAGGAAGAAAATTTTCTATTTATAGACAATCATCTGAAAAGCTGATAGACTTACCCGGAAAAGGAGAAATTTGATGATAAATTTGGATACAATGGAATTGGGAAATACAATTTTTCTTAATGAACTGGAAAATTTCCTTATCCCTGACAGGGGAGTTCCTACATATTCACCGCTCGAACGGGATACTGTACTGAAGCATATAGAAAAATATTTCGGTAACAGCGCCGTAATGATCGATGACGAGGATGCAAATCTGATGAAAATAGATTTGCAGATTATACAGCCCACAAAGGAAAGACCTTTTTATACTGCAGTGACGGTAGGAATGGGCTCCATGCTTATGAATGTGCCGAGAAGTATTGCGAACGGTTCTCTTTCAAGGGCGGAGCTGATGATTACTTTGCCGAAGGATTGGAAGATTGCTTCTAATGCTCGCAGATGGAAATGGCCGTTTGCATTTATGGAAAATATTGCTCGTATACCGCTTATAGAAAACAGCTGGTTTTCGGTCGGACATATTATTCCTATACGCCGAAGCGTGTCTGAAAATACGAAGCTCAGCGGATTTATACTGCTTGAACCTCAGGAATCGAGTATACAGAGCCACAAGTGCCTTTTGCACGACGGCAGTGAGGTGAATTTCTATCAGTTGATTCCTTTATATGATGAAGAAATAGAGTATGAGAGCCGTTACGGATTTGAAGCTTTACTGGACAGAATGGCTGATGTTTCACATATAGTAGATGTGGACAGGCTCAATACATGTGTTGAGATTTCATCAATAGTTCAATGATATTGCATATAAAATAATTTTTGGCACAAAACATCTATTAGATGATATAAT
>JBQNCA010000004.1:0-102195 GCA_052169645.1 Anaerovoracaceae bacterium
CATGTTTGTGAGTTCTTGTATTATAACTGTCCAAGTCATAAATTAGAATAAAATCCGGATTTCCGGAGCTTTCTTTTGTAAATTCTTTAAACTCATTTCCAACTCTTTTACTCGGCATCATCATAGTGAAACTTGTAAAATCATCTGTAATTTGTGATTTATCACTTACAGTTGTTTCTACCTTTTCCTTTAATTCTCCGGCTACATCGATATAATTGTTTTCATCAACATTAACGGAACTTTCAATTTTATAATCTCTCGGCATCATATTTTCTGCAGTTATCTGTATGTTTGAATAAATTGTTGCTGTAGTCGATAAAGTAATAATTACTCCCGCACTTAATATTGAAATACTTGCCAATGAAACCGCATTGCTCTTCATTCTATACAACAATCCGCTGACCATTAAAAATTTCGTCGGCGTATAATAATTTTTTCTTTTCTTTCGGGCTTTCAGGATAATTACGGAAAACGAAATATATAGTAAATAGGTTGCAAGTATAACCGACAAAGCTGCCAAAAAGAAGTATGCCAAAGATGATAAAACGCCTTTTGCCGTCAAAGCGATATAATAACCGACCGCCAATGCCATAAAACCGAAAATCATGATGATAACTCTCGACTTAGGCTCACCTTCTCCGCTGTGCTGTTTTTCGAGAAGACTGACGGGTGTCGATACATAAATGTTAAAGCTGCTGCGAAGCACCGTAAATATATAAAGTATAAAAATCAGCATCATTGTCTTTACCATAGCTGATGTACTGAAAGGATAATCCATCAGACCTCCCGACATATCCTTCATCAAACGATTTAATCCTAAAAAGGTCAGCTGCCCGAAGATATAACCGCCGCTGACGGCAATTGCAGCGATTATCATAAAAACAACAAAAAATTCAATACTGATAATCTTTCTTATATGTTTTTTTTCAAGTCCTAAAATCCCATAAAGAGCAAATTCTTTGTTTCTTCGCTTCAGTAAAAAATTCGTAGCATAAATAACAAATATAACGGTAAAAATAGCAACAACCGCAACCGTAAAACCGATAAGCATCGGAAGCGAAGCATGTCTGGTTTGAACATATCTGTTATCCGACAGACTTGCCGTTATATTAAATAATATGGACATCACTCCGGACGAAAGAATAAACGGAATTTCCAAGAAACGATTTGCCTTCAGATTCTGAATTGCAAACTTCCCTGCCATTGAAAGAGTCATTATTTATCACCTCGATTCAACATAAACTGTGCCTGATTGATTCGCTCCATGAATTCTGACTGACTCTCGTTTTCTCCACGATAAATTTCATGATAAACGATTCCGTCTTTAATAAATAATACTCTGCTTGCATAAGAAGCTGCTCTTAAAGAATGAGTAACCAGTAAAACCGTTTGACCGCTCTGATTAATTGTATTAAACATATTCAGAATCATTTCCGAAGAAGTTGAATCTAATGCTCCGGTCGGTTCATCAGCTAAAAGTAGGGACGGTTTTGTGATTACGGCTCTGGCAATGGCTATTCTCTGCTTCTGTCCCCCTGATATTTCATATGGATATTTATCCAATAATTCTGTAATGTTCAGCTTATCTTTTAATTCATCCAGACGTTCGTTCATTACAGATACTTTTTCGCTTGACAAAACAAGCGGCAAATATATATTGTCACGATTATTAAACTGGTCCAATAAATTAAAATCCTGAAATACGAATCCTAATTCTTTTCTGCGAAACTCTGAAATCTCGCTGTCTTTTAGTGTAGTAATATCTTTTCCGTTTAAAATAACAGTTCCCGATGTTGCTTTATCTAATGTGGAAATTATATTTAAAAGGGTTGTTTTTCCTGCACCGGACTCGCCCATGATAGAAATAAATTCTCCTTGCTTTACAGAAAAGCTGATTTCCCTCAGCGCCTCCGTTATTACACTTTTTGTTTGATATATACGCTTAATACTTTTTAATTCTAAGATTGTCATATCTGATTTCCCCTTTCGATTTATAATTCTATTCTATCTGACTGCAGGCGATACTGCATTTATCCAATATGACAATTTATCATCATAAACTTACAATTTTGTAAGCTTATAATATAGAATTAATTTACGTTATTTTTCAACAGCCTTTATAAAAAAGTTATTGAAAATGTACTCCCCTCGTTCAATTTGGAAGTAACATCGACTTTTATGTTTAATAACTTTGAAATATTATTTACAAGATATAGTCCGAGTCCGCTCGATTTTTCGTTGACTCTGCCGTTGAACCCTGAATATCCTCTGTCAAATATCTTATTCAAATCCTCAGACCGTATACCGATGCCCGTATCTTTAATAATAAGTGCATTGATATTTTCTCTGTAATTGATTGATATACTTCCTTTTTCAGTATATTTAACTGCATTGGCTATTATCTGCTCAATAAGAATGTACAACCATTTTGAATCACTTATAACCTCATTGGGAATCGGCTCATAGTTCAAGGTGATATTCTTTTCAATAAAAAGCATTGCGTACTTTTTAAGCAAAGCCTTTATAATCACATCCAGCTTTACAGATGTGATATCCATATCTGCCTTCCTGTCTTTCAGTTTTATATAGTTCATTGCCATATTGGTGTATTCTTCAATATAAAACATTTGCTCTTTAAGTTTTTTTGCGTGCTCGAAGCTTTCCTTCCGCAGAATTAAATTTGAAACGGTAATAGGAGTTTTAATCTGATGTACCCAAAGCAAAAAATATTCCTCCAAATCTTTTCGCTCATTTACGAGCCGGCTTTGTAAAAGTCCATTTTCAAAGCTGAGGCGCTCCGCTTTTTCTTTCAGATTTTCTGTGTTTTTATAGTTAATCCCCTGAATAATCAGGTACAGCAATAATCCGAACAACAGAATTTTTATACCGAGCATATAATATTCTTCCTTTAAATCTGTAAAAATGAAAATTCCTCCAAAGGTTAAGCAAGTGTAAATGAAAGCAAGGATTATCTTATATTCGCTTTTTAGATATATAATTACTTTACTCATAATTTATCCTCATTTTAAAAAATAGCCGATTCCTTTCTTTGTTTGTATAAGGTCTGTCAATCCGACCTCTGCTATCTTCTTTCTAAGTCTTGTTATATTTACCGAAAGTGTATTGTCATCTATAAAATCGTCGCTCTGCCAGCAATGATTTATGATTTCTTCACGCTTAGCAATTTGATTTTTCAAATTAAATAGAATTTCTAAAATCAACAGCTCCGTTCTTGTTAAATCCAAGCTAAAATCATCAGCTTCCAATTTAGCTGATGAGAGATTCAAGCTTAAATTTTTATATGTAATTTTATCCGTGTCCACAACATAATCATAAGTTCTTCTTAAAATCGCCTGTATTTTCGCCCTTGTCACTGCAATATCTATAGGCTTTGTAATATAATCATCCGCACCGAACTGCATTGCCTGAACTATATCCATAGCTTCAGTATGCGACGAAATAAAAATAATCGGTACATTGGATTCACTGCGTATAATCTGCGTCCAATAAAATCCGTTGTAATAAGGTAATGTAATGTCCATCAAGACCAATTCCGGTTCAAAAATTTCAAATTCTCCCCTGACATCATTAAAATCTTCAACGATTTTTATCTGATACCCCCATTGCCTAAGTTCATCGCCGAGCAGAGACGCTATGCTCTTATCGTCCTCAACTATTAATATTTTCATTTTGAATACACCCTCTTGTATATACTTATAGCACATAGAAAAATCGGACACCCGCTTGTGTCCGATTTTTCTGTTTACTTTAGAATACAGGCTTCTCCGCATCTGCAAGATTCCTGTATGTCTTATATCTCTGCTTTGCATCTTCCTCCGCCTTTTTAAACAAATCCTCGGCAGAATCAGGGAAAGCGGATGTGAGCTGAGAATATCTGACTTCACTTAACAGGAAATCTCTGAAGCTCTTGTCAGGCTCCTTTGAATCCATTATAAACGGATTCTTGCCTTCCTTCTTCAAATCGGGATTAAATCTGTAAAGATGCCAATATCCCGAATCTACCGCATCCTTCATTACATTCGTGCTGTTATTCATACCCGCCTTTATACCGTGATTTATACAAGGCGAGTAACCTATTATCAATGACGGACCGTTATACGCTTCCGCTTCTTTTATAACCTTAAGCAGTTGATTTCTGTCTGCACCCAAAGCAACCTGAGCCACATATACATAACCGTAGCCCATAGCCATTAAACCGAGATCCTTCTTCTTGATTTTCTTACCTGATGCCGCAAACATAGCAATAGCCGCTGCAGGAGTAGCCTTTGAAGACTGCCCGCCCGTATTCGAATAAACCTCCGTATCAAATACGAATACATTTACGTTTTCGCCTGATGCCAATACATGATCAAGTCCGCCGTAGCCTATGTCATAAGCCCATCCGTCACCGCCGAACAGCCAAATACTCTTTTTGCCCACATAATCCCTGCGAGCCAGTATTTCATCTATTATCGATCCGGCTTCTGCGGATGCTTTCTCGGCTTCGAGAGCCTTTATATAATTTCTGGACGGCTGTATATTTGCTTCTCTGTCATCGAAGGTGGCTTTGTATTCAGCTATAGCTGATTTTAAGCTGTCACTGATATCAAGCGCTTCCAATTTATCGGTTTCTTCCTTAACCTTGTCTCTGAGCTTTCTGTTGGCTACAGCCATACCGAGTCCGAATTCGGCATTATCCTCAAACAGAGAATTTCCCCATGCCGGACCTCTACCCTCTGCATCCGTAGTATAAGGATTTGCAGGATATGAACCGCCCCATATTGACGAACAACCCGTAGCGTTGGCTATTACCATTGTATCTCCGTAAAGCTTCGCTATCAATTTTGCATACATAGTTTCCGCACAGCCTGCACATGCTCCGGAAAATTCAAGATACTCCGGTCTGAACTGAACATTTTTTACATTTGTAGGCGGAATTTCGGAAGATAAATCATTCTTGCTGAGTTTATATGCAAAATCCCAATTTTCCTTCTGAGCTGTCTGCGATCCTATAGGCATCATTTTGAGAGATTTCGTCTTTGTAGGGCAAACCTCTACGCATACGCCGCATCCCATACAGTCCATAACAGATACCTGAACTCTATATTCAAAGTCTTCCAAGCCCTTGCCCTTTGCCTGAACAGTTTCAAAGCCTGAAGGCTTGCTTCCGCTTTCGGATTTTCTGAGAAGCACGGGGCGTATAGCCGCATGCGGACATGAATATGCACACTGGTTGCAGTGAATACAGGTATCTTTATTCCACTCCGGAACATTTGAAGCAACGCCACGCTTTTCATATGCAGCGGTGCCTGAAGGTATAAGTCCGTTATATTCATGCTTAAATATGCTGACAGGGAGCTTATCCCCTCTATGATGAGATATAGGACGCAATATATTTCTTACAAATTCAGGTTCATTATCATCAAAAATCTCAGGCTCGGATTCAAGCTGCTTCCATTCGGACGGGACATCAATTCTTTCAAATGCGGTAGCACCCATATCGATAGCTTTGTTATTCATCGCTACTATATCTTCACCCATAAAACCGTAATTTTCAATAACTGAAGCCTTCAGATGAGCTATAGCCTCGTCCACAGGAATAACTTTCGTAAGAGCAAAGAAAGCTGTCTGCATTATCATATTGATTCTATTGCCCAATCCTATTTCCTGACCGAGCTTTACAGCATTTATGGTATAAAACTGAGCATTTTTCTCTGCCAGAAGCCTCTTTACGGAATTAGGAATATTTATATCCAACTCATCCCTGCTCCAAACGCAATTCAAAAGAAAGATACCCCCGTCTTTCAAATCATCAAGCATATCATATTGACCGATATATGCAGGATTATGACATGCAACAAAATCCGCAGATGATACAAAATATGTAGACTGAATTTTATTTTTTCCGAATCTTAAATGAGAAATCGTTATACCGCCGGATTTCTTTGAATCATATTCAAAGTAACCCTGAGCATATTGATCCGTATTATCTCCGATTATCTTTATAGCACTCTTGTTGGCTCCTACCGTACCGTCCGAACCGAGGCCCCAGAACTTACATGAAATAGTTCCTTCCGGTTCAGTCTTGATTCCGTGAACCTCATCCAATGACTTGAAGGTGATATCGTCCACAATACCGATAGTAAAGTCGCTCTTAGGAATATCCAATGCAAGATTGTCAAATACTGCAATAATATCTCCCGGCTTGGTATCCTTTGAAGCGAGCCCGTATCTGCCGCCTATCACCATAGGAGCCTTTTCTCTGCCGTAAAGTACGCTGCGAACATCCAGAAGTAAAGGCTCTCCTGCGCTGCCCGGCTCCTTTGTACGATCGAGTACGGCAATTTTCTTACATGTTTCAGGAAGAACTTTCAGGAAATGCTTTGCAGAGAACGGTCTGTACAATCTTACCTTTATAAGTCCTATCTTTCGACCTTGCTTGAGCAATGCATTTACAGTTTCTTCTGCAGTTTCGCATGCAGAGCCCATTGCTACGATAACATGCTCCGCATCGGGAGCACCAACATAATCAAAAGGCTTGTAATTTCTGCCCGTCACCTTGGAAATCTCATCCATATAATGTTCTACGACATTGACAATATTGTCATAATGCAGGTTTTGAGCCTCTCTGCCTTGGAAATATACATCAGGATTCTGTGCGGAGCCCACAAGCTTAGGATGCTCCGGAGAAAGCGCTCTGTCACGGAATTCCTGAACTGCATCCATATCCAGCAAATCTTTATATACATCGTAATCTATAAGCTCAATCTTCTGTATTTCATGTGAAGTTCTGAATCCGTCAAAAAAATGAAGGAACGGTGCTCTCGCCTTTATTGCTGAAAGATGTGCAACACTTGCCAAATCTATAATTTCCTGTACCGAAGCGGATGCTAGCATTGCAAATCCGGTCTGTCTTGTAGCCATGACATCCGACTGATCGCCGAATATACTCAAAGACTGAGTAGATAAAGCTCTTGCAGATACATGGAAAACGCCCGGAAGCCTCTCCGCCGCAATTTTATACATATTAGGAATCATGAGAAGCAGACCCTGTGATGCGGTATATGTCGTGGTAAGTGCACCTGATAACAGTGAACCGTGCAAAGCACCTGCCGCACCGCCCTCCGACTGCATTTCCACAACCTCTACAGGCTGACCGAAAATATTTTTTCTTCCGTGCGCAGACCAATCATCTGTCAATTCTGCCATAACCGAAGACGGTGTAATAGGATAAATAGCTGCAACCTCGGTGAATGCATACGAAACGTGTGCAGCTGCCGTGTTGCCGTCCATGGTTTTCATTCTCTTCTGAGACATGTCCTTCTCCTTACCTGAAAAAAGTTCTCGCTATAATGGTTATAGTAATTTTTTTTGATAAACCTGATTTGTGAAAAAAATATTTTGCAAAAACCCGATCTTTATACAAAAATTGATTGTTTTATATGATAGACCAAATGCTATACTGTGTCAAACCTATATTTACAAGTATACATTATTCAAATATCATAAAATTTAAATACAAAATTCATTGATTTTTTTGATGATAAATTCAATTCTTTCATATATATAATCTATACTTTCATCTGTGACCAAAACACGAAAGGCTTTTATCCCGGAAGCTGAAAGTTCCGTTATACTTTTAAGAAAATTCAAAGGTCTGTATGACAATATCGTGCAGCTGCAATCGGAAATATTCGGAATAAGCGGATAAAACATCCCTTTTCTGTCTTTAAGTGCAAAGTTTTCTTCAAGACAGCGACCTCTTTTACCACATGCAACCGGGCAGTGGGCGGTAAGCATCAAAGGTATTCTGCCATAGACCGCAACCTCTCTCAGATCGCAGCCGTTTGTCGAGTTTAAGCTTCTGTCCATTGATGTAATTTCAGCAATATCAAGTTCATACGAAGTCGTTGCACGCTCTATTCCTCTTTTGCACCAATATTGGAAGGTATATGAATTGTACAGATTTGCACTTTCTTCCAATCTCAATGAAATGCCTTCTCTGTCTGAAAACAGTTCAAGCTGAGACGGATGTCCCAATGAAATTGCAGCTAAACTGCCGTTTCGACACAAACTCGTAAGATGATCTATTGCATCTTGCGATATTCCATGTCGCAGGACAGCAGGCAGATATACCACCGCCTTAAACTCGATAAAGCCTGCTGTCCCTTTGCACTGCGAAAGCTGCCCGAGCAGCTCGCAAAGCTCCGAAGCCTTCTCATAAGGAAGCGAAAATTCTATTATTAATCCGACAGGCGGAAGGCTCGCCCCGATTTCAGCGTTATCACGGCGGAAGCGGTTTTCCGTATTGTTTATGTCGCTCGTACGGTGGAAGCCCTCTATATCTCCGTTTTCGATGCTGCCGTCATTATGGCGGAAAATCCCCTCTGCAGCAGTTTCCAAGGCGAAATTTTCCTGATTCAGGCTTCCGCTCCCGTTCGCTCCGCCGCTGCCGCCGCTTTTCAGCTTTCCGCTTCCGCCTGCGAATGAGAAGGCTTCCTTTTGGGCAGCTTCTTCGTACGGAGCGGCTCCTCCGCTTTGCAGAGCCGCCTTCATCTCAGCAAGCAACCTTTGCAGCAGAGCCTCCGCAGTCTCTATTTCCCTGCCCGTCCTGTTAAACACTACATTTATAACAGCTTTGTTGTCAACATTCCTGTCACAAAGCTCTGCCGAGGCTCTTCTCTCCGACGCAAGCACCCTGTCTCCAAAATCGTAATCATCATCGGTTTCCGCCTTAGCTGAGAACGCCTCCTCAAATACCTCATTTTTCCATGAATCCAGTCTCAGCTCCGTCAGTTTCTCAAGCGCCGATCTGCGCATTCCGTTTATAAGCGATGCCGGAACGATTGCATCACCACAAAGATTCACTATGCACTCTGATAACCTGTAAGGTGTACCTCCCGTCTTGGAAAGCTGCTTGACTATATCTTCTTCGGTAGATACTCTGTTTCTTGCAAGCTCAAGAACCTGCTCCGACTTAACAGTTACAGATACATTACTGTCCTTACCGCAAGCGCTTACCGTCAGGGAAGCACGGCTCCCGACCGCACCGTCAAATCTCATCCTCACATCTACACGCTGAACGGGCTTTTCATATGACTCCTTAACTTCCTTCATAAGCAAGCTGTCTCTTGTTCTGTACAATATGCTGCCGGCTCCGAGCCTTGCATCTTTTAAATCCAAATCGCCGATTACTATACGCTGACCGGGATAAGCTTCCTTTATAAGATTCGACCCTTTATTTGAAGCGATAGTCTTAGCCTTTGATACCGCCCTTATATATGTAATAATATTTCCCCTGCTGTCCGAATTCGATCTCAGCTCAACGCCGTCACCTATGCGCAAGGTATCAGTCAACAAAACCTCTGCATGACCTCTTCGTACATCCACGGCGAGCACCTTGCCGATTTCTCTGCCCTTATGTTTCGGAATTTCAACGGACATCAGCGACATACCGCTGTCACCTCTCAGATATGCATCCGTAAAGTCGCCTCTATTATATATAGAACCCAATATACTTCTGTCTTTTTCAGCCTGTTTACGATTTCGCTTCTCACCTGAGCGCAGATCATCTAAAGCTTTCCTATATGCTGCGGTTACGGATGCCACATATTCCGGAGAACGCATTCGTCCCTCTATCTTGATGCTGTCAACTCCGGCATCCCTAAGTTCCTCCAAATGTTCAAGCAAATACATATCCGCAGGACTTAACAAATATACACCTCCTGACTGCCCTTTATCTATTGCTCCGTCGGCATACAGAAAATAAGGCAGTCTGCAAGGCTGAGCGCACTGACCTCTGTTTCCGCTGCGACCGCCGATAAAGCTGCTCATATGACATTGCCCGGAATAGCATATACATATGGCTCCATGCACAAAAACCTCTATCTCTATGGAACAATTTTGCCTTATATGTATTATCTCATCGATAGAAAGTTCTCTCGCTAATATCACTCTGCGGAAACCTGCCTTTTCAGCCTCAAGCGCTCCGCCTATGTCGCTCACCGTGCCCTGAGTACTCAGATGCAGCGGAAGCTCCGGAATCAGACTCTTTATCCTGTCCGCAAAGCCCCTGTCCTGTACTATGATCGCATCTATACCTATCTTATACAGGTTGACAGCCTGCTTAATCGCCGCATCCATTTCATCGTCATGCAACAGAGTATTCTGTGTTATATGCACCTTTACTCCGTTTTCATGTGCAAAACAAATCGCATTTTCTATATGACTTTCAGAAAAATTTTCTGCATTCATGCGAGCATTAAAATTTCCGCCGCCCATATAAACCGCATCCGCACCCGACGCTACAGCCGCACGGAGCTGCTCCATACCTCCGACAGGTATGAGCAGCTCCGGTATAAATCTATCAATCATAAATCTATATGCTCCGCCATTGTCGCAACCATTACAGCCTTGATGGTATGCATACGATTTTCAGCTTCATCAAACACAACGGAATGTTTACTGCGAAAGACCTCATCGCTTACTTCTCTTATATCGAATCCTTTTTCCATCCATTCAGCCGCCATTCCGGTTTCAAAATCATGGTAAGCCGGCAGACAGTGTAGGAACAGAACCTCAGGATTATCACTCCTTTCCAAAAGCTCCGTAGTCACTTTATACGGAGTGAGCATTTTTACCTTATCGGGTATCTGTTCTTCCTCACCCATTGATGCCCAAACATCGGTATATATAACATCTGCATTCTTTACACAATCGGGATCGGATGATACTTCAATCACTGCTCCGCTTCCCTCAGCTACAGCCTTTGCTTTTTTAAGCACTTCCTCGTCAACTTTAAGCTCATCCGGACCGAAGGCTGTAAAATCTACACCCATCTTTGCACAACCGTACATCCACGCATACGCCATATTATTTCGGATATCTCCACAGAATACCACCTTGCACTGATTGAGCGGTTTTGAGATATGCTCTTCCATAGTCATCATATCGGCAAGGATTTGAGTCGGATGATCTGTATCCGTCAATCCGTTCCACACCGGCACCCCCGAATACTTTGAAAGCTGTTCGACCAGCTCCTGTGAATAGCCTCTATATTCTATCCCGTCATAAAATCTGCCCAGAACCTTTGCCGAATCCTCAACAGACTCCTTTTTGCCGAATTGAGAACTGCTCTTATCCAAAAAAGTGACACATGCTCCCTCATCATATGCAGCAACTTCAAAGGAGCATCTTGTTCTCGTTGAAGTTTTATCAAAAAGCAGTACGATATTTTTACCTTTTAAACTGTTCCCGATTTTTCCCGCCTTTTTCTTAGCTTTAAGGCTGTGTGCCAAATCCAGCATATAACGAATTTCCTCTGCAGAAAAATCCATAAGAGTTAAAAAGCTTCTTCCTTTTAAATTAATGCTCATATCTTAAAGCCTCACAGTTCTTTTTCAAAATCCTCATCCGATGTCTTTTTCGATTTCTTTGATACCTTTGATGCCGACTGTCGTGATTCTTTAACCTTTTTTGTCTTAGTCTTTTTTTCCTTATCAGGCCCTACAAAATATGTATCAAGAAGCTTCATTGCGAGCAGCTTTTCCATATCCGCTTTCATCGCAAGTGAAAGTATCAAAATCAACACCTCGGCTCTCTCATCATCGGCAATATCGGTATCCTCGATAAGCTTCTTTATAGAAAGCACTTCATTATTTATATTATCCGAAAAATTTTCCATAAATTTTTCATTTGCGGCACAAGCTGTTGCATATAAGGTTTCAGGATTTATCTGATCGTCAAATGCGGAATTGTAATTTTCTACCAACGGCTTCATCAAATACTCTATATCATCTATCTTGAAAAAACCTTTCAGGTAAAGTACCATGGTCAGCATGAGCAGATGATCCCTTGAATATTTTTTCCCGTCTGAACGGGGTATAATGCTGTACTTTGCATAATTGCTTATCATCGTCTTTGTAACATGCCACTTATTTGTTTCATCGGTTATAGCCTTAAGCTGTCCGTTGAAGAAGCTTTCCACCTGATCTATATAAAGCTCCAAATCAGGGATTTTATTTTTATCTATAATTCCCGATTTCTGCAACAGTTCAACCTGTATACGAACATATTCTTCATATCTCATATCAATCTCCATTCCGCCGCCTTTGCCCGGCTGCACAAACAGTAATGAAAGTTTCAACGTACTATGCTTTCTTTAACACTATGTACCTGTATACATTACCTTATAATACGTTATTTTTTACTTTATTATAGAGTTTTTATTAGATTGTTACAATATTTTCATCAGCTTTTATTCAATATTTTCAGATCTCGGCGGACGCTTTCCGTAATATTGATAATAGCAGGTTTCTATGCGTCCGTTGTAAAGCTTACGTCTGCGATCCGCCTTTCTCGGCAGCAGATATTCGGGAGCATCCTTATCTGCCGTAATCATATATAGAGAAAGAGTCTCGTCCTCCTCCATAAGCTTTTTTAAATGATTATAGATTGAAGCCAACTCCTTTTTTTCGCCTATTCTCTCACCATATGGCGGATTGCAAATTATAATCGAATATTCGTCGGAGGGTTTCAGCTTCTCAACCGCTGCCTCATAAAATTCTATGCAGTCGTCGACACCTGCTTCTTCCGCATTCTCACGAGCTGCAGCCACAGCTTTTTTATCTCTATCGGAAGCGAGTATACGAATGTTCACATCGTGGTCTATCATTTCATATGCACGTTTTCGTTCTTCTTTCCATATAACCGGATCTATAATATTATCCCAACTCTCAGATGCAAAATTTCTATACAGTCCCGGAGCGATATTTCGCATATACATTGCAGCTTCTATAGCTATTGTACCTGAACCGCAGAACGGATCTATCAGCACTCTGTCCGGCTTCCAAAAGCTGAGCTGCACCATGGCTGCCGCCAAGGTTTCTTTAATTGGCGCCGCTACGGACTTTATCCTGTAAGCTCGCTTGTGCAGTCCCTGCCCGCTTGTATCTATAGTTAAAGTAGCTCTGTCTTTCAATATGGTAATTTTAATCGTGTATTCAGCTCCCGTCTCAGGGAAGCTGTCCTGCATATAAAAAGCCGCCATTCTGTCAACTATAGCTTTTTTAACTGTTTTCTGGCAAGCCGGTTCGCTGCGCAGCTTTGACTTTACAGTAGTGCAATTTACAGTGAATTTACCGTCTGCGGGAATCCATTCCTCCCATGCTATAGCTTTTGTCTGCTGAAAAAGCTCCTCTGAGGTTTCCGCCTTAAATTCACCCATTTTCAACAGAACTCGATCAGCCGACCTTAACATAAGATTAGATCTCACTATACCTCGTTCATCCGTTAAATATGTGATTTTCGCATTTTCCGAGTTTAAAATTTTATATCCGAGCTGCTCTATTTCCCTTTTAACAACAGCCTCCAAACCGAAGGTTGCCGTAGCTATCAATTCTATTCTTGCCATAAATCCTCCAAATAATGAAAATTACAAACGGGTCGCCTCAATTATGACGACCCGCCGATGTTCTCATATTAAAAATCCTGTCTGTTCGACACCCTGCTGGAAGCAATAGCCTCCATGTGCGACAACGCCTTGCCCGTGCCTACCGCCACACAATTCTTAGGTTCTTCCGCTATGGTCACAGGAATCTTTGTACGATCTTCTATACGCTTGTCTATGCCGCACAGCAAAGCTCCGCCTCCTGTGAGCATTATGCCTGTAGAGCTGATATCCGCAGCAATTTCGGGAGGAGTTCTTTCCAATACCGCATGAACCGCTTCACATATAGTGGTCAAAGGTTCATCCAAAGCATCATACATTTCCTCCGAAGTAACCGTAACTGAAACCGGCAATCCCGAAATCATATCCCTGCCTCTGCATTCCATAGAAACGGACTCTTCTCTCGGAAATGCCGTGCCTACATTAAATTTAAGCTGCTCGGCTGTACGCTCTCCGATAAATATTTTATGAGCTTTCCTCATATATTTTATGATAGCATCATCAAAGCGATCACCTGCCACCTTAACCGAAGTACTGGTGACTATTCCTCCCAAAGATATAACCGCTATATCGGTAGTTCCTCCGCCTATATCTATTACCATTACACCGTCAGGTCTCATTATATCAAGACCCGAACCTATTGCGGCGGCTATAGGCTCTTCCATAAGGAATACATCCTTTCCTCCTGCAATAGAGGCCGCCTCGCTCACTGCACGCTTTTCAACCTCTGTAACACCGCTTGGTACACAGACCATAATTTTAGGCTTGAAAAATCTTCCCGATCCGCATGTTTTCCTTATAAAATATTTCAGCATGCGTTCCGTAATATCATAATCCGATATAACTCCGTCCTTCAAAGGTCTTACCGCTATTATATTGTTCGGCGTACGCCCGAGCATCTGGCGTGCTTCTTCTCCGACTGCCAATATTTCATTCGTATCCTTGTTTATAGCCACTACGGACGGCTCATTCAAAACTATTCCTTTACCCTGTATATATATCAGTACATTTGCAGTACCTAAATCTATGCCGACTTCCGATGAAAATGCCATTTCTTTCTCCTTGTTAATTGTTCGTATGTAATAGTTGCAGATTTATTCTGCCATATAACTGCATTATCAGCAATATGTAAAACTCAGTCCAATTCCCAGTCCACAGGCTTCATTCCGCAGCTTTCCAAGAATCTGTTTGCTTTAGAAAAATGTCTGCATCCGAAAAAGCCTCTGTATGCTGAAAGCGGGCTCGGGTGCGGAGCTCCGAGTATGAGATGATTCTTGTTTGTTATAAGCTGTGCTTTTGATGCAGCGTTTCCGCCCCACAGCAAAAATACCATGGGAGCCTCTCTCGCATTCAAATGAAGGATTACACTGTCGGTAAAGTTTTCCCAGCCTTTACCTTTATGTGAGTTGGCTTGACCTTCTCTTACCGTAAGTACGGTATTGAGAAGAAGCACTCCCTGATCCGCCCATTTCTGAAGACAACCGTGTGAAGGTAGCTTACAGCCTGTATCGTCAGACATCTCCTTGAAAATATTTATCAAAGACGGTGGCGGCTGTATCCCCTTTTTCACAGAAAAACACATCCCGTGAGCCTGTCCCGGTCCGTGATACGGGTCCTGACCTATAATAACGATTTTTACATCTTTATACGGTACAGCCTTCAACGCATTAAATATATCATACATGGACGGATAAATGGTATATGAAGAATATTCTTTTATAAGAAATTGTCTGAGATTTTTATAATAGTCCTTATCGAACTCACCTGCAAGCACATCATCCCAATCGTTATCAAAATTTACCATACTGAGCACTCTACATCTTTCTGCATATTTTTAAATTAAGCAAGCTCTTTTTCTATGAGCTGTGCGAGCCTGTTAGCCAAAATTGCTATGCGCTCCGTGTCCGAGCCTTCTATCATAACTCTTACCAACGGCTCCGTCCCGGAAGGTCTTATAAGCACTCTGCCGTCACCGTCCATATCGCTTTCCGCCTGCTCTATTGCTTCTCTTATACGAGGAATTTCATTATATATAAACTTCTTTTCATTATTTACCCTTGCATTTACAAGAACCTGAGGATAAATAGAAATCTCATCAGCCAATTCGGACAGAGAAATACCGTATTTTTTATAAGCTCTCAGCAGCTGCAGTGCAGCCACCATGCCGTCCCCTGTAGTTCCGTATTCGAGACAGATTATATGTCCGGACTGTTCGCCTCCGATTACACAACCGGTTTTAAGCATGTTTTCCAATACATATCTGTCGCCTACAGCTGTGACCTCTACATTTATTCCCAGCTCCGCAGCCCTCTTGTGAAAGCCTATATTGCTCATAACAGTCACCGTGACGGAATCATTTACCAATCTCCCCTCTTCTTTAAGAAGCTTGGCACAAATTCCTATGGTACGGTCACCGTCGATTACTCTGCCCTTTTCATCAACGGCTATCAGACGATCCGCATCTCCGTCAAATGCCAATCCTATATCCGCACCCTCCTTGACAACTCTGTCGCATAATGCTTCCGGATGAGTGGAACCGCAGTTTTTATTTATATTTATACCGTCAGGCTCCGCATTTAGAACCGCTACATATGCACCCAACTGTGCAAATACATCGGGAGCTATATATGATGCCGCCCCGTTGGCACAATCAAGTACAATCTTCATACCTTCCAGACTCCCGTCGAAGGTGGATTTAACGAAGCTGCGATAAGCAAAATTTGGATCTTCGGACGGTTCTATTATTCTACCTATATCGTTTCCTGAAATTTTCGATTCTAAAATCACTTCGCCCTTTACGATTTTTTCTATTCTGTCCTCTAAATCATCGTCAAGCTTGAAGCCCTTTGAATTGAAAAATTTAATACCGTTGTATTCAAAAGGATTGTGCGAAGCTGATATTACCGCACCTGCCGATGCTCCATATTTTATTGTCAGATAAGCCGCCGCCGGTGTAGGCAATACTCCCGCCTTTATAACATTTACGCCCATTGAAAGAATCCCCGCACAAAGAGCATCCTCCAACATATCTCCTGAAATTCTGGTGTCTTTTGCTATCAGAATTGTCGGATTGGAAGCATTTTCTCCCAATACATAAGCTCCCGCTCTGCCGAGCTTCATCGCCAGCTCGGGTGTAAGCTCCTGATTCGCTATGCCTCTTACACCGTCAGTTCCAAACATTCGTGCCATTTTTATATTCCTCCGATAAATTATAATATAATAAAGCTATTCACTTTCATCAGCCTGAATTTTAATTTCCACAGATGGTGTATCCGTTTTTACTCCTTGCGATTGAGCATTTTCTGAAATATCGACTTTTATTTTTACCGAATGCTTACCCTCTGAAAGCTGCGAGCAATCCGCCGACAATGTAAAATCCGCCGCACTCACATTTTGCAGCTGCTCATCGGTTCCTGCAACTGTCAGCTCCACACTGCCCGACACCAAAGCCGACATTCCCTCTGGTACTGATTCCAATCTTACACTTGCAGCTTCATAAGTAAATTTCTTTGAAGACACGGCCGCTTTTGATATATTTGCTTTTCCTTTAAGTGTCGTCTGCTTCTCTGCAAGTATCACATTACCCGGCAAATTCACCTTCAAATCATATTCTTTAGATGCCGAAATGCCGTTAATATTGACAGGTAATGCGACTATCGATGTAATATTATTAACTTCAGCCTCCGGACCGGATATTAAAACCGAAGATGGCGCTTCAAAAGAAGAAAGTATATAGCCGCCTGCCGGTTGACCCGTTGTAGTGACTATAAGAGGTGCCGACTTTGAACGATAAAGCACGGCTGTAACATCCACCGTTTCGGAATCCACATTCACTCCGGAAACCTTCTTTCCGTTTTTATCAACAGGGACAAGTTTTACATTTTCGGTTGATGCTTCGGTTGTAAGTGTACTTGCATCCACTACGGCGGAAAGATATGAAACCTTTGATGTGATAGATGATGCTCCCGATATTGTCGATTTATCAGTCGAAAGCTGCGATGCATGAGGCTCATAGCCATCCTCAACATTCCCTTTAAATGAGACCTTTATATCCATTTCGGTCGTAGATATTTTTTCTATCTTCAATTTTATTTGAGACGGATTTACAGCTGTAAGCTCTGTCGAATAAGGGACATTCACATTTACGTTTACATAATTTTCTCCTGCTTCATATTGCGATACATCTACATAAGCGACAATGTCGGTTGATTTTATGTTCCTGATTTTTGAGCGCTTGCCTTCAAGGGTAACTCTGACAGTCTCGGAATCCGCATCTGTCATAACAAGTCCTTTCTTTTCCAAAGCGCCTTTGTTCAGAAACTCTATTTCCACATCGTAAAAATTCTGCTTTATTACGGGATTCTCGTCATTTACTACATACATCCACATTGCAACGGCTATTATAAAAGAAATTATCATAAGCAGATATTTCTTTTTCTTCTGCCTTGATTTCAATTCTTTATCTCTTATCGCCCTTGTATTTTCATCTATAGTCTCGACATTTGAAAAACGATCTTTATTCAGCATCTTTCTTTCTCCTGAAGAAGTTCTTGAAGGTATAGGATGTTGAGGTTTCTTCTATACTGTCCATATATATTGACAATAGAGTTTTTTCTATGGTCTTTACATCAAGGAATCTTACCAGTTTTCCCTCAGACGCCATAGAAATTATTCCGGTTTCTTCGGATACTATGATGCATACCGCATCGGAAACCTCGGTTATTCCTATGCCCGATCTGTGTCTGGTACCGAGCGTTCTCTCCAGCTTATCCCGCTTTGTCAAAGGCAATACGCAGCCGGCGGCATAAATTCTGTCCTTTCGTATTATAACTGCGCCGTCATGCAATGCGGAACCTTCATAAAAAATAGTTTCCAACAGCATAGCCGATACATCGCCTTCAACCTTTGTTCCTGTTTCAGCAATATCACCCAAAGCTATTTCTCTCTCTATCACAATGAGCGCTCCCGTCTTATCGGAAGCCAGCTGTCCCACCGCTTCGCATATTTCGGAAACAGCCTGCTTAGAGGTACCGGATTTTTCTCGGGAAAATCTTCCGCTTAACGAGAATTTGCTCCTTCCCAAATATTCAAGAGCTCGCCTGAATTCAGGATAAAATATTACCATGATTGCCATAGCACCATATTTTAAGGCATTCGAAAGTATAAATTTTATAGTGTATAGATCTAAAATATTTGCTATAACCAGGATTGCAAGCAGCAATAATAACCCCTTCACAAGTTGCTGGGCTCTGGTTCTGCTTATAAACATAAAAATTTTATAAATCGCAAATGCAACTATCAGCACATCTACTACATCAAGGATTCTGATTCCTGAGAATATATTTAAAATTGTTGAAATTACGGTATCCGGCACTGTCTTTCACCACATTATCCTGGAAATTTTAAGATGAATGACGCCTTTCCGACATCATTCTGCTGTCATTAATTGTATACATATTACATTTTACTAATTTTTTAGGCCTTTTTCAATAATATTGCGCAAATGACCTTGTTTAAAAAAAATATTTCCAACTCATTTAAAAATTATTGAAAGCTCTTTATTGAATTTGACTCGGCAAATCATTTGTTTAAATAAAATACGTTATTATCATATTTTTTTCTGATTAAATATAAACAGAACCCTTGAAATAGTATATAATGTTATGAAATTATTTAAAAGAAGGAAAACCTTCTGTAAAATTTCAGCTAAATTATGGAGGATCAAGTGATGAAAAAAGCAAATTTAGCAGTAGTAGGTGCAAGCGGTCTGGTAGGACGTACCTTCCTGAAAGTTTTGGAAGAAAGAAATTTCCCTATTGAAAATTTTTATGTAATGTCTTCTCACAGATCGGCGGGAAAAGCATTGACCTTCAAAGGCAAAACTTATGTGCTGGAGGAGCTCACGGAAAAATCTTTCGATAAACCGATAGATATCGCACTTTTCTCCGCAGGCGGCTCTACCAGCGAGAAATTTGCTCCTATAGCGGCTCAGCACGGAGTAATCGTCGTTGACAACAGCAGTGCATGGAGAATGGATCCGAACGTACCTCTTGTAGTACCTGAGGTAAATGCAGATGATATTTCATGGAATAAAGGCATTATTGCCAATCCGAACTGTTCAACCATACAGGCTATGGTAGCTCTCCGTCCTTTACAGGAAAAATACGGAATCAAAAGAATCGTATATTCCACATATCAGGCGGTATCCGGCTCAGGTCTGAAAGGTATCAACGATTTAAAAGAAGGTCTGAAAGGCAACGATATAATGGAAGCATATCCTCATCCTATCGCCGGAAATTGTCTTCCTCATATAGATGTATTCCTTGAAAACGGATATACTAAAGAGGAAATGAAAATGATAGATGAGACTCACAAAATTCTCGGCGACGACAAAATAAAGGTAACCGCAACCACGGTTCGTGTTCCCGTATTCGCATCACACAGCGAAAGCATAAATGTCGAGCTTGAGAAGCCTTTCGATCTTGATGAATTGAAAGAGGTCCTCGCCAATGCTCCGGGACTTGTATTGCAGGATGATGTAAAAAACAATATATATCCGCTTGCAAGAGATGCTGCCGACAAGGATGAGGTATTCGTAGGACGAGTAAGACGTGACTTCAGCGTGGAAAACGGAATTAATATGTGGGTGGTTGCCGATAATATCAGAAAAGGTGCCGCTACAAATGCCGTGCAAATTGCTGAAAAGCTTATGGAAACTCTCTAAAATTATTCCGATTATTAACTGCCGATCAAAAATGGCATTACCGATATATTTGCATATTATTAAACAAGGAGGAAAAGCATGGCAATTTTCAAAGGTGCAGGTGTTGCGATAATTACTCCGTTCAAGAACGGAAAAGTTGACTTTGATAATTATAAAGAACTCATCGAATGGCAGATCTCCGAAGGTACCGATGCCATAATTTCGTGCGGAACTACAGGTGAAGCTTCAACTATGACCGATGAGGAGCAGATAGAAGTTGTAAGCTGTGCTGTCGAGGCTGCAAACGGCAGAGTTCCTGTAATAGCGGGAGCAGGCAGCAATGATACTCAGCACGGAGTCTCTCTTTCAAAAAAATTGGAGGCTACCGGTGCCGATGCTCTGCTGCATGTAACTCCGTATTATAACAAATGCACTCAGAAGGGATATATACAGCATATGCACAAAATGGCGGAAGCTGTTGACATTCCTATAGTTCTTTACTCTGTCAAAGGTCGTACCGGCTTCAATATTTCACCTGCCACCGTTGAAGAGCTTGCAAAGGTTCCGAATATTGTGGCAATAAAGGAAGCCTCGGGCGACATCGTCCAGGTTGCGGATATATGCCGCAGAGTTCCTGAAGACTTTGCCGTATATTCCGGAAATGACGATATGATAGTCCCTCTCCTTTCACTCGGCGGAGTCGGTGTAATATCAGTACTTTCAAATATAGCTCCCCGTGACACCCATGATATGGTTACAAAATTCCTTGGCGGCGATACGGCTGCGGCTGCAAAGCTGCAGCTCGACATGCTTCCTCTTGTAAAGGCTCTCTTTGCGGAAGTAAATCCTATACCTGTAAAAGCTGCGCTGATGCTTATGAAAAAATCCGATATGGAATTCAGATTGCCGCTGTGCGATCCCGAGCCTGCAACCATAGAGCTTTTAAAGAAAGAGCTCAAGGCTTACGGACTTATATAGCAAAAAGGAGACAAATATGATACGAGCGATAATAAACGGCTGCAACGGCAGAATGGGACAGGTTTTAACCCGGATTATAGCCGATACCGACGGCATGGAGATCGTTGCAGGTATAGATATGAATGCGGTTTCGTCAGGAAGCTTTCCTGTATTTAAGACTCCTGCCGAATGCGATACGCCTGCCGATGTCATGATAGACTTCTCACATTTTTCCGCAGTTCCGGCGCTGATTGATTATTGCGTAGAAAAAAGGCTTCCTATGGTAATTGCCACTACTGCGCTCGAAGACGGTACGATTTCAAAGATTGAAGAGGCATCCGAGCAGATTCCTATATTCCGCTCCGCAAACATGTCACTCGGCATAAACCTTCTTGCAAAAGCAATCCGTGCCATAGCTCCGTCTTTAGACGGCAGCTTCAACGCTGAAATAATCGAGAAGCATCACAATAAAAAATTGGATGCTCCCAGCGGAACCGCCTTGCTTTTAGCCGACAATATAAAAGCATCCTGCGAAAATGAAAAAAAATATATCTACGGCAGGCACAGCAAACATGATGAATTTGATATCAATAATATAGCTATACATGCTGTTCGTGGAGGAACTATTCCCGGCGAACATACCGTCATGTTTATAGGACCTGATGAAATTCTTGAGCTTAAGCATGTCGCTTTATCAAGGGATATATTCGGATACGGCGCCGTCAAAGCCGCAGCATATATAGCCGGACAGCCTGCGGGTCTGTATAATATGGACGACATGATAAGCTTATAGCTGAAAAAGTCCGAATATAAACGCAGTTTTTCGGATGACATACCGGAATTAACTGAAGTATTTACAATAAGAACTGCCGGCTTAGTCGGCGGTTCTTTGATTCTCCTTCGCTCTCGCTAATCAAATCTTAGCTGAAATATCAGCAAAAAACCGCACTCGAAAGTCGAAACCTCAAGTGCGGTTAAATTGGTGGAGCATACGAGGATCGAACTCGTGACCTCTTGACTGCCAGTCAAACGCGCTCCCAGCTGCGCCAATGCCCCTAATTTTTATCTACATCCTGTATTTTATATTAAACTTGACGTCATAGTCAAGAAATTCTCCCATAAATTGCACAGCAAATCCGAAATCGTATAGCAAAATTACATTCGAATTTCATTTAAACCTTAATCCTATTTACTTATTTAAAAATCTGCTTGCAATCATCCTTTAAATTCACGGAAAGCTCCAATCCGAGCGGCTGCAAAATCTTCAGCATAGTCAGAAAATTAGGTGTAGTCTTCATGGATTCTATCCTTGATACCGATGATTGAGGTATTCCGCATTCATCTGCCAAATCCCTCTGACTCATTCCCAAATCATTTCGTCTTTTAATCACAACATCGATTATATCCGACAAAGCAGCAATTTCTTCCGTTTTTCTTTTATTAATATATTCAGTCTTCATGGTTAAATATCTTCTCCGACCTTAAATTATAACTAAGCGGTAACTCTTAATTATCATATCGGACAAATTCATCCAATAATAAGTATTCAAAGTTAAATATTTAATTTAGAATTTTATGCAAAAACCCTTCCGCCGTGCAATAATATTTTACCGAGATTCCGGCATATACTATTTCATGACAAAAGGGTAAACTTTCATTTAGAATAATCTTTTGATTCTATACATATAATTCTTCAATTATATCGTGCACCGTGCTCATCTCATTTATGCGTCCCACGTTTGACCCGCAGAATATAAGACCGTTTTCAACATCGCCTTTTACCGCATCGGCAAGAGCTTTTGTAATACAGTAAGGAACCTCTCTCGGATTGCAACCCTCTATACAATTATAACATTTTTTTACAGGTATATTCTCCTTTTCAAGAGTTTTTATAAGCCCGTTTCTCAGCGCTCTTCCCGGCATTCCGACCGGACTTGCAATTATTTGAATATCCGATTCCTTTGCATCAAGATACGCCTGTTTATATGCATCTGAAGCATCACACTCCTCGGTAGCTACAAATCGACTTGCCACTTGAACTCCGTCAGCTCCCAGTTCCAATACATGCTTCACATCATCCGCATTAAATATGCCGCCTGCTACAAAAAGCGGAATCTTATGTCCGAATTTTTCCTCATATTTTGATTTACATTCAATAATACCTTTAATTTCTTCATCAAAATCACTATCCGTTACAGTATCCAACTGCTCTCTTGAAAATCCGAGATGCCCTCCCGCTTTAGGTCCTTCCGCAACTATAAGATCAGCAGTCCTTCCGTAACGTCTGTCCCACATCCTCAATATGAGATTCGCAGCCCTCTTTGATGAAACTATCGGTGCTATTGCAGGCATTTGAAAAAATCCCGCTTCTTTCAGCACTCCCGGCAAATCCGTAGGCAGCCCGGCTCCGCAAATTATCAAATCAGCTCCCGCTTTGGCAGCCTCACGGATATGATCCCTGTAATGCTTCATTGCCACCATTATATTTACACCGATAATACCTTTATTACCGGCTATCTCCTTAGCTTTTGCAATATGCTTTCTGATAGCTTTAAGGTTGCAGCCGTGCTCATCCTTTTCAAATCCATCTTCATCATAACCTATCTGAGCCGTGGAAATAATCCCTGCCGCACCCTCTCCGGCAACAGCTCCGGCAAGCCTGCTTCGGCTTATTCCTATGCCCATGCCGCCTTGTATAATGGGAATATTAAGAAATTTATTTCCAATCTTTATCTCTTTCATCAACATAATTTTTTCCTTTTGTGCATACTCTGCATTACAGCTCTTAATTGAACTTGAATGCAGTAATTTAGATATAGTTTGATTACCAAACTATATCTATGATAGTTTATACATTTACCGCTGAAATGTCAATACTCGCATATTGTTCTGCTGCTGTTCACTCTTATTATTATATTGCATTTCTGCATGATACTCTTTGCTCATATTGATTTTGCATGCAAGCTTTGCAAAATCAATTCCGCTTTCATAACTCTGCATTAAATCGGCATAAGCCTCTTCGAAGGGTAAATACCCGTTCGGGGAGGCTTATGTTCGTCATATTCTATATTATAAAGATTGTTTGTTAGCTTGTTTGCATTTCTGTTTCAATACTATCCGTCAGTATGAAAATTTTGCATTTTTACACTCATAATTTTTTATTGCATAATAGATTACTTATGCATTTTTTATTATTAATAATAATATACTTATTCCAAATTGAGCTTTCGATCGAGCAGCCACCATGTAATTATGCTGTACGCCGCAATCTCAAATATCAATATTGTGTATATAGGCAGATACATATGATTCATTTGAAAATTGTCTTGGAAGAACATATTTATCATAAAAATCCTCGATATCAGATTTTCTATTGTAGATACAACGATATATGCGATAAATGAACCTAATATTTTATGGTTGCTCCACTGGTGGCCTATAGCGATAACTCCGTAAATTTTTATAATACCCTCTATAATTCCCAGAATTATTATTCCCAACCATAAAAACGCATCGTCCAATAAATTTTCATTTATAAGAATTCGGAAACCCTCACCTAACTTCTCAATGAAAATGCCTATATTTATATCGGCACCTATAATAACCATCAAAAATATCGACATACATATGCTTATGCCTCCTATCACAGCCCATACCAGCCCTGACATAAGCTTTTCAAATATATGTGCCGAGGTTTTTACAGGTACGGCAAACATCATGTAACCTTCATTGCCTATGAGATTTTTGTAAAAGCGTCCTATGACTAATATTACCGTTAACAGAGATGCTGCAATAATTAACAGGCTGTAAATAAATATAAGCGTTCCCGCAATTGTGTCGGATGCATTAAAACTCCCTAATATAAGACCGCTGAAGAGATTGCTTCCGTTCTCCTCACTGTAGGAGGCTGCATTTCTTAAACTTACAGCCGTAAAAACGGATGAAACTATCAAAGCTCCGTAAACGGGCAACAGCCATCTCATCAATGCCTTAAAATCATATTTAAATAACTTCCCAATCATCTGAATACCTCCCTGAAATACTCATCAACACTCTTGCCGGTTTCTTCTCTGATTTCATCGGCAGCCTTATGAAGCATTATTTCTCCTTTATTTACAAAAATTACTTCATCAAGAACGGACTCCACATCTGCAATTAAGTGTGTCGATATTATAACTACAGCATCCGGCGAATAATTGGATATTATAGTCCTTAAAATATAATCTCTCGCAGCCGGGTCTACACCTGCTATAGGTTCATCCAAAAAATATATCTTTGCTCTGCGGCTCATTGTCAGAATCAGCTGAACCTTCTCCTTGGTTCCTTTTGACATCTTTTTCAATGAACGTTTCTCCGGAATCTGCAATTCCTCAAGCATTGCAGAAGCCCTGCCCATGTCAAAATCTTCATAAAAGTCCGCATAAAAGTTCAGCAGCTGCGATATATTCATCCACGTCGGAAGAAATTCCCTGTCCGGCAGGTAAGAAATTATTTTCTTGCTGTTTATCCCGGGTGCTTCCCCGTCTATGAGAATAATGCCCTCGGTAGGCTGAAGCAGACGATTGCATATCTTTATAAATGTAGTTTTTCCGCTGCCGTTAGGTCCCAAAAGCCCGACTATGCGTCCCGTATTCAGCCTCAAGTCTATATTGTTCAGAGCCGTGATGCCGCTGTATTTCTTTGTCAATCCCTTGCATTCTATTATACTCATGCTTCCGTCACTTCCTTTTCCTCGTGATTATTCATCCAATTTTCCACAGCTTCGACTATTTCTTTTCTGTTCATTCCCAGCTGCTCAAGCTTCATAAAAAATTCTTCTATCAACTCGTCACTCATATTTTTCTTTATCAATACCAACATATCCGTATTCTCCGTCACAAATCTCCCGTTCGTCCTTTCCGTGTGAAGCAATCCCTCTCGCTCCAATTCCGTAAATGCACGCTGTACCGTATTGGGATTTACTCCCGCCTCCAACGCCATTTCTCTGACCGCCGGAATTTTACTGCCGGGAGGATATTTTCCATTTGCAATTGAAATCTTCATATAAGATATCAGTTGCATATATATGGGCATTCCACTTTTAAATTCCAATATATTCACTTCCTTCCTCAGATAATGATTCAATTCGAATCCGCTTTTATTCTACAATACTGTATCGGTGTACCTATGTATTATTTAATTAATACAATGATACTATAGTGTGATTTCCTGCTATTGTCAATATATCATCAAAGAAATATTCTTATGTTGTTATTAATATTTCCTTACTATAAATTAATGTTCTGAAAATTAGCCTGCAGCGGCACAGTTACAAGCGATATCATATGTCCACACTATAATCATTTTCACAAAACCTATTTATTATTATGCATTATTCACATAAATAATTGATATTACATTCAGGATTTCTTCATAATTACTACAAACTTATAATTCATAATAGCAGTAACTTGAAATTCAAGATACATGAAGCATCGATTCCGGGACTTTTGCTTCATCAAAAATCTCATTATATAAGGAGGTATCATATTATGAAAAATTATTCATCTCATAAAACGAAAATAGGAGCACTCGCCCTGGCTCTTATGTTGGCAGCTGCTCCCGCAACAAATGCATTTGCTGCAAACGGTACGACAAACGATAAAACTGCAAATATCATATTTTCAAATTCAAGCATAAGCTCCGATAAAAATAATAACGACTGATATTCTATAATCGGCTTTATCAGCTACACTGCTCTGAGCACCTATGTGTATCAGTTTGATATATATGGCGGACGTCTCATTACATATGAGGCTTCCGCCGTTTTTTCGTGTATCTTCTTCAAAATTGTCATCCTCTTACTCATTCGTTTCAGAATATTATTCAGCCTATACTTCTCACTTTCCTCTTATGCAATGTACAAAATGAGCCGACACTATATATAGGGATTTCAACGGAATAATTTAAAGTGATTTTTCCGCTTGATTATTGCATTATTAATCTGTAAATAATATAAATATAAAATATTTACGTTTAATTTACCTTGTTAGTCATAGGAATACGTTTCAGAAATTAACCCTCTGAAATACGATATCCGTACGATTGCAGGCAATATGCCGCAAAAGAAAGTATTTCTTCATACGGGAAGAGTTTTCATTTCCTGAGACTGACAAATTTTAAAATAGGCATATATATTTATTGACAAAAAGCTTTATCTCTTTATTAACGAAAGGCCATGATTATCATGAAAAAAATACTCATAGTAATAGACATGCAGAATGATTTTATAACCGGCTCTCTCGGAACTCCGGAAGCTGTGGCAATAGTTGACAATGTAAAAAATAAAATCAAACAGTATAATGCGACCGATATATTTTTTACTCGTGATACACATGAAGAAAACTATTCATCTACTTTGGAAGGACGCAATCTGCCTATATCTCACTGCATAAGGGGCAGTGAAGGCTGGCATATTCATCCCGAGATAGCAGAGCTTCTGGTCGGTGCTACCCGCATAGACAAGCCTTCCTTCGGAAGTGTGGAGCTGGGGCAGCTGCTCTCCGTAATAAATCGCAGAGAACCTCTTGAACTTGAGCTTATCGGATTATGCACCGATATATGTATTATGGCGAATGCAATGGTGCTTTCCTCATTTATGCCCGAGGTTCCTATTACAGTAGATTCCTCCTGCTGCGCAGGTTCTTCTCCGGAGGCACATGACAGAGCTTTGGAATCCTTGCGTTCATGTTTGATAAATGTTATTTAAAGGATTTACATATGAACGTTGATAAGACAAGCATAATAAAGGCGGAGCTGCGAAAATCCCTTCGCTCAAGATTGAAAAGCTTATCGGAAAACTCAAAATTAAAAATTGATACAGCCATATGTAGGCGAGTTATGGAGTTTGATAAATATTTAAAAGCGGACACCGTATTTTTATACTGCGGAACAGATTGGGAAATAGATACCTTTCCTCTTATCAAAGCTTCTTTGAATATCGGAAAAAAAGTCGTGCTCCCGAAATGCACGGACAAGCTGCACATGGAAGCACGATATATAACATCCGTTGATGAATTAGTTCCCGGAATCTACGGTATCCCTGAACCGTCCGCCGACTGCCGGATATGCTCTCCCGAGAATATAGCTTTCGCTGCAATCCCCTGTATCGCATGTGATTCACGTTGCAGACGCTTGGGGCAGGGCGGCGGCTATTATGACAGATTTTTAAAAAGCTCAATGTTTTATAAAGCTGCTCTTTGCAAAAGCGAAAGCCTTATTCCCGAGGTTCCGGTCAATGATTTTGACGAACCTGTGGACTGTGTGATTACCGAAAAAGAAATATTTTTCAGAACTTCAGATGATTGAGACAATACATCATTACCTTCCCTTATCGATATTTTTATCGGTCTTTACCGATGATTAAGGCAATATGCTCTTATCTCTCCGATATAGTACAGCGACCCGAAGGCGCATATTACCTCGTCGCTGTATTTTTTTATGCAATAATCTATTGCCGAGCTTATACTTTCGCAGGCTTCAGACTCGCATCCTTTCCTTCGGATTTTATCGGCAAGCTCCCCTGCAGAAAGTGCTCTCGGATTCGGAGGGGTAACGGTAAGGAAACGGGAAGCCGAAGGGATTATCGGCTTGAGCATTGCATCAATATCTTTATCCGCCAATACTCCCATGATAAAAGTTATGCGTTGCTGCGGGAATAAATCCGAAAGGCTTGCAGCCAATGCCTCGGCACCGTCGACATTATGAGCTCCGTCGATTATAACAATCGGTGATTTGTAAACAACTTCCAATCGTCCGTTCCAACGGGCGGCTTTTAATCCCGATTTCAATGCATGCTCCGAAATCATCATACCGCCCGCTCTCAAAACACTAACTGCGGAGATTGCCGTCAACACATTCATTATCTGATGTTTGCCCAACAGCGAAATTCGATATTCCGAGCCGTCCGGCAATCTGAAGCTTTGACCTTTTATATCCGAAGCAATAATATCGACATTCTTTGTAGATACCTCGATAAGTGGAGCCTTTCTTTCATCGCAATAAAATTTTATAATTTCATTGACTTCCTGTCTCTGCCCGGCTGCAACCACGGGGCAGCCTTCCTTTATAATGCCCGCCTTTTCACCTGCAATTTCCTCTATTGTATGTCCGAGAAAATCCGTATGATCCGTTCCTATACGGGTAATAACAGAAACTTCACTGCGTTTTATAATATTTGTAGCATCAAGCCTTCCGCCCATGCCCACCTCAAGAATAACGATGTCACATCCTTTTTCAAAAAAATACATAAACGCAACTGCCGTAACCATTTCAAATATGGTAGGCGCAGTATGCCCCGATGAGAGCATTCCTTCAACTGCAAGCTTTACACGCTCGGTCAGCCTCGCAAGATCACTGCGTGAAATTTCTTCGTCGCCTATTCGTATACGCTCAGTAAAACGTTCTATAAAA
The DNA here is from genome assembly GCA_052169645.1 of Anaerovoracaceae bacterium. Taxonomy (GTDB): domain Bacteria; phylum Bacillota; class Clostridia; order Peptostreptococcales; family Anaerovoracaceae; genus JAIKWW01. The sequence goes on from JBQNCA010000004.1 coordinate 29,559, forward strand.
GGTGAGGTATACAATCCGGTTTTATAGCCGGCATGTCGTAAGACACTTTCCGTCATCGCCGATACGGATCCTTTACCGTTCGTACCTGCTATGTGAACATATTTTAATTTATCCTGAGGATTTCCCAAAAGCCTCATCAGCTCCGTAACAGCATCAAGCCCGGGTCTGGTCAGATTGTATATAGGATTTTTCAGAAAATCCACAGCTTCATCATAGGTCATCAATTCTGTTCCTTTACTGTAAACGCAAGCCTCGCACTCCTGAGAGCTTTTAAAAGTACATACATCATTCCTGCCTGTATGGGCCAAAAAATCAGGCATTTCAACATTCGCACCGGCAGCATAATATACACCGCCTTGTGATAAAGTATGGAAAGCCAAAGAGTATTCATCCCCAAATCCACTACGAGCACGCATATAAATGTAGCAATAACAACTCTTTTCAGAGTGAGCGGCTTTTTATACATTGCAATTCCTATTATGAGAGTCATCACTATTGCCGATATCGTAAATCCTGCAAAAAAAGGCCCTGTCGGCTTTGCAAAATAGTTGATTATATCCATAGCCGCTCCCATTAGAGGTCCTACAACCGGTCCGAAAAGAGCAGCTCCCATCTCTATCGGGACATTCGCAAAATCAATCTTTACAGATTCCGTAACCTGCACCGAAAAATATCCCAACACCATGGAAATTGCTCCAAGCATGGCACAAACCGTAAAGGTTTTTACATTTTTCAGTTCCTCGGCTGAATTCCTGAATATAGTCGTAATTTTTTCAATCATAATAAATTCTCCTGAAAATATACTGCTTGCAGCCGCAACATCGCAACATAAATTAAGAAACCGCACATAAAAAGTGCGGCATCCTGCAAAGTCGGTACAGTCTGTGAACGCTCCGTACCGAGCTTAAAAAAGAGACAAAAATGAAAGCTATCATTCTTGTCCCGTTATATGACAGTATTGCAGCGGGATGCGACCCATATACCGCAAGGCTTGCACCTTTTCGCCCGGATGACAACTCCCCGTCCACCCGATACTTAACGCATATGAATCTACTCTTTAATGTTGAAACGATAATTTTAATAATATAAAATTATCAGCTACAATTAATTATTATAAGCTTCTAAACATCTATATATCAAGTATATTTTTGTTATTCGGCATAGTTTCGGAATAATTCTTCCTTATTATGGTTTTCGGAATAAATATTGTTGTTTTATTTTTCGGCATAACAATTACTTTTCCGCTCTCATCAGTGCCGCCGGCTGCCCTGCACATAAATTTGCTGCGCATTTACAATTATTGCGTTCTTGATTATTTCCCGTCATCCGGCATTTTTAAGCGTTAATTATTCTCAGATGCTCTGCGCTCAGCCGCTTCTATGACATGCTTCATCAATATGGCTGTAGTAACCGTACCGACTCCTCCCGGAACCGGAGTAAAAGCCTTTACATGTTTTTCGGCTGCGGCTCTGTCGGTATCTCCGCACATCTTTCCCTCGGAATCGAAATTTACGGCAACGTCAATTATTATTTGATCATCGCTCATCATATCTTCGGTAACTGTACCCGCATGTCCCGCCGCAGATATTATTATGTCCTTATCACGGCAAACCTCAGCCAGATTCCTTGTGCGTGTATGGCATATTGTGACAGTTGCATTTCTCTTAAGCATCATCATTGCTACAGGCTTGCCTATAACCTGACTTCTGCCTATAACTGCTACATTCTTGCCCTCAGGCTCTATACCGTAATGCTCCATCAATTTTATGCATGCCTCGGCTGTACACGGCGGATATCCCTTTTGCTCGGAGCCTTCATAAACCCCGAATTGAGATATATTTGTAATGCCGTCAACATCCTTTTCCGGCGCAAGAGTGTCTCTCACGACATTTTCATCTATATGAGAAGGCAAGGGAAGAAATATCAACACTCCGTGAACGGTTTCATCGGAATTTATGCTGTTAATTTCCTCTATGAGAAGCTCCTGATTTATATTTTCGGAATATTCATATTTCTTTATATCTATACCTGTCAGCTCCGCCCTTTTTATTGCGCCTCTCTCATAAGCCGAATCGTCGGGACGATCACCGAGTCGTACTATTCCCAAGGTCGGAACCGTACCTGCTTTTCTGAGTGCATCCGAACGCTGAGACAGCTCGGAATTGAGCGCCTCAGTCACTTCTTTTCCTGTAAGTATCTGTGCCATTTAATCCTCCCATGCGGCTCTGCTATTTTAAAATAAACCGGTTATCCTGCCTTCAGAATCGACATCTATTCCTTCAGCTGCAGGAATTTTAGGTAAACCGGGCATGGTAAGTATATCTCCGGTCATAACTACTATAAATTCGGCTCCTGCATTCAGCTTTACACTCTTTACATTTATTCTGAATCCTTCGGGAGCACCCAAAAGGTCTTTGTCGTCGGAAAAGCTGTATTGTGTTTTTGCTATGCACACGGGAAGCTTTCCGTATCCGAAATCGGTCAAACGTGAAATTTCTTTTTTTGCGGCGGATGAAAAATCAACTCCGTCCGCTCTGTAAATTTTCGCAGCCACAGCATTTATCTTATCTTCTATGGAAGCTTCCGTTTCATATGCAAAGGTGAAGTTACTGTCTTCATCGCAAAGCTTAACTACTTCTTTTGCAAGTGCAACTCCGCCTTCACCGCCTTTTGCCCAAACTTCGGACAATGCAACTCTCACACCAAGACGATTACATTCCTTTTCCACCAAATCAAGCTCTGCTTCGGTATCCGTGGGAAAAGCATTTATTGCAACAACAACCGGCAGTCCGTATACATTTTTAATATTGTCAACATGGCGAATAAGGTTCGGCAAACCCGCTCCTACAGCTTTTAAATCCTCGGTTCCAAGCTTATCCTTCGGAAGCCCGCCATGCATTTTAAGTGCACGAACCGTAGCAACGACCACTACGGCGTTCGGGCGCAGTCCCGCCTTTCTGCATTTTATATCAAGAAATTTTTCCGCTCCCAAATCAGCTCCGAAGCCCGCCTCGGTTATGATATAATCCCCCAGCTTCATTGCAATCCGTGTTGCCATAACGGAATTACACCCGTGAGCGATATTGGCGAAAGGACCTCCATGTATAAGTGCAGGATTGTGCTCAAGAGTCTGAACGAGATTCGGCTTCAAGGCATCTTTGAGCAAAGCTGTCATTGCCCCCTGAGCATTTAATTGAGCGGCGGTAACCGGCTCTCCGGCATAATTGCTTCCTATAACTATATTTGAAAGCCTATGTCGCATATCGTCAAGACTGACCGACAGGCACAGAATCGCCATAATTTCACTTGCGACAGTTATATCGAAGCCTTCTTCACGCGGCACACCGTGCGCTCTTCCCCCTAAACCGCATACCATATGACGCAGCTGGCGATCATTCATGTCCACACATCTCTTCCAAGTTATGCTTTTCGGATCTATCCCCAGACTGTTTCCTTGCTGCATGTGATTATCGATCATTGCCGCAAGCAGATTGTTTGCGGCGCTTATAGCATGCATATCACCTGTAAAATGCAGATTTATATCCTCCATAGGCACTACCTGTGCGTATCCGCCTCCGGCAGCCCCGCCTTTCATTCCGAATACAGGCCCCAATGACGGTTCTCTCAAAGCAACAACCGTCTTTTTACCTATCAAATTCATAGCATCGGACAGCCCCACAGTAGTTGTCGTCTTCCCCTCTCCTGCAGGGGTAGGTGTCATTGCCGTCACCAAAACAAGCTTCCCGTCCTCGACAGCTTTACTCCGTTCATGCAAAATTTTATAGTCGATTTTTGCTTTATACTTTCCATAGCTCTCGATATACTCCTCCGGTATTTGAAGACGCTCTGCAATCGAAGCTATCTTCTCCGGAACATTTTCCTGAGCTATACTGATGTCGGATTTAACTTCCATAACTCCTCCGTTTCATCTAAGAAATAACAGATAATAAAAAATATATTTTCAAGCTTGCTTTATTAAACATGTAACCACAGTCCCGACAATATATTTCGTCTATATAAACACATATATTACTTGCCTGCTTCATCACATATGACAGCAGCCCCAATCCGTTTTAAAAAACGGCTTCCGCAGCAATCCGCTTCAAAACGGCTCCGTCATTCAAGCTTTTCAGAATAAAGCTTCCATTTTCAAATATTATATATGAGTTTACACTTCCGCCCTTAGGAATGGATACAGAACCGGGATTGATATGATAATATCCGTCATACTTATCCAATACGGGAATATGTGTATGCCCGGTAGCTATCACATCAAATTCTACAAACGGAGGAAGATTAACGGGGTTGTAATTATGCCCGTGAGCTGCAAATATCCTTATGCCGTCGGCTTCTATAATTTCATAGCTGTTCATAATAGGAAATTCCAAAACCATCTGATCCACCTCGGAATCACAATTTCCCCTTACAGCGATAATTTTAGATTTAATGGAATTTAATTTTTCTAAAGTTCTTTTTGTATCATAATCCAAAGGTAAATTGTTGCGAGGTCCGTGATACAGCAAATCCCCAAGCAGCAGTACCTTATCAGGTTTTTCCGCAGCATAAGCCTCCAGCAATTTTCCGCTCCATTCCGCAGATCCGTGTATGTCGGACGCAATAAGAATTTTCAAGGCTTTACCTCCTGTTTTGATTGAGCTGTGAATTGAAAACCTATTCTATAACTACGGTTACCGTAAATACATAAGCGGTTTTAATCAAGCTGTAAATTGAACAACGTTACACTGCCCTAAAATATCATGTGATGAAATTTTAATCCTCACACTCAAGCAAAATATAATCCTTACATAATACTTTGTAAGGATTATTCGGAACATTCATAAAGCAAACTGTCCCCTTAACTTCAAAATTATTTCTCCGCATTTTAATATACCATAATAACAGCTCCAAAGCTTTACATAAAATGAAAATTTCAATTTTACTTTTATGTGATTTAAAATTATGTGTCACATTTAAAAGTTCTTATATAAAAAAATTTAAAAGCTTTTTACAAATTTACAGTTATACGATATTTTCAGTGCTGAAAAACGATATATTTTACTTAAACACTTGAATTTACAAGTTTTAATTAAATTTAATCATATTTTTTCTATTTTAAGTATTAAAAATATAAAATTTTCCTTAATAAATAATATATATTTTATTTGTATATTTATATAATATATTTATATTTTTTATTTTAAATTAGTTTAATTTAAATTATATTGACAATTCACATAATATTTATTGAGCTGACATCCATATTTATGGAAATTTAACTTGATGACAGAATCATGTTGCAAAAAAGGGAATTAAATGAATCAAAAAAATAATAACGAAAATGAGAGAAAAATATTTCTTACAGCTTCAGACAACGAATCTGTTTCCGAAGAGAATATTAGAAATGACAAACAGTTCATGACGGAATATAATTCCGACAAACGCAGCGGCTTTATATATTTTTCTGTTGTAGTCATCCTGCTTGTCTCTGCTTTTATAATATCATTTCGTGAGGGACGCTACGATATTTCTACAGGAGATGTTATCGGCTCGATCACAAGCGGAATAAAGCACGGAATCTGGTGGATATTATCACATATCGGCATATCCGTAAACGAACCGGCATGGATGTCGAGATCCGAAGATACGGTAATTTGGCTGGTTCGTATGCCTCGAATTTTTGCGGCAATTCTCGTCGGAAGCGCACTTGCCGTTTCGGGAGCTACATATCAGGGCTTATTCAGAAATCCCATGGTTTCCCCCGATATTCTCGGAGCCTCGGCAGGAGCGAGCTTAGGCGCCTGCATTATGATGCTTTTTGATAAAGGTCCGGTTATGATACAAGCTGCGGCTTTTATCATGGGAACCTTTGCTGTGGCATTGTCATATTTCCTCAGCAAAGCAATAGGACGGGGAACAAATATGGTGCTGCTGCTCGTGCTTTGCGGAATGACGGTCAACACACTGTTTCAAGCATTTGTTTCAATCACAAAATATCTTGCAGATACTGAAGATCAGCTCCCTGCAATGACATACTGGCTTATGGGAAGCCTCGCAAAGGTAAGCTACAACGATCTTGCATTTTTTCTGATACCTTTCGCATTGGGAGTCATTCCTATATTTGTGCTCAGGTGGAGACTTAACCTTTTATCCTTCGGTGAAGATGAAGCCAAAGCAATGGGCATAAATGTCTCAACAATCAGAATGATCTGCATTATATGCGCAACACTTCTTACTGCGGCTGTTGTCTCAATAGCAGGTACTGTAGGCTGGGTAGGTCTTATGATTCCGCATCTTGTAAGATTTATTTCAGGACCCGACAATAAGACACTTATACCCTTTTCACTTCTTACAGGCAGTCTTTTTATGCTGATTGTGGATGATTTCTGTCGTGCACTTCTTGCATATGAAATCCCTCTCGGTGTCCTTACCTCACTCCTCGGAGCACCGTTCTTCATATATATATTATTTAAGACAAGGGGGAAGTCATAATGGAATTATCGGTAAATAACGCATCCTGCGGATATAGAAATACAGCTGTACTGGAAAACGTTTCCCTTTCAATAAAGCAGGGTGAGATAGTTTGCATACTCGGTCCCAACGGTATCGGAAAGACCACCGTTTTCCGTTCGGTTCTCGGCTTTCTTAAGCTCATCAAAGGTGAAATAACGCTTGACGGTATATCCAAGTCCGAAATCAGTGCAAGAGAATTTTCAAAATGCGTCGGCTATGTTCCTCAGGGACATGAGCCTCCGTTTCCGTATTCGGTCAAGGATGTTGTCGTAATGGGCAGGGCGGCACATCTGAAACGTTTCGAATCGCCCGGACTTAGTGATTATAAGATAGCCTATAATGTTATGGAAATGTTGAATATTTCATATCTGCGAAATAAGACATATACGCAAATATCAGGCGGTGAACGGCAGATGGTACTGATTACAAGGGCTCTCACTCAAGAGCCTAAGCTGCTTGTAATGGATGAACCTACAGCAAATCTGGACTTCGGCAATCAGGTACACGTACTCGAATGCATAAGCAATCTTTCTTCTTCGGGACTCGGCGTTCTCATGACAACACATAATCCCGACCATGCATTTCTCTGCTGTGACAGAGTAATACTTCTTACAAAAGATAGAGAAATACTGGAGGGAACGGTCGATGAAATAGTAACGGAAGAAAATCTGAAAAGGGCTTATGGCGTTGATGTTAAGATCAGTTCGACCCGAACTGATACAGGAAAGGTAATAAGAAGCTGTATTCCGTTATTATAATAGGAATAATTTTAAGCATCTTAATATATTTTTATTTTTTTACTACCGGGAGGAGTATTATGAGAAAACACAATCGTTTTATTGCAACAGTTTTAGCTTTTATAATGTGCACATTCCTGCTTACGGCATGCGGAAGCACCCCGAGTCAACAGTCGTCATCCGTCGATTCATCAGCGAATAAAAGCGGAACTCGTACCGTTACGGACATGTCCGGCGTTGAAGTCGAAATTCCTATGGAAGTTAACACCTATGTTGAGAGTTGGTTCGCACATAATGAAGTAGACCTTATGCTTGATAAAGCGGAAGGTATGCTGATCACATGCGCCTCTCCTGAAAGATTCCAATGGATGTACGCTATATGCCCTAATTTCTACAAGGCGGCTTCAACAGAATTTTCAACGGATATGAATCTTGAAGAAATCATCGCAGCCAAGCCTGATGTCGTATTCGGTTCAAACGATGATTATCGTGAAATGTTCAATAATGCAGGCATTCCTTTCATCAATTGCATGTTTTCAACATATGATGAACTTAAGCAGTCTGTAAAGCTTACTGCAGAAGTATTCGGAGATGATGCCGTTAAAATCGCAGATGACTACATAGCTTATCTTGATGAAAGAACTGCATGGGTTGCAGAACGCACAGCCTCAATTTCGGAAGATCAAAAACTCTCTGTAGCACACGGCAGTTCTGTATATGAACTTAATTTTGACGGTGCAAACACAATCATAGACGAATGGATTAAATTTTCAGGCGGCAAGAATGCTGCAGCACAGGAGGTTGAGGGAAATCTCAAAAATATAAATATTGAGCAGGTAATGGCATGGAATCCGGATGTCCTTATTACCGGAAACCCTAAGTCCGAAGTTGATAAAATTATGTCCGATCCGGCTTGGTCAAAGCTTTCGGCTGTAAAGAACAAGAAAGTATATTCAAATCCGAAAGGTGCTTTTGCATGGGATCGCTACGGTGTGGATGCGGCTCTTCAGCCACAGTGGTGTGCACAGATCCTGTACCCGGATCTTTTTACTGATTTCAGTATTAAAGACGAAGTAAAGAAATTTTATTCAAAATTCCTCGGATATGAGCTTTCCGACAAGGAAGCACAGATGATTCTTGATTGCGAAACTCCGAATCTTGATGATTACCCTAAAAACTGATATTAAGTAAAATTTAAAGCATTTAAATCGCCCCCGGAAGTTAAACTTTTGGGGGCGTTCATTTTATTGTCTTTTTTTATATTTTTCAGATGACTTTTCTTAGCAGGTTTTTACAGAGCTTTTCTCTTTGTCACCTTTCTTTTTTGCCGCATACCTGTAGTTTGCAAAAAAACTCATCTACAAACAAGTTGAGCAAACCGGTCGGTTCATCTGCAAAGCCGACACAGCTATATACAATTTACACTGATTCATAAAGATAGTTGCATAGCAATTAATCATTACTTATTCATTTTGCTTCTGAGTATGCTGATGACCTTTGCCGCCTGAGCTCTGGTCGTATCAGCCTTAGGTCGGAAGTAATGCAGGACGGCGCCGTTATTGCCGGACTCGTTCATGCCGCTGAGTATGCCTGCTTCTACAGCCTTGTTCACAGCCTCCGCCGCCCAGTCGCTTATCGAGTTTCTATCCTTGAAAGTTATACCGTCTCTTATGGCGGTGAGCTGAACTCCGCTCGCTGCCGCAAGATTCTGTACTATCACAGCCATCTGCTCTCTTGTTATCTTGTCATCGGGATGAAAGCAGTTATCCTCCATACCTGAAACTATACCTTTATTAGCAGCCCAATTTATATAACTCTCATACCATGAACCCTTCTTTACATCATTAAAGCCCGCAGTCTGCACATCATCTATAACTCCGCCCGATGCCGCAAGTACAATAAGCTTTACAAACTGTGCTCGGGTAACGGAATCATCGGGTTTGAAGCTTCCGTCACCCATACCCGATATTATGCCGGCATCTGAAAGCTCCGTAATATACGGTTCCGCCCAACTGCCCTTAATGTCTGTATATTTATGAGATGCCGAAGGTTTTGTCACTGAAGTATTGCCGTTATCGTTGACGACTCCGCCGTTATTTCCCTTATTCCCGTTATCGGAATTCGGTTTTTCCGTAATAACGCCGTTTGAAGAATTATTTCCTTTTGAATTATTGCCCTGATCAGGTGCGGAATGATTGTTCTTCCCATAATAATTCTTATAGAAATTCACAATCTTAGAATCGGATACCATAAGCTTATGTCTGAAATGAATCTCACCTTTTACATTAGGCAAGGAACGATTCAGAGTCATCTGTCTCGCAAGTTCGGAGGTTCCGTACCAAGCGCTCGACACATCCGTAACTCCGGCGGATCTGTAATCCGCCATTCCTATATATAAAGAAACATCCGTGCCTGCCACTATTCCGTTCCACCATTTTGTCAGAACCTTGTAGTCGGCTATACTATAGCCTATATTCCAATAAATCTGAGGAGCAATATAATCCACCCATCCGTTTTTTATCCATGTTACGGAATCCGCATAAAGAGACGAATAATGCTCTTTTCCTTTTGTATCGCTGCCGAGAGGAGTCGATGATTTGTTTGCCCATATTCCCGACGGACTTATTCCGAATGAAATATTCTTTCTTGCATTGTGCAGAGCAGTATTGAGCTGACTGACCAGCTGATTTACATTATTTCTTCTCCAGTCGGCAATGCCGTAGCCGGAGCCGTACTTTGCAAAGCTTGCCGCATCGTTGAAATCGGTTCCCGGATAGAAATAATCATCCAGATGAATACCGTCCACAGCATAGCTGTTTACTATTTCCACAGAAGAATCTATAATATACTGCCTTACAGCCGGTTCACCCGGATCAAAATAATAATCCTTGCCGTTCTTTATAACATATGGGGCAAGCACCCCTTTTGCAGGATTGTTCGCCGCAAGCGATACCCAATCAGTATCGCCTCCCCGAGTCACACGATAAGGATTTATCCATGCGTGCAGCTCCATGCCTGCTGCATGAGATGCGTTCACCCAATATTCCAGAGGATCAAAGCCGTCTGAAGGAGCTTCTCCCTGTATGCCGGTCAAATAACGGCTCCAAGGATAATAAGATGTAGGGTATATGGCATCCGCCGAAGGTCTGACCTGTAAAAATATTGCATTCATTCCCATAGCCTTTGCATCAGCGATAATATTATCAGCCTCCGCCTTCAATGTGGTCGCTCCCGTAGTTGGAGAGGAAGGATAATCCAAATTCAAAACCGTCGAAACCCATACACCTCTCATACCGTCAACAGGGACTGAAGCTTTCTTCACCTCTGCTCCGTAAACGCTTATAAGAGATCCGGCTACTGTCCATACAAGCAATATAACCGCTATAATAAGTGCTATAAAAACTACCGCCGCCTTCTTTCGCCTGCTGTTAGCACTGTAGCTTTTTTCATTCTTTCCAAATTGTCTGTTCATCTTACCACTCCCGTTAAAACTCTATATACTTTGCATTTTTCAGCATTTCACGACCCTTTTTATCTATTCTGTCCACTACATCCTGACCGCATACCCGCCGCACAACCTCTATTGCCGAGCCGAGATTTGGAGGTCTCCATTCATTACCGTGACAATCGGAGCCGAGTATTTCCACAACTCCCGAATCCAGCATCGGTTTAAAGAACTGAACATTTGCAACTCCGTTTATATAAATGGCATTCATCTGTATAATCACCGGCATATCGTAATAATGCTCGATGTACTCCGGCTTTGTAAATGTATGCATATACCTGTCAATATGAGGAATTATCGGTGTAAACGGCGAATTAAGCGCTATATCATCTATGGTTTTCAGCACCTGCTCCGTCCAAGGCATGAAGGGCATCTCCGTCATCAGAAACTCGGTTCCCTGTATGACGAGTTCATCCAAATAATCCCATTTATTCATATTTTTCATATATTCTATCTCTGATGCCAATATCATCTTGGGAATATGCCGCCGCTCCGCCTCCGTGAGAGCGTCAAAAACCCTTTCCAGATTTTCCGTTCTCTGCTTGAGCCACGGCTTTATCCTGTGCTCCCCGAGTCTGAAATGAGAGGTCAACACAACGGTATCGATACCCTGTGCATAGCTCATCTTGAGCATTTGAACCGACTCCTCGACACTGCGTGAGCCGTCATCTATTTCAGGAATTATATGCGTATGAAAATCGATCATACCCTCACCCTTTATTTTGAAACTATTACCGGCAGCATACCTCGGAAATTCATAATGTCGTACGCCGCTCGAAAATTTATTTTGAAAGTATTATCAGCAGCATACCCCTGTCAACTGATATATATGCTTCGTCCCGTGAAAATTCATTGCTTACTCCACGTGGAAATTCTCTTAAAAGAAATTCATTATCAAGCTCATATTTCAAGCCTTTAAGAGTAACCCCGCAGACCTTTTCATCAAGCGCAAACACCGAAATTCGGCTGTAATCTCTTCGCAAAACATTTGCTGCGCCGTCCTTGATAACGAACAATTCCTGAAACGCATCGGAAATGCGGCAGTTCACATTTCGCTCCGCACAGTAGGAGCAAAGCTGAATATTCGCATATTCATGATCCGTGCGTCCTCCCATAGCTCCGAGGATAGTTATATCGGTATAGCCACGTGCTATCGCTTCTTTTACAGCCATGAGAGTATCAGTATCGTCTTTTTCGGGCAAAGCCTTTATAATTTCAGGCCTGCCGTAAATTTCCCCTCCGTAGGAATCAAAATCTCCTACCACCAGCTGCGGCCAAACTCCTGCACCTATGGCGTGCAGATAGCCGCTGTCACAGGCAATCACAAAAGCGGCTCTTATATCCAAGCCGGACGGAAGACTGCATTCGGGAGAGCCTGAAAATATAATACAGCTCGTACCCGATTTTCTTGCGTGTGCAATACGATATTCTTCAGATATCCGACTGTCTTTTTCCCTGTATTTTTCAGTCAACGCCTTACATTCATCTATAAGCTCGGCTCTGTCATTCGTCAGCTGTCCGCATATTACTCTATCCAAAAGCATTGCAAGAGTTTCTCCTATGCGCCTGCCGTTATCTATACCCGCCGCTCTCACATCATCTCCGTCTATTGCCAGATCCTTCAGAGAAATGCAGTCTCCGTCGGCTTCTATGGAATCCATAAGCTGCGTAATTACAGGATTGTCCTTTTCTATTTCCTTTAAGGACTGCTCATATTTTCCGGATGCATCCGCATGACGAATAAGCTGCAAAAGCTCCAAGTCCTTTCTCCCGAGAACACCCAGCCATTTCCTCACAACGGCTCGTTCCGGGTAAAGCTTGACATCATGGTAATTTATCAATGTTGTTATATGCTTAATCGTTTCCGAAGGCAGCTTGAGGCGCCTCAAAATATTTTCCGCAATTTTGGCACCCACCTCGGGATGCCCTACAAATCTGCCTCGTCCGTTCTCATCTCTCACATAAACCACAGGCTTTCCTATGTCATGCAGAAGCATTATCAGACGCAGGTAATCTGTCGGCGGCACATCCTCGACAGCTGCCAGTGTGTGTTTCCAGACATCTCTGTTATGATAAGGACTGTGCTGCTCCAAGTCTATCATCGGAGTAAGCTCAGGTATTATATTGCAAAAGATTTCTCTATATTCATCAAGAAGCTCGGCTGCTCTTTTCCCGTTCAGAAATTTTAAAAGCTCCGCAGATATACGCTCCGCCGAAACCTTTTCTATTCTCCTGTATTCACTGCGCAAGGCTCTGTCAAGCTCCGCATCGGCTATAAAATCATACACGGACATAAACCTCAAGGCTCTCAATATCCGAAGCGCATCTTCCTCAAATCTTCTGAACGCATTGCCTACCGCTCTCAGCGTGCCTGTTTTTAAGTCCTCAATTCCTCCGTAAAAATCTATGAGCCCGGCAGATTTTGAATAAGCCATAGCATTTACTGTAAAATCTCTGCGTGCCAAATCCTCTCGCAGACTTTTTACAAATTCTACTCTGTCAGGATGCCTGAAATCGGAGTATCCGCTCTCCGTCCTGAAGGTCGTGATTTCAAATGATTTTTCGTTGTAAATCACAGTCAGCGTACCGTGCCTCGCTCCCGTGAGAACGGTTTTTAAATCAATAAAAACCTCCTGCATTTCCTCAGGTACGGCGGAGGTGCAAATATCCCAGTCGTAAGGCTCCGCCCCCAAAAGGCTGTCTCTTATACATCCGCCTACGGCATATGCTTCAAATCCGGCAGATTCAAGCATTTCAATCAAATGCTCGGGCTCTGCGGGAATATGTATATCTGTCATACTTTCAGTATCCTTTCTGAAATGCTTGCTCTTTCGGCACGGGTAAGTACCTGCACCTCTTGTCATCAGAAAATGATGTTGTATCAAATTCCAATTTAGACTTTCGGCACGGGTAAGCATCTGCATCTCTTGTCATACTCTCTCAGTATAATTTCTGAAATGCTCTGCAATCAAATTCTGCATACAGCTGTGCCGCCGAATATATCGAATACGAGCACGGCATCGCCGTGAGGCGCATCCGCACTTTTCCCTTCAGTTACGGTCACTTCCGGATGAAAGCAGTTATCATCATCAAAATATCCTACGCACCAGAAATCCACAAAAGCTACAGACTCTTTACTCAGCAGCTCCTCAGCACGCTTTTTTTCCTTTATCCTTACGGGCAAGCTGTTTACATCCGTCCTATAATCCTTAAGATATACGCAGTCTCCGATACGCTCCGCTTCAATGCTCAAAGCTTTTCCCGCCTGCGGATTCACATAATTCGAGTCACGACGGAAAACAAAATTCGCACCGCTTTTAAGCAAGCGTTTTACAGTGTTTTCTACAGCAAGAGATCCTGTATCCACACACACAAACCTGCGTTTCAATAAAAAAGACGCCTCTGCCAAAGTTCCCGAGCCGCTGAAAAAATCCGCACATAAATCGCCCTCATCGCTGCAGGCTTCTATGATGCGCTTTACCAGTGCAACAGGCTTCTGAGTAGCATAGTGCAGTCTCTCGCCCGAGCTTCTCCCCAGCATATCTATCTGCCATACGTCTTTTGTATTTACAAGAGTATACCAGCCCAGTTCATCCCTAAATTCCTCAACACCGCTGAATGAATACTTTTTCAGCTTACGGTTGTAGGATTTTTCTTTTGTAGGATTAAATTTATATTTTTTTGTCCTTGAATAAAAAAGTATGGTGTCATGCTTATGAGCAAATCTTTTGTCGGTTGATCCTCCGGATTTATAATTCCAGATTATTTCATTTACAAAATTTTCATCTCCGAATATTTCATCCATCAGCAGTTTGGTAGCATGAACCGCATGTCTGTCGAGATGTATGAAGATGCTCCCCGTATCCGACAGTACATCCCTCATAAGCATAATCCTGAATGCCAGCTCGGTCAAATAGTCGCTCATGGCTACAGCGCTGTAATCATCATATGCTCCCACACGAAATCTGTATTCTTCTCCGTCCTCGGATACAATCTTTATAGAGGCATCAAAGCCCCCTCTCGTAAAAAAAGGAGGATCACAATATATCAAGTCAAAACAAGCTGCCGAGCTTCCGTTCGCTATATGAGCCGCCAAAAATGCCGCATTGTCGCATTGTATGACAGTTCCGGATATTTCTGAGGCTTCGCCGACAGTCATCACACAGGGCGCTTTCAAGTTTTCGGCAGCAGCTTTCAAAGCGTATTCATATCGCCGCTTTGCTTCTGCCAATATCTCCGGCAGCATTCCAATCAGACTCATTTCCATTCTCCCATATCGTCAAACAACACAGTATTTACTCATATATTCCTCCATAGAAGAGCGCACGGCATCGTCTATATATATCTTTCCGTCTACAGGTGAATTGTGGAGCGTATCCATGACCTCTTTTACTGAAACGATGGGAAAGGTCTTTATACCGAAGTCTTCTTCAAGCTCCTGAATTGCGGTTTTTTCACCGCTGCCCTTTTCCATGCGGTCTACCGATACCACCAGTCCTGCTATGCGGACATCTTTATTCTCCGTCAATATGGGAAGTGTTTCTCTGACAGCGGTTCCCGCCGTGATTACATCCTCGGTTATCAAAACTCTGTCACCTGCGGTGAGCTTGTGTCCTACCATACTGCCGCCCTCTCCGTGATCTTTTTTTTCCTTGCGGTTGAAGCAGTAGCTCACGTCCATATCAAAATTTTTTGCCAAAGCTATAGAGGCTGCAACGGCAAGAGGTATTCCCTTATAAGCGGGTCCGAAAAGTACATTAGTATCGGCAGGAATATTTCCGTTCTTTATATTTTCATTTATGCATGCCGCATAAAATTCACCGAGCTTGGCTGCCTGCACACCGGTGCGATAATTTCCCGTATTTATAAAGTACTTTGTATTGCGCCCGCTCTTGGTTACAAAATCTCCGAAAAGCAGAACGTCACTTCTTACCATAAATCTTATAAAATCTTCTTTGTATCCCATATGTATATCCTATCCGTTTCTCAGACATCAAAGTGAAAATGCATGGCGCAGCTCAGATAAAGTTTCAAAATCATTTTCTTTCATAAATTCTATAAGCTCCTGCTTTATGCGTGGAATCGCAACAGGATCGACCAACGCTGCCGTACCTATTCCCACGGCGGATGCTCCCGCAGCTATAAATTCAGCCGCATCGCCTCCTGTGGAAATTCCGCCTATTCCTATAACCGGAATATTTACAGCTCTCACCGTATCATATACCATGCATAATGCTATCGGCTTTATGGCAGGTCCCGACAAGCCGCCTTTTCTGTTTGCCAAGGTGCAACAGCGACGCTTTAAGTCTATATGCATAGCTTTCAGCGTATTGATAAGCGATACGGCATTTGCCCCTTCGGACTCGACCGCCTTTGCGATTTCCGTTATGTCGCTTACGTTCGGCGTAAGCTTGAGGATAAGCGGCTTTTTCGTATATCGTCTTACCTCTCTCGTAACCTGAGCCGCCATGTGAGGGTCTGTGCCGAAAGCCATGCCGCCCTCGCTCAGATTCGGACAGGATATATTTATTTCAAGCATAGCAATGCTGTCTATATCGCTGAGACGTTCGACAACCTGAATATAATCATCGAGACTGTGACCCGCCACATTCACTATTATCTTCGTATCGTAGGTCTGAAGCAGCTTCAATTCGCCGTCTATAAAGGCATCCACTCCCGGATTCTGCAAGCCGACCGAATTTATCATACCGCCGTATGCTTCCGCTATGCGGGGCGACGGATTTCCTTCCCACGGTATGGGTGCAACTCCCTTGGTAACCGCAGCTCCCAGCTCATTTATATCGTAAAAAGCTCCGCTTACGGCAGCTGCAAAGGTTCCTGAAGCCGTCATAAGAGGATTGGAAAGATTTACCCCTGCAACTGAGGTGCTCATGTCGATTCTCATATCTTCAGCTTTTTTATCAGCCTCGTTCATCACCATATCACCTCTTTTCCGTCAAATACAGGTCCGTCATGACAGACTTTCAAACGCTCCACCCTTGAACTTCCGTCGGGCAGAGTCTTTCCGACATCGCATACACATCCGACACATGCTCCGTATCCGCAGCCCATGCGTTCCTCCAAAGAAACCTGAAGCTCGGCGCCGCCGTCATTTGAAACGACATAGTCCGTAACCGCTGCCAACATGGAACGAGGTCCGCAGGCATAATAGATATCTCCATGTACTTCATTGATGCTCATACAATCCGTTACATTTCCTATAAAAGCGGATTCAGTGGGAAGCTCTGTTGTCACATATACTCTGCATCCCAAATCCCGAAAATCCTTTTCCAGCAGTACATCTTTTTTGAAGCCGAGTACGACCGTAGTGGGAATATGTCGGCTTGCAAGTATGCGTGCCGCAAAGAACAGAGGAGCAGATCCGATTCCTCCGCCGACAAGTACGACACGGCGGTGCCCACGGCTTTGCGAAGTGTCGCCGTCCTTCGACTCATCGTCCCCCGGCAGCGCAAAGCCGTGTCCCAGCGGCGATGTTACCTTTACGACATCGCCGGGCACCGCCGTTGACAACACTGCCGTCCCGGCACCTGCGACGGCATAAAGCAGCGTAATCGTTCCGTCCTTGACATTCGCATCGCAGATGCTGATCGGACGTGGAAGCAGCATCCTGTCCGATTGGAGATATACGTTTACAAACTGTCCCGGCTCAGCCTCCGCAGCCGCAGCGCTTCCGACAGCCAATACTGTCTCGTGAATACCCGGTGCAATTTCATCGTTTATCAGCATCTCGGCATCTATAATATGCTTCTCAGCCATTTATCTTACTCCTGTACAAATTTACAATTTAATAAATTCAGCTATATCATCTCTCATACGCTCAGCCGCTTCCAATGCACAATCGGCATATTTCAGTTCACTACCGTCAGTGTACTTTTTCCATGCAGCAGTTATTCCCCGTGAAGAACTGATTACAGCTCCGGATCCGTTTTTATCAAAAAATCCTGACACGTCCTCCGCATCAGCGCCCTGAAAACCGTAGCCCGGCACGAGAAAGAAGGTGTGAGGCAGTGCAGCTCTCAAAGTTTCACCTTGTTTTGCATGAGTAGCTCCTACCACGGCTCCTACCTCGCTGTAACCGTACTTTCCTATCAGCTCGCTTCCCCAATCTGCAATCAGTTTACCCATAGCCTCGTAAACCCTGCGACCGTCTTTCAATATCAGCTCCTGAAGCTCGCCGCTGCTCGGATTGCTCGTCTTAAGCAGCACAAATATACCCTTGCGACGCTCTTTGCAGGCAGTCAAAAACGGCTTTATACCGTCGGAGCCCATGTAAGGATTTACCGTTACGGCATCCTCATGCCATGTATCGACGATATCATTTCCCGCCTTTACTCCTCCGATATGTGCCGCATAGCAGGCAGCCGTTGACGAAATATCCCCTCTCTTTATATCGCCTATGACTGTCATCCCCTTTTCAGACGCATATTTGCAGGTTTCATCATAAGCCCTTATCCCGTGCAACCCATATTTTTCATACATGGCAATCTGCGGTTTAATCGCAGGTACTACAGGATATATGGCATCTATAACATCTGTATTGAATTCCAGAAACATCTCGCATATTGCAGCCGACATATCCGATGAATCCGATTTTATATATTTATCCCTAAGCTGCTTAGGCATCATTTCCAAGGTCGGATCCAAGCCGACTACCGTAGGATTTTTCTTTTCGGCTATGCTCTCTATCAATCTGTCTATCATTTTCTTTCCTCATATTCATATATGATATTTCCGGCAGCTATGGTAATACGAACCTTTCCTTTCAGGCTCATACCGGCAAAAGGAGTATTCTCAGCCTTTGATTCGAAACCATGTTCCGGCACCGTCCATTCATGCTCGGGATCTATGATTGCAATATCCGCTCTTTCCCCGATTTTTAAAGAACCTCCGCCCTTGCCCAGCAGCTTTGCCGGATTGCTGCTCATAAGCTCAATCAATCTCATAGGCTCAATATTCCCGTTCAACACAAGCTGAGTATAGCTTGCCGCAAAGCTCGTCTCCAAGCCTATAACTCCGAAAGGTGATTTTTCAAACGAAGCCGATTTTTCATTTATGCTGTGCGGCGCATGATCCGTAGCTATCATATCCAGAGTTCCGTCCTCAAGTGCCTTGACGGCAGCCTGTCTGTCAGCTTCCGTGCGCAAAGGAGGATTCATTTTCTTATGAGAATCGGCAAGCTCACCGCTCGGAGTTTCTGAAATATTATATGTTTTTTGAACATTTTCAGTTAAATCAACTCTTACAACCTCATCGGTAAGCAGCAGATAATGAGGCGCAGTTTCTGCGGTGACTTTTACTCCCCATGATTTTGCCAGACGTATGAGATCCATCGTCCCTGCCGAACTTACATGAGAAATATGTATTCTGCACCCTGTTTCCTTTGCCAACAACATATCCCTGACAGCTATGATTTCCTCCGCTTCATGAGGTATGCCTTTTATTCCCAGAGCTTCGGAAATCTTACCTTTATTCATCGAGCCTCCGAAAGCCAATTCTCTGCTTTCCGTATGGTCAAATATAGGCATATCAAGGGATTTCGCCAACAGCATACCTTCTCTGAGCTTCAAGGGGTCATCTACCGAGCGTCCGTCCTCGCTGAAGCCGCATACCCCTGCAGCTTTCAAGGCTGCCATATCGGTGAGGGTTTCGCCATTTTGAGCCATGGTTATGCAACCCGACGGCAATACTCTGACACCGTTCGCTTCAGCTGCTTTATTTATAATATATTCAACCGTTTCCACGCTGTCGATAACCGGCGAGGTATTAGGCATGCAGCAGACAGTGGTGAATCCTCCCGCAGCAGCAGCACGACAGCCGCTTTCTATGTTTTCTTTATGTTCCTGTCCCGGGTCACGCAGATGAACATGGACATCTATTAAACCCGGAACCACCCACAGTCCCGCCGCTTCAATGATACGGTCGCCGTCCTCGACTTCGGATGCTCCGGATTCAAAAATTCCGGCAACGACTCCGTTCTCTATCAGAATATCCGCAGGCTTATCAAATCTTTGTGAGGGATCTATGAGTCGTCCCTCCCGAATAATGATTCTGTTCATAATCAATTCCTCTGAAAAACACCTATTACATCATCTGTCATTCACAGCATAAATCATTAAAATTACGCTTTTCGCATCGGTTTATAAATTGTCTTACATTTGATTAATATTCTCTTACGGATACCATTTCATCGCAGTATTCGCAGCGATAAATCTGACGCTTGGCGTCCTGAAGAACAAAGTTGTGGGGTATGCCCTTTTCCGTAGATGTAACACATCTCGGATTTTTGCATATGATTACATTTTCTACACGTTTAGGAAGCTCAGGCTTAATTTTTTTCGTAATCATGCGGTTTTCGATTATATTTACGGTCGCCTCCGGATCCAGCAGTCCTACTATATGCATGTCGATGTCTATGCGATTTTCTATCTTGATAATATCCTTCTTCTCAAACTTCTTGCTGATAGCATTCATTATGACCGCTACCGTTTCATGCTCGGTGTCTATCTTGAGATACTTAAGCAATGTCATGGCTCTGCCTGCTCTGATATGGTCTATAACTATACCTTTTTTTATGCTGTCTATTACCATGAACTTTCCCTCCTACCGAACATCTATTCCCAGAAGCTTTGCAACCAGAGCCATCCTCACAAACATGCCTATACGGGTCTGCTTAAAATAACAGGCACGAGGATCAGTGTCGATTTCCTTTGCAATTTCATTAACACGTGGCAGCGGATGCATGATAATCATATCTTCCTTTGCCGACTGCATCTTATTTTCATCCAAAATATAGAAATCCTTAAGTCTTATATAGTCATCTTCATTGAAGAAACGTTCCTTTTGAACACGGGTCATATACAAAACGTCCAGTTCGGGAAGCACAGCTTCCAGTCTGCTGTATTCCTTATAATCCATGCCGTTCGCCTCTATAACGTGCTTGCGCACATATTCCGGCAATACAAGCTCATCGGGTGAAATCAAACGCAATTTTATATTGTCATATCTTGAAAGAGCCTTTATAAGAGAATGTACCGTGCGTCCGAATTTTAAATCACCACATATGCCTATGGTAAAATTGTCATTTTTACCGAGACACTGCCTTATTGTCAACAGGTCGGTCAGTGTCTGGGTTGGATGCTGATGTCCTCCGTCTCCCGCATTTATAACAGGCAGCTCGGATGCTTCCGCAGCAACCCTTGGCGCACCCTCCTTGGGATGTCTCATTACGATAATATCGGCATAGCAGGAAACCGTCTTTACCGTATCCGATATGCTTTCCCCTTTCATACTTGAACTTGATGACGGATCCGAAAAACCCAGTACCTGACCTCCCAGTCTCTGCATCGCTGCAGTGAAGCTCAGTCTGGTTCTCGTGCTCGGCTCATAAAATAAAGTGGCCATAAGCATTCCGTCGGCGCAGTGTGCATATCTTGCAGGATTTGCCATAATTCGTGTCGCCAGCTCAAATATTTCTTCCGTTTCAGCCAAGCTCAAATCCGCAGGCTCCAAGACGCTTTTACCTTTTAACATCTTCCGCTCCTTTCATCTGTGCGATACAGTCTTCATCATACTTTATTACTATATGTTGATAAGGAATTTCTATTCCTTCCTTATCGAAAGCAAGCTTTACATCTTCCATAAGCCTGTATTTGCCGATATAATAATTTTCCGTCCTGCACCATACGAGTGCATCTATGATTACAGCACTGTCGCTATGTTCCGAAACACCGATTACGGGTTCCGGATCGGTCAGAAATATGGGATTTGCTTCTATTATTTTTTTAATCACGGAACGAGCTTTATCTATATCACTGTCGTAGCCTATGCCGAACTTGCAATCAATTCTGCGCCTGTCAGCTCGGGAATGATTTATAACCACATGATTTGCAAGAAGTCCGTTCGGTACAGTTATAATCTGATTGTTGGGAGTCGTGAGAGTGGAATACAACAAATCTATCTGCTTCACCTTTCCCACGGTATTACCGGTTTCCACCAGTTCTATCAGATCATCCTTTTCAAAGGGTTTGTTGAATATGATGAGAATGCCTCCCGCAAAATTCGACAGCGAATCCCTGAGAGCAAGAGCCACAGCCGCTCCGCAAGCACCAAGCACAGTGATAAAGGTCGTGGTGGGAACGCCCATAACTCCGAGAGCCGTGACTATTATCGTAATCCAGCAAAGCACCTTTATCGTATTCTCTACAAAGGTATAAAGAACCTGATCCATTTGTGTTCTGTCCAAAATCCTGCGTATCACTTTGAGTACAAGTTTCATGATTATGCATCCGATTAAAATTATCAATGCTGCAAGCATGATCTTTTCCAATACGGATCCGAATAAACCTTGTGATTCTATAAAATTCTCTATACTCCGACTGATTTTTTTTACCATTATTTTTACCTTTCGTACAAATTCTATTCATATTAGTATACAACAAATATCCCTTCATATAAATACGCAAAACCTTATGCTTCAGATATTTTAACTCCCCGCTCCGGATATTTCACAAAGCTCGTATTCACTGACATTGAGATAATTTTACAAAGCTCCGGTTATATTGAAAATAAATCAAAAATGGCGTATACTTATGCAGCATAAGCAAGATTTTTACACCTGTTTGCGGAGGGGTTAACATGCGTACAATAATATGGTTCATAAGAGCTGCTTTCTATCTTGTCGCTGCGCTGCCGTGCAAGATAAAAGCAACCAAGCTCAGGGACAGCGGTGATTATGCCGCATTCAGAAAATATGTGGACGACAAGGTAAAGGACTGGGCGAGGAAAATGCTTTCAAATGCGGGAGTCACGGTTGAAGTGCACGGATTGGAAAATCTGACAGGCAGACCTGCCATATTTGTTTCAAATCACCAAAGCAACTTCGACATCATGCTGCTGCTCGGATATCTTGATTCTCCTCATGGTATTGTTGCGAAAGATTCGCTTTCAAAGGTTCCTTTTATCGGCTTTTGGATGAATTCCATAGACTGTATTTTCATAGATCGCACCGATTCCCGAAAAGCTCTCAAAACCATGAACGAAGCCGGTAAAACCGTAGTGAACGGCAGATCTATAATAATCTTTCCGGAAGGAACACGAAGCCGCAGTGATGAAATGTCGGATTTCAAAGCGGGAGCTTTTAAAACAGCCTTCAAATACAATTTGCCGATTGTACCTCTTGCTATCGACGGTACATATAAGGTTATGGAGGGCAACAGCGGAAAACGTATAAAACCTGCCCACGTAATTCTCACTGTATTACCGGAGATTGAAACCGACAGTATAGACAAAGATGCCCAAAAGAGTTTCGGTGACAGAATAAAACAAATTATTCAGGAAGGCAGAGAGTCCACTCGCCGTAAAACAGCCGAAAGTATGTAAAGGAGATATATCGTGATAAAAATAGGATATCAGGGAATCGAAGGCTCCAATGCCGAGCAGGCGGCTAAAGATTTGGTAAAAAAGCTCTCTATACAGGATGTAGAATATGTACCTTTGGTGGATTCACATCAAGTTATAAAATCAATGAAAACCGGTGATGTCGACTATGGTGTCTGTGCAGTTTACAACAGTGTTGCCGGCATGGTATTGGAAACCTTTTTTGCAACAAACGGAGTCGAGCTTTTCATTCGAGGCGAAACTACTATGAATATACATCACTGTCTTTTTAAAAAATCGCCCGATATTCCGAATAAAAGCTTAAAATTTGTAGCTTCTCACGTGCTCGCCATAAAGCAGTGCGAAAATCATATCCGCTACAGCTATCCCAATCTTAAACCCATAGAGGTCGAAGATACGGGCAAGGCTGCAAAGGATTTGGCTGACGGAACTCTTACCGATGAATATGCGGTGCTGTGCAGGAAAAATGCGGGGGAAATGTTCAATCTCTGTCTTATGGATGAAAACATCGAGGATTACAAAGAAAATCGTACACATTTCTGTCTGTTCCGGCTCAAGGATGCAGACGAATAGATAAAGGTCACGGTTTCCGTAAGGATGCCGTGACCTTTCAAGTTTTAATTTTAATTCAAAATTTATACAGCAATTCTTCGCATCCGATTTTTATTCACCGAGCACCCGCTTTATAAACGGATAAACAATTTCCACGAAACTTTTATGATTGCAAAAATTTCTGTCGCTGACCTTGAAGGCTTCATTTTCCAAAGGCCCCGTACGCACCGTAGGAATGACCGTTATCTGATGCTTAGAGCCTTCGGACAGAGCTTTTAAGTCTTCAATATTGGTGGATACCATATAAATTACTTCTCTTCCCGGTGCGAACAGGGGGTCGGAATCCACGATATACAGAAAAATATGAGCAAATTCATGGTCGAACCCCGACACCTCTTTATATGTTCCTATCTCGGTAAGGCGTCCCCGATCCAGTTTTAGTCCCGTTTCTTCTTTCATTTCCCGAATCATAGCCGTTTCAACATCTTCGCCTGCCGATACATGTCCTCCGGATGTCACGTCATAGCGCCCCGGATTGCTGTGCTTTTCAAAGGAGCGACGCTGCAGATATACGATTATGCCCTGCTCCGTCTTTCTGGCTATCCAGCACTGTACAACCTTGTGCCACATTCCGTTATAATGTACCGTGGAGCGGGGAAAATCACCTATTACATTCATATTTTCATCATACGCCGTCAACATTTCCTGCGGTTTTTTACGACGCCTGATTTTTCTTTTTTCACTGTTATTTTTATACATAATATAGGCTTCCTTCAACTATACAGTCGAATTATTTATATTGAGCAAAGAAATTCAATATTCCTGTACAATCCGTCTGTGCTATGGAATTTCTGAAAGAATCCTTTTTAAGCTTTTGGCATTCTTCATAATTTGTGTAGAAACCGTGTTCTATCAGAATTGAAGGCATAGTCGTATTCTTTATGACATAGAAATTTGCAGTCTTTGTTCCTCTCATCTTACTGAACAGTCCTGATGCCTTAGTCGCATCCGACAATACTTTAGCCGCTTTTTCAGCAATCGTACCCTTGTTCCATGAATAAATTTCCCAACCTGAAGGGGAAGTCCATCTATTTCCCGGACCGCTGGCATTTGAATGTATACTTACGAATAAATCCACATCACCTGCATTATTTGCAACAGCAACCCTGTCTTTGAGCGAAGGATCCGTCTTATCATCCTTAGCTACCGTCATTATAACCTGTATACCGTTTGCTTCAAGCAACGGTTTAAGCTTATATGCAACGGAGCGGTTAAATTCCCACTCCATAAGGCTGCTGTCGGGACTGCGCTTGCCGCCTGTTGTTTTACCGTGCCCCGGATCGAGGCAGACTACCAACTTTCCGTCAGCATAAGGATTATAAGGGAATTTTCCTACAGTATCATTATTTATATTTGAAATAACCGCAGGAGGTGTTGTTTCCGGTGCCGTCGGATTGTTGCCGGAATCAATTGAACCCGTATTTCCGCTCTGTGTACCGCTTCCGTCAGTATTAGGCGGATTTGCGGGATTAGGCGTAACAACAGCGCCGTTTGAATTTTCCCTAAAAGCGAGATACATGATATTTCCGTTTGAGGAGTAAGATATGTCAGGCTGAACCTTTGTCTTAAGATCGATTACAACTCTTGCCGTTCCGTCGGAAGGATTTCCCGTACGCATGGAAGTGATATTGGAAGCCGACTCGTTAAAGCTTATGGAGCTTTTAACCGAAGATTTGAAATCCGTATTAGGAAAATCAATAAAATACCTCGTAGGCGATCCGAGCCATTCTCCCGAATATCCGCCGCTTTTAAGCGATTTGTCCGCAGAAATTTCTACAACCGTATATGTATTTTTGTTGTCACCCGATATATTTTTTCCTCCGGAAATCGAAAGATTATTTATCGTTTGAACTGCTTTCGGTGTTTTATTCTGATTTGAAGCCGTATCGGCGTCCGGTTTCCGAGAATTTGTATTTATTGAAACCACTCTGTTTTTTCCGTCCCAGCCCACCTGATATCCGAAGCTTTCCGATATCAGCCTTATCGGAACCATAGTCCTGCCTCCGCCGTATTTATCTACGGTAACTATGCTCGGAGCGACATCCATAGTGATATTTTTCCCGTTTACGGAAGCTGTCTTTGAGCCGATGTTCAAATTTACCGTAGTGCTTCCGTATTTGAGAGTAACACCTCTCGTCGCACCGTTCCATTCGGCACTTCCGCCCAGATAATCCACAATAGTGGCGACCGGCACAAGTGTCCTTCCGTTTTCTATAACAGGTTCGGCGTCGGTTTCTACGGTTTTTCCGTTTATTTGAACAGTGCAGCTTGCAGCATTCACCGTAATAGGAAAGAGCAAAAGCAACATAAATATAGTTACTGCAATTGCAGCGAACAGACTTTTATTATTTTTGCATATCATTAATCAAACCTCCCTCTACTTTATGTAGCATAATTTTAACATAGACATTTTTCAATGGCTATGTTTACAATCGTATTGTAATACAAATTCAATTTGCCTAACATAAGGTAATATTAAAATCAGACAGTATCACACAATCTTTAAATTGCGTGTACCTCTGTGATGCTATCATAAAATACAATGATTTAGATGACAGGATAATTTATTATCATATTTCTATATTTTACATCCATAATATATACAGATGCACAAATATCAGATATTTTCAAAGACTTTAATAATAATTAAGAAAAACGCTGTATCCGCTAAGGAGTAAATCTGCTTTCCAAAAAGGAATCCTCGGTTCAACTTTTGAGGTAGGCTCAGAATCCGAAAAATGAAGAAAAATAATAAAACAGCGGCTTTGACGAGCATATGCAAATAACGGATTGAATCCCATAGACATAGCTTTTCAAAGCTGCTGTGTTTATAATTAATTCGATTTTTTAAATTATATCTTTATATAAAATCAAATCCGTCAGTCAAAATCATGCTCAAATTCATCAAGAGCCGCCAACAGTACCGTTGTGGTATATGCAACGCTCGGACCGCCTCCGAAAGCTATTGCAACCTCTGCCGCTGCAAGAATTTCAGCTCGTGTCGCACCTGCCTGATAAGCATTTCTCGTATGTGCGCAGATGCAATACTGGCAACGATTATACACACCTATAGCTACGCTTATAAGCTCTCTTGTCTTGTCGGAAATTACTCCGCCGCCCGCACTGTCATCCATATTCATGAATTTCTTAAGAAAATCTCCGTTTGACTCTGAGACTACGCCTACGCCGTTCATAAAATCATTTAAAATTTCTCTTGCATTGACCATGGTATTTTCTCCTTTATGTCAATTAAGATACAACTGAACTGCTTCTTGCAACAAATTGTATTATGAAATAAAAAAAATGTATAAAATTTCACACACAATTATTGCAGAATCCGTTATATTAATAATTGTATTAATTATTACACTTGTTGTCAATTACAAGCTTTATACAAATCAAAATTTAAACCATGTTCAAATCAAAACTTAAAAGTCGGGAGTTTGTCGAGAGCTAGTCGAGGGACTTCTTTCTGCAAAATAAGCTCGCGCTTTATCTCATCAGGTTCGTACATCGAGTCGGGGACTTCTTTTCGCAAAATATTGTCGACCTTTATAATATAAACCTGTTTCACAAAGTTTCAGCTGCATTTAAAAAATTTCATATCTTATGAATAACTGATTTATATTCCATTATCATGATAATGCTTGTAAAATATATAGTATGTTTTATGATTTTTATTTTGTTACAGCTGAGAATACAATTTTCACTTCCCAATAATAATTTACAAAAAATATTTACAGGAGGTTTCCTTAATGCATTATTTTTTAACCGGTGAAAGGCAGGTAGGTAAAAGCACTCTCATCAATAAGCTCATATCTGAAACCGGAGCATCCGTCGGAGGTTTTCGCACTTCCTTCGATAAAAACCGTTTTACATCCGCACACAGAAATCTGTATATGTATGATGCCGCCAAATCATTTATTCCCGATGATGAGCATATAATTTGCCGGATGATTCCCGGTGAGATACTTCCCCGCACGGAAAGATTCGACACACTGGGAAGCACCTATATAAACCGTGCCCTTAAAAACAGCTGTGAACTTCTCATAATGGATGAATGCGGCAGACTGGAAAATAAAGCTGAGATTTTCAAAGCTTCCGTGATTAAGGCTCTGGATAAAGCGCCTTTGGTTTTGGGTGTAATCCAAATCGAACTGCCAAAGTGGACTGAAGCAATCTTCAATCGTCCCGATGTGGAGCTTGTGCACATAAGCATTGAAAACAGAGATTACGAAACAAAACGCCTTATTGATGCGGTAAGAAAAGAGCTTATCGTGCAATAAATTTTAATTTTCAAGTCAACTCTCATACATAAACAACAACTTGAAAAAGCAAGTTTACAAGCCTTATAAATAAAAAACTATTTGTGTTGCCGCATTACAGATTGGCTAAAAAATATACTTCATCGGAATTCCAATAAAAGCATTTGAATATATCAGGAGGACATAATGAAAAAAATATCCGTCATACTCATAGCTCTGCTGCTTATAACAGGCATCGCAGGAGCAATAGCATACTATCTGTTTTCAGACAATTTCAACCTCATGAGCCATGAAATCTTGAGTGAAAATGAAAAATATTCTATGAAAGTTCCTATCTTATGGAAAGCCTGCCCTCCTACATCGGATCAGGGGGTATTGGCAGCACAAAGCAAAGACGGTTCAACCTTTGTAAACGTATCCATAGATTCCAAATATCTGCAAAACGGTGAAACTGTAGAAGAATATGTATATTCATATATAAATCGCATAGCCGAGAACAGCGATAATCCTCTTATACAGGTATTGACGGTCGCACCTAAACAAGTTCAGTTAGGCGATAAAACAGGTTATTACTTTGAACTGGATACTTCTGCGGGAAATGTAATGCTTCACACTTGGGACTTTGTCTATACTTCATCAAACGGTTACATTCATATAGATGTAGCTGCCAAGGGTGACAATCAGGAAAAAATGAAGGATATATCCAAAGGAATAATGGAGTCTTTTAAAATAAATTAAGCAGGTATCAAAATGAAAAAGATCGTTATAGGAATATTGGCTCATGTAGACTCGGGAAAAACGACTCTTTCCGAGTCTCTGCTCTATCATGCCGGAATTATCAGAAAGCTCGGTCGTGTCGACCACGGCGATTCGGTGCTGGATAACGAAATTACGGAGCGCAAACGAGGCATTACTATATTTTCAAAGCAGGCAATTATACAACACAACAATGTTTACATGACATTGCTGGACACTCCCGGTCATGCCGACTTCGGCGCTGAAGCCGAGCGCAGCTTAGATGTTTTGGATGCTGCCATACTTGTAATCAGCGCTTCCGAGGGAATACAGAGTCATACCGTGACACTTTGGCGTCTTTTAGAGCATCATAATGTCCCTGTATTTGTATTCATCAATAAAACGGATCTCATACACAAAGCTCATGATGAGCTTATAAACGAATTTTCCGAGAACTTCGGCGACGGCTTTGCGGATTTTACCGCAGCAGATAATGACAATATTGCCATATGCGATGAGGCTCTTCTGAACGACTATGTAAAGACTGGAAAGCTGAGCCTTGAGTTGATACAGGATGCTGTTATGCATCGCAGACTCTTTCCGTGCTTTTCCGGCTCGGCTTTGAAGCTGGACGGTACCGCCGAATTTCTCGACGAGCTTTTAAAATATGCGTTAAGCAAAGATGCCCGCTCCTCATTCGGAGCAAAGGTATACCGCATTTCACGAGATTCTCAGGGTCAACGTCTCACTCATATGAAGATTACCGGCGGTTCTCTCGCAGTTAAAAATACAGTAGGCAACGAAAAGATAAACGAAATTCGTTTTTACACGGGCGGAAAATATACTACGGCGGATATTGCGGAAGCCGGAACCGTATGTGCAGTAACCGGACTTGAACTCAGCTATCCGGGTATGGGAATAGGATGCGAGCGGGATATGAGCGAAGCTTTGCTTGAGCCTGTAATGACATATACCGTTATAATTGAAGATTCAACACTTCCTCATGTCGTTCTTGAGAAGCTTAAACTGCTCGAAGAAGAGCTGCCCGAGCTTAATGTTGTCCGTATAGAGGCTTTGCAGGAAATTCATATTCAGACTATGGGTGCGGTTCAGCTTGAAGTCATAGAAGCTTTGATGTCGGAAAGATTCGGAATAAGGATAAGCTTCGGACAGGGAAACATACTTTACAAGGAGACCATTGCCGCCTCAGTTGAAGGCGTCGGACATTTTGAGCCGCTTCGCCACTACGCCGAGGTGCATCTTTTAATGGAGCCGGGTGAAAGAGGCAGCGGCATATCTATCAGTGCCGATTGCAGTACCGACTATGGAGATATATCCCGTCAAAGGGTGATATTGAGCCATATTGCAGAAAAGGTCCACTCCGGAATATTGACAGGTTCGCCGCTCACCGATACGAAAATAACTCTCATTGCATGGCGTGCAAGCAATGTCCATACCGAGGGCGGCGATTTCAGACAGGCGACCCTCCGAGCGGTGCGGCAGGGTCTTTCGGAAGCCGGCTGTATTCTCCTTGAGCCTTGGTACAGCTTCACCGCAACTCTGCCGTCCGAAAGCATAGGTCGCCTTGTAAACGATATTCAACAGTTGGGCGGGAGCACAGATGCTCCTGAAATATCCGGTGCCCAAGCTATAGTCAGGGGGCGTGCTCCGTTAAACGGTATGCAGGACTATTCCACGACCCTCAAGTCATATACGAAGGGCAGCGGCAATATAGTAATTGTAAATGACGGTTACGACATATGTCATAATGCTGACGAAGTTATTGCCGCTTTTAATTACGATCCTGAGCGTGATACTGAAAATCCGTCCTCATCCATATTCTGTGAACACGGTAGCGGAGTTACAGTCCCGTGGCAGGAGGTGAAATCACGCATGCATATCGAAAGTGCGCGGCGGCAGGCTTCAAATGCTCCGGCGGGCGATGGCTGTGCGGGTGCAGGCTTTGATGCGGGAGCCGGAGCTGCAAAAAATACCCTACACGATATAAGCTCCGAAGAAGAGGATAAGCAGCTGCAGGCAATATTTGAAAAAACCTTCGGGCCCTCCAAAAAAGCCGGATTGCATAAAGCTCCAAAATATTTGATGCCGAATAACTCTGAGAATACGCATTCCGCCAAGCCTTACAGAGGCAGAGAAAATCCTTATAAAGAAGATTATATTATCGTCGACGGCTACAACCTCATATATGCATGGAAGGAATTAAAAGAACTTTCCGAGCAGGATTTCGGAGCGGCACGAGAAAAGCTTATCGGAATACTTGCAAATTACAGAGCTTTTATAGGCTGTCATATGCTGATAGTATTTGACGCATATAAAGTAAAAAACGGCATGGGCAGTATAGAAAAAGTTCACGGTATAGATGTGGTTTATACCCGTGAAGCTCAAACCGCCGATGCCTATATAGAAAAAGTAAGCTATGAAATAAGCAAAGCTTATCGTGTCAGAGTCGTAACCTCCGACAGAATGGAACAGCTCATCATACTCGGAAACGGTGCTCTCAGAGTTTCCTCACAAGCTTTCATAGAAGAAATCAGTTCCGTTGAAAACGAGATCAGGGATTTTTTGTAGCCAAAATTTGTGCTTCCTCATCCGTAAAATATTGCCCATGATCATCAAAATATCCGCCATAGTACTCATTTATATAAATATACTCAAATCTGTCTACGGCTCCGTCATGATTTATATCACAGCTGCTGTCATATCCATACTCGCCCGGAAACAGTGGAAACATTAAATCGGCGCTTGAAATACTTTTCCGGCTTTGCTTTGATGTTTCCGATTTATATGCAGTACTCTGTCCCTTGTCGGAATCGACAGATACCTCTTTTCCTCGTACACCGGTCGAAGCTTTAACAGCTTTCTCTTCGTTAATTTTATTATCATCGACCTGTTCTTCATCAATTTTATTATAATCGACTTTATTTTCTTCAATCCGCTCTTCATTAATTTTATTGTCTTCACAGGTCGATTTCGAACTGTCCTTCGGATTACCGCCTTTGGAATAAACATTCATCATAATAACAGCAATCACAACGCCGATTACAATCCCGATTATCACAGCTGCTGCAATAGACAGCTTCATTTTTTTAGACATGATGCTCCCCCGATCCGTTCGAATTCCAAAAAGACAACATGCTCACACGTCCATGCTGTCTTTTGTGATTTTAATATTTGATTATTGAATTCTCCTGCTCTCCCCCGTTCTATAATTTATTTCCACTCCCGGTTGAACATTGTAGCAGAAAACATTATAGCAGATGCCTTCTCCCTCGTCCTCTACGGAATAAGCTTCCATTTGCACGCCTCTCGCCACAAGATCAGATTCTACAAAAATAGGTGTTACTCTGTACATAACGTGATTGCCGGTATCTCTTACATAATCTCCGACTTCTTCCTCATAAGGAAGCATTCCGTATACATTCATATAGCGGGTTCCCGTAATCAGATTCTTATCGTTGGCATTTTCCCCTGCAAGCTGAAATGCTATCAGATGACAACGGTTGTACAGATATTTTCCGTCGACCAAATCATCATATCTTATCGTATGCCAGCCTGAAGGCTTTACCATGCCTATACTTCCTCGTTTTTCCGTAGGCATTAAATCTTTGCCTATGCATGCCGTTGCTTCTCCGCATCTGCCGAGCTCATCGAGCGTGCTGTATTCTTCATATGAAGATGTCGTCAGATCGTGCTGAGTAAATGCCGGAATATTCTTTGAAATCACCTCGACAGGATTTCCGTTGTAATCGGGAATGATACCTTGCAGCAGGGTTTTCTCGGTGATGCGATACCCTTCCGTGCTCCCCGGAGCATCCGCCGTTCCGCTGTCTGAAATATGTATCGTATGTGTCTCGGTATCTCCGTTTGTTACAGGACCTCCTGTACCGTTGGAATTATGTTCCATATGATTCATACCGTAACTTCCCGCAATAATAACAAGAAGTATCGGTATAAGAGTCATAAGCGTATTTGATTTTTTTTTCATTTACTATATATCTTTTCTATTTCAACGAGCCTCTGACCGCTTCCGCCAAATCTGCTCTGTCTATGATATCGGAATGACGAACCTCTCTGCTTTCAAGATTTTGCAGACCCTTAGGAATATCGACCCCGCTTTTTTCATTGAGAGCTTTTACACAGGCAAAACCGTCTTTTTGTTCGGGCATTCCGAGTGCATCGGCTACACTTGATGCAAATTTATAGGCACTCGCAGTCGAAGCTATTACCGCAGGTGTGATATCACCCGTATTTTTTCTATAATTTCTGTAAACATCATAAGCGACTGCAGTATGAGTATCAATCAGATAATTGCTTTCATTATACATGTCTGAAATCGCTTTAAGCGTCATGTCTTCATCTGCAAAGCCTCCGACAAAAGCTCTCATCCCTTCACGAATTTCATCACTCACGGTATATTTTCCGTCTTTTTCAAGGCTATCCATAAGCTTCGCAATTTCTTCACTCTTTCCGCCGCTAAGGTGGTACAACAGTCTCTCCAAATTACTGGAAATCAGTATATCCATAGACGGAGAATTTGTGCAATAAAATTCACGCTTTGTGTCGTAGGTGCCGGTGTTTATAAAATCCGTAAGAACCTTGTTTTTGTTTGAAGCACATATGAATTTATTTACAGGAATACCCATACGAAATGCATAGTATGCCGCAAGTATATTTCCGAAATTTCCGGTAGGAACAACGATGTTTATCTTGTCCCCAGCCTTGATTTCACCGAATTCTACAAGCCTTGCATAAGCGAAAACATAGTAAGCGACCTGCGGTATAAGCCTCCCGATATTGATTGAATTGGCGGAACTTAGTTTATAGCCTTTTGACTCAAGCTCAGCATTGAACAGCTCATCGTCAAATATCTTTTTTACCCCTGTCTGAGCGTCATCGAAATTACCGTTAATTCCGAAAACGTGGGTATTATCTCCGACTTGAGTTATCATCTGACGCTTCTGCACCTCGCTTACTCCGTCCGACGGATAGAACACTATAATTTCAGTGCCGTCTACATCGGCAAAGCCTTCAAGCGCAGCTTTTCCGGTATCTCCGGAGGTCGCAGTGAGTATGGCAATCGTCTTTTCTTCTTTTTCCTTCTTCAATGCGGCAGTGAGAAGATAAGGCAGTATAGACAAAGCCATATCCTTGAATGCCGCTGTTTTCCCATGATACAGCTCCAGAAAATAAGCATCACCCGCTTTTACCAAAGGAACGATTTCATCCGCTTCAAATTTTGAATCATATGCTCCGTCGACACATGCCTGTATTTCGGCATCCGTATAATCTGTGAAAAATGCGGAAATCACAGCCTTTGCAAATTCCTTATAAGGCTTTCCCGTCATATCGGATATTTTAAAAGGTAATGACGGTATGCTGTCAGGAACATATAATCCCCTGTCCTCCGCCAAACCCTTTATAACAGCTTGTGCCGCAGTTTTTCCGGCACCTCCGCCACGAGTACTCCTGTAATTTATCATCTGTTTCTCCTTAAATTATCCGGATTTAATTTCTTTTAAATCCATTTCATTTTATCTATATCACTTATTTTAAATCAAGGGTTATATACTGAAAATATATGCATATTTTATGTGATTGATAACGACATTAATCTATATGATTGATAACAAGTACATCTCCCGAAAGCAGCTTTACATTGCCTTGCGGGATTATGATATCTTCTCCCCGTTTAATCATTATTATCAAAGAGTTTTCAGGCATATTCAGCTCTGCAAGTGTCATGTTGACATATTCACTTTCCTCAGTTATCACTATTTCCGTGAGCTTTATACCTTCAACATATGCAGGCTCCGCGGCACTCAATATGAGCCTGTCACCCTCCCGTATGCAGGTATTTCCGTTCGGTACCGATATATGACTTTCCGATTCGGACAGCACCAGCAGAGTGTCAGGAGGCAAAACTATATCCTGTATTCTATGCCCTGTCCACGGATGCTTAGGCGGTATCGTAAATTGTATAAACTGAACTCTTTCCTCTTCAGAATAGTCCGTAAAAGTTTTCATTACATCTTCTCTGTCATCTATCATGTTAAGCTTTCTTGACACGGCAGGCAGCAAAGTTCCCTGAAACAGAATTGAAATCAAAACTATCACGAAAGTCCCGTGGAATATATCGTCATTTCCTGTATGAAGGACTGCAAATATTGCGAAAACTATGGAAGCTGCGCCTCTTAGCCCTGCAAACGATATGAGAGCGCAGCGTTCAGGTTTGCTTCCGAACGGCAGCAGCAGCAAGAATACGCTTAACGGTCGTGCTATAAAAATAAGGAACAGCGCCAACGGCAAAGCGGTTACTACATATTGAGGAATCATAGACGGTGTGGCAAGCAATCCGAAAAGGAAGAAAATTAACATCTGCGCAAGCCCCGTCATACCGTCAAGAAAATTAACCAGACTCTTTTTTCCCTTGATATCACTGTTTCCGAGAATTATCCCCGCAATGTATGTGCTAAGATATCCGCTGCCGTTAAAAATCGAGGGCGCTGCATAAGAAAACAGGATTACTCCCATAAGGAATACCATATCATAGCCTGCCGAAAATTTTATTTTCTTCATTATATAAGCGGCGCCAAGCCCTACAATGGCACCTGCAAGTATACCTAATACAGGCTGAGAAATCACCACCTTAATCACAGATTCCTTTGTCGCCTCACCGTTCGCTACGGATGCAAAAATCACCGTAAGCATAAATGCCATCGGATCGTTGCTTCCGCTCTCCATTTCAAGCAGAGAAGCTGTATTATACTTCAAATTCAAATGTCTTGAACGAAGTATCGAAAACACCGATGCCGCATCCGTCGAGCTTATAACGGAGCCTATCAAAAATCCCATGATCCAGCTCATGTGAAATACAAAATGACAAAACAATCCAACCAGAGCTGTAGTAATCAGGACTCCTGCAGTAGATAACAGTATTGACTGAACAGCTGCCGGTTTGGCATGCTTCCAGCTGGTTCCAAAACCGCCGTAAAACATTATGATTACCAATGACACTGTACTTATCTGCTCTGCAAAATCAAAATTGTCAAAGCTGATATGACCAATCCCGTCGGTACCGAAAATCATTCCCATAGCTATAAAAGCCAGCAATAC
This sequence comes from Anaerovoracaceae bacterium, assembly GCA_052169645.1. Taxonomy (GTDB): domain Bacteria; phylum Bacillota; class Clostridia; order Peptostreptococcales; family Anaerovoracaceae; genus JAIKWW01. The sequence continues at coordinate 65,474 of JBQNCA010000004.1, forward strand.
AGGTATTCCGAATTTAACGGAAACCTTATTCAGCATTACTCCTAAAAAAATTACAGCTACAGCCAACAGCATATAGGTTATCATCTGAAATCACACTTTCCTATAAAAACAAAAACTAATCGTACAGGCTTTTTATAAGCGGAAAATTTATATTAAAGCAATAGAATAAACCTTTAAATACCGCTTATATATTATTTATATCAAACATTCCAACTGTGCAGATATTTTTCCTGTTCTTCGGAAAGTGTATCTATCCTTGTTCCCCATGCATCCAATTTCATAGCTGCAACTCTGTAGTCTATTTCATCCGAAACATTAATAACCTCGTTCGGGAGATTTTCATGATTGTTCAGTATATACAAAGCTGACAGAGCCTGAACCGCAAAACTCATATCCATTATCTCCGCCGGATGTCCGTTCGATGCGGCAATATTTACCAATCTGCCCTCTGCTATGACATTTATAATCTTTCCGTTTGAAAGTCTGTAGCCCATTATATTTTCACGAGCTTCCTTCTTTTCGACAGAATTTTTATCCAGCCAGTCCATATCTATTTCTACATTGAAATGCCCGGCATTTGACAGGATAGCATGATTTTTCATTTTCATTATATGCTTTTCCGTAATAACATCCTTGCATCCGGTGACAGTAACAAAAATATCTCCGATACTTGCCGCCTCGTCCATAGGCATTACATCATAGCCGTCCATTTTAGCTTCTATAGCCTTTACAGGATCAATCTCCGTAACTGTTACTTTAGCTCCGAACGCCGCAGCTCTCGAAGCTACGCCCTTACCGCACCAGCCGTATCCGCATACGACCACATTTTTTGCAGCAACTATGAGATTTGTATTGTGCATTATGCTCTCCCACACGGACTGACCGGTGCCGTAGCGATTGTCAAACAAATGCTTGCACTTGGCATCATTAACAGCAACCATGGGAAATCTGAGGACTCCGTCCGCTTCCATAGCCTGAAGTCGTATAACACCTGTCGTTGTTTCTTCACAGCCGCCCCATACTCCGTCTGCCAAAGCTTTCATTTCCGTATGCAACATTCCTATGAGATCACCGCCGTCATCTATGACTATCTGCGGACCGTTAGCCAGAGTCTTTCTTATATGATCGGTATACTCCTCATCCGTCGCAGCGTGATAAGCAAACACTCTGAGTCCGTCTTCAACCAAAGCAGCCGCCACATCGTCCTGAGTGGAAAGCACGTTGCTTCCGGTAACAGACATTACAGCTCCGCCTGCTGCGAGAACCTTGCAGAGATATGCGGTCTTTGCCTCCAGATGAACGCTCAAAGATATCTTTACATCCTCAAAGGGCTTATTGTTTTCAAATTCTTTTTCGAGAGCCGACAGAAGGGGCATATTGTTCTTTACCCATTCTATTTTCTTATGTCCCGACTCCGCCAAATCTATATTTTTTATATCAAAATCCTGCATATTAGTCTCCGTTCCGACATCATCAGCGTGCTGTACAAGCAATGATGAACGCCATTTTCCACACTGTTCATTCGATTATTCCGAATCACCTTCAAATTCATCAACAGATTTTTCCGTAAAAGGCTGCGACATATCCATATGCCCCGCCAAAGTGTCTACAATATCTCCATTTGCCGTAAATGATACGCTGTCAATCTCATCAAAGGATTCCAACAACGAGTCGACTATCTGATATACAAAGAACTGCTCCGTATAAGGGTCAAGCTCGCTAAGATCACCTTTTAAATCTATGCTGCACTTCGTACCGTCAACGGTAATATTTCCGATTTGTATATCATCGGTGACAAATGTCACGGCACCCTTGACATCTTCAGGTACTGATCTCAGCAAATTAATTACAGCCTCTATTTCCTTAACAGTGTCCTTTTCATTAAGCTTAATCTCGGCATCAACTCCGTCTATCAGCTTAGGCACCGATTCATTTCCGTCATTTATATAGGTTTCTGATGCAAAAGACAGCTTTACGTCCTTTACATAATCGGATTTTCCGTCATCAGCATTTCCCGACTGCTCCGAGGAGCTTGCAGCGGAACCGTTTTCGCCTTTATTTTCAACCTTTTCGCACCCTGTAAATACAAAAACCGTTGTCATCATAGCTATACACAATATGACAGCTGTAATCTTTCTCATTTTCATAATATTATCCCCTTTCTTAGCGTCATATGAACATTATAACTGCAAGTTCCGGCTTCGGCAAATATTTTACTCGTAATTGCCGGTAATCCTGAATTATCAAAGCTGCAATATTGTCGCAGACAAATGTATGATTTATAATATTTTTAAGATAATTAACACATTGATATTCATCCATACTGCTGTTAAAAATTCAATTTATCATTTCGTAATAATTATAATAATTATGTGAGTTACTTGGAGGAAATATATGAAATATTCAGATGAAGGTGTTCAATATCATTTACAGATAAAAAGCGGCGATGTAGGAAAATATGTGCTGCTTCCGGGCGACCCTAAAAGATGTAGGCTCATTGCCGAAAATCTGAACGACTCAGTACTGATTTCAGACAGCAGGGAATATGTAACTTACACCGGCAGCCTGTGCGGCGAAAAGGTCAGTGTCACCTCAACCGGCATAGGCGGACCTTCCGCCGCCATAGCTATGGAGGAATTGGTTCGGGCAGGTGCCGACACATTCATACGCATAGGCACCTGCGGAGGAATGCAAACCGACGTTAAAAGCGGTGATTTGGTAATTGCAAGCTCCGCCGTGCGTGCCGAGGGTACGAGCCGTGAATATGCTCCGATAGAATATCCTGCCGTTTCCGATTTTGAGATAGTACGTCATCTGAAAGAAGCGGCAAAAAAACTGAAGCATAATTTTCATATCGGAACGGTTCAATGCAAGGATTCCTTTTACGGTCAGCATTATGCGTCTACAATGCCCGTAGCTGCCGACCTTGAAAATAAATGGGAAGCATGGCTGCGCATGGGCTGCTTGGCTTCTGAAATGGAATCCGCCGCAATTTTCACCGTCGCACAATTCCTGAGAGTGCGAGCCGGATGCATACTTCTTGTCGTCGCAAATCAGGAACGTGAAAAAAAAGGGCTGAGCAATCCTGTGATTCATAATACCGAGGCAGCTGTAAAAACTGCTGTAGAAGCCCTTAAAGAGCTGATTTCCGAAGACAGGAACGAGCTTTGAGCTCATATATAGGCTTTTTCTACTCATTACTATTAATCGAAATATTCAATCAACAATAAGAATGCCTATGCGTATGAAGCGAACGATCTTTGATTGACCGTCCGTACTTGGCTTTGACCTCTTCCAAGAAGCCTTGATACCGCTCCCGGAAATCAAAACGACACCTGTACGGTTCGGCGAAACTCCTACTTTTTATTTGCAAAACGGAGAATCACTTAAAACTCACAGGTGTCATTTTATATTTTACAGCTCGCTACTATTCAACCGTAACACTCTTCGCAAGGTTCTTAGGCTTATCTATATCGCAGCCTCTTAGCTTTGCAATATGGTATGCGAGAATCTGCAACGGAATTATTGATACGAGCGGGCTCAAATCATCATTGCACTCGGGTATATAGAAAACATCATCCGCCTGATCTTCGATTGCAGTATTGCCGCTGCTCGTTACTCCTACCACATATGCCCCTCTCGCCTTGACCTCCTGAATATTTGAGAGCATCTTATCAAACAAAGCTCTTTGGGTAGCCAGAGATATAACCGGGGTATCCTGCTCTATAAGTGCAATGGTTCCGTGCTTCAACTCTCCTGCAGCTATCGCAAACGAATTTATATACGATATTTCTTTAAGCTTCAACGAACCCTCATACGAAACCGCAGCATCTATACCTCTGCCTATAAAGAATACATTTGTACTTCTGTAAAGCTTTTTTGCAATATTCTCGATCTGCTTCTCCTGTTTAATAATTTTCTGAACCTTTTCCGGAATCAGCTGCAGCTCATCTATGTAAGTGCGGTAATTCTCATCGGACAAAACACCCTTTTCTCTGCCCATATATAAAGCTATCATATACATGCATACCAGCTGTGTAGTATAAGCCTTTGTCGACGCCACTGCGATTTCAGGTCCCGCCCAAGTATAAAATACGTCATCGGATTCACGAGCTACGGAACTTCCGACAACATTTACCACAGACAGAACACGAGCACCTCTCTTCTTAGCCTCTCTAAGTGCCGCCAGAGTGTCAAGAGTTTCACCCGATTGGCTTATCGCTATAAAGAGGGTCTTATCATCTACAAAAGGATCTCTGTATCTGAACTCGGATGCCACATCCACCTCAACACTTATGTCCGCAAATTTTTCTATTGCGAATTTTCCTATCAATCCTGCATGATAAGCTGTTCCGCATGCAACAATATAAACCTTGTTGAAAGCTTCAATCTCCGCCTTGGTAAGATTGATGCCGTCAAGAACGATATTCCCGTTTTCATCCATTCTGCGGCAGAGTGTATCTTTTATACCTTTTGGCTGCTCATGGATTTCCTTAAGCATGAAATGGTCGTAGCCTTCTTTTTCAGCCGCATCGGCATCCCAAGTAACGTTGAAAACCTCTCTGTGAACTTCATTCCCGTCGGCATCATAAATTTTTACGTCATTTTGAGTTAGAACAACCATTTCGCTGTTTTCTATAAGATAAATCTGACGAACATGCTTGAGCAGCGCCGGAATATCCGAAGCTATAAAGTTACATCCTTGACCGAGTCCTACTATGAGCGGACTGTCTTTTCTGTAAGCCACCAGTTTGTCAGGCTCGTCGGCACAAATCACTCCAAGTCCGTATGCCCCCTGCATGTCCTTTATAGCACGCTGAACCGCATCCTCAAGATTGCCTTCATAATAAAGACCTATCAGCTGAGCTATCACTTCGGTGTCCGTATCCGACTTAAACTCTATTCCATGCTCTTCTATCAGCATTTTTTTGAGAACAGCATAATTTTCAACTATCCCATTGTGAACAACAGCTATTTTACCGCTTTTATCAATGTGAGGATGCGCATTTGCATCGGAAGGAGCTCCATGAGTTGCCCATCTGGTATGACCTATTCCGACATTTGCATACAAATCTTCCCCCGAAATGAGCTCTTCCAAATTTGCTATTCTGCCTTTCTTCTTTCTTATGATTAATCCCCGATCCGGTGAGCACAAGGCTATCCCCGCAGAATCATAGCCTCTATACTCAAGTTTTTTCAGTCCTTCTATAATAATGCCTGTCGCATTTTCATCGCCTATATAGCCTACTATTCCACACATATAATAATTTTCTCCATAATTTTAAATATTCATAAAAATTCTATTTGTATAAATTTCATTTTTATTTACAGAAATACTTTTCATCATTTTAACATAACGGCTTGTGCTGTCAAATATTAAGATGTTTACACAAACTTAAAGTCACACACTTGAATGAAATGCGCTTTTAAACTAAAATATTGTCATGCAGATAATATTTCATTCATACCGATATAAAAAGCTGCATAAACATCTGACAGTTTTACTGCAAATCACAAAACCGTCATTTCATGCGTTATAATAAAGAAAATATATAAAAAGGAGGGATAATATATGGGAAGTGAATCGAAAAACATATGGTCGGATGTCGCAACCGTCGAAAAGCTCAAAGCTTTGTGGGGAAACAGAAAAAGATATTATCAAAGTGAAAATCATGCTCGGCGTTCCGCCGTTCTCATGCCTTTTATATATAAAGACGGAGAATATTGCTTCTTATTTGAACAGCGTTCCTCCGCTCTCGGTTCTCAGCCCGGAGAAATATGCTTTCCCGGAGGTATAATGGAAGGGGATGAATCAGGACATCGCACAGCTGTCAGGGAAACCTGCGAGGAGCTGCTCATAACCGAGGATAAGATTGATCTTATAGCTCCTATGGATGTAATGAGCGGTCCGACGGGCGCATTGCTTTGGCCTTATCTGGGAGAAATAAAAAACTATGACTACACCTTTTCCACCGATGAAGTTGACCATGTATTTACCGTTCCCGTAAGTTGGTTTACAGAGCATGAGCCGAGAAGCTACATGGCTGATTTGGTAATAATACCCCGTGAAGGATTTCCGTACGAGCTCATACCGGACGGTAAAAATTATCATTGGAGAAAAAAGCCTCGTGAAATACTGTTCTATAAATATGACGATTATATAATATGGGGTCTGACCGCCCGACTCATATATTCCTTCGTCACCTTATTTCATGACAAAAGCGGTTTGTTTTTCTAATCGTAAATCAGCAATACCAACGCCTATGCAGCGGGAGCGTGTCTGAGCCCATATGCATAGGCTTTTTATTCATTACAATTTAAATCGAATATACAATCAGCAATAATTGTGCCTATGCATATGAAGCGAATGACAAAAATCCGTACTATATGGAAAGTATTGAAGCAAGCTTCCGATCTTCAAAAGGATGTCGATTTTCGGCAGCTATCGCTTCATCTATAGGAACATCCACAATTCGATTATCGGAAATGCCTACAGCCCTTCCGCATACATTATCACGCAACAGTTCTACCGCTCTGTATCCCAAGCGTGATGCCAATATCCTGTCGGTTGCGGAAGGCGAACCTCCACGCTGTATATAACCCGGTACCACAGTCCTTGTATCTATGCCTGTACGCTCTTTGAGAATATTTGACAACTCATAGGATGAAATTTTTACACCTTCAGCCATCATTATAAGGCTGTGCAGCTTTCCTCTGCTTTTGCCGCTCAATATCTTCTCACAGATACCGTCTATATCTGTTTCATCCTCAGGAATAAGGATGGATTCAGCCCCCGAAGCAAGCCCCGCATATAAAGCAATATCTCCGCAATCACGCCCCATAACTTCCACTATGGTGGCACAGCCGTGAGATATGGATGTATCTCGAATATTGCTGACCAAGGCTACCACAGTATTCACTGCTGTATCAAAGCCTATGGTGAAATCCGTATATCCCAGATCATTATCGATAGTTCCGGGAATACATACGGTCGGTACCCCTGATTTAAAAAGCTTATCAGCTCCTTTAAAAGATCCGTCACCGCCTATAACTATCAAACCTTCAATGCCGAATTCTCCGACATTGCCGAGAGCATCCCGAAAACCCTCCTCTGTCATGAATCTTCTGCTTCTTGCAGTGAGCAGCATCGTTCCCCCGCGATGCACTATATCGGAAACCGAGGAAAGCCCGAGCTCCTCAATATCTCCGTTCATAAGTCCCTCGTAGCCTTTATATATTCCGTATATCTGCATATCATTATAAATAGCGCCTCTCACTGCAGCACGTACTGCGGCATTCATTCCGGGAGCATCTCCTCCGCTTGTAAGCAAACCTATCCTTTTCATTATAATCTCACAACCTCGTATCATTAAATCATAGTGTTAACATACATCCGTTACGCATGATGCCATATTCCGGATCGCTTATCCCATACTGACGCAGGATGCTTTCTTTCAGTTAAAGCTGTGCTGTCTGCCTGTGAGAATTCTCAATTCATTGTAAAGAGCATCGCACGGCTTAACACGTACATCAGCCTTATAGCGCTTTCCGGTATTTTCCATTTTAATAAATACCTGTCTGTCTCCGGGATACCTGTAAAGGAGTTTTTTTATACGTGTCAGGATTTCAAGCTCCGGGATATCACATTCCTTAGGTACGGTAATCCGCAAATCCATATTCTCCAACGGCGTTTTATACTCATCTATTCCTTTAATATCCGATGCTATAAGCTTAGGCTCATCCTCGGCTCTGAGCTGTATCCTTCCTCTGATAACAACTATATTGTCCTCATCCGGCATGGAATGGATTTTTTCAAAGGTTTTAGGAAAAATTATAACCTCGGTTACACCGTACAGATCTTCAAGCTCGACAAATGCCATCATTGTATTCTTTTTAGTAATCATGGTGCGTTTTGAAATAATCATTCCCGCCATTATAACATTCGTACCGTCTGCAAGATTGCCCGAAGCCTCATGATATTCCGACATGTCCGAAATATTATCCTCCGACGTTTTTAAACGAGCGAGCATTTCGGCTGTGCAGGTGACGATTTCCGATATCTTGTCACGATAATCGTCAAGAGGATGCCCCGATACATATACTCCCAGAACCTCTTTTTCTCCGGACAGCAAGTCCGATTTTTCAAAAGGTTTAACCTTAGGCAGCTCTATCCTGACCTGAGCCTCGCCTGCCGCATTGTTGAAGCTGTCGCTGAAATCACTGAACAGCGACATTTGACCTGCTACATTGCTTCTGTTTCGATTCTGTGCGGATTGCATCATAGGCTCAAATACAGCCATAAGCAATGCACGATTTTCTTCAAGTCTGTCAAATGCTCCCGACATAATCAAAGCTTCCATCGACTTTTTATTTACTTTTGAAAGATTTAAAATATTTATGAAATCCTCAAAAGCATCGGGAATTCCTATATCTTCCCTGACCCTGATAATTTCGTCTATTGCAGCGCTGCCTACGGATTTAATGCCGAGCAGCCCGAATCTGACAGCCCCGTTATGGACGGTAAACTTCTTGCCGCTCAGATAAATATCCGGCGGGAGCACCTGTATGCCGTGTTCCCTGCAATTGTTTATATATCTGCTCACCTGGCGTGCATCACCCATGACGCTGGTCATAAGAGCCGCCATAAATTCCGCTCTGTAATGCTTTTTCAACCATGCGGTTTCGTAAGCGAGCACCGCATATGCCGTAGCATGTGATTTATTGAAAGCATAGGATGCAAATTTAACCATGGTGTGAAAAATTTCTCTTGCCGCCTCTTCGGAAACTCCGTTGTTTATGCAGCCCGGAACCGCTTCGCCTTCATCATCCGAAGGTCTTCCGAACACGAAGAATTGCTCTTCCTTCTGCATAGCTTCCGCTTTTTTCTTGCTCATAGCTCTTCTGACAAGGTCGCTCCTGCCGTATGAATAACCGGCAAGATCACGGACTATCTGCATTACCTGCTCCTGATATATCAGACAGCCGTAGGTTACGGACAATATATGCTCCAGTCCGGGATCGGCATATTTTATTCTGCTTGTATCTTTTTTATTTGCTATATAATCGGGTATGGAATCCATGGGCCCCGGTCTGTACAAGGCTATACCTGCTATGATATCCTCAAACGTATCGGGAGCAAGATTTTTCATAAACTGCGTCATACCTCCGGATTCAAGCTGAAACACTCCGAGCGTATCTCCGTCGGCTATCATTTTATATACCTCGGAATCGTCGAATTCCATATTTGAAAAATCAACTCTTATTCCATGAATTTTTTCTATGGAATCCAGAGTGTCCCTTATGACCGTAAGATTTCTCAAACCGAGGAAATCCATTTTCAAAAGTCCGAGTCTTTCAACGGTTGTCATATTGAACTGAGCGCTGACACCTTTATCCGTCAGATACAGAGGAACATAATCATCAATGGGATTCTTTGCAATCACTATACCTGCTGCATGAGTTGATGCATGTCTGGGCATTCCTTCTATAGATTTTGACAAATCGATAAGCTTTCTGATATTTACATTATTTTCATATGCAGCTCTCAACTCGGGATTTAAGGACAGAGCTTTATCTATGGTCATATCAAGGCTGAACGGAATCATCTTTGCTATATTGTCCACTTCGTTGTACCCGAGCTGTAAGACTCTCCCTATATCCCTAATCGCCGCTTTCGCCTTCATGGTTCCGAAAGTTATAATCTGCGAGACCTTATCATTACCGTATTTTTCAACGACATAATCTATAACTTCCCCACGTCTTTCATAGCAGAAATCTATATCTATATCAGGCATACTTATACGTTCCGGATTAAGGAATCTTTCAAAGATCAAATTGTACTTTATAGGGTCTACATCTGTTATATGAAGGCAATAAGCCACAACGCTTCCGGCTGCGGAGCCTCTGCCCGGACCTACCGCTATTCCGTTGGATTTAGCATAATTTATAAAATCCCAAACCACCAGAAAATAGTCTACAAAACCCATCTGCTCTATGGTCGAAAGCTCATATTCAAGCCGTTCTCTCAGCTCATTGCTGCCTTCACCGTACCTCGCTTTGTAACCGTCGTTACAAAGCTTGCGCAGATAACCTGCCGATTCATAACCTTCGGGGACATCGTATTTCGGCAAATGTCTGGTTTCAAAATCAAAATCCACCTTGCAGCGCATGGCTATCCTGTCAGTATTTTCTAAAGCCTGCGGTATATCTCTAAACAGGCGTAGCATTTCCTTTTCCGACTTGAGATAAAACTGGTCGTTAGGAAACCGCATGCGATTCTCATCCGCTACATAAGAGCCGGTCTGCACACACAACAGAGCATCATGAAATTCTGCATCCTCCTGATTTATATAATGAACATCATTTGTAGCTACCAATCCTATACCGGTTTCCTCCGACAGCTTTATAAGATCGGCTCTTATTGCATTTTCTTCGGGCAAGCCCTGATCCTGAATTTCAAGAAAAAAATTATCCTTACCGAAAATATCCTGATATTCAAGAGCTGTCCTTCTTGCCGCTTCATAGTCATTTCTCAAAAGAGCCTGCTGAACTTTGCCGGCGAGGCAGGCGCTTGTAGCTATTATTCCCTTTGAATATTGTCGCAGGAGATCATTGTCAGTCCTCGGCTTATAGTAAAATCCCTCCGTATAAGCTCGGGAGACAATTTTTACAAGATTTCTGTACCCCTCGTTTGTCTCCGCAAGCAAAATAAGATGTCCGTTATTTCTGTCCGACTCGGAATCTTTGTCAAACCGTGTGCGAGCCGCAGTATAAACCTCACAGCCTATCACGGGATGTATGCCTTCAGCAAGAGCCGCCTCATAAAAATCCACAACCCCGAACATAACTCCATGATCCGTAATGGCAAGGGATTTCATGCCGAGCTCGGCGGCACGCTTTACCAAAGGTTTAATACGTGCCGCTCCGTCAAGCAGACTGTATTCGGTATGTACATGTAAATGAGTAAAACTCATAGATTTTTCTCCATATCGGTATTTGCTTTAAAAAGTGCCATAGCCTGCTCCTCTTTGAGCATATAGGCTTCTCTCGGTCCGTCCTCACGATTGGGATCTATCCCGAACGCTTCATCAAATTTTCCCAAGGTTTCATATTCAACCCAGTCTTCGGGAATCCTCTCATTTTTAAGATAATGATATCTTATATAATGCAACGTCTCCGCTTCATCTTTTTCTGCAAGAAGCGTCAGCAGATATGAAATTTCCCGTCTGACTCTGCTGTGCATCATAAATTTGCCCATTGCTCTGTAGTAAAATCTTGCGGGGCTTTCCTTGGTGTATTTATCTTTTTGATAAGTTTTACACGCAGCAACCCTGTCGCAGAACATCTCTGCGACAAAACGTCTGGGCATGGGCATTCCCTTTACATATCCCGGTCGATTTTCATCATAATCCATCCAATATTCATAATGGTGACGATTTCTGCCTTTATGATGCAGCCATGACAGGGAATATCCGTTCACCTCACGCTCATAATTATTCGGGCTTCTGTTTCCCTGATAATATTTTGCCCCTCTCCAAAACTCCGTAAAAGAATATTTCGACAGGTCATGCGTCAAACCCTGTCGATACAGACCTATCTTAAAACACAGCATCATCACGGTATGCCTGTGCTTGGTAACGGTCACAAAATGTGCTATCGGATGCATGGAATTTAACCTCGCAAATCTTTCTTAACGGTAAGCTTATTTTTATGCGCTGCTTTTAATTTCAACCTCAATTGAATTTATTTCTGATTTCATTATTTAAGTTTTATAATATCACAAAAAAGGCTACATTTTATAGTAGCCTTCATAAATTACAATATTTATTTGTAAATCAGTATCATTATCTTTTGCCGATTCATCCCATTCAGCTTTACAAATTACGATAATAATTTGCGAACATCATCCTTTACAAATATCCAGAAACTCGATTATTCCGTTCAACAATTCAATTCCCTTTTGAGCCGGAATCTTCATAAACGGTCTGCTGCTCAGGTTTATAAGAATATTCATACCGTACCTGTCCGACAATGCAGCCATTATTTCAGGCTTCATAACTTCACCTTCGGGTAAAAATTCAAAAACAACCTTACCGGCATCAAGATAAACACGTCGTATTCCCACTCTCCTGCAGGCTGACTGAATCAAAGCCACCTTCATAAGAGTCGTTGTTTCCTCGGGAACATCCCCGAATCTATCAAGCAGTTCATCCGTGACGTCCGATATATCTTCGGCATTGTCGATTTCGGCTATGCGCTTGTACATATCGAGCTTCATTCCCTCATCACTGATATAATCGGAAGAGATATATGCATCCACCTTCAATTCGAGCAATACCTCAAGTTCATTATCCTCGACTTTTTCTCCGCCGAGTCTGCGAACCGCATCATCTATCAACTTGCAGTAAAGCTCATAGCCTATCATCATCATATGCCCCGACTGAGCTGTACCGAGCAGATTACCCGCTCCTCTGATTTCCAAATCCTTCATGGCAATACGGAAACCCGAGCCGAATTCGGTAAATTCTCTTATAGCTCGCAGACGCTTTTCAGCCATTTCCGATATAACTTTGTCTTTTTTATACATAAGATATGCATATGCAGCTCTGTTTGAACGCCCCACTCTGCCTCTGAGCTGATAAAGCTGAGCCAGTCCGTAATTATCCGCATCCAGCACTATAAGAGTATTTGCATTTGGAATATCTATGCCCGATTCTATTATAGTGGTTGCTACAAGCACATCGTACTCATGCTCCATAAAATCGTTCATTATATCTTCGAGGCGCAGCTCGCTCATCTGTCCGTGCGCCACAGCGATACGGGCTTCGGGTACAAGCTGTCTCAAACCCTCTGCGATCCGATTTATACCCTTGACCCTGTTAAATATTACAAAAGCCTGTCCGCCTCTGTCCATTTCACGCATCAGCATTTCACGCACCAGCATATCATCCTGTTCCATTACATAGGTCTGAACAGGATAACGCTCTTCGGGAGGTTCTTCCAAGGTGCTCATACTGCGAATACCGGACAGCGACATATGCAGAGTTCTCGGAATAGGCGTCGCAGTCAAAGTAAGGACATCTACATTTTTCTTAAGAAACTTTATTGCTTCCTTGTGCTGTACACCGAAACGCTGTTCTTCATCTATTACAAGCAGTCCCAAATCTTTAAACTTCACATCGTCGGATAACAGCCTGTGAGTTCCTATAAGCACGTCCACATTGCCCTCCGCAAGCTTTTTAACGGTTGATTTCTGTGCCGCATCGCTTCTGAAACGTGAGAGCATATCTATATTACATGGAAAACGTTCAAAGCGTTCCAAAAATGTATGGTAATGCTGATTTGCCAAAATAGTTGTAGGCACAAGCACGGCAGCCTGTTTACCGTCCATGATGCATTTAAATATTGCACGAGCCGCCACTTCCGTCTTTCCGAAGCCTACATCGCCGCAAAGAAGTCTGTCCATAGGCCATGGAGTTTCCATATCTCTCTTTATTTCTTCTATGCATCTGAGCTGATTGTCCGTCTCCTGATAAGGAAAAAGCTCTTCAAATTCATGCTGCCACACCGTATCCGCTCCGAAACCGTATCCCTTTTCAAGCTTTCTCTCAGCTGTAAGCTTCACAAGTTCCTCAGCCATTTCTTCTATCGCCGCCTTTGCTCTCGCCTTTGTCTTTCGCCAATCCTCCCCGCTGAGCTTATTTACCTTGGGCGAAGTTCCTCCTGAGCCTATGTATGACTGTATCAAATCCATCTGCTCTACAGGTACATAAAGCACATCATCTCCGGCATATCGGATTTTCATATAATCTCGGCGTATTCCCTCGACAACCAACGGCTCTATTCCTACAAATTTTCCTATTCCATGATTTTCATGAACCACATAATCACCGGTTTTCAGATCCGTAAATGATTTTATCTGCCTTCCCTTGGAAGATTTTTTGCGGCGTTTTTTCTTGGTTGAACGGAAAATGTCATTATCTGAAATCCATGCGATTTTATCATCGGTAATATACAAACCGGAAGGTAATATTCCTTCAACATAATCCACATTTCCCGTGATTTCCGTCCTGAATGCGAAATCGCTAAGATTGGAAAGTCTCTCCGATGTGGAGCATGCTACATGAACCTCATAGTGCTCTTTCAGGAGACGCTTCAATTCATTTCCGTAATAATCCATCCTGCCGTTGCATACCATAGCATCCATAAAACTGAGTTCTACGATTGCCTTTTGCGACTCGATAAATTTAAGCTGCTTTTTAAACGGCATGGTTACAACGCTGTTTCTTTTGATTAATGCATTTGCAATGTCTTCCATATTTGCAAAGCTTTCAACAATCTTTGATACTTCCGATTCCTTTGAGGTTGCCGTCGAACTCCATTCCTTATCCGATAAATTTCGCTGTTCGCAGATTCTGTCCCAATCATCGGCAAACACCGTCACATCATCAGAAAAATAATCCCACATATATTCAGCTTCATTCAATTTTTCAGGCGCACGCATCAATGCGGGTGTTACGGTTATTTCCTGCAGCTGTCGTATAGAACGCTGAGTCATAGGATCAAAGGATTTTAAAGAATCAACCTCAGTATCGAACAAATCTATCCTATACGGATCCTCACTGTCAGGCGGGTAAACATCTATAATCCCGCCTCTCACGCTGAACTGCCCGTGAAGCTCCGCCATTTCACTGCGCTCATAACCGATATCAACAAGCCTTTTGAGAAAATATTTTACATCTATATTATCTCCTGTATGAATATAAATTTCTTCTTCATTAAATTCTTTAGAACTGATCATCGCCTTGGCGACAGCCATGACAGGAGCAATATATATACCCGGTTCATCGTTAACAATTTTGCTCAATGCTGAAATTCGCCTGAAACTCAACGCTCGACTCCTTGCATCAAAGGAGAACAAGTTCCTCTCTTCATCGGGAAAAATATTTATATATATTTCACCCGCATAAAAGCTCAAATATTCTTCGAGTCGAACAGCTCGCTCATAAGAAGAAGTTATTATCAACATCTGTCCTTTAAACTCGTCTATAAGCTTGGATGCAAGGTAAGCCGATTGACCTCCCGATACTCCCGACGCATATATAACTCCTTTTTCCGGAGCAGCAGCCTCGGCAAGCACTCGATTTACAGCTGAATCACTCATAGCTTTTCTCCGTATTATTTTCTGCAATTTCAAGCTCTTCAGATTCGGGCTTTTCTTTTTTCTTTTTTTCCTTCTTTGTGTTAAATTTATTCATAGCGGCATTTATACCCTCATCTATCCAACATTCTACAGCATCCGCAGCCTTTTCCACCGCAGTTTCCACAGTGTTTATGTCTTCCTTGCGGAAGCCGCTTATTACATAGTTGGCGAGATTGCCTTTGCGCTCTCCTCCTATGCCTACTCTGACCCTCGGGAAACCGTCCTCCTGAATATCATAAATTATGGATTTCATCCCGTTATGAGTACCTGCACTGCCCTTTGCTCTCAGGCGCAATGTCCCTATGGGAATGTCCAAATCGTCATATATCACAATCAGATTTTCCGGTTCCAACTTATAATATTGCATAACTTCCCGCACACACTGACCGCTGAGATTCATATAAGTCTGAGGCTTTACAAGCATGAGCTTCTGCCCCTTGACGAAGCCTTCTCCTGTCAGAGCCTTGTGCTTAATCTGCTTTATACTGATTCCAAGCCTTTCCGAAAGTCTGTCCAACGTAAGAAAACCTATATTATGCTTTGTATTTTCATATTCCTTGCCGGGATTTCCCAGTCCTACTATTACCTTCATATTTTGCTCCGTTTTAAAAATCCTGCGACAAAAGACCGCCTCAAGCATATGCTTCATCAGGCGGTCTCAGTGATTGCACATATTTATATTTTCTATGAAACAGAGTATCTTGACAGCCGATTACTCAAATATGCTGCTTATAGATTCATTCATAAATACTCTATGCATAGCCTCCGCAAACAAAGGTGCAACAGAAATCGTTTTTATCTTATCAAGATGCTTCTCAGGTCCGAGCGGAATAGTGTTCAGCAGAACCATTTTTTTAATTTCGGATTCCTTTATACGTTCTATAGCTTTTCCTGATAAAACAGCATGTGTAGCACAGGCGTACACATCAACGGCACCGAGATTTTTCAAAGCCTTGGCTGCATTTGTAATAGTCCCGGCAGTATCTATCATATCATCTATCAATATACAGGTCTTACCTTTTATATCACCTATTATATTCATAATTTCAGAAACGTTGGGTTTAGGTCTGCGCTTGTCAACTATTGCAATCGGACATTCAAGCAGATTTGAAAAGGATCTGGCTCTTGTTACACTTCCGAGATCCGGCGATACAACAACCAAATTCTTATCGATTATGCCTTCCTTTATCTTTTCCTTGAAATGTCTTGCGAGAAGAGGCATTCCCACGAGATGATCAACCGGAAGATCAAAATATCCTTGAATCTGAGAAGCGTGAAGATCCATGGTAATAACTCTGTCTACGCCCGCTACACTGAGTAAATCCGCAGTCAGCTTGGAAGTAATAGGGTCTCTCGCCTTTGCCTTTCTGTCCTGACGTGCATAGCCGTAATAAGGTATAACAGCATTGATTCTCGATGCCGATGCTCTCTTTACGGCGTCTATCATGATTAGAAGCTCCATGAGATTGTCATTTGTAGGATTGCAGGTCGACTGGATGATATATACATCCGTTCCCCTTACACTCTCCCATAGGCTGACAGATATTTCACCATCGCTGAACTTGCTTACTGTTGACTTCCCGAGCGGTTTTCCCATAATCTCGGCAATTTCCTTCGCAAGCTCAAGATTTGAATTGCCTGCAAAAATTTTAAACTCGCTGAATAATCCGTTTTTCATTTTTCCCTCCTATGGATAATGAATATTGATTTCAGTTTTGCTGCTTATATAACATGTATCTTATAGCTTTTATTTTTCTTTTCTGCTCAAACCCTTGCGTTTTACCCAACCCTGAATCTGAGACTCCTTTGCTCTGCCTACGCACAATGCTCCCGCTTCGACATCAACGGTAACTGTAGTTCCCGCCGCTATATAAGCGTCCTCCGCTACATGAACCGGTGCCACGAGATTTGAATTGCTTCCTATAAAAACATTATCTTCAACCTCAGTTCTGTGCTTATTCTTCCCGTCATAATTTGCAAATATAACGCCGCAGCCTATATTTACATTTCTGCCGATATCGGCATCGCCTACATATGCAAGATGAGCTGCCTTTGAGCCGTCACCGAGAACTGAGTTCTTAAGTTCGACAAAATCGCCGACTTTACAACCGTCACCAACACTGCTGCCCGGTCTCAGATATGAAAAAGGTCCTATGTGAGTGTCATTTCCTATACTGCTGTCTAAAATCACAGACTTTAATATTTCCGTGCCGTCACCTACAATGCTGTTTTCAATCACGGTATCTCCGCCTATGATGCAATTGCTGCCTATAACGGTGTTTCCTCTAAGCTCCACTCCGGGTCTCAATTCCGTATCATTAGAAATCTTAACATTTTCTTCTATATACACCGAATCCGGATCTGTTACAGTTACCCCTTCGAGCATATGCTTATCTACAATACGCCTGCGCATTACAGCCGTTGCTCGGGACAGCTGAAGTCTGTCGTTTACACCGGTTATCTCATCCCTATCCGATGTAATAAATGCTCCTGCCCCTCTGCCTTCATTAACCGCAATCGCCGTTAAATCTGTAATGTAGTATTCCTTTTGGGCATTGTCACAACTCAGCTTTGTAATATTTTTTCTGAGAAAATCCGCATCAAATATATACATGCCCGAATTTATTTCACAAATCGCACGTTCAATCTCATTTGCATCTTTTTGTTCAACTATACGCTCAAGATTACCGTTTTCACTTCGCACTATCCTGCCGTATCCGAAAGGTTCGGAAACCATAGCTGTCAAAACAGTCATATCATTGCCGGCCTCGGAATGAGCCTTTGAAAATCTGTCTATCGTAGCTGCGGTTATGAGGGGTGTATCTCCACAAAGCACAAAAACATCACCGTTTTGGGGCAGACAATCTATAGACTGCATAACTGCATGTCCCGTGCCGAGCTGCTCCGCCTGAACGGCGTATTTTACATCTGTGTCATTAATTCCGTCCATAACCCGCTTAGCTTCGTGTCCGACGACGATGACAATATCATCAATACCTGCAAGTCTTACCTGATTGACAACATGCTTTACCATCGGCACTCCGCAAACTTCATGCAACACCTTCGGTTTGGATGATTTCATCCGTGTACCGGCTCCTGCGGCAAGTATGACGGCTGTTTTATGATTCATAATATTCACTTTTCTCCTTATACATCGCTGTATCAAAGAAACATTCACGTTAATTTCAAAGGTGGAATGTTACAGTTAATTATAAAGCATGAACTGTAATATCTCAAGCCGTTAAAGGCAATCTCGTGAACTATTCGAATATAACCTTGCCGTCTTCTATAGCACCGAAAATTCCGGAAACTGTAAACTGATCTACCGTATAAAACGGCATCATACGAGTTTTTTTAGGCTCACTGTCATAATAAGACATTGCGATTACCGGAGTAGGTATAGGCTCCGCTTTTTCTTTAAGAGCATCATCCTCGGGATACAGTTCAACCAAAAATCCCTCGTTTCTTCCATTGCAGCCGTAACCTGTAATCTTCATATCAACAGGTTTACCGAACAGAGAACGATCTACAATTTCAGGTTCATTCTGAAAGGTGACGTACAGCGTGTCTACCGAATTTTCGAGCGGTGTACGATATTCTGCATTTTTGAGCTTTGCTATATCTTCTTCTCCGCAGATAAATGCTCCTATAAGTTCAATTGCCATTTATATCCTCCTTATGCGGCAGCCTTGCGGCTGATTAAAGCTTAAAATATGTTGCTTTTATTATTGTAACACGACCTCAATATTATATGGTGCCTTTTTTCATGCACAAGGCAAGCTCGAGAGCGAGCATTGAAATTTCCGTCCTTATTTTATGATTTCCCTTCTCACCTATATTTCGCATATCCCAAGCTTCATCCGACAGTACGTCCGCCGCATAGAAAAAATGAAACAGCTCTTTGCCTCTGAATGCCGTCACCGCAGCAGCGGCTGAACATTCCATATCCACACATACGCAACCCTGAGATTTTCTCAATACGAGCTTTCTCTGCGTTTCACGGAAAACAGCGTCCGTAGTCCAAGTCTTTCCTTTCATATATGGAAATCCTCTATCTTTGAGAAGTTTTTCAAATTCGTTGATATATAAAGGATTTACCTCTATTTCATCCGACGGAGGCACATAATGATAGCTTGTGCCTTCATCCCTCAACGCAGCAGTGGGAATTATCACCGAATATTCTGAAATATCGGCATCCAAAACGCCACAAGAGCCGAACATAACTGTCTTTATAACGCCCATGGCATATAATTCCTCAAGAGCGGCAACACAAGCGGGCGCTCCCATAGGCGAGCGGTAAAGCAAAACCCTTTCGTCTCTGTAATTTGCAATGTAGATTCTGCCTGCTAATGATTTACCGTTCATTTCACTAAACGGTTCGGCATTCAGGGCTTCTCTCATAGAGTGAAAAGTTCTGCCCGAAAAGCAGGTTACTGCAATCTCCGGCAGCTTAGGATTTTTTTCAACCATAAGCTCCGGTTCTACTACAGCCTTGCGGCTTTCATCAAAATCTTCCAGTAACATATTAATTAGTCTCCCTATTTAAACAGATAGAGACTTTTATCTTTACCTGCTTTCAGATAGATTAAATTGTATCGGTTAATGCACTGTATCATACAATTTTCAATATAAAGTTGCTTTTAAACATTGAATCGTTACAATTTTCTCAACTGCTCCGGTAAATGTAATTGCTTATACTCCGCTCATGTTTAGGATAATCTGTTTGATTTCTTCCGCTTTTACCTCGTCCAAAGCCTTGAATCCGTCCGAAGGTTTGGCTAAATAATATCCCTGTGCCAAGTCTACCTTCAATTTGACCAGAGTTTCCAAATCTGCACGTTCTTCGATTCCTTCTGCAATTATCATAATATCTCTGGCATGGCAGAATTCTATAAGACTCGACAAAAGTTCTCTTTTTCTGCTGTCTTCCGATATTCCCTGAATCAAATCCATATCTATTTTTATGATATCCGGATTTAAAGCGAGCACTCGCAGTTCCCCCGAATGACCTTTTCCGAAATCATCTATAGCCAGCTTAACCCCTGCATCTCTAATCTTAGATACATTTTGCGAGAAATTAATCAGTGAGTCACATTTCGTTTCCGTAACCTCTATTACTAATTTATTAAAATCCACAGGATACAATTCTCTGTAATTTTGAAGTTCCTCAAATGTTATCATATAATTAGGAATACTGTTTATAAAAATCTTTGAATCTTTTATATCATCCTTATATTTTAAAATTGTCTCAAACGCAACCTTAAAAACCAAACGCTCCAAAACCTTAAGTTTTGAATGGTATTTCGCCACATTCAAAATATCCAAAGGATTTTTGAAATTGCCCACAGAAGAACGCATCAATGCTTCATATGAATATATACTGCCATCCTTCAGACTTACTATAGGCTGAAATACAAAATAAATGAGTTCATTTAAAATCAGATTATTTATCATCTCGCCGTTTTCCAAAATATATTTATTTTTGGAATAGCTGTCATAATCGAATTCGTAAATTGCACCTTTTTCATTTTTCTTAGCCTCATACATTGTAAAATCGGCATATTTCAGGAGCATAGTAGTATTTTTCCCGTCTTTAGGATACCATGAGATGCCCGATGAAAACCTTACCGCAACCTCTTCGCCCCCTGCTACGGTTATATAGCTGATTTCATCATCCATAATTGTGGTTTTGATTATTTTAAGTAAGCTTTCTCTGTCATCAAATCCGTAAATAAACATTGCAAATTCATCGCCTGAAATTCTGGAAACGAGTCCTCCGAATTCGGCAAGCTTATTAAAGCGTTTGCTTGCCTTTTTAATCAATTCATCTCCTGCTTCATGCCCGTATGTATCATTTACATATTTCAGATTATCAAGATCCGCAAAAATCATAGCTCCTATCATATCGGGATTATGTGCTATAATCGAATCGACCTTATCATAAAATGTATTCCGATTATAAAGCCCTGTAAGGAAATCATGCTCCAGCTGATCCCGTAAATTCATCTGCTCTATTACATCATCCGAAACATCAACTATAACACCTATTATCCCGGTGTCGGTCCGCTTTTCATTTATTCTCAGATATACCGAGTTATTATCTTTTTCAAAACAATACACATTTTCAAAGCACGTAATATTGCTTATAAGACTTCCGTAAATATTTTCCCACTCGGATTTGCTTATTAAAACATCATTTTGAATGTTCAGCAGTTTGTATATATAATCTGTAACATTTACATAGTCTGAGCCGTCCTTAATCTCATATCCGCCTATAGGCATCAAGGACATCTGAAGAATATTGGAGGTTGTCTTTGATGCATTTAAAACATCCTGATTAAGCTTTTCCAATGTCATTGTAAGGTCGTCAATTTCTTTAAAGCCTATTCTTTCAAATGATACGGATTGATTATATGACGCTGTTTTCAACGACTTGGTAAGAGCATTTATCTTCTTTGTCGAAAGGTATGCAACAAGGAATATGCATAATATTGAGAATAATGTTGAGCCTATGATAATTGACCAAATATTCAATCTCACCCTCTCCGAACTGCTGTGCAGTACGGATGTCTGCACAAAGCCTACAAAACTCCATGCTTCGTTATAATACGGGGAATTTCGGCTATACATTACCAGAGGTTTAACCGAACAGTACATCTCTCCTATCTGTTTAACGTTTACCGTCGAAACACAAAATTCATTTAATTCGGAAAGCTTCAATTTGTCCAATTGTGACAATTGCTGCCGTATAAAAGGATTTTGTGCTATCAGCCAGTCAGTTTTTAAATAAGGTCTCTTTACTTCTCCCATTACATAAAAGCTTTTTTCGTATGGCGCCTCTAAAGAAAAAATATAATGTGAGCTGAAAAAAGAGGATTCTATTTCTATGCCTATTATTCCGAACGGCTGACCGTATTCGTCCAACAGAGGAAGCGTATATGTCACCACATCATTGTCGCATAATATCTTAAAAGGCTTTTGCCAATATCCGTACCTCTGTATTTCTGAATTCGGAAACTGTTCACATGCCTGAATCGGTTTTACAAAAAAATCCTTATCCTTCAAGCCCTCATAATTCAATTCATCGTGAGGCCAGTCAACAGCTCCGGATATTCCCAATTCCTTCAATAACCGAACCGAGCCTGCTTCCATGATCATATTTTCAAGATTCGAATCATAGATATCGGGCGTTGTAGTCCTTATATACACCGCTCCCGTGGAATTATCTCCTAAAAAATTTTTCACATCGGGTTTTGAATCGTCTAAAATAAAAAATGCCCCCGTTATATTATTATTCTTCAAAACATCGATTATGACACGACTTCCTGCAAGCATGGTATCATTGTATTTTCCCGTACCGCTTGTAAAATTATCCGAAGATTCCAATAAGATATTGCTGAGATTTAATGAAACTTCCCCGACCCCTGATATTAATTTTGCGGAATCCTTATTAAATTTTTGTACTTGATTTTCTATTGCAGTATTGAACATTTTAAATTCATTAGAATCAATCATGTAAAAAACCTTAGCTATATACAAAGATAATACTAAGAATAGTGTTTGAATACCGATAACCAAAAGCATAGAAAATATCAATCTACTTCTCAGCGAAAAATTTGTTTTCAATTTAAATCCTCACAGACTATACTTCCTCATATAGTACGTTTTTCTTCTCAAGTTCAATTTTTATATTATTGATCCAATCTTCAAAAGCCTTATTTGAATCGATTTTTGAGTCCGGATTTTTCATATTTTCATCAACCGACGAACGCAAAGTATCCGCTAAAATCGATCTCACCTGATAGCTTCCTATAAACGGTTTTGATGCATATGCTCCCGAATCGGCATCGAGAAGCTGATTCATTGCAACCCTGTACACAGCAGCGATATTCTTATCCGACTTTTCTTTATTTTCCATTTCTTTAAGGACTTTTTCCAAGCTGTCGCTATTGTATATTTTTTTATTTACAGGTAAATATCCTGTACTCATAGCAAATTTCATATTTTGCTCATAGTCGGTAAACCAATCCAAGAATAATATGGATGCCTCGATTTCTTTAGGTGAAGCTTCAACAACACTCATTCCAGCACCCTGCTGTATATAATAAGAAGATTTACCCTTAAAATTAGGATAAGGTAAAACGAGCAAATCTATATCCCTGCGATTTCCGTTATCATCTACCCATGTAGGAAAATACGATGCTCCCGAGGTCGAACCGATATAAGAAATAATATCCTGAGATTTTATATTATCCGTCCTGAATTTGCCCGATTCGTAAAAATACCCCTTCGTCATAGCTTCGAAATAGATATCAAAAACCTTTCGCATAGAAGCTTTGTCCAACACGGCTTTTTTATCTTCGGCATCTATTACTTCTACCCCCTGCTGTCTCATTCCTATTATTATAAAATTGGACAGATCATCCAATCCCGAAAATGCATTCATATTCAATCCGGTTCCCGAAGAAGAAAGAAGCTTATATTCATGATAATTTTTAGAAATTTCAAATATACCTTCCCATGTTTTCAGGTCTTCATCCGTAAAGTTCGATACTTTCTTATATTCATCCCATGCATTTTTATTTATATAGAAAACCTCTGTACTCTTTACAATAGGAACAGCTAAAAATCTGTCTTTGTTATACCCTGCTTTTAAAAAGCTGTTAAAAAACTTTGACTTTTGTTCCTTTGTTAAATAGTCGTCCAGGTTTACAAGCTGTCCCAATTCATCTATTTCAACGGCTTTATCTATATATGAAGAAAAAATGTTCGGCATAGGATCGGAATTTATAACTCCTTTTGCCGAATTTGTTACAGCATCCTCCAAGTCTTTGATTCTGCCCTTGCTTACAGCCTCTACATATACGCCTTTTTCAAATCCTACGGTTTCATTAAACTCGGATATCATATTTTCAAACAATTTTTTACTGTTATCCGAATAATAATGCCATATCACCACAGTTTGCGGATTGTCAGGATCAAGCAGCGATTTATCCTCTGTTTCTTTATCCGAAGTGCATCCGAAAAATGTTAAAATTACAAGTGATAATAAAATCAACTTCAAGCTTTTTTTCATAACTGAATTCCTTTTTGATTATTTTATTTAATAAGAGATATGCTTATCTTAAAATATATCATAAATATTGACCGTTATCTATACGTATATAACATATTCAGATACTTTGAGGCTTAAATTGCTATCTGCAAATGTAAAATATAACTATTTAATTTTATAAAATCGTTAATATTATCGGTATATGGTTTTTAATTAATGCCATATAATAATATTTTTACCGGAATTTTTGCTAATTGCTCTTATAATTATAAATGGCATTTATAATTATTGAATTCATATTATCATATGCGTCCCAATACTCTTTTTTAATATTAATCCCTGCAAACCCGAGGATTTTTCGTATTTTATCCATTATTTGTTTGCTCGTAAATCCGGTTTCCTTTTTGATAAAATTGTCTGTGACGGAAATGATTTCATGTGCCGTTTTATTTCTTATATTTCTTTCTACATCACGAAGTTCTTTTACAAGAGGAATGAGATTATTATTTTTATCTGCATAATACTCTATTAAAAATACTAACTGAGAAGAATATACCGGTCCAAAATTAAATTCATTAAACGCATTTTCCAATATTTTTAAAATCTCAGAATTATTCAGTTTTTTCTTATCCCACTTCCTTATCTTTTGCTTATTATCATATATACAATATTCATCTATAACAATTTCAAACTGATGCTTTAAAATAAGCTCAAATATATCCGCTATCAATGGTGATATAGCTCTTATAAAATCTGCATATTCCTTTCTTCTGCATTTGATTTCCAAATTTAACGAATATTCAAAATACTTTTTAATCCCGCTTGATTTTACAGGAAAGAAGTCATCAATTTCACTTACATTCATTTTGCTTATGCTGTTAAAATCCAGCAAATATCTATGCTGTGCAGCTTCAATCAAAGGCAGGTATAGTTCTGTTTTATTTGTAGGCAAGGTGCTCGCAACACTGAATGCCGCAGCATAATCATAAGCAAGGATATGCTTTTTAATTATCTCTTCATTTTTTATAATAGATAAAGACGGGCAATGCACCTCTTGACAACGATTTTCAAAATCCTTATTATTATCCTCATTCATTTCCCACAAAAGCTCCATATCGTAGTCTTTGTGATTATGCTCGTTCATTCCTCTTATAGGGGTAACAACCTGAATAACCTTGCAGTCCAAATCTATCATTGTAACAATTACAAACAATGCACTTTTCATCGCAGGGGTTCCGCTCGAAACATTTATAAACAGAGTATCCGTGTCGTCCATACTATCTATAATATTCTGAATCATGGGCTTAAATTCATCAAAAAAATAATCAAAGACTTGAACCTGATCCAAATCTTCACGTTCAATAATCACATACTCAGTGGTTTTACCCTGTAGTTCGTCAAGCTTTTTCAAACAATATAAATATCTGTTATCCTTTCTATGATTTTCAATTATTTCCTTTGACATATACATATACACCTTGTCAGGACTGTATACTCGGCAAATATGAAGCAGCGAACCGTCCATATAATTACTTTGCGGCATCGGATCCGTACCTCCGACAGGGGAAAATAATATTTTTTTATTCATTTAAATATTCTCCTTGGCAAACAAACGATATATATTATTTGGAATATATGAAATAGTATTACATATTATATAATCCAAATATACACTTTTAACAATTATGTATAAATTCAGAATTCTATCATCTCAATGAAGCAATTTACCTGTATATCTCACACCTGAATCCTTCTAAATCAATATTATATCATCCTCATCAGTATCCACAGTTTTACCCCACGATAAAATGCGACCTTCACCAATAATTCGATAGACTCTTATACTATCAGTTTCCGAACAAAATCCGGGGATTTCATTCACCAACTTATTATATTGTTGTTTTGTTAAATTTGCTTCAAAAGCTGATTTTTGGATTCTGTTTCCATATCCAAGTAAAAGCTTTGCAAACTTATTTCTTTTTTTATTATCTACAATGTCATATATAACAAGAATGAGCATTCTCTGCTTGCTGTAATGCTCCTCATGCTCAAAGAAATAATCTTCATGTTCCATGATATCACCTAATTACAATCGGTTCATAAATGTTATAATCTTCTGCTTCTACAGCTTTTACAAGATGACTTGTTTGAAGTGCAATAGCCTGACGAAAGCTCACGGAATAGTCTACATATTTCAGATACTTGATTTTTGTCTGCAATTTCTTTTCAAATTTTCTGAGAAATATGTTGAGTCCTTCTTTAGAAATATAACAGCCTCCATTTTCATAATCTATTTCAAATTCATCCAATGAGATTTCATTTCCATTTATTAAGCTCATCACAGTAGCATCCACTAATATTGCTCGCCACTCCTCCATTAAATCGCTTGCAAGAGTAGGATGATTCTCCGCATCTCTGTGAAGAAAACCGAAATAAGGATTTAATCCCTTTTGTTCTATTTCACTATAAATTTCATTTAAAAGGATTGAATATCCTAAACTAATCATCGAATTGAAGGGGTCTCGAGGCGGTCTCCTATTCCTGCCCTTGAATGCAAAATCCTGATTAATACATTTAGAAAGGCCTTTAAAATACATTCTTGCCACATTTCCCTCATAACCCATAAGCTCAGATATACTATTTGCTAAAACAATTTTTCCAAATAATGCTTTTATTGATTTTTCTTCTGTTTGTATGTCTACAGCTTCATTTTTTGCATATCGTTTAAGCAGTACAAGTTGATTTCTTATTTTTGCAGCTACTATTTTTTTAGAGAGTCCTAAAGAAAAGTCTTTGTCATACAATTCACCTTGCTTGCGCTGTAATGCGGCTTTGACATGTCCCGTAGATATCAGCCTTCCAAAAAATCTGCCGCCTTTTGAAAAAAAGGCTACAGGGATTCCTTTTTTCAGGCACGTTTCCATACAATCCGTGGTCAGCTGAGATTTTCCTAAAATGGTTATTCCGTCCAAGGTTTCTAAGGGTATAGATCTGAAGCTTTTATCCTTAGATAAGACAACAATTCGATTTGATTTAATACCTATACTCGCTCCATTTTCATTTACATATAAAATACTCATACTCATACACCTCCTTTAAACGTCTCCATAAGGAGTTTTAAGTTCTTCATTTGTTTGATTAAGTCTTTAATGCAAGAAAATATTTTTTCTTAAAGATTTTTTATTTATAAATAAAGATGAATCTCAATAATTAAGAATATATTTCCATGCCCTTCAAGGGGATACGGTCTTTTTTATAAAATGGACGAAATGACAAATGTAGAATTTGAAGCGGTGTTTCCGTCCCCTTCAGGGGGTACGGTCTTTTTTTATCTATCAGAGTTCACCGCAAAGGAGGGGAATAACCGTTTCCGTCCCCTTCAGGGGTACGGTCTTTTTTTATGAAATCATGCATAGTCAAGCACAGGGGCGTAAAGATTTCCGTCCCCTTCAGGGGTACGGTCTTTTTTATTATGACATATTTTTTATGTCTTGATTGTACTATGACATGTTTCCGTCCCCTTCAGGGGTACGGTCTTTTTTATTCTCTTTGACTTTGCACATTTGTTCCCATGTAGGCGTTGTTTCCGTCCCCTTCAGGGGTACGGTCTTTTTTATTCAACACTCAGAGAAGCTTTAGACAAAGCGATTGAAGCGTTTCCGTCCCCTTCCGGGGTACGGTCTTTTTTCTGGCAGGTGTAGCAATATCAACATTAGAAGATATTATAGAGTTTCCGTCCCCTTCAGGGGTACGGTCTTTTTTATGTAAAAACATTATTTCTATTGATGCTGAAACAAACGGGTTTCCGTCCCCTTCAGGGGTACGGTCTTTTTTATTGTGTTTCGCCTATAACATTGTCTATAATGATGTTATGTTTCCGTCCCCTTCAGGGGTACGGTCTTTTTTATCAAATTTTCAAGTTTTTTAATGTTTGTCATTTTCTCTAATGTTTCCGTCCCCTTCAGGGGTACGGTCTTTTTTATAAGAACATAGAAGCTCATACAGTTTTTGAGAACGACAGTTTCCGTCCCCTTCAGGGGTACGGTCTTTTTTATACGCACACAGGCGAATGTCAAAGGGCGTTAGTGCGCAATAGTTTCCGTCCCCTTCAGGGGTACGGTCTTTTTTATAGCAGGATACGAGTTCGTGCCGTCAGAAGATGGGAAACGTTTCCGTCCCCTTCAGGGGTACGGTCTTTTTTATCGGTTTAATAAAGTCATATGAACACGTTACTTTGTTGTTTCCGTCCCCTTCAGGGGTACGGTCTTTTTTATATAAATATGTGGTATTTTAAAACCTTTTTGAATCAGTTTCCGTCCCCTTCAGGGGTACGGTCTTTTTTATATTTGAAGATATAAAGAAAGGTTTAAAGTGAATATAAGTTTCCGTCCCCTTCAGGGGTACGGTCTTTTTTATAAGTTTCCAATCGCAACTCTTATCTAAAGTGATTCAAGGGTTTCCGTCCCCTTCAGGGGTACGGTCTTTTTTATTGGTAATAGGAAACAACCTTAGTGAAACAATAATTGGTTTCCGTCCCCTTCAGGGGTACGGTCTTTTTTATTTTCATCGTCAACATCGCAATTACTCAAAAAATCAACAGTTTCCGTCCCCTTCAGGGGTACGGTCTTTTTTATTAACCCACAAAATATTAAAAATTGTGACGAATGTTGGTTTCCGTCCCCTTCAGGGGTACGGTCTTTTTTATTTCATCGTACAATTCAGATAAAAATTTCAAAGCTTTTTCAGGTTTCCGTCCCCTTCAGGGGTACGGTCTTTTTTCTAGATTGCATGAAATATGGAACGGAATACTTGACGGAAAGTTTCCGTCCCCTTCAGGGGTACGGTCTTTTTTATGATTTTGTTCATATTATGACTACAGCGAGCTTATCAAGAGTTTCCGTCCCCTTCAGGGGTACGGTCTTTTTTATACCGACCTTGGAAACTATTGCGGCGCAACGCCTTAATCTTTAGTTTGCGCCGTAAATAAAAATACACTTAAAAGTCCTTTCCGATTATACAATAAATCATTTATAAATGGCTATTTTTCAAGCTTCGTGGCAAATTACATAAATTCCAGTCTGCACAGTCCCATTTCAAATAAAATATCATCATATTCCGTATATTTGACGATATGAGGCGACACTCCGATATCCAAATCACTCCTATGACCATGTTCTCTAAAAATTTTCTCACTAATAGTATTCTTAAATATATTCATAATCAACGGAACTCCGACATTACGCCCATATAAAGGATATACTACCGTCTTTGTGGCAAATCCGCTACCTCCACCTAAGTATACACTATGATTATGAGGTTTTTCCACTCCTTGAAATACACTTAAAAAGCAGTTATAGTAGTTATCATTAAATAATTCTATTGCACGAATTATTTCTTCCTTAGTGACATTGCATTTTGTAGAATCAATACTTATTGTAAACTCTATTTCCGTATCCGGTCGCAGACATTCTCTCAGAATTGGTAAATTCCTATCACCACCTGATACGGTACAATCAACCTTCTGTCCTAAGATCAAATTCTTTATTTCAAGCGGTCGGCTGTCTGAAACGATTAAGCCTGAAAGCTCGTCATTTACAGCGTTGGACGAGGCGACATTTTCTCTTTCCAATGTGTAAAAGGCTTTTTCTTCTATTTTATCTATTTCTCTTTTCAGATATCTTTGTTTGTCTCTATTCACATTGCTTTGAGCACTAAGCTCCGATATCTCCGAACTGTACATTTCTTTATTTGTTAAAATTCTCCCTGCAAGCAATATCGTTCTCAACATTCCTTTAAGCGAACTCCCGGGTACGTATGGTTTTCCATATGCATCCTTTACAAATTCCATGACATTTATTCCTTTTGACAGCTGTATTCCGCTACTGTCGAGGATATACTTACAACAATTCATATATTTTTTTGAATCTATCCTGTTTTCATAAAGCCATTTTTTTAAGGTGATGCGATTCTCCCCTGACATGAATTTTTCAAAGCTGCTTCCCAGTTTATGTTCTACTGCCACTTTATGGAGCTTTGCCATATCCATTACTGCAATTTTTCTGTTTCTGTCAAGAAAAATATATTCGGTTTTAACAATTTCTCTTCCGCTTCCTATAAATACAGGGCCGACTACAGTAAGCTTCACCTTATATTGTTTCAGATAATCTCTCATAGCCCTACTCCTATGAAAAAAGGCTTTGCATACCTGTATACAGGATGTGTTCCTTGTGATGAAACATCATATACATCTCCCTCAAATTTATTTTTAAAGCAAGAACCTGCATTGAAAATATATAAATCTCTTTTGCGCATAAAACTTTCCGAATAAGATGTGGATAAAACAAATCCGCTTCTTTTAGAAACAGTATATTCGGCTTTTTCCATAGCTTTTTCCAACTCCGTTTTTCTCGGTAACGTCCCGGATAAACTCATATAAATATCCGACTCTGCTTCCAATCTGTCTATCATAGGCTTGGAAGGAATTCTGTAATGGCACTCAAATTTTCCAAGTCCCGAACTGCGCTTGCCCCCTATTCCTATCAAAGACAGTCCGTCTATTAATTCCTCTAAAAAGCATTTAACTTTATCAGATTCTGTTTTAACTATTATATACAACGATTCATCATCATCAAAATAGTATGTTCCCACCCTGAACGGATCGGCTTCTTCATTTCCCTTTATAGATGCTGAAACTTTTATAACTTTGTGCCCGGGCATTTTAATTTTTTCCGCTTCACTGCCTGTCATGTTTCCTTTGAGATATTCTTCAAATACGGTGACAGGAATATATTTCATTTTCTTAAATGCTTTTTTTGCATTTAAATTGCCGTCATCTGCATAGTCTATTTTTTTCATCGGCTTAGGCAGATAATACTCTCCTTTCACTACAGGGAAAGCATCCGAAAGCAAAAGCTTGCCTTCTTTTGCATATTCTATTAAAAGATTAAGTTGATTTTCACCCATTTTAACGGCTTCTATACACAATGCTGAAAACAATGTATCGCTTCCAAAGGTAAACCCTGTATCATCCAAAGAATTTATTCCGAAATGCACCCCAGAGGAAAATTTAAATTTATAAATATGATAGCTCATAATAGGCTCCTTATCCCTATTTTGAAATTGCTTCCGTCAGTATAACTTCGCATTTGCCTACCAACTCCTGATTCACTTCCCCCACAACTACGCTGAGATAAATATCGCTGAATTTTACTTTGCCGTATCCTCTGGTTCCGTGCCCTCCGAGATAATCGTATTGCAAAAGTCTCAGGCCCTCACCGATTGCTGTCATATCATCAACAATTTCATCGGAATTTTCCACCTCATATATCAAATTTAAATCAAATTTTGATCCTCTTACTGCACGTTCTATCTGCCTCGGATTTGCTACAGCATTTAATCGATTGATCGTATTTTCAAACTTAACCTCAGTCATACTTTGCAGACCTTCTTTTCTCAATTCTTCTTTATTTGAAAGCACCATGTCCGAAAATATCAGACGGCTCTTCAATACAGCTCCTTTTGCAGATGTTCCGAAAAGTCTTGCAACTCTGATATTGTCATCATTAGGTTGAGTTACAGCTTCATTATATCTTTTTGCCAGCAAAGTTCTCATCTTGCCTTTAAGGGAACTTCCCGGAATCATGGGTAAATTCGTCCTCACATCTTTCATTATCGGGTAATCCACTGCTCCTATTGCTGCAAAGGCGCTGCTGCCTCCTATATGCATTCCTGTAACGACCTCAATCTGTCCTGAAATTTCAATTTTTGCATACATATCAATATCCTCCTAATGATCATTTCCCCCATAATATCTATGAAATGCGACTAAAGCTTCCATATATTTATTGAACAACAAAAATTCCTTTTTTTCTCTGCCTATACTTTTAATTATTTCAATCATCTTTGATTCCTGAACTAAATCCTTAACCTTCTTTTCTCTGCCCGATTCATATATGACTCTTATCCTTAGATACTCGATTCTGCTCATCTGCTCATCTGTCATCATTGTGTCGGATTGTGAAATTACATCATTATATATATCTGATGTCATAGATAACAAATTCCTAATTTTAGAGGTTGTAACCATTTCATCAGATTTACCGTTACTTTTTTTCTTTTTCGACAGCTTCTCAATTACGTTTTCCGCCATATCTACATAATTGGCTTCTGTTATTATGTTCATAATCAAACCCCTCTTTCTCTTATAAGATATACATAAATATTTATAGCAGTTTTCAAATGTCTTATATCCTCTCCTATTAAATTTACCTCCTGTTTTTTTAACAATTTATCTGAATTGGAAATTTGTTTCCTATAATTATCCATCCATCTATACATTTGAGTCGAAAATTCCGAGTATGCAAGCTTCTTTTCAGAACTTTCATCCGCACTCGGTTCCATTCTTGAAAGCAAATATATATATCTTGCAAAATTAATTTTATCATCCTGATTTCGTATTAAATCCAACAATTTATATAGAAATGCTTTGCCATAATCATCCGATTCATCAAACTTACTGAAAAACATTTTTATAATTTTAAATTTTTCGGAAATAACTCTATCTTCAAACTCTTTCCACGAATAACTTCCGTCACCTATAGTATCATCGGAATCTGCTGTAACCCGATGCCTCTTTCCGTCCTCAAACAGAGTTATTGCATTTTTACCGGGATATTTTTTTGATTCACTTTCCATGCCTGCAACTTCATCCGCAATAACACTGATAGGATAACTTGACTGGTAGACACCTATCCCGGCTGATATCGACAAAGTTCCTTCTGTATATTTTTCAAAAGCGCATCTGATATCTACTGACAATTCTATAATATCATTCCATGAGCCGACTATAAATAAATCATCTCCGCCTGAATATACTATTGTTGCATTTCGCCTTTCTCTATTTATATCTCCAATTTTAAATTTTGGATGCTCCAACAACTCATTGATATGATATTTAAAGAAAAGAGAAAGTTGTCTTGAAAGTGTCGCCGTTCTTGATAATGTGACATATCTATTATTATTATCAGAATTTTTAAATCCGTTAACAAAAGCATTCCCTAGATTATCCACATCTGCTCTAAGCACTCCTATTCTTTCTATTCCCTCAGCAGATTCGGCAAAAGCTTCAAATGTATCCTTACTCGTATAATCGCCTACCCACAAATTTGTAGCTATGTGCTTGCCTGCATGCCTTCGATTTTTACTGTAAGCTCTTTTAAATTCGTCACTTTCTTTCATGCGCTTCCTTATGCTTTCTTCCGTATCGGCTATAAGCTTGAAACCGAACGGCAGTTCAAGCCCTTCCTGACCCGTATCCGTCACCACGGAGAAAAATTCCTTTTCTAGCACAGCTTTCGATATCAATGTAAGCGATTCACAGATATGACATCTTCCGTCCGAATTTACCTCGGCTATACTTTTACAAACCCCGCACTCCCTTGTATAATCACTGAATTTGTGATTATTTAGCTTTAACAATTGTGCAGGAGTATACCGATGACTCTTTTTATATGAAATTTGTTCTGAAAGTGCTCTATAAATCGCTGAATAAGGAGCTTTTTCAGGGGGGGTATTATTTAAAGAATTGCTGCTGCAAGATGTATATGCGCCTGCAATATACAGTGAAACATCAAATTTTTCTAAAAACCACTCATTAACTTCATTCATAAATTCATCGAAGCTGTCTCTGCATTCCTGTATATTAGGCAGCAAGAGATAGCAGTGCCCGCCACCTGAATATATGAGATTTGCCCTACTCAGATTTAAACGTAAAAGCAACTCATCAATAACATGCTCCATAAGAATTTCCAAATAAAAAGATCTTGCTCGCAACATTTTTAATGCACTTTTACTTGTGATCGTATATATAAATTTCTGAATCCCTGATACATCCATAGATGCCATTAAAAATACATCTTTATTATAAAATTTGGTATATTCTATAAAAAACTCATTTTTATAATCAACAATATTATTCTTTTCTGCATACCGGAGAATACAAGAGGCTACAGCTGCAGTGAGCTTCATGTGATCATACAAAGATATATCAGGCACCTCCATCAAATATGTGGATGACGGCACATAGCTCAAATTTCCTTCCAATATTTCCAATATGGAATTTATATTGCTTTCCTCAAAATCTGTTCTTTTCAGATTATCGGAAATATTTTGAATTATTTTCAAATATTCCCCCGATTCAAAGGATTTCTTTTCAGGAGATGGATAATTTATACCGGTTTCCTCATTCCATGTATAGGGCGAATAATACATTTTTGCATTATTGCCGTTCAGTAGATTGAACACGGATGCCAAAGGCGTATCAATGTCAAAGCTTTTATATCCGTCCTCTTCATCTCTGCGGTCAGCTGCTGATGCTATATTGTCTGCAATACACGAAATATATGCAAGGGAATCAAACGGAAGATTTGCTCCTTTCAGATTTCTTGCATGGTGATATTTTACACAATCGAGTATATCCTTATCCTCTATCCCTACTTTTGAAGACAGGAAATCAAATCCGCTCAAACTGTGATTTCTCTTGTCATCACAACGGTATAAGATTTTACCTATATCATGCAGTAAACATCCTATAACAAGCTTTACTTCTTTTTCATTCATTTTTCAACCTCGTTTCCGACAATGCAGATTGCACCCATTCCCATTGCAGTTTTTATTCCCGCTCCTGAAAATTCGGCAAATTCCAGTAACAACCTCGCATACCTTGCCAAAGTTTCCGTACCTCTGAACCTAAAACTTATTTTACCTATAAATCCTGGGATTTTTATTCCTTCCATAGCAAAAGCTGCACTTCTCAAATTGTATCGTGTAACAAATGTATTTTCAGTAATTTGAGCCAATGTATCCAAATCAAACATGGACATATGAGCATAGGCTGCACTATATTTATTCATAAGACTTTGAAAAATCAATCGTATATCCGGTACTATGGTATAAATACCTTTTTGCTTGAAAGCCATAGGAGTTCTTATATTTACACTGATATTTCTATCCGCATCCTCATCATAAAATCTTTTCAGCAATTCTTCATCAGAAAGCTGCTTCAACTCTTTTGTATTGATTTTTACATCTATATTTCCTTTTTTTAATGTAAATTCTTTGAATTTAGGATTTATAAGAGGCAAAATTATATGATTGTAGCTTTCTTCATTAAGAGTATTTATAATCCAGAAATATGAATTTTCTTCTTTAATAAGATACTGACTGTATGGATGTATATTTTGACTGTGCATAAGATCTGCAAAATCCGAATCTATATTTTCAAACAGAACACCCTGTAAGGTGGATGCCTTATATAGATTTAAATTATCTGAATCAAGACTTATTTTAAGCTGCGCTAACATCAGTGAATCCCCTCAAAATATCAATGTATTTATATTATTCAAACAAATAAATATTATGACTATAATTTTCATCAATTTGATATTATCATCATAATATATGTACAACGATATAATTATATCATATTTTATATAATTATTAGTAAATAAGTTAAATTTTATATTTGCCTATTTTGCCGGTATCAGCGCAAAAAAAGACCGGAATTTTTCGGAAGAAATATTTCCGGCAACCTTTAATCATTTTTTAAGTTGAATTATTGCATTTTATTTAAAATTTCTCCAACATCTGTAAAACAATCGTTTAACGTTTTTATGATATAGTGAGGATATGCATAGTATGAATTCGGCTTATTTTTAATGCTTTCAGCAAATTTTTCATACTCCTCTTTTGTCCAAAACAACATTTCCTGTGCTTTTCATTTTCCCATCTTAGTTGTTTTATTAGTGGGATTATCAACCAATCCATAATATTTATTTGCATGGTTAAGGATTGCATTTAACTGATTTTGAATTGTTCTCAAATATGTTTGGGAATAAGGCTTCACTTAACTATCAGATTTTTTAAGTAGCTCATTTTGCCACTGTAAAATATCCGGAGCAGTTATTTCAGCTATAGATTTTGGGGCAAAGTAAGGTATTATTTTCGTTTTTATAATTCGTTCTATAAATAAAAAAAACAAAAGGAGTTTGCAGAATTTTTAGGAATCCCTCAACCGTCCATGTCTGCACACGAAAACGGAAAAAATAATCCTACAATCGATGTGCTGATAGATATTGCCGATAAATGCAATGCATCTTTAGATTGGCTTGCCGGAAGAAGTGATTATACTTTCGGTCTTTCAAGCTTGAGAGATTTTGTATTATTTATGTATGAACTGGCAATGAAAAAAGAAATTGGATTTAAAATAATTTTGGAAGACAAATTCCCCAATAATGACATTGAAACAGAAGAAAATAAATGGAATGCTAAGCTTGTATTCTATGGTAATGACAAAGAGCATCCATTTAATGCCGATGTATGCAATATCCTAAAAGAGTTGTCCGATAATCTGTTTGACTTGGAATCCTACTCTATTACAAAAGAACAGTTTGATTCTATGAAAAATAA